>NZ_JBITMW010000001.1:694264-1328202 GCF_044466585.1 Micromonospora sp. NPDC049359 | reverse complement strand
CCCACCAAAAGCAGGCTGCCAGTCCGGGGTATAAATCATAATTGGCACTGGCTTTACAAGCACCCTGTTGAGTTCTCAAAGAACAACCACACACCGATCAGCAGGCCCAACCCGTGGGCCCCATCCCGGGGCTTTTCGTTCTGTGTCCCCGTCGCTCTCGCGCCGGGCACTTTTACTACGTTACCTCACCGTCTCGGCCGTGTCAAACCGGTGTGTGCCGGTCTGTCGTGCTTCGTGCGGGTTGGTCCCGGCGCACTCACGCAGCAGCGAACCGCTGCGTCAGGTCGTCGGATTTGGCAGACCGGCCGCTGTGGTCTCCCACAGTCGCGCCCGGTGCCCTGCCGGTCGTGAACCTTACCCGGTCGGTTCCGCCGCACCAAATCCGCCTCCCGGCAGATCAGGTGGGCACCGCCCGAACCGCGCCTCCAGGAGCGAACCCCTAGCTGGCCCGGTTGCCGGCCCGGTTCGTGGCTTCAGGACTTTCGCCCTGTTTGCCCCGTTCCGCGCTGGCAGAGAGAAAGTTACGCGTCCGTGGGTTTGATCGTCAAATCGGGGGGTAGCGTCCCGCGTCACACTCGCGCCGGATACGCGTTTACGCAGCTCAGGACGTTCCGCCTCGGCGAGCGACCAGCCAACCGCGGATGCCGAGCACCCCGACCGTCGTGCCGATGGCCAGCGACGCGGCGATCAGAAGCGCGTGCACCCACAGGAAACTGGTCGGCGCGCCGTCGCCCACCGTGGCGGACGCCCACGACCGTGGGTCCTGCCAGATCGCGACCGCGAACCTCGGCCAGATCACCCAGGTCCAGACCCCGACCCCGACCAGGAAGGCGGACCACCCGCGCGACAGCACCATGACTGCCGAGTATGTCAGCGGAGGTGGCACCGCCGATTCCGACACTGACCGCCGTCCGGCGGGAGAGCCGGCCCTCGTTTCCCGCATCCGCGGGCCGGGCATTGAGTGGGAGGACAGGGAGGTGACCCGTGCAACCCTCGATCTTCAACCCCTGGGCCTGGCGCGATCCGTCCGCGCTGGCCGGCGGATACACACAGGCCACGCCCTCGACCGGCCCGTCCGAGGACCCGGACGGCGGGCACGACGGTCCGGACGCCCCCGGTCCGGGTACCCCGGTCGACCTCGTCGGCTACCACGTGCAGGCCCGCGACGGACGTATCGGCACCATCGACGAGGCGAGCGACGAGACGGATGCCGGACACCTGGTGGTGGACACCGGGCCGTGGATCCTCGGTCAGAAGGTGCTGGTGCCGGCGGGCACCGTGGAGCGCGTCGACCACCTGGACCGGGTCGTGCACGTCGACCGGACCCGGCAGGAGATCAGGGACGCGCCGC
Source organism: Micromonospora sp. NPDC049359 (assembly GCF_044466585.1). Taxonomy (NCBI): domain Bacteria; kingdom Bacillati; phylum Actinomycetota; class Actinomycetes; order Micromonosporales; family Micromonosporaceae; genus Micromonospora; species Micromonospora sp. NPDC049359. The sequence continues at coordinate 1,326,851 of NZ_JBITMW010000001.1, read as the reverse complement.
CGTTCGACCCGGCGTCGTTCGATCCGGAGTACCGGGACCGCGTCGGCAGGTACTACGCGGACCGTCAGGTGCCACCCCCGGAGCAGCGCCACGGGTAATCTGAGCTGGTGGTCAGGGCGGGCAGTTGCGTACCGAAGGCGGTCGATGTGGTCGACGGTCTCCCGCACCGCGTCGTGTCCGCGTCCCTGACCAGCTCCGGCGACGGCCGGGAGCAACTTCTGGACCTACTTCGTGCCGGTGGTCTGCGGTACCGCGCCGGCGCGCGATGGCGGACGGCTCGCTGAGCCCTGTCCTCCGCCGACCGAAGGGTGAGTTCGCCCCGCTCGGCGCGCGCCCAACGCGTAACCCACCTACCTGCCCGAAAGGCACATCCTCATGTCCATCGCACGCATGCTCACCGGCGACCGGCCCACCGGCCGCCTGCACCTCGGCCACTACGTCGGCAGCATCGCCAACCGGGTGCGGCTGCACCAGCGGTACGAGAGCTTCTTCATCATCGCGGACCTGCACATGCTCACCACCCGCAACCGCCGGGAGGACATCGACCAGGTCTCCGGCAACGCCCGCGAGATGGTGACCGACATCCTCGCCGCCGGCGTCGATCCGGCGCGTGCCACGTTCTACCTCCAGTCGGCGATTCCCGAGGTCGGCGACCTGAACACCCTCCTGCAGAACCTGGTGACCGTGCCCCGACTGGAACGGGTGCCGTCACTCAAGGACATGGCCCGCGACGCCGGCAAGGAGGAGATGCCGTACGGGTTGCTGGGTTACCCGGTGCTCCAGGCCGCGGACATCCTCTGCGTCAAGGGCGAGGTCGTGCCGGTCGGCCGGGACAACGCCGCGCATGTGGAGGTGACCCGGGAGATCGCCAGGCGGTTCAACCACCTCTACGGGCCGGTCTTTCCGGTGCCCGAGCTGATCCCGGCCGACAACCCCAGCCTGGTGGGCACTGACGGCGTCGCCAAGATGAGCAAGAGCCGGGGTAACAGCATCGCGCTGTCCGATGACACGGCCACGGTGCGCCGCAAGGTGCGCGGGATGTACACCGACCCGAACCGGGTACGGGCCGACGTGCCGGGAACGGTGGAGGGCAACCCGGTCTTCGCGTACCACGAGGTGTTCAACCCGGACCGTACGGAGGTGGACGACCTGGCCCGGCGTTACCGGGCCGGGCAGGTCGGTGACGTGGCGGTCAAGGAGCGCCTGGTCGAGGTCCTGGAGGCTTTCCTGAGCCCGATCCGGGAACGCCGGGCAGCGATCGAGGCCGACCGAGGGCTGGTCGACCGACTGATCGTCGAGGGCACCGAGCGCACCCGGCAGGAGGTACGCCAGACCCTGACGGAGGTACGCCGGGCGATGGGCCTGACCGGGACGTACCAACAGGTGCGCCGGCGGGCCGAGCGGAGCCGGCGCCGGACGGACGCGCCGGCCTGACGCGGACGTCTCGGGTCTTCCCGTTGTGACGGGGAGACCCGAGACGGTCCACCGAGGGCGCAGAATGCCAGGATGAGGGGAATTCGTCCGGTCGTGGTGGGTGCCACGCACCGGACGACGATGTTCGAGATCTTCTTCGACCTGGTCTTCGTCTTCGCGCTCACCCGGGTCATCGCCTTCATGGCGCAGCCGCCGACCGCGCTGCTCACCCTGGCCCAGGGACTGCTCCTGCTCCTGCTGCTGCTCTACTCGTGGGGGCCGTACACCTGGGTGGGCAACCTCGTCCGCGCGGACGTCGGCCTGGTCCGCGGAGCGACCCTGGTCGCGATGGCGGCGATCTTCGTGGCCGCCCTGGTGTTGCCGGACGCGTGGCGACAGGGTCCGGGGCTCGTCGACGCGCCGCTGACCCTCGCGCTCGCGTACGTGGTCGTCCGGGCGGTCCAGCTCGTGATCCTCGCCTGGGTGAGCGTGCCGATCCCGTCGCTGCGCCCGACGCTGCGCTACTTCCGCGTGCCCGTGGTGCTGGCGTGGTTTCCGCTGGTGGGCGGGGCGCTGCTCGGCGGGACAGCCCAGACGGTGCTCTGGACGGCCGCGCTGCTGGTGGACATCGGTGGCTCGCGGCTCGCGTCCACCTTCCACCCGTGGCAGCTGCGCAGCGTGGACCACTTCACCGAGCGGTTCGGGTTGGTGCTCATCATCGCCCTCGGCGAGTCGCTGATCTCCGCCGGCGCGGGGCCACGGACGATGACGCCGGTCGGTACGGCGGTGGCGGCCGCGCTGCTCGGCCTCGTCAGCACGATCTGCCTGTGGTGGCTCTACTTCGATCGGCTGGCTCCCGCCGCACGGGCCGCCGTCAGCGACGTGCCCCCCGACCGACGGGCCGACGTGGCCGGCGACGCCTACGGCATCGGGCACACCCCGCTGATCGTCGGCGCCATCTACTTCGCGCTCGGCATCGAGGAGGTGATCGACCGGCTCGCCGCGGACCCCTCCGACTCGGGCCCGCTGGGCTGGGCAGCCACGGGCGCCCTCTACGGGGGTGTCACCGTCTACCTGCTCAGCAGGCTGGTGCTCCGTCGACTGACCGTACGTGCCGTCCATCCGGCGCAGGTCGTCGCGGCGCTGCTGCCGCTGGCCATGCTGCCGGTCGGTCGTACCCTCGCGCCGTTGGCGGCGCTCGCCGTGCTGACCGTCCTCCTGATCGCGGTCACCTGGTACGAACGGCGGTTCGACCGGCGAGACGAACGGGCCGACCCGGCGCGGGCAACCCGTCCCTGACGGTTACCCTTCCCCGGTGACTCTGCCTCTGCCGCCCGGTGAGTTCGCCGCGTACCTGTTCGACTGCGACGGCACCATCGTCGACTCGATGCCGCTGCACTACGTGGCCTGGCAGCGAGCCCTCGACGAGTGGGGCTGCGAGTTTCCGGAGGACCTCTTCTACGCCTGGGGTGGCCGGCCGACCGCCGACATCATCATCGCGTTGAACGAGCGGCACGGCCTGGCGATGCCGGTGGCGACCGTCGTGGAGAACCGCGAGCGCATCTACCAGGAGCTGTTGCCGCAGGTCGCCGCCGTGCCCGAGGTGGTGGCGCACATCCACGAGGCGCACCGGCGGGTGCCGTTCGCCGTCGTCTCCGGCAGCACCCGGGCCGCGGTCACCGCGTCCCTGGAGGCGCTCGACCTGCTGGACCGGTTCGACGTGCTGGTCTGCGCCGAGGACTACACGCGGGCCAAGCCCGACCCGGAGGCGTTCCTGCTCGCGGCCCGGCAGCTCGGCGTACCCCCGGAGGCCTGTCTGGTCTTCGAGGACACCGACCTGGGCATCCAGGCCGCGACGGCGGCCGGCATGGCGTCGGTACGCGTGCCGCAGCAGCGCGCCGCCTGACCCTCAGGCGATCGTCAGCAGGAGCTTGCCGGAGTACGACGTGGTCAGGCGCTGGTGCGCCTCCCGCACCTTGCCCAACGGGAACTTCTCGGCCACGTGCACCACGAACGGGCGGGCCTCGACGAGTTCGTTGAGACGCCGCAACTGCCCGGGGTTGGACACGCCGTCGTACGCGCGAACCGTCATCCCGGAGCGCTCGCTCGGCTCCGGCCGCACCCCGTGGGCGTACGCCACGACTCCGCCGTCGGACAGCGTCTCGGTCAACCGGTCCAGCGTCTCGCCGCCGGCCATCGCCAGGATGCCGGCCACTCCCTCCGGGGCCGCGTCCCGGATCGTCGTGAGCACCTCGGCGAGGTCGCCGTGGCCGTCCAGGGACACGTCGGCGCCGAGCCGGGTCACCAGCGCCACGCCGTCCGCGCCGGAGGCCACCGCGATCACGTTGAGGCCCTGCCGCTTGGCCAACTGCACGGCCAGGTGTCCCTGACCGCCGCTCGCGCCGAAGATCAGGAGCCAGGCGCCGGCCGGCAGGGTGAGGGTGTCCAACCCGGCCAGCGCGGTCAGCGCGTCGGTGGGCATGGCACCGGCGTGTTCGGCGGGTACGCCGTCGGGCAGCTTCGCGACGTACTCGGCTTTGACGACCGCGTACTCGGCGTAGAAGCCGCCCTTGGGCCGGGTGGTGGCGGAGGCGTAGACCTGGTCGCCGACCGCGAGGCCGGTCACCCGGTCGCCGGCCGCGATGATGGTCCCCGCGCCGTCGGAGCCCGGGACGATCGGGAGGGACGAGCCCTCCGGCACCAACAGGCCCTGCCGTTCGTACGCGTCCCACACCCCGACGCCGGCGCTCAGGACCCTGATCAGCACCTCGTCGGCGGCGACCTCGGGCACCGGGAGCTTGCGCAGGGTGATCACCTCCGGCCCGCCGAACTCGTCGAGGGCCGCGGCCTGCATCCGCTCTGGCACGTCCGCGTCAACCATGGGGGCTTCCTCTCCGGGCCGGCGTCACCGTCGCAGCATGCCGCCTCACGGGCGGGTCCGACCGGATGCCAGCCGCCGTTCACCCACAAGGGCGACGCCCGCTCGTCGAGTGCTCAGGAGGTCTGTGGCTGCGGGCCACGGAGTGCCTGCTCGACGGCGTCGCGCACCCGGGCGTCCTCGCGGGCCTTGCGCCGCGCCCGGCCGCGGCGGCGGTACAGGTACGCGCCGACGACGGCGGCGATCAGCACGAGGAGCGCCAACACCAGCGTCCACGGCAGGGCCCAGCCGTGTGCCGTCGCCTCGATGGGCGTGAGCGGGGTGGTGGAGCCCGACGCGTCGGTGAGCAGTGGGGTGACGGTGGCGGTCGCCGCGAGCCGGACGGCGGGCGCGACGCCGTGCACCGGCACCGTCACGTCCCAGCTCTCGCCCGGGAGCAACTGCGGCGGCGCGGCGATGTCACCGGCCCGCGCGCGCAGGACGCCGAACGGCCCCGACACCGACACCGACTGCTTGGCGGAGAGGGCGGCGTTACCGGTGTTGTGGATCGTGTAGGAGACGGTCGCGTCGCCCTTGCCGATCGGGTTGGCCGGTCCGTCGTACCTGACGTGGAGGTTCTCGACCGCGAGGGTCGGCTTCAGCTCGCCGCCCACCCGCAGGGTGATCCGGATGCCGAGGCGACGGTCCACGTTGATGCCCTCGGCCTGGTCGGCCTGGGTCAGCGCGGTCAGGATGCCGCCGACGTGGTCGCCGGGCGTGGCGTTGGTCGGAACGGCGATGGTGAAGGGCACCTGGGCGGTCTTCCCAGGTTGGATCACGACGCTGCCGGCGCTCGGCTTGACCCAGGCGCCGACCGCCACGGACTTCTTGTCCCTGGTCAGCAGGTCGAGCTGCCCCGCGTCGGTGGTGAAGCCGTCGGCGGCGTAAACGGCGAGGGTCAGGGGCGCCGGGCCGCGGTTGGCCACCACCATGGCGTCCTCGACGTTTCCGCCGGGATTGACGTTGTAGCTGTAGCTGGACCGGGCTTCGCCGTAGCTGTTGGAGGCCGTCCGGACCGTCCAGGCGACGTTGCCGTCGGCCGCCAGGGCGGGGCCGCCGCCGACGCCGGCCGCCGCGACGGCGGCGAGCAGGGACAGCACGGTCGTACGAAGGAGTGTCTTCCAGCGCGTTACGGACGGTCGCATCTCAGGTCCTCGAAGTGATCTTGGTGGTGGGTGAACCGGCGGCGGGGTAGGCCCCGAAAGGTGCCTACCCCGCCCGGTGGAACAGGCTCGATCAGCTGCTCAGGGCAGTGATCGTGAGGGTGGTGCGGTAGCTGCCCTTCGCGATGCTGTCCGGGATCTTCAGGTCCAGGTCGGCACCGAGCTTGGCCCCGCCGCGCGGGTGACCCTGCACGGCCGCGCCCAGACCGCTGGAGACCGAGAGGCCCTTGCCCTGGTCGTCGAGGGACGACAGGACCGGAGCGCCGGCCGCCGCGCCCGCGCCGGCGTCGAGGACGTACGGGGTCCAGCCCAGGTACGAGCCGGAGAACGTCTTGTCGGCGTCGGAGAAGTCGCCGACGCTGGCCGAGATCGACCACGGGGCGAGCGATCGACGGCTGTCCGACACGAGGATCGGGTTGATCTTGCCGGTCGCCTCGAAGTAGCTGCCGTTGCGCTCCTGCGCGGTGCCCAGGTCGACCAGGCCGTTGTAGCCGTCGATGGTCCAGCCGAACTCACCCGGCGCCGGGTTGGGCACGTTGACCTGGATGGCCTGACCGTCACCGTGGTACGGGTGGATCGTGGTGCTGTCGACGATCGAGCCGACCGGCTGCCCCTCGGCGGTGTTGCCGCAGGACAGACCCTTCTCGACGGCCGCGTTCGGGGCCGCGCAGGTGCCGCTGCGGATGTTCTGGAGCACCAGCTTGTCGGCCTTGACCCCGACCTTGACGTAGCTGCGGACGTGCTCCTGGTTCTCCACCGAGTTGAACCAGTAGTTGCTCGGGTTCAGCGGGTCCGGGCCGAGTCCCTCGACGCCGGTGCCGGAGCCGTCCGGCTTCTTGATGTCGTAGTACTTCGAGCCGGAGGCCGAGTTCGCCGTCACGTAGAGGACGCCACCCGGGCCGGGGAACACGTCGGCGGCCCCCGGCTTCTCAGCCGGGTTCTCCTTCTGACCGTTCTTGATCGAGTAGCTGCGGGTGTACACGTGGTCGTGACCCTGCAGCACCATGTCGATGCCGAGATCGGAGAACGCGGTCGTGAAGTCCTTGCGGCGGTTCTTGTTGTCCGCGTCGGTGGAGTGGCTCGCCGCCGAGTAGATGGAGTGGTGGTAGACGAGAACCTTCCACTTCGCCTCGGAGCCGTGCTTCTTCACGATGTCCGAGACGTACGCGACGTGCGCCGCGTCGCCGCCGAGCGAGCCGTCGGCCGGGTTGACGTAGCTGTTGCTGTTCAGGTCGATGAACAGCACGTCCTTGTAGACGTACCAGAAGTCACCGCCGGAGCGGGTCGACTGGTCCCCGTTGTAGTACTGGGCCGAGCGGTCCGTGTTCGGGGTGAAGTGGTGCTGCTCCCAGGACTTGCCGCCGACATCGTGGTTTCCGATGGTGGCGGCCGTCGGGTACTGCCGGAGCTGGTCCGGGGAGAGGTACGCGTTCCACTGGGACTCGTCGTTGGCGGACTCGACGTGGTCACCGCCGGAGACCAGCAGCTCGGTGTTCGGGTTCGCCGCGGTGGCGACCTTCAGGGTCTCGGCCCAACCGGCCTGGTCCCGCGCGACGTCGCCGGAGGCGCCGATCTGCGGGTCGCCGAAGAACAGGAAGTCGAAGTCGCCCTCGAAGTCCCGCGTCTTGAAGGCGTAGGTGGGCGACCAGCTTCCCTCGGCGCCGACCCGGTACGAGTACGCCGTGTTCTCACGCAGGTTGCTGATCGTGGCGTGCCGGTTGTAGCCGGTCGTGGAGGTGTTCGCGGCGCCGACGGCGTCGAAGCTGATCGCGCTGGCCGGGAACTCCCCGTTGACGATCTCGGCGGTCGGGGCGAGCTGGATCTTCTGGGCGGTGTCGGCCGAGGAGTACCAGGACACGATGCGCTGGGTCTCGTTGGCGCCGACGCCGAGGACGATGCCGGACACCGTGGTGGGGTCGGCGGCGCTGGCGGCGGTCAGCACACCGCTGCCGAGGGCCACGCCCACTCCCAGGAATCCGGCCACGACCCCGGCGACAACGCGCCGCCGCACGAGCCCGGCGGCCCGTGTCGAGGTGCTCAATGTCATCGACATTGTTCCCTTTTCGAATAGAGAAATGGATTGTTCCTCCCCGAGCACGGGGAAGCGAATCCAAAGCTTTCGTCGGCCGGTGAACCGATCATTAACGTGATCTTGCGAGCGGCTGCACTTCACGAACTGGTTAGCCGTACTCACGAGCCGGTGACGCGCTGAACAAACCAGATCAGGCCCATGATGGACACCCCTGCGGAAACCACACCGGTCGCCCAGAGACCCGCTTTCGGCGCACGGCGGCGCAGCACGAACAACAGTGGGAAGACGGCGGCGATAATCGCCAACTGGACGACTTCGATACCCACGTTGAACACCAGCAGCGACCACAGCAGCGTCCAGGACCACGCCTCGTCGATGCCGAGTGCGCCCGCGAAGCCCAGCCCGTGCACGAGGCCGAAGCAGAAGACGACACCGAGGCGGATCCACCCCCGGCGGTCCAGGCTGAGGTGACCGCGTCCGGTCGTCTCCAGATCCGTCGCGTGGTCACCACGCCGCCAGATCCCCCACAGGTGCCAGCCGGCCACGACGGCGATCGACAGCGCGATGACCGGCTCCACGACCCTCGCCGGCACGTCGACCAGGCCGAGGGCGGCGAGCAGGAACGTCACCGAGTGCGCCAGGGTGAAGCTGGTGGCCGCGAGCACGATCTCCCGCAGACGCCGCGATCCGGCGATCAGCGCCACTAGGAACAGGATGTGATCGATGCCGGACAGCAGATGCTCGGCCCCCAACAGGAAGAACTCGCCGAACCGCTGGTAGGCGGTCTGGGCTGTCGAGAAGGACGGGTTGGCGGCGTCGAGCGCGGCGCTGCCCGACCGGCCGTCGATCTGGTAGGTGACGATCGTCTTGGTGCCCTTGACGTACGCCTCGTCGTCCGGGAAGAGACCACTGCGCACCTCGTGCTCGGCGACCCGCTCGGAACAGGTCCAGTCGAGCAGCAGGTTCGCGTACGGCACGCCGTCCCGAACGCTCACCGTGGCGTCGCCCACCTGGGTGGGCCGACAGGCCGCGCCACGGGCGGTCACCGAGAGCCGGTCGGCGACGTAGCGCAGGACCGTCGGAGCGTGGGCCTTCAGCGCGGCGGCCTGAGCGTCCGGGTCCCCCGCCTCGAAGGCGGCGGTTCCGACCCGAAAGAGTGGGTCATCGTCGCCGGAGTCGGCGGCCGACACCACGAGGAGGTCGTATTCGAGGCCCAATTCGGCGCGGATGTGACCCTCGTCTCCGGCGGAGATTTTCGCGTACACGGTCGACGAAAAGCCGTGCGCGAACGCCGCTCCACCGCTGAAGAACGGAAGCACCGTCGCCGCGAATGCGACAACGGCGACGACGACGGTACGACGGATATGCCCCAGCATGCGGTTCCCCTCGGTTGGCCAGTGCACGCTGCACGTCGCGGGTGAACAAGAACCCGCCCGCCGACGAACCGATGGCGAACAAATATCCGCAGCGGCCGCTCGCGGATCGCGGGCCGCCGGATCTGGGATAGGAATACGAGTCGTACCCGCACCTGCCTCAGTCATCGGAGAAGGACGATCACCTTGCGCCCCCCGTTTCGGGCCGTCGCCCTGCTGGCCACGACCGCCGTACTCCTCGCCGGCTGCGGCTCCGGCGACGACTGGTCCCAACCCCGTCCCACGCCGAGCGCGCTCGGCACGCTCGGCCCGGGATTCGTCGACACCGCCGCGACGCCCGCGCCGGAGGCGACCATCACGCCGAAGCCCGGTTCGTGGGCCGACGTGCACCCGTCGAAGGACTACCGGGTGGTGCTGCTGACCGCCGGCGCGGACGCGCCCACCAAGGCCCTCGTGACGGCGGTACGGAGTTGGGCCGACGACGAGCACCTCGACCTGCGCACGGTCGTCGTCGGCGATCCGCACGAGGCCGTGGCGGGCATCAGCAAGGCGATCGGCATGAACGCCGACCTCATCGTCACCGCGGGCAACGACCTGATCGACCCGCTGGCGTTGGTCACACCGAACCACCTGGACGAGAGGTTCCTGGTCGTGGGCGCCGAGCTGGCCGAGCCCACCCACAACGTCACCGCCGTCGACTGGGAGGGCGCGTCGTTCCGCGGTGAAGGGCTCGGCATGTCCTCGACGTACGACGCGGGCTCGTTCACCGCCGAGCGCTGCGCGGCCGCCATCCGGGCCGGCGTGGCCGCCGTGCTCAACGGCCTGACCGGCATCGTCGTCTGGCTCTGACCTCCCGCTGTGCTCGCCGCGGCAGGTTGTTTTCGCTGCGACCGGTTGTTGAGGTGGCGTGACGAGCAGATGTTATCGATAACAGCGACGGCACCCCATCATCCGCTCTGTCGACCACCCGGTCCGCAGTGGCCGGTGCCCGCACCCTGCCCGGCCGGCAACCGTAGCCACCTGCTGAAGCCCTGGTCAGCGAGGTGATGAGGTCGTTTACGTGTCGGCGAGACATCGAGGTTGATGGTTTGGGAGCGCTCCCGTAACATACTCGAAGCGGCTGTTAACGCTCACCTAACAATCACTCCCACGAATGTGGAGGCCGCCGTCCCGTCAGGAGGGTGCTCGATGACCATATTCAGACCGACCAATCTCGGGGTCGTCTCGGCCGGTGTCGCGTTACTGGCGTCGGCGACGGTTGCCGTGGCGCTGCCGGCCGGCGCGGCCGCGGCGGGCTGCTCGGTGAACTACGCCGTGTCGTCCGACTGGCCGGGTGGCTTCGGCGCCAACGTCACGATCACGAACCTCGGCGATCCCGTGAGCAGTTGGACGCTGACGTGGTCGTACAGCGCCGGGCAGACGATCACGCAATCGTGGAACACCACCCTGACGCAGAGCGGGGCGGCGGTGACCGCGCGGAACGTGAGCTACAACGGTTCGATCGCGACCAACGGCACGGCGTCGTTCGGGTTCAACGGCTCCACGACGGGCAGCAACCCGGCACCGACGAGCTTCGCGCTCAACGGCGTGACCTGCAACGGCGGCACCACACCCACCACGCCGCCGCCCACCACGCCGCCACCGACCACTCCGCCGCCGACGACCCCGCCGCCCACCACGCCGCCACCCACCACGCCGCCACCGACGACGCCGCCGCCGAACACGTGCAACCTGCCGTCGTCGTACCGGTGGTCGTCGACCGGGGCGTTGGCGCAGCCGAAGTCGGGCTGGGTGTCACTCAAGGACTTCACCGTCGCCCCCTACAACGGCCGCCAGCTCGTCTACGCGACGACCCATGACTTCGGCACCCGCTGGGGCTCGATGAACTTCGGTCTGTTCACCAACTGGTCGGAGATGGGCTCGGCCAGCCAGAACACCATGAACAGCGGCACCGTCGCGCCGACCCTGTTCTACTTCGCGCCCAAGAACATCTGGGTGCTGGCCTACCAGTGGGGTGGCACCGCGTTCTCCTACCGCACCTCCACCGACCCCACCAACGCCAACGGCTGGTCCGCTGCCCAGACCCTGTTCACCGGCAGCATCACCGGCTCCGGCACCGGCCCGATCGACCAGACCCTGATCGCCGACGACCAGAACATGTACCTCTTCTTCGCCGGCGACAACGGCAAGATCTACCGCGCCAGCATGCCGATCGGGAACTTCCCCAGCAGCTTCGGCTCCAGCTACACGACCATCATGAGCGACTCCACCAACAACCTCTTCGAAGCGCCCCAGGTCTACAAGCTCCGCGGCCAGAACAAGTACCTCATGATCGTCGAGGCCATCGGCGGCCAGGGCCGCTACTTCCGCTCCTTCACCGCCACCAGCCTCAACGGCAGCTGGACCCCCCAGGCCGCCACCGAGAGCAACCCCTTCGCCGGCAAGGCCAACAGCGGCGCCACCTGGACCAACGACATCAGCCACGGTGAGTTGATCCGCACCAGCGCCGACCAGACCTTCACCGTCGACCCCTGCAACCTCCAACTGCTCTACCAGGGCCGATCGCCCTCCTCCAACGGCGTCGACTACGGCCTGCTGCCGTACCGCCCCGGCCTGCTCACCCTGCAACGCTGACCTGATCCACCACCCGCGGGGCGGGCCCGGCACAGCCGGGCCCGCCCTCGTGGCGGCGCAGCTCACGAGGACGACTTCCAGCGCGGGCCGTCGCGCACCAATCTGGCGCTGAGCAGGACGAGTCCGAGCAGGCCGACGAGCCACGCCGCCTCGACGAGCGCGGGTCGTACGCCCACCGCCTCGGGGAAGTACGACGTGGTCTGCAACAGCGCGATGACGCTCCCGTTCGGGTGGATGACGCTGATGGTCCGGTACGGCTGCGGGAGGAGAGCGGTCGCCACGGCACCGCCCGAGGCCGCGTTGCCGATCGCGATGAAGATCAGCCACGTCGGGACCACCGCCCACCGGCCGATCAGGATCACCATCAGCGTGCTGAACAGGCCGGTGACGGCGATCTGGGCGGCCAACGTACCCCAGAGGGCCGGCAGGGGCGCCGGAAGCGCCCCGAGGATCGGACCCACGGTGACCGCCAGCGCGATCCCGCCCACGACGGCGAGGCCGGCGAGAATGGCGAGCCAGGTCCGCAGCGGCACCCGGCCGACGTTGATCCGCAGTTGCAGGGCCGTCAGGAAGCCGAGCAGGGTCGCGGCGATCATCACGTAGAACGCGGCCAGACCCGAACGGTCGGTGTCGGGCAGCGGCCGGACGTCCGTCACGAGCAGTTCCCGACCACCCTGCTCGTTGAGCTGTAGAGCGGCGTTGCGCAGCACCTGGGCGAGTGTGTTGCCGGCGGCGCTGGCGACCAGCAGCCGCGACCGGCCGGGTTCCACCACCAGCGCCGCGTAGACCCGTTGTCGCTCGATGGCGCGCTGGGCTTCTCCGGCGGTCGGGTAGCTCTGGTACCGCAGCGCGCCGCGCATGCGCGACCGCAGCTCCTGCGCGACCCCCGCGTCGGCAGTCGCGTCCCCGACGAGCGCCGTCGGGATGCGGTTCGGCGGCGGTCGGTCCAACGCCAGGGTGTACGAGGCCACGAAGGCCACGGCCAGCGCGATCCCGACGGCCACGACGGTCAGCACCGTGCTGAGCTCACCGGGTTTGTGCTCCCCGTCAGCCGTGTTCTCCGTCAAGAGAGTTCCCCCTGGTTCGCTTCGCGGTAATGACGAGCATGCCCTCGTCCTGTCGCACCCGTGCCGCGAACAGGGTGATCACCTGCGAATCGAATGGGGAAAGGCGAAACCAAATGTCCACCGTACGGCTCGACGCAGGTGCCGATGATCTGAATTCGGTGCGCAGGACAGCGCGACCCATCGTCGACAAGGGATACTCTCCGGGCCCACGCCGATGGTCAATTGACCTCGCGAGCAAGGAGAACCCCACCTCACCATGCCTAGAAGACTGCTCTGCGTGCTGATGTCCGCCAGTCTCGCCGTTGGTACGGCGCTCGGCGTGACACAGCCGGCGCAGGCCGCCGACCCCTCCGTCGACGGTGGTGGCCGGGCGAACGCCGGCATCGCCCCGGGCGCGCGCAGCTCCGCGATGGCCAAGAGCGCCGCCATCCCAGCGGGTTACACGGTCCGGGGAATCGACGTCTCCAGCCACGACCACAACCTCGGCCCGATCAACTGGCCGGCCGTCGCGGCAAGCGGCGTCAAGTTCGCCTACGTCAAGGCTACGGAAGGTCGGACGTACCTCAATCCGTATTTCGCCGAGGACTACGCGGCCGCCAAGGACGCCGGACTTCTCGTCGGCGCGTACCACTTCACCCGGCCGGACAAGCGCGACCCGATCAACGAGGCCAACTTCTTCGTCGACAATGCGAAGTTCGCCAAGGACGGTCAGACCCTCGTGCCGATGGTCGACATCGAGTGGCCGTACTGGAGCGGAGCGCCCACCTGTTACGGGCTCACCCCGACCGAGATGTCGAACTGGATCAAGTCCTTCACCGACCAGGTCAAGGCCCGCATTGGCCGGCCCCCGATGATCTACACGAACACCAACTACTGGAACCCCTGCACCGGCAAGAACGCGTCGTTCGGCGCGAACCCGTTGGACATCGCCGGCTACACCACGGCTCGTCCGCCACTGCCGGCGGGTTGGACCACGGAGGCCATCTGGCAGTACGCCGCCGGCAACCCGAGCCAGCCCGGCAACTACAGCCAGAACGTCTTCAACGGCACCTACGCGGCGCTCACCAAGCTCACCAGCACGCCGGTGGCCGCGCCTCCCGTCGCCCTCCGCTCGCGGGCGAACAAGCGCTACGTGGTGGCCGAGAGCGCCGGCACCAAGCCGCTGATCGCCAACCGCACCACCGTTGCCCGGTGGGAGCAGTTCGACGTGATCAGTGCCGGCGGCGGTTACGTCGCGCTCCGCTCGCGGTCCAACGGTCGGTACGTGAGCGCGGAGAGCAAGGGAACGAAGCCTCTCATCGCCAACCGGACCAAGGTCAGCACGTGGGAGAAGTTCACCATCGTCAACAACTCGGACGGCACGATCAGCCTGCGCGCCGCGGCCAACGGCAGATATGTGGTGGCGGAGAGCAAGGGCACCAAGCCCCTCATCGCCAACCGGACGTCGATCAGCAGCTGGGAGAAGTTCGACCGGATCTCCCTCTGATCGCCGCCGCCTGCCCGGTGCCCTGATCGCGGGGGCGCCGGGCAGGCGGTTCCGGGGCTACCGCTGCCCGCCGTCGAGGTAACGCAGCACCGCGGTGACCCGACGGTCGGCGCGGTCGTCCGGCGGCAGCTGGAGTTTGGCGAAGATGCTCCGGATGTGCTTGTGCACCGCGCCGTCGGTGACGAACAGCCGCTCGGCGATCGCGGTGTTACCGAGCCCTTCGGCCATCAGTCCCAGCACCTCGCGCTCGCGGGGCGACAGCTCGCCCAGCGCCGTGTCCGTCCGCCGGTTGCGGGCGAGCAGTTGGGCCACCACCTCGGGGTCGATAACGCTGCCGCCATCGGCGACCCGGCGCAGCACGCTGAGGAACTCCTCGACCCGGCCCACCCGTTCCTTCAACAGGTAGCCGAGGCCGACGGCGCCCACCGAGAACAGTTCGGTGGCGAACGCCTGCTCCACGTACGCCGAGAGGACCAGCACCGCGAGGCCCGGGCGACGTCGCCGGGCCTCCACCGCGGCCACGATGCCCTCATCGGTGTGGGTCGGCGGCATCCGTACGTCCACGATCGCCACGTCCGGCGCGTGCTCGTCGACGGCGACCAGGAACTCGCCCGGCGTACCCGCCGTGGCCACCACGTCCAACTCCTCCGCCCGCAGCAGCAGCGCCAACCCCTCGCGCAGCAGCGGGTCGTCCTCCGCGATCACGATCCGCACGGCAGCTCCACACGCATCCTCGTCGGTCCTCCCGGTGGGCTGGTCAGTGCCATCCGCCCGTCGTACGCCTCGACCCGCCGGCGGATGCCGGTGAGCCCGGAGCCACGCGCCTCGGCGGCGCCGCCGCGCCCGTCGTCCTCGACGGTCACCAGTAGCTGGCCCTGCTCACGACGGACGGCGACGTCCACCCGGCTCGCGCCGCTGTGCCGGACGACGTTGGTCAGCGCCTCGGCCACCACGAAGTACGCGGTGGCCTCGACCGATGCCGCGCAGCGGACGGCAACGTCGACCGTGAGCCGACAGGGCACCGCGCAACTCGCGGCCAGGCCCGCCAGCGCACCGGCAAGACCTCGATCGTCAAGCACCGGCGGCAGGATGCCCCGCACCACCGTACGGAGTTCGCCGAGGGCCTGTTCCGCCGCGTCCTGCGCCTGCCCGAGGATCTCGTCGGCGCGGTCGGGGTCACGCCGCACGGCCCGCCGCGCCGCCCCCAGCAGCACGTTGACCGCGACCAGCCGATTCTGCGTCCCGTCGTGCAGCGACCGCTCGATGCGGCGCAGCTCCAGCGCGTGGGCGTCCAGCGCGGCGGCCCGGGTGGCGGTCAGCGCGGCCACCCGCAGCGACAGGTCGATCCCCGGCGGCGGAGGCAGCAGCAACCGGCCGGGCCAGGCCTGGACCCGGGCCAGCGCCGGACCGAACCCGATCGCGGCGACCAGCCAGCCCACCCCGAGCAGGCCCACCAGGAGCGCTTCGGACAGCTCGTCCACGCGCCACCAGACGATCCCCGGAGCGCCGTCCTCGGGTGCGACCAGCCGGTACCAGAGCGGAAAGGTGATTTCCTGGAGGGCGTTGAGCGGCAGGGCGAGGCCGACCAGCCCCGACAGCAGTCCGATGACCGAGTGCAGCATGATCCAGCCGACTTCCCGGCGGACGAACGGATCACGTGCCGCCTCCCGCAGCCCCTCCTGCACCGGCCCCGGTGCCGGGATCGGCGCGCCCCAGCGGGACAGCCGGGCGCGCTCCCGATCGGCCACCGAACGCACCGCGCGCAGTGCGCCGGGCACCAATCCTCGGCCCAGTCCGGTCAGGCAGACAAGCGCCACGACCGCCGCCCACAGCAGCGCGCCCAACGCGAGCAGGGCGGTGCCGAGCCCGCCGACGAGGTGTTCGAGGGCGTCGACGGATGCCCGGAACCGGCCTCGCACGTACGCCATCGCCGCCCACCTCCCGCGCCAACATAGGTCACGGTGGGCACCCTCGGCAGCGTCCGCGGCGGAAAGTGCAGCCTGCTGTACCAGCGGTTGTCGAGCTGGGGGGATCGTCGCCGTGGGTTACCGCTTCGCCGCCATCCCGCCAGATCTGATCGGCCGTTCACGCCGAAGGCGTACCCGAATTGGTTCTAGCCGGTGGCGACCGCCGCCCGTCGGACGGACCCGGCGCGGGCCGCCCAGCGCCCGTCCTCGTGGCGTACCTCGATGGGGTGCGCGAAGGCCGCCGAGACCTGCGCGGTCGTGACCGTCTCGTCGGCCGGGCCGGCGGCGACCACGCTGCCGCCGTTGATCAGCATGGCGTGGGTGGTCGTCGCCGGAAGTTCCTCGAGGTGGTGGGTGACCATGATCGAGGCGAGGCTGGGGTGGGTCTCGCGGAGCAGGTCGATGGTCTCGAGCAACTGTTCGCGGGCCGCGACGTCGAGACCGGTCGAGGGTTCGTCCAGCAGCAGTAGTCGCGGCTGGCTGATGAGCGCCCGGACGATCAGGGCACGGCCGCGCTCGCCCTGCGAGAGAGTCGGCCAGCGCTCGTCGGCCCGGTCGACCAACCCGAACATGCCCAGCAGGGAATCCGCCCGGTCACGGTCGTCCCGGGTCGGCTGCCAACGCGGCGGCAGGTCGATCGACCCGACGAGCCCGGTCAGGACGACCTCCCGGATCGTCAAAGGTGACCGCAGCGGATGACGGGGGTTCACGTGACCGATCGCCCTGCGGAGCTGCTGCAGGTCGACGCGGCCGAGTCGTTGACCGAGGATCCGTACGGTCCCCGAGGTCGGGTGGGTCAGCGCACCGCAGAATCCCAACAGCGTGCTCTTGCCCGCCCCGTTCGGGCCGAGCAGCGCCCAGTGCTCGCCTTCGCCCACGGTGAGGTCGATGCCGTGCAGGATCTGCTTGCCGTTCCGCCGGAACGTCACGTCGCACAGTTCGACGACGGGAGACGGCGGGTGGGGCTCGGCGGTCCTGGGGAGCATGGGCCCTCTATCGGTACGGCGACGGTTGCCCTGCACCGTGCCACAGACCGGTCGTACGGGTCAGTGACCAGGGCCACCGCCGTCGTACGCGCCCCATCGGGGGTATCCCTCGACGGGCTCACTCGTTGGTAGCCGTGTGCCGCGCGCCATTCGGTCCGGATGTCCGGCGTCGTCGCGGCGGCGTGGGCGGACGACGGCAGCGGGGGCGGCGAAGCCATGACGAGGGCGGACCCGACCGGGCCACGACGCAAACCCAGCTCGTCGGCTCGGGCCACCCTCCTGGAGTTGTTCTTCGACGTCTTCTACGTGGCCGTGTTCGCGCAGTTGTCGATGCAGTTGGCCAATGATCCGACCTGGGCGGGGCTCGGGCAGCGACTCGTCCTGTTGTTGGCCGCCTGGTGGACCTGGTCGGTGACGGTGAACACCACCGAGTTCTACGAGCCGCAGCTCCGGGCGGTCCAGGGTGTGGTCGTCGGCACGATGGTCGGCGTGTCTCTGCTCGCGGTCGCCCTACCGGGGGCCTACGACGGGCGGGGCCTCCTCTTCGCCGCCGCGTACGTCGGCCTCCACCTGGCCCGGGGAATCATGCTGATCGTCGCGCTGCGTCCACGCCGGGCGCACGCGCGGGAGGAGCGCTTCCTCTTCTGGTTCGTCGTGTCCGGCGTGCTGTGGGTCGCTGGCGGCCTCGCCGAGCCGGGTTGGCGTACCGGCCTCTGGATCGGCGCGCTCGCGATCGACTACCTGGCGGCGGCGCTGCGCTACCCGACGCCACTGCGCGGACGGATACCGCTGGAGCAGTACAGCCAGTTGAGCGTCCATTTCGGCGAGCGCTATCAGCAGATCGCGATCCTGGCGCTCGGCGAGCTGACCCTGATGACCACGCTGACGTTCGGCAGCACCCCGTACACCCCGGCCCGCGCCGTCGCGTTCGCCGCCGCGATCCTCACGGCGCTGTTGTTCTGGCAGATCTACGTGTTGCAGAGCAACAAGCTCGTCGACCGCTCGGCGCACTCGCGCCCACGCCACTCGGTGTACCTCGCGCCGTACGTCTACGCCCTGGTGGTGACCGGGGTCATCGCCACGTCGGCGGGGGTGGACCTCGTACTCCACGAGCCCCTGCGGACCACCCCGGCGAGCTGGGTGGTCCTCATCGCCGGTGGGCCGGTCCTGTTCGTGATCGGGCGGATGAACTCCGAGTACGTACTCCTGGGCCAGCTACCGAAGTCGCGCCTGGCCTGGCTGGCGCTGCTGGTGGGCGCGACGCCCGTGTTGATGCTGCTCGACCCCGTCCTCGTCACGGTCGCCGCGGCGGGCGTCCTGGTCGGCATCACGCTCAGCGACACCTGGCGGCTTCGCGCCCGCGCCCTGGCGAGCTGAGGGCGCGGCTGCCGTCGAGGTAGACCAGATCGGGCCAATGAATCTACACTCATCTCTGTTAGCGCTCACACTCGTCCCAGTGCTGAGGCAGAACGCCGTGCCGATCCGACGATCGGCGCGAGCCGGGCCACGCCCGGCAGCCGGCGGCTGCTCGGTCCGGCCGGCCCCCTCTCGGATGTCGACTGCCCCGGGCGGCCCTACCGATCGGCCAACGCCCTCGGCCAGCTCTACCAACCAAGGGGAGATCCATGCGAACGAGGGCACGATGGCTCGCGACACTCGCCGCGCTCGGTGTCGTGATCGCCGGGGTGGTGGCACCCACCAGTCCCGCCAGCGCAGAGTCCAACGGTGGGGTACGCGTGATGCCGCTCGGTGACTCCATCACCGAGGGCACGCAGGTGCCCGGCGGATACCGCATCGGGCTCTGGCAGCGGCTCGCCGCCGGCCGGTACACGGTGGACTTCGTCGGATCGCAGTTCAACGGGCCAGCCAGCCTGGGCGACCACGACCACCAGGGGCATCCCGGCTGGCGGATCGACCAGATCGACGCGAACATCGTCAACTGGCTCAACACCCAGCGGCCGGCGACCGTCCTGCTGCACATCGGCACCAACGACATCCTGCAGAACTACAACGTGAGCACCGCGCCGAACCGGCTCTCCACGCTGATCGACAAGATCACCACCACCGCGCCCACCGCCGAGGTCTTCGTCGCCCAACTCATCCCGCTCTCCAACAGCAACCAGGAGAACGCCGCCCGGACCTTCAACGCGGCCATCCCCGGCATCGTGCAGAGCAAGGTCAACGCCGGTAAGCGCGTACACCTGGTCGACATGCACAGCGCCCTCACCACCGCCGACCTGATCGACGGCATCCACCCCACCTCCGGCGGATACGACAAGATGGCCGCCCGCTGGTACAGCGCGTTGCAGTCGGTCCCCGGCAGCATCGGCAACCCGAGCAGCGGCGGCGACCCGACCACCACCACCACCCTCGTGGGTACGCTGTCCGGCCGGTGCGTCGACGTCCCCGGCTCCTCCACCACCAACGGCACCCAGGTGCAGCTGTGGGACTGCCACGGCCGCACCAACCAGCAGTGGACCTACACGTCCACCAAAACCCTGACGGTGTACGGCAACAAGTGCCTCGACGCCGCCGGCTACGGCACCTCGCCGGGCACCCTGGTCACCATCTACGACTGCCACGGCGGAACGAACCAGCAGTGGAACGTCAACGCCAACGGCACCATCACCGGCGTGCAGTCCGGCCTCTGCCTGGACCCCTACAACCAGGGCACCGCCAACGGCACCAAGCTCGTCCTCTGGACGTGCACGGGCCAGACCAACCAGCAGTGGAGCCGTCGATGAAGCAGCCGACACGATGGCTGACGGCCGGGCTCGCGGTGGTCCTCGGCCTGGCGCTCGCCACGACGACCCGGGACGCGGCGGTCGCGGACAGCCCGTACCAGCGAGGCCCGGACCCCACCCTGGCCAGCGTGGCCGCCACCCGAGGTCCGTTCGCCACGACGCAGGCGACCGTGCCGGCCGGAAACGGCTTCAACGGCGGGTACGTCTACTACCCCACCGACACCAGCCTGGGCACCTGGGGCGCGGTCGCGATCGTTCCCGGTTACTCCGCGCTGTTCGCCAACGAGGAGGCCTGGATGGGCCCCTGGCTGGCGTCCTTCGGATTCGTGGTGATCGGCATCGAGACCAACAGCCGTACCGACGGCGCCGACGCGCGGGCCACCCAACTGCTCGCCGCGCTGGACTACCTCACCCGGACGAGCCCGGTCCGCAACCGGGTCGACCCGAACCGGCTGGGCGTCATGGGCCACTCGGCGGGCGGCGCGGGCACCCTGCTCGCCTCGCTGCGGCGGCCCACCCTGAAGACGGCGGTCGGTCTCGCGCCCGGCACCCCCGGCAACAACCTGAACATGTCCAGCACGCAGGTGCCGACCATGCTCATCTCCGGCCAGAACGACGGGACGGTCACGCCCTCGTACGTCCAGGGCATCTACAACAGCCTGCCGGCGAGCGTCGAACACGCCTGGGCCGAGCTGGCCGGCAACGACCATCTCTCCTTCACCAGGTCGAACCCGACCGAGATGCGGCTCCTGATCCCCTGGCTGAAGACGTTCCTCGACAACGACACCCGCTACACCCAGTTCCTCTGCCCGCTGGCGGACAGCCGGGGCGTGTCGCGGTACAGCGCCACCTGCCCCCTGGTGCCGCCGGGTGAACCGACACCACCACCCACCACGGGTACGCCCACCACACCGCCGCCCACCACGCCGCCTCCGACGACGCCACCACCCACCACGCCACCACCCACCACGCCGCCACCCTCCGACGCTGCCTGCACCGCGGCCTACCACACGGTCAACTCGTGGTCGGGCGGCTTCCAGGGTGAGGTCACGGTGACCGCGGGCACGACCGCCGTCAACGGGTGGACCGTCCGCTGGACGCTGGGCAACGGGCAGAGCATCAGCCAGGTCTGGAACGGCACGCTGAGCACCAGCAGCTCGACAGTGACCGTCCGCAACGCCACCTACAACGGCTCGCTCGCCCCCGGCGGCACGGCCACGTTCGGCTTCCTCGCCACCGGTACGCCGACCAACCCGTCGCCAACCTGCACCAGCCCGTGAACAGCCGCGTGGCGGTCGTCGGCCTGGAGTCCGCTGACGACCGCCACGCGGGTCCGAGCAGTTGCCCGGTCAGCGCCGTCATGCCCAGCGGCGCGGTCAGCGATCCTCGTCGTCGAGCGGAACCGGTTCGAGCGCGGGCAGGGGCAGCCAGAAGACGGGGATCATCAGGGCGTAGATGACCAGCCCGGCGGCGGGGGCGACCGTACCGACCGCCGCACCGAGGAGAGTCAGCACCGGTCCCGCCAGGAAGCGTCTCCCCACGAGCCTGCCCGCGTGCGCGCTGACCCGCGGATTCAACAGCCTCGGCGCGCGCATCGCGTACCACCAGAGGGCGTTGAAGAAGATCGCGCCCAGGCCGAAGGAGCCGCCGAAGAACAACACGGCGAGCGGCTCACCCGACCCGTTGCGAAAGGCCGCCGCGAGTACGGAGGCCGCGAACGGCAGGAACGCAACGGTCATCAGCAGCACGGTGTTGAGCAGGAGCACCCCTCGATCAGCGGCGACGACCTGGTCGAACATGACATGGTGGTTGGTCCAGATCGACGCGATCAGGAAGAAGCTCAGCACGTACGCCAGGAACGAGGGCCACAGCTCGACCAGACCCCGACCGAGGTTGGAGGTGTCCTCGGGCGGGTGGATCTCCAGCACCAGGAGCGTGATGGAGATGGCGAAGACGCCGTCGCTGAAGAACACGGTCCGGCTGGGGTCCCGGAGAGCGCTGTCCTGTAGCGCAGCCTCATCCCCCGGTCGTGTCCGCCGCCGGAAGCGCCACCGCCTGGCCATCAGCCTGCCCGGCCGAACGGACAAAAAGCCATAGATTGGAGCATAGTCGGGAAATCGTCCCGTCAACCTCCGACGTCGGGTGGAGAGGGCTGCTCGGGGGGTTTACCCATCGCGCGCATCGCGTCCGAGATGGCGATGCCGGCCAGGACGGCGACGGCGGTGCCGGCCACGGCCAGCGGCGGCACGAGGATCATCGCGGGCGCGACGGCGACCAGCAGGAGGGCGCCGATCAGCCGGGAGCGGGACACCCGCGCGAACACCGCGTGCTCGACCAGCATGCGTCCAGCCAGGAACAGCACCGGTCCGCCGAGGATGGCGATGATCCAGGAGGCACCGGTGGGCCCGAACGGATGGGTGATCACGATTTCGTAGCCGACGGCGATCGCGACGGTGCCGACGACCATGAGCATGTGGGCGATGAACGCCTCCCGGATGAGGTGCGCCGGGTCACGGGCGGCCGTGAGCGCCCCGGGCAGCAACTGGCCCGCCTTGAAGAGGTACACCCGGAACAACAGCACGGTCGTGGCGAACGAGACGGCGAACGCCGCAGCGGCGCCGCCCTCCTGGAACGACGTGTCGCTGTAGGCCGATCCGGTGGTCAGGATCAGCTCACCGAGCGCGATGATGAAGAACTGTCGGTACCGCTCGGAGATGTACTCCGCCGACACCGGCCAGCCCGGTCGGCTGGAGATGTTCCACGGCGCGGGGTAGAAGAGCAGCAGCGCCGTACCGTCGATGGCGAGGGCGAGCGCCCACAGCACCGTCCGCGCCGCACCCGGCAGCAGCGCTCCGACGATCCACGGGACGGCGGACATCGAGAACCACAGGAGCACCCCCGCCGCTCGACTCTGCGCCTTCAGACCGCGCAACGCCGGCACGATGACGAGGCCACGGACGATGTGCACCGCCACGTACGAGCCGGCGAAGACCAGACCCCCGGCACCGAACGCCTCCGGCACCGCGACCGCCATCATCAGGGCGCCGAGCATGGCCGTGTAGACCACGAACTGGACCTGCGGCCGCTCGGAGTTGTAGAGATCGGTGACCCACGCCGTGACGAACCAGAGCGACATGAAGGCCATCAGCAACAGGAACGTCTCGCCGACCTCGGCGAGGACCATTCGCCCCTCGGTCAGGTCCTCGACGAGCCGATGGGAGACCCGGTTGAGCGCGAAGACGAACACCAGGTCGAAGAAGAGCTCCAGGAGGCTCGGCCGCTGCGGCTGCTCCGGCTTGCGAAGCAGCGTTGCTGCGCCTGTCGACATCCCGCCGCCCGACCTTGCCCGGATTCTTCACCTGTTGGGAATTGATACCACCTTCGGCGGCCCATCGGGGCCGGTACGACATACCGCCGCCCTTTGGCGTCACCACCCGAGGCGTCCGGACCACGGAGACCGGCTTCCGCTCAGTCGTAGAACACGATGAACGCTGATGCGGAGTCGTTCGGGATCTCGTCTCCGCCACCCCTGAAATCCACTCCACTGTGCGCGGGAACGAACGTGATCCTGCCGCCGCCACTGCCGGCGGCGAAGCCGTGCTCGAAGACACCGATCGTGTGATTACTGCCGTTCCACACGGAGGACGCTGAATCGTTCAGGTTTTTTCCGTTGGTGTACTGGTACCAGCGGAAATCGGCGAAGCTGGCACCGGCATCGACGGTCCGGAACGCCATGGTCGAACCCGTCCAGCCAAAGTTCTCGTAGAAGCAGACCTCCACATACTTCTCGGCGCACCTGTACACCGCCTGTGCGGCCGTCGGGGCGACCGTCACCGAGACCACGACGGCCGCGGTGGTAGCGAACGTAGCCGCGAGAGCTTTGCGCTTCTTCACGTCATCTCCAACAAGAAATAGCCGGCAGAAATTTGCCACGAACCTACGGGCCAGTTCTTGATTCCTTCTGAACATCCCGTTCAGACGAGCTGCGGCGTTCTGCTCCAGGGCTCCGGCAAGAGCCCGAAAGGCCCCGGGCTCGAACGGCTCGCCCCACGGGAACGTCCCGGTCGTGCAAGGCCCGGAGAGCCCCGCAGACGCTCGCCGTACGCCACCGGTTCCAACCCCGCACCGGTCCCGACGGCGCGCTATCACGACCAGGTCCGGTACGTCGTCGCGAGTGATCAGGCGGCAGCGCCCGCCTTGAGGCGGGCGGTGATGTCGACGACCCGTCGGGCCTGATGGCGGGCCGCCTGGAGGACCACCTCGCCGGGCGGGCCGTCGCCGACCACGTGGGAGGTGCCGTAGGGGTTGCCGGCCTGGAACTGGACGGGGTCGGTGTAGCCGGGGGGCACGATGATGCCGCCCCAGTGGCAGAAGGTGTTCGCCAGCGCCAGGAGAGTGGACTCCTGGCCGCCGTGCGCCGTGTTGGATGAGGTGAACGCCGAGTACACCTTGTCGGCGAGCTTGCCCTGAAACCACAGCGGGCCCGTCGTGTCGATGAATGCGCGTAGCTGGCTGGCCGGGTTGCCGAAGCGGGTCGGGGTGCCGAAGAGCACCGCGTCGGCCCAGTCCAGATCGTCGTGGCTGGCCTCGGCGATGTCCGCCGTCTCCTGCAGGTGCCGGTCCCACTCCGGCCTGGCGCTGACCGCCGCCGCCGGTGCGGTTTCGAGCACCTTGCGCAGTCGCACGGTGGCGCCGGCCTTCTCGGCGCCCTCGGCGGCGGCCTGCGCCAGCGTGTGGATGGTGCCGGTGGAGCTGTAGTAGATGATCGCGACATGCACGGGTTCCACGGTCGATCTCCTCCCTCTGCGGTTCTGACCGGTACGACGAGACAGCGCGAGAAGATGTGAGGCGACCTGCGACCGCACAATTCGCGGCGACGGTTCGTCGTAAGG
This sequence comes from Micromonospora sp. NPDC049359, assembly GCF_044466585.1. NCBI lineage: Bacteria > Bacillati > Actinomycetota > Actinomycetes > Micromonosporales > Micromonosporaceae > Micromonospora > Micromonospora sp. NPDC049359. The sequence continues at coordinate 1,302,177 of NZ_JBITMW010000001.1, read as the reverse complement.
GGTGAGCCAGATCGTTCGAAGGAGTCGGTGAACCCATGGCCCACCCACCCGAGCGGCTGCACGACCGGCCCGATCCGAGCCTCAGCGCGATCATCAGCGAGCGCCGTCAGCTGACCAACCTGGCGTACCGACTGCTGGGCTCCCTGGGCGACGCGGAGGACGTCGTGCAGGAGACCTACGCCCGCTGGTACGCCATGTCCCCCCGACAGCAGGAGGGCATCGACGCTCCCGGCGGCTGGCTGACCACAGTTGCCAGCCGCATCTGCCTGGACCTGCTCCGCTCGGCGCGGGTCAGGCGCGAGCGTTACGTGGGCGAATGGATCCCGGAGCCGCTCCCCGACCGGGCCGAATGGATCAGCGGCCGGTCAAGCGGCGACGCCGACCCCGCCGACCGGGTCACCCTCGACGAGTCGGTCAGCATGGCCTTCCTGGTCGTCCTCGACGCGATGACCCCTGCCGAGCGGGTCGCGTTCATCCTGCACGACGTCTTCGGCTACCCCTTCGCCGAGGTGGCCGCGATCGTCGGCCGTACCCCCGGAGCCTGCCGTCAGCTCGCCACGTCGGCCCGCCGCCGCATTCACGTGCCGCGGCCCGATGCGGGCTCGTCGGCACGACGTGCCGATCTCGTCCGGGCCTTCAAACGCGCGTGGGAGGCCAAGGACATCGACGCGCTCATCGGCCTGCTGGCGTCCGACGCCACGGCGACCGGCGACGGCGGGGGGCACGTCACCGCCGCGCTCCGCCCGATCGAGGGAGCCGAGCAGGTAGCCCGCTTCTTCGTCGACCGGCCCACGGCGGCGGCCGGCGTGACACTTCAGGACTGCACGGTCAACGGCCAGCCCGGTCTGGTGGCTCGGCGGTACGGCGTCCCGGTGTCGGTGATGGCGTTCGACGTCAGCGACGACCACATCCACCACATCTGGGCCGTACTCAATCCCGACAAGCTCCGCTCCTGGAGAGCGACCTGTTGACCACGGGTCCACTGTGGAGGTTTTCGGGCGAGTGTCATGAGACTGTCATGTTTGGTCACCCGGCCGGGGGATACTTCAATCACGTTCGACTATCCACGGGGGATAGTGGTACGGGGGATCGGCTCAGCGGCCGAGTCAGTGCCGCCCGGCCACCGCCGCGCCGCAATGCCGGGTGAGATGATGATCAGGCCCGGTGTCTCCATGAGTTGCGGGGGACGACAGGACGTGCAGTCGCACACGCCAGGGCAGCAGTTCACGCAAGAAGGCGCTCAGGCCGGCTCGGTCGCGGGCTCACCGCAGGCGCCGGAAGTCGCCATCGATCGGCTGGCTCAGCTTTCGCAGGACCTGGAACAATTGGCCGAGGCGATCCTCGACCAGTGCGCGGATGTCAGCCAGCAAGATACCGAGTCCGATGCGGTTGAGCTGATCACCAAGGTGCTGACGCTGCAGACGCGCTCGGTCACCATGGTGGAATGCGCCGTCGCGCACGCCCGCTACCGAGGCGTCAAGTGGCGGCAGATCGGGGATCTGCTGGGCGTGAGCCGACAAGCAGCTCACGCCCATTTCAGCAACATCGTGCAGCAGCACCGGTGTCCCACGTGATCAGACCAGCAGGCGTGCGCCGGCCATGGCGAACAGGCCGGCGCCGAACGACCACAGGAACCGTCCGAGGCCCATGATGATGGCGACCGACACGTGCATGAGGATCGCGCAGACCATCCAGGCGATGAGCGGCCATCCACCGAGAATGAGGAAGATCGGGCAGGAGACCTCGATCAGGATCACGCTCCAGGCGGTGAGCCGCGTGATCGTGGGCCGGTTGAGCATGTGCCAGGCGATCTGCGCCGAGCCGAACCGCGGCGAGTTGACCGCCAGAGCGACCTGACGTCCGTGCCGCCACGCCGGCACCCGGAGCTTCGCCACGCCGCTCCACAGGTAGGCGAGGCAGACGTTCAGGGCGACCAGCCACGCCGCCCAGTCGGTCAGGGCGGTCGACGGCACCAGCCAGAGCACGCCGAGGCCGGCCAGCACGATCATGAGCATGATGTCCGCGCCGTCACCGAGCGGTTGGAGTGCGACCATCAGGTAACCGAGGATCAGAACGGCCGCCAGCCCTCCACCGGACAGGCACGCTCGCGGGTCGACGAGGAACCAGCCGCCGAGCAGGGCCGGCAGCAGGGCGATCATCCGGTGCGCGAGCACCCACCGCGGGCCGGCGGCGGCGTCCGGGCGCCGCCAGCGGGCCAGCCCGGGAAGCGCGGCGGTCAGCTCGGCGCCGGTCACCAGCAGGGCGATGCCGGCCACCCGGGCGGCCAGCGGGAACAGGTCGTCGGCGAAAAGACCGCTCGGGAACCATTCAGCTGTCATGACGGATCTCCGATCGGCTGCTTGCTGCGGGGAGGACGGGTTCGCGGGCGGACACGAAGATCGTGCGAGGCGGCGATGTGGTCCAGTACCCACGGGTCAGCACCAGCCGGAACTCGGCCCGGTCCGCAGTTGTGGGGTCGGCGGTCTGCAGCGCTGAGCGGCGTACCGACGCCATGACCCGCCGGTATGCGGGGTCGTCACGCATGTCGCGGCCGTCGGCCGCACCCCCGCTGATCAGCCGGTACGCCAGGATCTGCGCGCTCTGATCGGCGCGCTGGCTGGGCCGCCACATCGCGGACCACCAGCGCCAGCGGTTGCTCGTCAGCGGTGTCCAGGGGTGCTCGTCCGCGTCGGCCGAGGTGGCCGCCGCCGATCTGCTGTGCATCCGGTAGGACAGGTCGAGGTCGAACATGCCGAAGCGCTGAGCGAACAGCCCCCAGAACGGCAGGATCGACCGCAGCGTTGCGACCCCGATCCGGACCTGTCGCATCCGGCGGTCCACCGCCGGCACGAAGCTGATGATCGCGGCCGCGGTGTAGGCGGAGAACAGCAGCAGGAAGCACCACGCCAGGAGGTGACCGATCATCGCGCACCGACCGTGTCCGCCAGGGCCCGTGGGCCGGTGGCCTGGTGCCGGTCGCGCAACCCGGCCACGACGTCGGCCACGCGGGAGACGCCGCCGACCGCACGCAGCGCCCCCGTGCGCAGCACACCACCGATGTTGGCCTCCCCGGTGACGACGCCCCGCAGGGTGGCCGAGTCGGTCAGGATGCGGGCCCGCGGCAGGCACGGCCGGTCGCAGAACGACGCCTCGCCGGTCGCGGGGTCGATCAGCCAGGAGGACTGCCGGTCCTCGATCGTCACCAGCACGTGGTCCCGCAGGCGGTCCTGCTCGTGGGAGCAGAGCCGCGGGGCCGGATCGTCGCCGCCCAGCACGTCGGCCAGCGCAGTGACGGCAGACCGGCCCGGGCTTTCGCCCGCCGGCCCTTCGGACGGCAGGGCATTCCAGTCGGGTCCGACCTCCGGGTGGTCCAGCTGTCGCAGGCACTCGTTCATCCGCTGCATGAGGTCGGGCGGGATCAGGTGGATCGGTACGCGTCGTCCCGTACCCACGCTGTCGGCGGAGACCCGGTCGGTGAACGGCAGCTTGTGGTCGCCGGCGCCGATGTCGTGCTGTCCGGCGAAAGCCGACCGGGACAGGCCGGGGACGTCCTCGACGCCCAGGAATCCGGTCAGCCGGCGCAGCTCGCGGTCCGGGTCGCGGGCGAGGTCCTCGTACCGGACGCGCACCGTGCGGTCCGGGTTGCGTCGCTCGTAGCTCAGCAGCGCCTCGGTGTGATCGCACCAGTACCGCACGAGCGCGTGCACGGTGTTGCCGGGGGACTTCTGGACGTACTTCTCGAAACCGTACGCGGCGAAGCCCCAGCGGCTCGCGTCCAGGCCGGACATCACGAAGTCGAGGCAGTGCCGGTGCAGGGCGACGAAGCGGGCCTGCGGAAAGACGTCGGAGAGCAGCGGTGCCAGCCAGAGGTTATCGAGCGACTTGTCGCACCAGAGGCGCTTGTCGCGGGCCCGGGCGTACGCGCGCATCGGCCGGTCCACCGCCGTGCGGATCTCGTCGATCACCTCGGTCGGCAGCGGACCTCGACCACCGGAGAGGCAGACCTGCCGCCAGGCTCGTTCGGTGGTCTCGCACACCCGGGCCACGCTCGTCTCGGGTGGGCTCGCCAGCTCCGGATGGGCGTCCAGCAGAACCCGCAACAGGGTCGACCCTGACCGGGCGAAGCACAGGATGAAGACCGGGCCGTCGGTGCTGGTGCGCGGCTCGCTCGTCATGGCGTTACCTCCAGTCTGATCAGTTGACGGCGCTGACGTCGGTGAGGGACCGCGGGCCACCCGGGACGACCGTGAGCGGGGTGAGATCACCCGCGGTCATCCGCAGCGCCCGATCGCAGGCGCCGAGGACCGGCGCCGAATGGGCGACCACGATCCGGGTACCGGGCATCATCTGCAGCGCGGTGAGCACGGTCTGCTCGGTGCCCGGGTCCAGGTGGCTGGTGGGCTCGTCGGCCACCAGCAGGTCCGGCCGGGCCAGGAAGGCGCGGGCCAGGGCGAGGCGTTGCCGCTGCCCGCCGGAGAGGTGCATGCCTCGGCTGCCGATCGGAGTGTCGAGCCGCAGCGGCATCGCCGCGACGTCCTCCTCGACAGCGGCGAGCTCCAGCGCCTCCCATACCGCCCGGTCGGGCACGCCAGCGCGCCACGCCAGCACGTTGTCGCGGATAGTGCCAGAGAACAACTCCGGGTCCTGCGGTACGTAGGCATAGGACAATTCGCCGGGCGTCCGCCGGCCGCCTGCGTCGACGCGCACCCGGGTCACGGTGCCCGATCGCGGCTGGTACAGGCCGAGGAGAAGGTGGATGAGGGTGGTCTTGCCCCCACCGGTGGCCCCACCGATGCCGAGCAGTTCGCCGGGGCGCACCTCCAGTGACACGTCGTCGACCACATCGGCGCCGTCCTGGTGATAGCGATAGCTGACCCGCTCCAGCCGGATCGCCGCTCGGGCCGGCTGCCGGTCGGCGCCGGTGACGTCAGCGGTGTCCTGGCCGGTAGCCGTATCGCCGGCATGCGCGACCGGCGCCGGCGCTGCGCCGTCGATGATGTCCTCCAGCCGCTCCAGCTGGCCGCGGACCAGGAAGATGCCCTGCGCCCCGGTCACCAGGCGCCCGAGGGTAGCCAGGAACATGCCCGCGACGGTCAGCATGGCCAGGACGGAGCCGAGCCGTACGGTGCCGTCGGCCGCCAGCCAGACGCCGGTTAGCACGATGGTGATGGGGACGGCGAACTGCACGAGGCCGGTGAAGGCTTGCAGGGTCTGCAGTTCGGAGTCGCGCTTGAGGCCCCGGGCGGCCGACGCCGCGAAGGTCCGCAGCCAGCGTCCGGTCACCCCGGCTTCCAGCCGCATTGCCTTGATCACCGCGTAGTTGTTCACCGCGTCGACCGAGTTGATCTGAAGCTCGGCATCGGCGCGGAGTGCCTCCCGCTGGGCAGCCTCCACCCGCCGACCGAAGGCGACTGCGGCGCCCATCTGCAACGCGGCGCCCAGCAGCGCGATCACCGACAGGGCCGGCGAGACGGCCACCAGGGCGGCCAGATAGATCAGGGTCAGGGGCAGGTGCAGGCCGGCGGCGAGAAGCAGCAGGGTCAGGGAATCCCGGAGGGCGGCGTTGGCGGAGATCCGGGAGAGGATGTCCCCCGCCGCACGCTGCTCGAGGAATTCCAGGTCCTTGCCGAGGAGGTGGTGGACGAAGGCGGTCATCAACCGCGCGTCGATCCGGGCCCGTAGGCGCAGGACCAGTCCCGACTGCAGCAGAGTGCCCAGGAACTGCAGGCCCAGACAGCCGGCCGCCGCGACGCCGACCAGCCAGGGCGACAGGTGCCCCTCGCGGGCCACGGCGGCGTTGACCGCCTCGCGGGTGAGCAACGCCGGGCCGAGAGTGGCGGCGACCATGATCGCCGTGGCGGCGATCAACTGACCGCGCAACCCGCGAGAACTCCGCGTGATCACTCCCCGCAGGGACAACCGCGACGCGACGTCCGGCGACGAATGCTGCCGCCCGTCACCGGCAACGCCGAAGACGATCAGCGGCCCGGACATCCGCCGCGCAAGGGCCTCCGCATCGCAGCGTTGCCGGCCCTGCCCCGGATCGACCATCTCGACCTGGCCACCCCGCACACGGGTGAGCACCACGAAGTGGTTGCCGTCCACGTGCAGGACCGCCGGCATCGCGGTCGAGGTGACCGCGGCGCGCAGATCCTGCACGGCGTACGCCCGCGCGGTCAGTCCATGGGCGGTGGCCGTCGCTAAGATCCGGGCGACGGACGTACCGTCCCGGCCGCTACCGAGAGCGCGCTGCCAGAAGCCGGTCGAGGCGCTGCGGCCGAGAGCGCTGCCGACCATCGCCAGACAGGCCGCGGCGCAGTCCGACTGGGACATCTGCAGGATCGTCTGAACCCGTTTCGCCATCGCTGCCGCTACCTCCCGATCCGGTCCACGACCAGCACCAGCACTCCGAGCGCGAGCAGGATCCACACCGCGAGCGCCACCCACAGGCGGGTGATCGAGCGCTGCGCGGCCAGCCCACACAGCGCCGCACGTTCCACCCCGGCGGCGGACGCCTCGACGCCTTCGTACGGATCGGTGACGCTGTCACGCATCGCCCCGCGCTCCTTCCTCGACGGGCCCCTCCGGCGACCGGCAGCCGGCCGGCAGGCTGAGCGTCACGACGCGCGGAACGGCGCGTGGTTCCAGATGCCGCAGCAGACCAAAGCCGACGCCCGCGACGCCCGTGAACAGGCCCGGATCCGGCAGCGGCCGCGGCAGGCCCGTCCGCCAGCCGTGCCGCTCAGCGGCCGCGAGGAGTCCACCGAGGTGGACGCCGTACTCCTGCTCGCATCCGGCGGCTCGCAGCAGCTCCAGTGCTCCCATGGCGCCGTGGCAGAGGCTCTGGTCGTACCCGAAACCGTGCTCGACGGTCAGCCGGACCGCCAGGTCGATGTCGCGCTTCTCCTCGCTGTCGATCAGTGCGCCACCGCCGGCCGCCTCCTCGCCGAGTGCCAGTCGGACCAGTCCGATCCCGGCCCCGCCACGGCACCAGCTCTGCCGCTTGCCCTCCTGCGGCACTCCCTCGCGCGCCAGCAGGGCGTCGTGCCAGCCACCCGCGTCGGGACGGCGCTGCGAACGCTCGGCGTCGATGCACACCCGGGCGGCGGTGTCCCATCCGGCGCCGGGAAACAGGCCGGCTCCCCGACCGAAGGCGAGGGCTGCGCCGGACATGCCATGTGCCACGCCCGCCGGGATCTCCTCGGCACTCAGGACGGATTCCAGCTGCATCGCGGTCGATCGGAGGAACCGGTCGGCGGCCGCCGCGTACACCTCCGGGCCGAAGGCCGTGGCAAGCTCGGCCGCCGTGGCGGCGATTCCGGCGGAACCACCGAGCAGGTCCCAGCAGTCGGTCGGCAGCGGGGCCGGTGCCAGCCGGCCAGCGACGTCGCGGGCCCAGCGAGCCAGGCCGGGATCCCCGGCGGAGTGGCCGAGGCACGCTGCCACGTACACCGTTCCCCAGAGCCCGTTCAGCACGCCAAGCTGACGGTTGCGGGCCAGCTGCTCCAGCGTGCTGTGCTGCAGCACGGACTCGGCATCGACCAGCATCGCCGACCGGGCGGAGGTGGCCAGCCGGCTGCGTGATCCGGTGATCAGGTCCAGGTACCCCGCGAACAGGGCGATCCCGGCGACGCCGTCGTAGAGACCGAAGGGGCTCGGTCGCACGCCGAACATTCCGCTGGACACCTCGACACCGCCCAGCCACCAGGCTCGGCCGCGATTGTCGGCCATGTCGGCGGTCAGGGCGTCCCTGATGTCGGTCGCCGCGCGAAGGACGGTGTCGCTGTCCGGCGTTGCAGCGCGGACCGGGGAGTACGACTGCCGGTGCCGTGCATCGGCCGGGATGCGCAACAGTGACAGGGTGGCTCGGATGATCCCGGTCTGCACCCGCAGATCCTCGGCGGACAGCGAGCGCAGCCGCTGGCGGACCAGGTCCAGCCCGCTGACCAGCAGAGCCGACGAGTGCACCAGTTCGCCGTTGGAGAGCAGGTCGACATCACCCGCGCGGCGCTCGAACGTCGGTATGCAACCGTGCAGTAATCCGCGGCGTTCGCTGCCGAACAGATGGAGGGCGAGCTGCCGCTCGTGGGCGTTCGCCGGCCAGATCGTGTTGACGACTTCCTCTTGCTTGAGTGCCGACCGGGCGGCATCGGGATGGCCCAGCTCGTACAGCAACTTGCCGTACTGCCAGCTCGGTCGCACGATGTGCCGCACGCGGGCCCCGGCGAACCCGGCCAGGAGCTGGTCGAGGTGATCACGGTCGGCCAGGAACATTCGGTACGCAGCGACGAAACCGTCGGCGACCGTGTCCTCGTACCCGACCACCGGCACCACGCGGCCGTCGAGCACCGGCATGTGCGTCGCGTCCTCCGCCGGCAGGGACCGCATCACGAACTCGGACCGGCCGTGCTCGTCGACGCGCAGCTCGCGGATCTGCCGGGGCTGCCGCCGTTCGCCGACGGCGCCGAGCATCGAGAGGTCCAGGGCCGTCGGCAGGTCGCCGCGGTGGCCGGGTTCCGGCAGCAGACCGGAGTCCAGGACGGTGGTGGCCTTCACCCCACCCATCTCCTCGACACCGTCGCCACGGGTGCGGAAGGAGGTGGTGAACAGGCACTCGGGATCGACCAGGACGGGCGACCGGCCGTCACACAGCACGTTCTCGTAGTGCAGATCGGTCGCCCGCATCAGGTACGCCAGCGCAACGAGCGCTCCCGAGCGGCGATAGAAGGCCCGCACCTCGTCGGCCGAGCGAGCCGGCGACCACGCGACGAACTCCTGCCACCCGTAGCGACCGCGGTCCACCGATCGGGGAACCCGGGGGGCGAGTCCCGGCTCGTGGCTGTCCAGCCACTGCAGAACCGTGGTGAGCTGGACTTCCAGGGCGAGGCTGCGAGGCTTGTAGAGGAGCTGGGTGTCGTCGGCGAAGGTGAGCAGCAGCACCGCGCCCGGCTCGTGCAGGTCGCCCACGGCGCGTACGGCTCGCATCTGCCCGGCCTCGACCCCGCCGAGCAGCGGCGTGATGAGCGGACCGTCCGCGCGCAGCCTTTGCAGCATCTCGGTGAACGTGCGCAGGTATCCGTCGAGGATGTGCTTCACCTGGCGAAGCAGAGGGGCGTAACGGTCGGCGAATTCGGCTGCGGCGGGGCGGGCCGCGTACCGGACGGCCAGCGTCTTCGCCGCTTCCGCCTCGGTCCGCCGGGCAGTCGGCGCTTCTCCGGCCTTCCCGGCTTCGTCGACCGGGGCGTCGAGATCTTCTGCGGCCGCGCGACACGCGAGCCGGCGAACGTCGCCCAGCAGACTGCGGAGGTAGCGATCGGCCACCGTGGCCGCCGCCCCCTGACCCTCGGCGCGTCCCGCCTCGGTGAGGGCCCTGTGCAGGTCGGCGAGCCGGGGCCACAACGGCAGCAGTGGCCAGAGAACCGGCTCCTCGGTCATCCAGCCGACCGGCGACTCCGCCAGCGTATGCGGCAGCTCCGCAGGCCCGGATCCAGGCGCGTCACCCGCAGGTGGTGGGCTGCCGCCGACGGGAAGGGAGAGTCGGGTACGCAGTGCGTCCTCCGGCAGCGTCCGGAACGGCGGCACCGTGGACCAGCGCCGCATCAGGTCAGTCGACATGGAGCCTCCCCGCGTCATGGATGAGGACGGCCGCCCGCCCCGGTCGGGCCGGGACGGGCGGCCGGTGCACCGGACTACTCGGCGCAGCGCTTCCGCGCGATCAGGCGCAGAGGTTCGACGTCGTCGGGCAGACGACCGTCGGCGGGACGCTGCTGCTGCAGACGAAGGTGAAGAAGTCGAGGCTGTCGGCGGCGCCACCGACGATCGACTCCAGGTACATCTCGTCCAGCGGAGAAGCACCCGCCGGAACGGCCGGCATCGTGGCCTCCTCGGACCCTCGGTTCTGCCAGGCGTCCGTCATACCCTTGATGATCATTGCTCGTCCTCCCTTTCGTTCGTGCGAACAACGGAGACCCCAAGATATCCACAACAGTGACGGGCAACACCCCTTTGTGAATTACTCGGCATCCGCTCGACCGTCTGTCAAATTGGCATTGACGGACGCCTCTGGACACCTTGTCAAACAATTCTTGACAGAGCGGACCCGGCCCTCATTCCGAACGAGGCGCCCACAGATCCGGCCTCGCGTGCGAGCAAGCGGGGCGCGACGTAGGATCGTCCCTATGGGACTTGCCGGAGCAGGGATCGTACTGGGGGTGGCCGCAGTGGCGGCCTTGGCAACGATGCTGGCCAACGTGATCACCCGACACCGCCGACGGCGCCGCTGACCGCCGGCCTGCCCTTCTGCGGGCAGCGCAGTGTCGGAATCCGCGATACCCTTGGACGATGACGATCGTCCTTATCGTTGGATTGTTCTCACTGGTGGCTGGCGCCCTTCTGGCATGGCGCCCGATCGGGATGGCACGCCTGGTCGGCCACTTCGGCATGGTAAAATTCGACCCCGCAAGAACTACCGAGTACCGCACCGCCGGAATGGTGATGGCCGCACTCGGCCTCATCCTCTCCGTGATCGCATTGTTCGCCTGACCCGAGGCGCCTGCCCGCCGTTGCGGGCGCGATCCGGAAGGGTCGCCATTATCGCCTACTACTCCAACGTCACCTCCCCTGCCTGTGCTTGTGGTGGGTTCGTCGGGCGCGGCTTGAGGATCTTCGTCGCCAGATCGACCAGGGGCAGGGTGCGCTCTGCTGGGGAGCGCCACGGCGAGGACGGTAAGGACGGCCAAGGCGAGCATGTCCAGGGTGATAGACCGGTGCCAGCCGATCCGTAGGCGTCCCCAGTGGACAGTAGTACTGACCAGCGGAAACACATGATCAAGAGCACCAAAACCCGCCGGGATTAGCGGGTCTGAACCGACCCCACCCGAGACCCTGTACGGATCTGAACTACAGAGATCCCTTCACCCTGCGGGCCGAGGTCTTCCCCGAGCCCTTCCGGACGGGCGCAGGCTCCCTACGGACCGGGGAGGCCGCCGGACGGGGCGACGGAGCGAGCTTCCGGAGACCGGCGGGCTGGACGAAGAGTTGCCGCCGGGCTACCGCATCTCCCCGGGTGTCCAGCTCGTACCCCTCGATCCAGGCCCACCCGTCGTACGTGATCCGGTCTTCCAGTACGCGGATGAGCCGGAAGTAGAACGGCCGGGAGAACTGGACGCTGGCCGCCTGCGTGAGGTGCAGCAGGTCACCACCCTTGAACGGGCGCACGCCCCACCGCCCGTCGCCACGCCCCGATCCGCGCTCGGGCCACCGCGACCCTCGGACACCAGCCGTCCGGATGACAACGGCTACATCTCTGCATGCGGTGGTAATCGATCACCGTCCAGGAAAGCTCGACCTCGAACGGCACCGCGCTCACCGCGACCCCTCCCGCTCCGGGTGGGGTGGAGCAGGACAGGCGAACGGCCAGAGCTTCACGAGGTGCCTCCTACCTGGGCGAAGGTCTGACCTCAATCTAGTTCAACTTGTACAGTTCGTATAGCTGTTCCTATAAGTACAGAACGTTTGGTAGGTACCCAACGGCCCGCCCGTGCTAGGCGTCCATAAGGTGTCGATCATGATCGACGAGATGAGTCCGGTAGCGCTCTACATCCAGCTCGCGGATCTCCTCGCCAAGAAGATCGAGTCCGGAAAGCTCAAGCCCCGTCAGCCGCTCCCCTCCGAGGCCCACCTCCAGCAGGAGTACGGCGTGGCTCGCGGCACGGTCCGAGCGGCTATCCGCCTGCTGCGGGAACGGGGTCTCGTCGTGACGCTTCCAGCGCGCGGGACGTTCGTCGCCGAGAAGCCGTAGCCAACACCACCATCACTCACCGAGGCGTCAGCCAGGTGCGCGGTCACCGATCGGGCGTACCGGTAAGCGGTCCCCAGCACGGCGGCGAAGCCGATGAGCACGGTGTAGGACCAGGCATCGCCGGGACCGGTCAGCTCGCCGTAGCGGTGCGACAGGAAACCGACGAACGTCGCCGCGCCCAGCGCGGTCACCGCGACCACCGCGCGAAGGTCGGCCACCATCGCGGCGATGGTCGGGGCCGCCTCCGCTGGGGCTGGTCGGGCCGTCCGCTGCGTACGCGGCGGTCACCGCACTTGTGGTGGTCAACTTCTCGCGCGTCGCCGGCGGGTTGCGGACAGGGCGGATGGTGAGACAGCACGATCGAGCGGGGGCGGAATCGAGCAGGGAGCGACGGTGGGGATGGTGGTGGGTTCGGCCGCGGATTCGGAGTGTTGGTGACTCGACCGGGTCGGCAGTACCGCCAGCGCGATCAGCGCGCCGAGTAGGCCCGTCGCGGCGAAGCCCCAGGCTGGCGCGGCGGCATCGATCACCGCCCCGGCCAGCGGGGCGCCGAGCGCAACCCCTACCACCATCGCTGAGCCGTGCAGGCCCATCGCCTCACCCCGTACGCTCGCCGGCACCAGCCTGCTCACGGCGTCGGCGGTGGCCGCCACGGTCGGCGCGGTGAAGGCTGCGGACGGCAGCAGCATCAGGGCCAACAGCCACCACTGGCCGCTGCCCAGGCCGACCGGAACGGTGACCAGACCGAGGACCAGGGTGAGGATCAGCGACGGCACCGGGCGGGACAGCGCGCCGTAGGTGAAGCCACCGATCAACGAGCACGACGCCCAGAGCGCCAGCACCACACCGGTCCAGTCGAGCTGGCCAGCATCACGCAGCACCGCCACCACCGACACATCGATGCCGGCGATCACCAACGTGCCCGCCGCGCCGCCGGCGAGCAGTCCGATCAGCCGTGGGGTCAGCCACTGCCGGCGCGGCAGTGCCGGTGCCGGCGTCGTCGCCTCGTCACGCGCCCGGGTCGGCGGGTTCAGCACCAGCAGGGTGAGTCCGGCCAGCACGATCCCGGCGCCGACGGCGTACATGGTCAGGGTGGGCGAGACCCTGGTGGCCAAGGCCACCGCCCCGGCTGGCCCGATCATGAAGCTGAGTTCGACCGACATCGAGTCCAGCGCGTACGCCTGACGGCGTTGGGTTGGCGGGACCAGCGCGGCGATCGACTGCCGGACCACGGAGAAGACCGGGAGGGTGAGCAGCCCGCCGACGAACGCGGCACCGAGCAGCACCGGGTACGGCAGAACCGGTGCCGTAGCCCAGAACAACGCCGAGACCGCTGTGGTCAGCAGCAGCATCGGCCGCAGGCCACGTCGGTCGACCAGCCGGCCGAGCAATGGCGCGCCGAGCGCCGAACCGACCGTCATCGCGGCCCCGACCAGCCCGGCTGCGAAGAAGCCGCGGCCCAGATCGAGGACGTGCAGCGTCATCACCACGGCGGTGGCCGCCACTGGCACTCGGGCCAGGATCGCTACCAGCAGCAGCGGCCGCAACCCTGGCAGCGCGAGCGCGTCCCGGTACGGCTTCACATCCAACACGGTCCGCACCTCCCGGGCCGCCCTTGCCTAATACGGGTAGTTCCTAGTTACGGCTTCGGCCGGGTGACCTCACCGATCCAAGGCGATCCAGTAGCGCCTTACTGGACCGTGCTCGGTGTCGCGGATGCCCTCGAGGACGCCGCCGTGGTGTTCGATCGTCCGGGCCGACGCGATGTTGTCGGCCAGGCAAGGGATGAGGACGCGATCTAGGCCCAGGACGACGCGAGCCTCTGTGAGCATCTCGCCGAGTGCCCAACTCGCCAGTCCTCGGCGGCGCGCGGACGGCCGGACGCCGTAGCCGATCTGGCCGATCTCGTCATCGAACTTGTGCCGGAGGGCGATACCCCCGAGTACGTGGCCGTTCTCGACGATCCACCGGGGTGAGCCGTGCTGTTCGTCCGGACACGGATCGCCGGCCGGATGGACCATTCGGACCCGCGCGTGCACCCAAGCGGCGAAGCCTTCGGGCGAGTCCACATCGTCGTCAGCCCTCAGGCCGAAGCCGTCCTCGTGAAGGCCAGGGCCCCAGTCGTCGCGGCATTTCAAGAACGCGGCGTGCAGGCGGACAGTCGGCAGAATCAACTCGGGCATGAGGTCACGTTATTAAGAGCCGGACCGCCGGGCGAGCCGCGTCTTACCAGAATTGATCATGCCCAGAAGGCGATCCAGCTCCATATAGTCCATGTGCTTCGACAGCAACCAGAAGGTGCCGTGCCGCCCTCCTGGGCAATGTCAGCCTGGTCAAGGACGCAACCCAGATGACGAAAGCCAGGCACTTGGCAAGCCCCACGGACGGCCATTTTGTGACTTGCGTCATACCCGAGTGGCCGTAACCGTCGGCGATCCTCCGACTCGCCGCCCGCGTGCGGTCAGCAGTTCGGCGGCCTGGGGTTTGTAGAGCCGCTGCTGCGGGCCTTCCCGACCAAGCCAGCCCACGCCACCCTCCGCTTCGGCGAGCCGGACGACCCGACCGCCGTCGAGCGGCGCATCGATATATGACCGCCCGATAACCCTCCTCAGAACAGAGTTCCAGACCGAACGTCAAGCATGTCCTGGGACGTATTCGTCAAGCGGGTGGTCGGACCAGACAATCACCGGTGGCGATTGTCCGCCGCCGACTGCCGCGCGCCACATGTCCGCCAGCTGATCTGCCACACCTCGGCGCACTGATCGCGGCAGAGGGTGAACCCGATTTCGCTTGCGCGTCCGCCGTGCACAGCGGCACCACGCGGGCTTGGCCGAAACGTATACATTGACCAGCGCCGGTTTGCTGTCGATGGATCGAGACGCCATGAACTACCCGACGCCGCCACCGTTTCCCCCGCCGCCACCGCCTCTTCTGCCCCCACCGCCACCGCCACTGCCGCCGCAACCGGCACGGCCGCGACGGCTTTTGCTGCTGTTTGGTGGCCTGGCCCTGGCGTTCCTGCTGATCTGCACGATCGGCGCGCTTGTCGTGGTGCCCCGCTTCACCGGCAACCCGGGTGGCAAAAAGGAACGGGCCACTGAGGCGCAGGTGGCGGTGAATACCGCCGATCAGGAGTTGAGACAGGCGGCTGAGCGGCTGCTCACCACGTCGGCGGTCCGCTACCAGGGGTCGTTCTCCGGACCGGACGGCGACCGCATCAGCATGGACGCCCAGGTGACAAACGAAGGCACGGTGCGAGGCAAGCTGATCACTGGCGGCCAGACCGCCGAGATCCTGGACCTTGGCGATCGTACGTTCCTCAAGGTCGGCGAGGCGTTCTGGCGTAAGGCCGGGATCACCGACGGGCGCGAGAAAAAGTTTGCCAACCGGTGGGTGCGGGTCGCGGGCGACCTCTTTGGATTCGACTTCGGTGACGTCCTGGCGCCGGCTCTGCTCGCCACCGGCATGGTGCCGAGCATTGAGGAAAACGGCTATCCGCAGCAGGAGGAGTCACTCGGACTCGGCGTGGTCACCTCGGTGGATGGCGTCGAGGCACGAGCGGTGGTCCTCGACGGTGTCACGTACCTGATCAGTACGGCCGAACCGAAACGGCTGTTGGGTATGAGCACCACCCCGGTGGCCGAGTCGGGGAGCGGCTTTCAGACGATCGCGCACCGGGTGAGTGACGTCGAGTTGCGCGCCAAGCTGCAGGTTCTCACCGACGACCAGCGGCAGTTGCTGTTCGACGAGGTGAAACGTCAGATGGGCGTACTGGCGCAGTCCCTCGACAGCATCGTCCAGGTGTCGCTCACCGGCGACGCGAGCCTCAGCCCCTGCACCACCAACGGCTGCACCGCGAACCTGAAGCTCCGCAGCAGGGTGACGTCGGCATCCAAGTACGTGACGATCGACAAGCAGGTCACCGTCGAGGTGAACATCACCATGACGTTGGACGGCAGGCCGGTGCAGACCTGCCCGGAAGTCCTGATCATGAAGCCGAAGGACACCAAAACGGTACGGTGCCGCGCGTCGTACTACATCCCGCCGGCCCGGAAACCCAAGACCCACCAGGTGTATGCCGCGTACACGGCGGTCGCCCGGGCGGTCACCACGGCGGATGCCAAGAAGATGGCCGCTGACCTCGCCGACGAGATCAAACGCAACGGCACGTTGGGCGTCAAGCCGGCGGACAAGCCTCATGAGTACCTGCCGACCGGCGCGAACCCGCCGGCCCTGAACACCCGTCAGCAGCAGGCGAAGACCCGCGTCGAACAGCTCGCGAAGCAGGCTTGCAAAGACGTGCAGCGGTGGCCCGGAGAGTCCCCGCAGCACTGGGGCGACCGGGTGCACAAACGACTCGCCGAGCTCGTCGGTGCGGAACCGGCATCGGCCAACCTGTTCGCGGAGGTCGGCTACCGCAACGGTCTGCTCGCCAGGAGGTGGAAGAATCCGGTCACCGCACGAGAGGGCTGGGAGAAGGGCGCCAAGGCGCCGGATGTCGTGCTCGGCGTGGACGAACTGCGACCGGAACTCATCCTCGACCTGAAGACCGGCGCCAAGGGGCTCGAAACCAAGTGGTACGGGGACCTACAGAACCAGCTCCCAGCAAGGTATCGGAACGTTCCGGCGATCACCGTTCGATGCTGAGAAGGGGATGATCACGTGGATGTCGGCAGGTGGGAAAAGGCCGTCGACGCGTACCTGCTGCCCGCTCTGGGTGATGGCTGGCGTGCTGCGGAGGGCCGACTGGTGCGGGGTCCGGTCGGCTGGACCGCCCAGACGGTGCAACCAATTCCACCACTGCGCCGGCGGCCCAATTTCCAGGTCGAGGTGATCGTCTGGTTGCTCGCGGTGCCAGCGGCCGACGGCCACACGTGCTCACGGCGGCTGGAGGGAGTGTTCCCGGAGCCGGACGCCCTGGCCGGCTACGAACCGGTGATGGCCGACATCCGGGACGTCGTACTCCGGGAGGGCATCCCGTTCCTGGACCGTTACGGAGATGTCGAGGGCTTGCTCGCTTACCGACTGGAGTGGGAAGCCCAGGACGCGGAGCGTGGCCTGACCGACCCCGACATACGTGCAGCCGAGGAACTCGCCTACCTGCATGTGATCCGCGGTGACTGGGACGCCGCGCTGGCGGCTGCGGCGCTGGCTGAGGAGGCCGGCGAACTGAACCGTTCCCGCCCGCACCCGATCGCCTGGGAGGATGAGATCCTCGAACGCGTTCGTGCGGTGATCGCCCTCGGCCCGGACGGCGCCCGCGAGGCCCTCGCCCGCAACGCGGCCACAACGGCGGCCGCGTTGTCCCTGCCCTACTCCATGCCGCGTTGAAGCGCCAGGGCGAGCGGATGAGCGGCACCGAGGCGGATTAGAACGTTGCGGTACTTCGCCGCTGTGCGGGAACGGAAAAGGGCCGTCTCGGTTTCCCGAAACGGCCCTGATCTTGTGCGCCCGAAGGGACTCGAACCCCTAACCTTCTGATCCGTAGTCAGATGCTCTATCCATTGAGCTACGGGCGCTCGTGCTCAGCCAGTGTACACACCCGGCTTTCGCGCGGAGACTCCGGGATTCGAACCCGGGAGGGGCTTTAAGACCCCAACCGCATTAGCAGTGCGGCGCCATAGACCAGACTAGGCGAAGTCTCCCTGGTGGCCCGCAGACCACCGCGCCCGAGGATACAGGTCGGCACCCACCGGGGGCAAAACGACTTCCGGGGTACGCCGACCCGGGCAGCGCGCCCCGGTATTTCACCGCTGTGCGGGGGCGTGATCGGGACTACGCTCCATCGATATGCAGGAGCAGCCGCCCAGCGAACCGACCCGCCAGGAGCCTGCTGAGCGCCCGCGTCGGCGCCCGGCGCGGGCCACGTTCACGCCGCCGCAGGCGACCGATCAGCCTGCCGAAACGGCACCGGCGGCACCGGCGAGCCCGCGTCCCCGCCGGGCCAAGGCGGCGCCGGTGATCTTCCAACCGCCGGATCCGGACCGTCCCCTGCCCCGGCAGACAGAGCCCGCCCCCGCCCACCCGGAGAGCACCCCGGTCAAGCCGCCCGCTGCCGCCAGCGACGCGCCGCACCCCACCAGGGAACCCGCCGGCACCGCGGCGCACCCCACCAGGGAACCCGCCGACGACACGGCACACCCCACCGAGGAACCCGCCGGCACCGGGGCGCACCCCACCAGGAAGTCCGCCAAGAAGGCAGCTCAACCCGCCCAGGGCGCAGCTCGACCCGCCCAGGACGAGGCGCTTCCCGGCGCGGCGGGAGAGCCGACGGGCCAGCCACCGAGGGCGCGGGCGCCCCGGCCCCGGAAGACCGCCACCAGCACGGCGGCCGTCGCACCGACACCACCTCCGCCAGCGCCGGTCATCCCGGATGCGACGCCCGTCACACCAGAGCCGACCGAGATCACGCCAACCCCTCGCAAGCGCGCCACGCCCACCCGTAGAGCCGCCACGGCGAAGGCGGGCGCACCCGCAGTCGCACCGGCACCCGCGCCGGAAGCGGCTTCCGCGATCACCCCCGAGCCGGCCGCAGCGGCGGTCCCCCCGGGCAACCCCGAGGCGGCTTCGACGCGTACCCCCGAATTGCCGGCGGTGGTCGCGCGCCTGCGCGACCATCCCGGTTTCGCTCCGGAGTTCCTGGCGATGGAGGCGGTGCGGACGCTCGGACCCGGCGCGGCCGAGTGGACGCGGCGGCTGCGGGACCGCTACCCGGACGCTCCGGCGGACGGTCTGGCCCGGCTGGCGACCCGGCGGTACGTGCGGGCGGCGGGCGCGGGAGGGGCGGCGGCGGCGCTGGCCGGTCTGTTCGCGCCGCTGGCGGAGCTGGTGTCGGTGCTCTGGACCCAGGCGAACCTGGTGCTGCACCTCGCGGCGGCGTACGGACGCGACCCGGCGCATCCCGATCGGGCCGAGGAGCTGCTGGTGTTGACCCAGGTGCATCCCGACGCGGCGAGCGCGCGGGCCGCGCTGCTCGGTGCGCGGGAGGCCGGTGATCCGGTGGAGGGGACGTGGCCGAAGGCGGCGGAGGCCGCCTGGCGGCTCGCCGCGCCGCTCACCGCGCAGGCCGGCGGGTGGGTGGCGTTGCGGTTGGCGTCCCGACTGGTGCCGGGGGCGGCGGTGGTCGCCGCCACGCTCGGCGACGCGGCCGCGGCCGATCGGCTGGCGGCGCGGGCGGTGGCCGCCTACCGGCCGCACCGGCGCTGAGCGGTCACAACCAGTCGAACCACTCGCGGGGCAGCGACGCGTAGCCGACGAAGGCGACCACGTCGAGCACGGTGTGCGCGATGACCAGGGGCATCACCCGGCGGGTACGCAGGTAGAAGAGGCTGAACACGACGCCCATCACCGCGTTGCCGACGAACGCGCCGAAGCCCTGGTAGAGGTGGTAGCTGCCGCGCAGCAGCGCGCTGGCCGCGATGATCGCGGCGAGCCGCCACTGGAGTTGGCGCAGTCGGGTGACCAGGTAACCGACCACGATCACCTCCTCCAGCACGGCGTTCTGCACGGCGGCGAGGATCAGCACCGGGACCGCCCACCAGACCTTCGGTAGCGCCGCCGGCACCAGCGTCGCGTTGAGGCCGAGGTGCGCCGCCACCCAGAACAGGGCCAGGCCGGGCAGGCCGATCAGCGCGGCCAGGCCGGCGCCCCGGGCCAGATCCTGGCCGGGCCGCCGCGCGTCCAGGCCGAGGGTCCGCGCCGGGTCGCCGGGGTCCCTGCTGATCAGGTGTACGGCGAGCAGCACCGGAAGCAGCGCGAACACGATGCCGAGAAGCTGGTACGTCAGGTCCAGCCAGGGGCGGGCCGACGCGGAGGTGTTCAGGGCGGCGGTCTGCTTGGAGAGCGGGCCCTCGGCGGTCAGCTTCGCGATGATCGAGACCACCGCGTAGACGGCGGACTGGCCCAGGGACAGGCCCAGGACCAGCAACGTTTCGGTCCCCAGCAGCCGGCGGGACACCGGGCGGGTCAGCTCAACGGTCACCGCACCACTCTGCCCGACGGACCGGCCAGCGGGCAGGGCCGACCGGCCGGCATGAACCGATCGCACATTCTGTGCGACCGGTGCACACGCTCCGTGGAGATTCTATGGGTGCCCGATCCGCTGCCGTCTGGAGAAGGAGCACCGGTGGACGATGTCGCACGGTTGCTGAAGGAGAGCTGGACCCTGGTCGAGGAGGACCGGGAGCGGCTGACCGGGCACTTCTACGCTCGGGTGTTCCTGCTCGATCCCGCCCTGCGCCAGCTCTTCCCGGTGCAGATGGCCGGCCAGGGTGACCGCCTGCTGGAGGCGATCATCACGGCGATCCACACCGTGGACGACCCGGAGAGCTTCGACGAGTTCCTGCGCGCGCTGGGCCGCGACCACCGCAAATACCACGTCGACGACCGGCACTACGCCACGATGGGCGTCGCGCTGCTCGACGCGCTGCGCAGCACCGCCGGCGACGGCTGGAACCTGGAGTACGACCAGGCGTGGCGGGACGCGTACGCGGCGATCGCCGCCAAGATGGTGGCCGGGGCGGCCGACGACGACAACCCGCCGTTCTGGCACGCCGAGGTGCTGACCCACGAGCGCCACGGCCCCGACATCGCCGTGCTGACCTGCCGGGCCCTGCAACACCCGCTGCCCTGGCGGGCGGGCCAGTACGTCAGCCTGGAGCTGCCCCGCTTCCACCCGAGGGTGTGGCGGAACTACTCGGTGGCGAACGCCCCGAACGACGACAACGTGCTGGAGTTCCACGTCCGGAGCCCCGGCGCGGGCTGGGTGTCCGGGGCGCTGGTCCGCCGGGTGCGGCCCGGACACCTGCTGCGGCTGGCGGCGCCGATGGGGTCGATGACCCTGGACCGCTCCTCCGAGCGGGACATCCTCTGCGTGGCCGGTGGCGTCGGGCTCGCGCCGATCAAGGCGCTGGTGGAGGAGTTGGCCACCTACAACCGGACGCGGTGGGTGCACGTCTTCTACGGCGCCCGGCAGGCGACGGACCTGTACGCGCTGGCCGCGCTACAGGATCTGGTGGCCACACACCCGTGGTTGTCGGTCACCGCCGCGTGCAGCGACGACCCGGACTTCGACGGCGAGCAGGGCGACATCCCGGACGTGGTGTCCCGGTACGGCCCGTGGACCACGCACGACTGTTACGTCTCCGGATCGGCGCAGATGGTCCGGTCGACGCTGCGGGTGCTGGCCGCCGACGAGGTGCCGCCGTCGACCGTCCGCTACGACACGTTCGGCGATCTCTAGACGTTCCTCCCCCCACACCGGGGCGCGTGCCCCTGCCCCCTGGGGCGCGCGCCCCGGTCCCCTCGCTGTCTCAGTAGCGCCAGGGTCGCCCGGTCTCCCGGTACTCCTCGACCGGCACCAGCGGCACGCCCGGCGCCATCCGGTCCACGTAGAGCCGGCCCTGAAGATGGTCGATCTCGTGCGCGACGAGCCGGGCCATGCCGAACTCGAACGACGTGATGATCCGGCTGCCGTCCCACTGGGCGTGTTCGACGTCGAGCCGCAGCGGCCGGGGCACCAGACCGCGGTGGTCGAAGAAGGAGAGGCACCCCTCGTACTGCTCGTCGGTCTCCGGGTCGGCGTCGACCACCCGGGGGTTGAGCAGGACGACCGGTTCCGCCGAGCGGTCGGGGGGTCGGACGACGGCCGCGGCACGGCCGATGGCGAGCTGTGGGGCGGCGATACCGACCCCCTTGCTGAACGGGTGCAGCTCGTCGAGTCGGGCCAGCGCCATGATGAGGCGGTCCACGATCTCGCGGGCCGCCTGCTCCTCGCCGGGGAGGTCGAACTGTCGCACCGGCTGTCGGAGCAGGTCGTCGCCGCGCTGCACGATGCCGATCCCGCGCATGCGGTCGCTGGGGCGGACCCGGGTGGCGCCGGGGCCGACGTCCGGCTCGGTGTCCGGCCGAGCCCGGAAGCGCCACTGCATCCGGTAGCGGGCGTTCAGCGGCGGGTCGTCGGTCTGCCAGTCGACGATCGCCCGGTCACCCTCGTCGTGCCGCTGCGGGGCCGTCCGCAGCGGGCCCTCCTCCGCCGAGAGCGAGGTCTCCACGCCCCAGACCTGCGGATCGAACGCCGCCGGCAGATCCAGGCGTACGGCGAGACGCCGGGTGGGCAGCCGGACGGCCCGCTGGAACCAGGGGCCCCACTTGTCGTGGCCGACGCTGTACGCGTACTCGATGGTGGTCCGGTCGCCGGGGTACAGCGGAAAGCGGCGTTCGCCGTTCTCGAAGAGGAGCCAGATCTCCTTGAACGCGTCCCGGTCGTGTTTCGCCCGCCAGTGCATCGGCTCGGAGTCGCCGGTGCCGTCGTCGCGTCGGGCCTGTAGTTGCAGCTCGGCGAAGGTGAGCGGGTGTTCCCGGTGGTGCCGGTTGGAGCGACCGGGATCGTTCGGGTAGCGGTCCACCGCGACGCGGACGAGGTAGCGGGTGACCGGCTCGGTGCCCGCGTTGTACAGCTCGCGGCGGATGACGCACCGGTAGCCGTCATCGGTGTGGGTGAGGGTGGCCAACTCCCGCTCCACCACGAGGCCGGTGCCGGGGGGCAGCCACTGGCTGGACAGCGGGGGTTCGCGCTGCGGTTGGCCGGAGCGGGCGTGCCGGAGGTCGTCGTACTCGCGGAAACGCTGCCAGATCGCGCCGCTGGCCTCCAGGACGGCCTCGGCGCGGCGGGCGAAGTCCTCGGTCGGGCGGTGTCGGCGCCCTTCGACGTGGCTCACGTAGGACGGGTCGAAACCCATCAGCACGGCCAGTTGTTTCTTGGAGAGGCCCCGCCCGGCGCGCTGGCGGGCAAGCTCGGCCGCAAAGGACTCGGCAGCCCGCTCGAGGGGTGAGGTCGTCATCGGCTTCCTCGCGGCCGGGAGTATCAGTTTCACGTTCCGTGGCCGAGCGCACACTCATCTGGCATGTTCCCGACACACCGCTTGACAGCTCATGTCTTGCCGCCTGTGACGGCGGCCGGCGGTGGCAACCCCCGCCGGGCGGCTGGAGTCCTTATCCCCGTGAGAGTTGATCCGAGTTTCGACAGCTTCGTCGAGCAACGGTCGGCGGCGCTCCTGCGGCTCGCGTTCCTCCTCACCGGGGATCGGGGCCACGCGGAGGATCTGCTGCAGACGGCCCTGCTGCGCACGATGCGTCGCTGGTCGAAGGCCCGCGAGGCCCCTGAGCCGTACGTCCGGCAGGTCATGGTCAACCTGTCCCGGGACCGGATCAGGGACCTGCTGCGACGCCCACGCGAGACGGCGCTGCCGGACAACCCCGACGCCTTCCGCTCCACCGATCCCGGATTCGACGGCGTCGGGGAGCGGCAGACGGTCGCCACGGCGCTCGCCCAACTTCCCGTGCGGCAGCGACAGGTGATCGTGCTCCGGTACTTCGAAGACCTCTCCATCGAGCAGACGGCGGAGCTGATCGGCTGCTCGATCGGAACGGTCAAGTCGTACACCTCCCGGGCGCTGGCGCGGCTGCGCGAACTACTCGGCGACCTTCACGAAACCGAAGAGGCAAGGACCCTGCGATGACCGCTCTCGACGACGAACAGCTGGGCCGCCTACTGGGCGACCGGCTCCACGAGGAGACGTACACCATGACCGCACCATCGAATCTCACCGAGACCCTGCACCGTAAGAACCGCCGTCGTACCCGGGCACTGGGTCTGGCCGTGGCCGCGCCGGTGGTCGCCGCCGTGGCCGTGGGCGCCTCGCTGGCGTTCGCTCCCGGAGGCGTGGGAGGCGGCGGCGCCCCGAAGGAGGCGCCGGAGATGCTCACCGTCGGCTACGTCGCCGAGCAGACGGCCACCGCCCTGGGCCAACTACCGGGGTACGTCCAGCACGAGACCGCCAAGCACCAGGGCCGGGACGGCAAGCAGGCGAGCCTGATCGAGCTCTGGGCCGACCGCACCACCAGCCGCGAGCGGCAGGACAACAAGATCTACTACGGCGACGTCCGCTCGTACACCGTGGCGCTGGACGGCTCCACCGCCGTCGAGCTGAACCATGACAAGAAGAAGTGGTGGACCTACCAGGTCTCCTCGCTCAAGCCGGCCGACACCAAGCAGGTCCAATACCTACCGCCGTCGCTCAACCCCAAGGACCTCAAGCGCGCCGTCGACAGCGGGAAGGTGACGCTCGTCGGGAAGGAGCGGCTGGACGGCAGGCAGACCGTGCACCTGCAGTGGCTGGGCGGCCCGGACAGCGCCATGGACACGGCGAAGACCGCCGAGGAGTCCATGCAGATCTGGGTCGACGCGAAGTCCTACCAGCCGGTCCGGGTCGTCAACAAGGTGTTCACCGGCACCACCACCAGCGACTACGAGTGGCTGCCCCGCACGAAGGAGAACCTGGCGAAGGTCACGGTGACTCCTCCGGCCGACTACCGGAAGCTGCCGTGCACGCCCACGCCGGCCAAGGACTGCGGCTTGAACGATTAGGGCTCTTTCATAAGGGCCGGCTCTTGTGAAACAGGCCCTCAAGTCGCGTTTACGAGGCCCCGGATCGCGGTACGCGGTCCGGGGCCTCTCGGCCTGCCCGAACACGGCAGCCGCTGTCGCCCGGATTACAGAACACTCGGGTATGCCGGCGAGCATGGTTAGGCTAGCCTTAGCTCAGGACGGCATCTGACCGTCCGCCGGGGGAGGCTCCTCGGCCATCCGGACGGGGGACGGCTCAGGTGACTGCGGTGATGCCGAGGCGGGACGTGACCGCCACGCCGCTCGCCCCCGTCACGGCCGCGCTGCGGACCATGTTCGGCACCGACGACCTCCCCGGGCTCGCCCGAGGGCTGCTGGTCGACGACGAGCTGGGCTGGGCGCCCGCCACGACCCTGGTCGACGGCACCCGCCTGCCGGAGCTGCTGCGCGCCGCGAGTGTCCGCTGGGGCGGCACCCCGCACGCCTGCGCCGCGCTGGCCTGGAAGTCGTACAGCTACTGGACGGCGCTGCCGGTCGTGCTCGGTTGGGCCTCGGCCCGCCGGGTCCCGCTGCTCCACCCGTCCGACGTGCTGATCCACTTCGAGGACCACCGGCCCCTGATCACGCTGGGTCTGCGCCGCGGCACCACCGTGGCGGTCCTGCCGAGCGACCCGCTGGCGCTGTCCGGCCTGCCGGAGGTACGCGTCGTCGCGGGTGAGGCGGAGTTGCTCGCCGAGCTGCGGGCCTCCCTGCTCGACGCCCACCTGGCCCCGCTGATCGCGGCGATCCAGGCCGAGGTGCGGGTGGGCACCCGGACGCTGCTCGGCTCGGTCGCCTCCGGCATCGCGCACGGCATCCTGCGGGGTGCCGACGCGCTGCCCGGCTCGACGGTGCAGAGCATCGACACCCTGCTCGGCGCGCTCGACCTGGCCGACCTGGTCGAGCTGGTCCCCGGCCCGGCCGGCGAGCCCAGCGTCCAGCGCCGCACCTGCTGCCTGGCCTTCACGCTGCCCAGCCCCAAGGTCTGCCAGGGCTGCTGCGTCCGCCAGGGCTGACCCGCTTTTCAGTCGGTCAGCGACCGGACGTCCCACACCCACACGCCGCCGGTGAAGGTCGGCTGGATACCGGTCAGCTCGGTCATACCGCGACGTAGCTCCATCTCATGCTCGTGCGGTCCGAGGATCACCACGCCGGTCCGCCAGTAGCGCAGGTCGTCGACCGCCTTGACCCGACTCTGCGGGGTGATCGGCGGCACCGCGCCGGTACGGCGGATGGTGGCGAAGAAGCTGCTCGTGGGTCGCGGCGGCGCGGTGAACAGCGCGACCTTCGGCGGCTGAGCGCTCGGGCGGGTGTCCGGGCCGAGGAAGTAGCCCCGCGCCAGCGGCATGTCGAGCCGGGTGACGGCAGCCCAGCGCAGCGGCTCCGCGTAGGTGGTGTCCGGCAGCGGCAGGGTCACCACACTGCGCCCACCAGCCACGTACGGCCGCCAGGCCCCACTGGTCACGAAGGTGGGCACCGGATCCAGTTGGACCACCGGCAGCGGGGTGGGCAGGATCGGCAGCAGGGCCATCGTCAGCACGGTCGCGGTGGCGAAGCGGATCTGCAGCCGGGCCGCCGGTCGGGCGCGGGCCAGCTCGCGGGCGCGCTCGGCACCGTAGGCGAGCAACACCCCGATGATCGGGGTGATCGCCAGCGCCCACCGGGTCGGCACCACCGAGTGCAGGATCGGCAGGTTCTCCAGCGCCGCCCAGGGCCCCGGCACCCCGGTGCCGCGATTGTTGAAGCGGATCTCCCGGCCGAGCGAGAGCACCGCGAAGAGCAGCCCGAGCCCGGCCAGCGCGAGCACCACCGCCGAGCGCCGCAGCCACCAGACGAGGGCGACCACCAGCACCAGCAGCGACCAGCCGAAGAAGCTGTTCTCCTCGGTCGGGTTCTTGGCCAGGCCGGCGGCGGTGCGCGGGCTGCCGGCCAGCGACTCCCGGGAGTACGCGACGAACGAGGCCAGGTCACTGGAGTAGCCACGGATCAGGCTGGACAACCCGGAGTAGGCGCCGGGGCCGAAGAACTGCACGTACAGCGGGTACGCGAGCAGCGCACCGGCGACCACGGCGGCGACGGCCAGGCCGGCGAGGAACCCTCGGGTCCGTGATCGCAGAGCGGGGCGAGCGAGGGCCAGCGCGCCGACGACCACGCCGAGCCCGATCGCGGTCATCAGCAGGATCTCCAGGTTGAGAAACGCCTGCCAGACGATCACCAAGGCGAGCAGCACGCCGTTACGCAGCCAGCGGCCGGGGTCGGCGAGCCGCAGCGTACGCCAGATGATCAGCGGGACGACGAACTGCGACACGATGTTCGGGTGGCCGTTGGCGTGCGACACCATGGCCGGCGCGAACGCGCAGAAGCCGGCGCCCAGCCAGGCGGGCCCGCGACTCTTGACCAGGACGCGGGAGAGCAGGAAGTACCAGGCCGTGGCGGTGGCGATCATTCCGAGAGTGAGAAAGAGCAGGAATGACGCACGTGGCCCGAACAGCAGGGTGATCGGCATCATTGGTAATGAAATGGATAATACGGACGTGTTTGCCATGAGGTTGACGCCGTCCGGCACGTTCATCTGGTCCGAGTGGAACGGGTACGCGAATTGCGTGACCACCCGCGCACCGTGCGCCATCATCCATTCGAACTGCGACTGGTCCGAACGGTTGTCGCGCACTCCACTGCCCGGGTCCCACCAAAGACGCCCGGTGATCCAGAAGGCGAGCACCACGAAGCTCAGCACGGCGGCCAGATCGGCCCACTTCCCGTTACGGCGCAACCGATCGCCGTCGCCGGGCTCCTCCACCCGCGACGCGGTGGACGGACCGTCGCCGGGAGCGTCCGATTCGGGAGTAGTCATGACAATTCATAGGGTAGTCAGCGTATGACGGTGCCGTGACATGTTTCGAGGTACTGCCGTACTATGTGCCGGGTTCGCCGACCGCCGATCACGTACCCACCCCCCGACCCGCAATTCGGCCAACAGCTCCCCCGATTCCGCTGCCATCCAAGCGGATGATTCACTCTGTCGGTCCAGGCACGGGTCGAGTTCATATCGTGAGGAATCGACGCATGGCAGAAATCACTGGGGACCAGCGCGTCCAGTCCGAGGTGCTTGAGGGCCTGGCGATGGCCGTCAATCACCGTCGCTGGTTCGTCGAACTGGCGGTGCCGTACCTCGGTGACGACCCGATCGAGATCGGCAGCGGCCTCGGCGACTACGCGTTGGAATGGTCGCAGCGGCTGCCCCGGTTCACCGCCACGGAGGCCGACCCCGACCGGCTCGTGCAGCTCAAGGAGCGGCTCGCCAGCCAGGCGGGTGTCGACGTCCGGCAGATGCTGCTGCCGCACAACGATCGGGGAAACTACAGCGCCGCGGTCTCGTACAACGTGCTGGAGCACATCGACGACCACGTGGGCGCGCTGCGCAGCATGCGTGACCTGGTCCGACCCGGCGGCGCGGTGATCATCATCGTGCCGGCGTTCCAGTTCGCCATGAGCCCGGCCGACATCGCCACCGGCCACGTCCGCCGCTACACGAAGAAGACGCTCGGTACGGCGATGACCGAGGCCGGCCTGACCGTAGAGAAGATCCACTACGCGAACGCGCTCGGGTTGATCGGCTACTTCATGGCGACCAAGGTCTTCCGGCTCATGCCGAAGGAGGGCCCCATGGTCAAGGTGTACGACACCCTGGTCCTCCCCGCCACGAAGGCCGCCGAGCAGGTCGTCCGCCCCCCGTTCGGCCAGTCCGTCTTCGCCGTAGCCCGCGTCCCGGCCTAACCCTTCCTACCCGCGCCGATCTTGCACTTCCTGTTGCCGTAACGTCCCCTTTGCGGGGGTATGTCGGCACAGAAAGTGCAAGATCGGCGCGGTGGGGTTACTCCTTGGTCTGGTGGGTGGGGCGGATTACCGCCCGCGCCAGGGTGTGGAAGGTCAGGTTGAAGCCGACGTAGGCGGGGCTCGCGTCGGGGGTCAGGTCCAGGCGGTCGACGTCGAGGGCGTGCACCGCGAAGACGTACCGGTGGGGGCGGTCACCGGGCGGCGGCGCCGCGCCCCCGTACCCCTGCTCGCCGTAGTCGTTGCGGACGGAGAACGCTCCGCCGAGATCGGTGCCCGCCGCGCCCCCGGCACCGGCGGGGAGCTGCGTGACATCGGCCGGCACGTTCACCAGCACCCAGTGCCAGAAGCCGCTGCCGGTCGGCGCGTCCGGGTCGTAGCAGGTGACGGTGAAGCTCTTGGTCTCGGCGGGGAAGTCCGACCAGGTGAGCTGCGGCGAGACGTTCTCACCACCGGCGCTGCCGTGCGCGTGCCGGACGTCCATCGGCTCGCCGTTCTGCACGTCGTCACTGGTCAGGGTGAACGAGGGAACGGTCGGCAGCAGCTCGTACGGGTCCGGGGCGATCGGTCGTTCCAGGGTCATCGGTACGCGTCCTTCCGGAGTGGGCAGATACCAGCCTCTTCATACCCCTTTCCACGGCGTGGAACGACCGATTGGTCGGGGTGTGCCGGATCACGGGAGCGGGCTAGGGTGATGCCCCTGAAGCGTTCCACGGGGGGAATTTCTTGCTCAGCATCTGGCGGGACTTTCTGGTCGCCGTCGTCGGCGTCCTGCGCAAACCGGACGAGCGGGCGCTCGCCGAGGAGCGTCGACGCGCCGTCGAAAAACTCGCCGACACCACGATCCGCGAAGCCCGACGGGACGAGCCCGAGGGAAAGTAGTCGTCGCCGTGTCAACGGGCCCAGGAAACGAAGCGCTCGTACAGCTCGCCCGCCGGGATGGCAGGCAGTTCAATCACCGCCACCGCGTGCAGGCTGCCGACGTACATGGACAGGCCGATCCGGTCCCGCCCGTAGGCCTCGGCCAGGCGGACTCGGGCCGGCGCACACGGCCAGGGCGTGTCCTGTTCACAGCTCCGGCAGGTCCATTCCGGGCGGCGTGGCACGTGGAAATCGGCGAGCCGGCCATCCAGCGCAGCGGCGGCCCGCTCGCCCTGGGCCGCTCGGGCTCGCACCGCCGCCGTGACGGTGGTCGGCACCTCCCCGATCATCGACCCGCACCGGTTTCCGGCCTATCGGCGGACTGGTCACGAGCCTGAGCCAGCAGCCGCGCCCGCGCCGCCTCCTGCTCCGCCCGTTGGATCGCCGGCCCAATGGCCGTCCGTGGTGCGGCGAGCGACAGCCACCGGAATCTCCGGCGCAGCGAACTAAAAGGCCAAACCATCGTGGCGTCCTCCCGCCTCAGGGCGTGGCGGCCTGGCCGCTGCCCCTCCGGGTCGACGGCTGCCCGCAACACCTACTGCAATCGCGAGGACACGCTATGGAGTTGGGAGAACCGCTGAGGGTACGAGACGTACCCAGCGACAGGACGTACCCCTAGAGTTCCGGCACCGCTATCCGGCTCTCCAACTGAATCGCCTCAGCCCGAATCGCCGCTGGCGCCTCCCGAGCCAGCCTCCCCGCCAGTTCCTGGGCGGCTGGCGAGTATCGAACGGTCTCCGGAGACGTGGTCTCGGCGAGACCCAGCAAGTGAAGTGTCGCCTCCTGCGCTCCCTCAAGATCAGCGGATCGGGCAAGCTCGACATAGTGTCGGCCGCGCCGCTCAGTCGACGGGATCGACGCCGGATCGAGCGAATGCGCACGCCTTTGGGCCTCATCCGGATCCCCTAGGTCCACTGCGCACATCACGGCGTACACGTCGACCAAGGGCCGCGACACCCGGGTGCGAAGGCCGATGAACTTCGCTGGTAGCGCCTGCTCGACCACCCGACGGGCGGCATCTAGATCCGACCACGCGCCCTGGTCACCGGTGCGGGCCCTCGTCAAGGCGGTACAGAGGAACAGGTCCGCTAACATCTCCGCCCACTCGGTGCCCCCATCGGCGACCCGGGGTTCGATCAAGGCGCGAGCCTCCCGCAAACGCTCCAACGCTTCGTCACCGCGGCCGACCGCCCGCAACAGGTGTGCCGCGTACCAGGTCGACTGAGCGATGGCGAGAGGGTCGTCGGCGTCAAGGGCCGCAGCCATGCCTCGATCAACGGTCAGCCAGCACAGCTCACGGTCACCGTGCCAGGCGAGGTATGCCTGTGCGAGATGATGCGCCTGGGCGAGCAGCGCGAGGCTTGCGCGCCGGTCGTCGCCGGTGTGCAGCCGAGCGGCGCGCTGGGTGGCGTCGAGTAGGCCGGGCAGGATGACGCTGACCTCCGTGCGCTGATGCCGCGAGGTGTGCCAGGTCTGCCACGCGGCATCCACGGCACCTCGCAAATAGTCAGGGGAGTCTGGCGTACCGGAGACGGTGATCTGCCAAGCGGTCAGTGCGCGACGAACGTCGCCGATGGCGGGATGGCTTGGGCGTCCGTCGAGCGAGAGGGTCACCTGCGGGCCGAACAGGTCGCCGAGGTCCCGCACGCCAAGGTGTGGAGCAAGCTGCTGAGCGGCCCGCAACGTCAGGCTTCGACGCCCGTTCTCCACGAACTTGACGGTGGTCGGAGAGAGCCCGGCAAGGCCGGCGAGTTGTTCGCGGGACAGGCCAGCAGCGCGACGAAGCCGCTCGACGCGCTGGCCGGGAGTGAGTTGCTGATCGGACATGGAGGCACCTCGCAGCATTGGGTACATCGCGTACCCCCGACCGTACGCCGCAATGAGGTGTCCGTCGATGGCCCGAGGATGCGGGTTACTAGCCCAGGACAACATCGCCACCTTATCGGCCTCAAGATCTGGCCAATGCGGCCATGGCCAGGCAGAACACTATCCAAGCCATCGACCGCCCAACGACACAGATGCGGCACAGGGATCGCTCGGCCAGGGCGCTGGCGTCGCGCTCGCGGAGCAGCCTTGTCGCACCCTCCTGCCACTCTCAGAAGGCGGGTTGGACACTGCTGCATGGGCGGCACTCCTAAGACCCCAAGCCGGTAAAGGCGTTTCGGGCAAAAGGACGGAAAGATGACCAACGGGGGCGATCGAGAATTCGAATCCTTAGACATCGTCCGCGCGGAGCTCGACGTTGAACGGACTGCGCAGGAGAAGCGCGCCGAGACTGTCGACAGCCGAGCCGGCCAAGTTCTTGGATTCGCCGGCGTGTTGGCCGGACTGGCACTCAACAGCAAGTCAGGATGGGCGCTGCCCGGCGCGGTGGTCGCAGCCGCTGCAGCGACCTTGGTGGCTTCGATCCTCCGGCCACGAATGCAGGCAGGGATATACCCACGGGGCCTCTACCTGGGCTACATCAACAAGAAGCCAGACTGCACGAAGCGCGTGGTCCTCGATACACGGATCGCAGATTACGAGAGCAACAAGGACCAGTTGGACATAAAACTCAACCGCTTGGATTGGGCAGTCCGGCTCCTAGTCCTCGCCATCACCCTGGTGGTGTTGGCACTCTTAGCTGTGATCCTCAGATGAGAAGGGGGAAAGAGATGTCCAATGAAAGACAAGATCAACAGGGTGGGAGCGGCACCAACGACTCGCCGAAGCCTGCGGATCCTCCCGTCGTCATTAAGCCGGACCCAACCATCAGTGAGATCGGCAGGCGAGACGACGACCGTCCGAGGCACTTCAAGACTCGATAACAGGAGCCCCGACTTCCATCTAACTGAATTGTCAAAGGTGGTTAATCGCATGTCGACAGGCTACGCAGAGGGACGGGACGGCGAACTAGTAGAGGCTCTCATCGCAGCCCTTGCAGAAGGCGGGGATGTGAGTCGGGAATGGCTATACAACGCAACTGCACCGCTGGCTCTTGCCTTCTATTTCGGCGAGGAATTCGATCGCAACCACGATCCGGCATTGAACCTCTCAGTGTTGCGGCGGAGGCTTGGCGAAGTGCTGCGTGTCGGAGTTACCGAAGATTTCTTGGTTAAAGCGGTCCGAAATGGGATAACCGAATTCTTCGAAAGATTCGCGGACACGGCGGAAGCCGACAAGAACCGGCAGGAGATCCGCGACAAAATCGACCGGGCGCTTACAGACCCGGCACAGTTTCAGGACTTGAAGGCATACATGCCAGGCGCGAGCCTCCTGAGTGATGAGGAGTTCCGGGAACGCCTAGGCAGTCTCGCCAATAAGATATCCCCTACCAGCGCCGATGAGGCCGTCGGACACTGGCGCAATATCGAGCTATGGACGGGACTGACGGAGAAGCACCTCCCTGACAAAGCTTTCGATTCATGGAGCAGTCAGAGGGTGCGCAAGTCGCGCCGTCAGACAAACTAATCGAGAAGGATGCCAAGCCCTTGATCCCATGGAGGGATTTGATGACCTTTACTCCAGACCTAGGTGACGTGCCGGGATGGATAAGTGCCTTATCCACCGTCAGCGCATTAGGCATTGCTGGCTACGCCGCGAAAGCTGCTTTCCATCAAGTGAAAGAGGCTCGAAATCTTCGGGAAGCTCAGGCGCAGCCCTTCGTAGTCATAGACTTTGAGCCCACGCGAGGGGTGGGGCACCCCTTCATGGACTTGGTGATCAAGAACGTGGGCCAGACAATGGCCCGCGATGTACGCTTCAAGTTCTCGCCAGAACTGCTGAGCACGCTGTACGAAGATCCAAGCGCGCCAACCAAGCTATCCGACCTTTCCGTATTTACAAATGGGATCGCTTCAATTCCGCCAGGCAGAGAGTACCGGATTCTCTTTGACAAGATGCCGGATCGATTCGCGAATCCCAAGATGCCACGCCAGTATGCAGTAGAGATTTCGTTTGGCGACTATAAGGGCGTGCCACAGGAACCACTGACCCAGATCCTTGACCTTGAAGTGTATTTCAGTGCTCTGATGATCTCAGAGCACGGCACTCACCACATCGCAAAGACCCTGCGGGCGTGGGCAAAGAAAAACGGAGTCACCCACTTTTAGCTCGGCCACTCCCGACGCGATGACATATCTGCGATAAAGCCCGGCATTCAGCCGCTTTCCCGGCCGATCAGCACAGCGGCTATCTCTCCCATGCTGGTGACCACCGCGCCCGCCCCGGCGAGCCGGAAAACTTCGACCTTCGCCGGTCGATTCGCGTAGCCGACCACCGCGACCCCGGCGGCTCGCGCTCCCTCGATGTCGGAGAGGGAGTCACCGATCAGCACGCACCGAGCCGGTGGCTCGCCGAGAGCGCGCACGGCTTGCAGAATCGGTTCCGGATTCGGCTTCATGCGGCCTGGCTCGGCGTACGCCCGCCCGACCACCGGCGAGACGTACCCCGCAATCCGGTGCGCTGTCAGGTAGGCCGCCACCGCGCCGGCCGAGTTGTTGCTGACCGCCGCCACCTGCATCCCCGCCTGGCGGGCAGCCACAATAACTTCCCTGCCGTACGGCGTGGGCTCGGCGGTCTCGACGGCCCTGCGTTCGGCCGCGCAGAGCGCATCCTCCACGCCCAATGGGCCGGGCACAGCGTGCATGTGCTGCTCAAGGTCTACGCGTCGTGCATCGACGGACAGGACGAGGCCGCACGTAGGCGGATCGAGGGAGCGCTAGGCACCGAGCCGACCGAAGGGCCGGAGAGCGCCGACACGTAGACGACACAACCAGTGAGACACGGCAGTCCCAAGCGAGACGAAGTGAGACTTACTCACGATCTATAGACATGCCCCCTGACCGGCGTTCGCGCTGGTCAGGGGGCATTTTTGCTGTCCAGATGGGCGGAGGGTGTGGGATTCGAACCCACGAAGACATCGCTGCCTTACCGGTTTTCAAGACCAGCGCCATCGGCCACTAGGCGAACCCTCCCGGACCGGCACCCGTGGGTGCGCGGCCGTGAACAGTCTGCCACGGCACCCGGCGGCCGGCTCGGCGTCCCTCCCCGAAAAGCGCCGGCCAGGCGGCAGCTCCAGCGTCCACTGTGGCGCTGATCGACTCGGGTCCCCGGAAACCGGGGCGTCCCGCGCGCCCGGATGCCCCGGTTTCACGGAAGCCGAGTTGACCAAGCCCGCGGACCGCCCGGTTTCCCGCAAGCCGGGGAACCAAGCCCGCGGGCCGCCCGGTTTCACGGAAGCCGGGGAACCAAGCCCGCGGACCGACTGGTTTCCCGCAAGCCGGGGGGACCAAGCCGACAGGGACCGCGTCGCCGCGAGGGGTGCGTCTGCGGCGGCGAGCGCGGCGGGTGAGACTGGGGGTATGCGAGCCATCACCGTTCCGCAGCCTGGTGGACCCGACGCGCTGGTCTGGGCCGAGGTGCCCGATCCCGAGCCCGGCCCGGGTGAGGTGATCGTCCGGGTGCGGGCCAGCGGGGTCAACCGCGCCGACCTGCTGCAACGGCAGGGGCACTATCCGCCGCCGCCGGGTGCGCCCGCGTACCTCGGTCTGGAGTGTTCCGGGGTGATCGACGCGGTCGGCCCGGAGGTGACCGGGTGGGCGGTCGGCCAGGAGGTCTGCGCGCTGCTGGCCGGTGGCGGGTACGCCGAGCGCGTGGCGGTGCCCGCCGGCCAACTGCTGCCGGTGCCGGCCGGCGTGGACCTGGTCGACGCCGCGGCGCTGCCGGAGGTGGCCTGCACGGTGTGGTCGAACGTGGTGGGGGTGGGTCGACTCACCGCCGGCGACACGCTGCTGGTGCACGGCGGGGGCAGTGGGATCGGCACGTTCGCGATCCAGTTCGGGGCGGCGCTCGGCGCCACGGTCCTGGCGACCGCCCGGACGACGAAGCACGCCCGGCTGCGCGAACTGGGCGCGGCGCACACGATCGACTACCGGGACCGGGATTTCGTCGAGGAGGTCCGTGAGGCCACCGACGGCCACGGCGCGGACGTCATCCTCGACATTCTGGGCGCTTCCTACCTGGGGCGGAACGTGGAGGCGCTGGCCACCGGCGGCCGGCTCGTGGTGATCGGGATGCAGGGTGGCCGCAAGGCCGAGCTGGATCTTGGCGCGTTGCTGACCAAGCGGGCCAGCGTGTCGGCGACCGCGCTGCGCTCCCGGCCGCTGGCCGAGAAGGCGGCGATCGTGCGGGGCGTACGCGATGAGGTGTGGCCGTTGGTCGCGGCTGGCGCGGTCCGCCCGGTGGTGGACCGGCGGCTGCCGATGGCCGAGGCGGCCGAGGCGCATCGGCTGGTCGAGTCGAGCGACCACGTCGGGAAGGTGCTACTCACCCTCGGGTGAGGCGGGCGGCAGCATGAGGCGGGCGCCGGGGCCCTGGGCGGCGAGGGTGTCGCCGGGGTTGTAGAGCATGCAGCGTTGCAGGGACAGGCAGCCGCAGCCGATGCAGCCGTCGAGGTCGTCGCGGAGCTTGGTGAGCAGCCGGATCTTCTCGTCCAGCCGGCCGCGCCAGCTCGCGGAGAGGCGCTCCCAGTCCTGCGGGCTGGGGGTACGGCGCTCGGGCAGCGATTCCAGCGCGTCGCGGATCTCGTCGAGCGAGACGCCGACCTGCTGGGAGATCCGGATGAAGGCGACCCGCCGCAGCTCGGCGCGGGCGTAGCGGCGCTGGTTGCCGCCGGTGCGGTCGGCGCGGATCAGGCCGAGGCGCTCGTAGTAGCGCAGCGCGGACGGTGCCACGCCGGAGCGGACGGACAGCTCACCGATCGTCAACGCGTCCTGCATCACCGGGTCCTTGAGTTGAAGTGGACTTCAACTCAAGGTTACCGGCGATCAACGCGCGGAGGAGACCGCCGGGCGACGGCGGGCGCGCTCGCGACCGAGGATCCAGATCGCCTCGACGCCGTCCTTCCAGGTGATCTTCTTGCCCTCTTCGCGGCCCCGGGCCCGGTAGCTGATCGGCACCTCGTACGGGCGGATCCGGCGGCGCAGCAGCTTGCCGGTCACCTCGGCCTCCATGCCGAAGCCCCGCGAGCGCACCTCCAGCGACCGGTACAGCTCCACCGGCATCAGCTTGAAGCAGGTCTCCAGGTCACCGATGTACGAGTTGAAGAGGACGTTCGCCGCCATCGTGACGCCCTTGTTGCCCATCACGTACCAGAAGCTGTAGGCGCTGTGGCTGCCGAACGTGCGATTGCCGTAGACGACCGTGGCCCGCCCGTCGAGCACCGGGGCGAGCAGCTTCGGGATGTCCTGCGGGTCGTACTCCAGATCGGCGTCGAGGATGACCATGTATTCGCCCTCGGCGCTGTCGACCGCCGTCTTGATGGCCGCGCCCTTGCCCGCGTTGCGCTGGTGGGTGATCACCCGCAGGCGCGCGTCGTCGGCGCGACCGAGGACCTCGCCGGTGCCGTCACGGCTGCCGTCGTCGACCACGACCAGCTCGATCTCGCAGGGGTAGTCCACCGCCAACGCCTGCTTGAGGGCATCCGCGATGCGTTCTTCCTCGTTGTAGACCGGCATGAGGATCGAGAGCTTCACGGGAATCTCCACGGTGGCGACAACACGTCGGGCCTAGCCTAGCCTGGCTGGTCAGCCCAACGGTGGCCGCCACCGTCGGACAGCCGGCGTGGCGGTTTCAGCCCGATGGTGTTTACTTCCCGCCATGTCGGCTGCCGGCCCCCTGCTCGCGGTGCTCCCCGCCGCCTCGGTGCTCCTGCTCACGATCGCGTCGAAGCCGCGCGGGACGTCTGCGGTGGCCCCGTCCCGGCTCGCCGCGGTGCGCGCCGCGCTGCTCACCGGCGCGTACGCGGTGCTCGTCGTCGAGGTGCTCGGCGCGCTGCACGCCCTGACCCGGCCGGCGTTCGTCGCCGCCTGGCTGCTCTTTCTCCTCGCCGCCGCGACGGCGGTGGCTCTGCGCCGGCGTCGCGACACCCCGGCCACACCGGCCGCCGCCGCGACGCCGCAGCCGGTACCGGTGGGCGCGGCGGTGCCCGCCGGCGCCGCGCCGGACACACCCGCCCCGGCCGTCGACCACGGCCCGGTGGGCGGGCGCACGGCCGCGCCGATCCAGCCCAATGGAGTACGCGCCAGACTGCTCACCCGGGCGACCGAGAGTTGGCGTACGGCGGGTCGGGGCGAACGGCTGCTCGCGGGCGGCATCGGCGGCCTGGTGCTGCTGGAGCTGCTGATCGCGCTCTTGGCCGAGCCGAACAACTTCGACTCGCAGACGTACCACCTGCCGAAGGTCGAGCACTGGGTGGCCCAGGGCGACCTCGACTTCTGGCCCACCGCCATCCACCGGCAGGTGACCATCCCGCCCGGCGCGGAGTACCTGCTGCTGCACCTGCGCCTGCTCAACGGCGGCGACGCGCTGCACAACCTGGTGCAGTGGGCCGCCGGGGTGCTCTGCCTCCTGGTGGCCGCGCGGATCACGGCGCAGCTCGGCGGCGGCCGGCGAGCCCAGTTGATCACCGCCTTCGTGCTGGCCAGCACCCCGATGGTGGCGCTACAGGCCACCAGCACGCAGACCGACCTGGTCTGCGCGGCGTGGGTGGCGTGCGCGGCGACCCTCGCGCTGGACGGTCTGCGCCGACGCACCGGCTGGGGAACCGTGCTCGGCCTGGGGGCGGCCACCGGGTTGACCGCGGTGACCAAGACCAGTGGCCTGATCGCGGTGGGCCCGCTGCTGGTGCTCTGGGGTCTGGCCCAGCTCCGGCTGGCCCTGGCGGCTCGGCCATCAGCCGCCGAACCGTCGGGTCGGGCGACGACCGCTGGGGCGTCGGCCGGTCGGGCGCGGCCATTGTTCCGGGTAGTTACCGGCTCGGTGCTGATCATGGCGGTGGCCGCGCTGGTGGTCGGCCCGTTCCTGGCCCGGGTGACGGCCGAGTTCGGGCACCCGTTGGGCCCGCCCCGGCTACGTGAGTCGATCCCGATGGAGCGGCACGACCCGGCGTCGATCCTGGTCAACGCGCTGCGCATCGGGCACACGGCCTTCGACACGCCGGTCGCGCCGCTGCGAACCGCCGGCGCGGACGCGATCATCGGCGGCGCGGAGGCGATCGGCGTCGACCCCCAGGACCGGGCGATCACCTTCGGCCGGGAGGTGTTCCCGGTGCCGGCCTGGTACCCGGACGAGGATCGGGTGGCGTTCCCGATCGCCGGGTCGGTGGCGCTGCTCGGCGCGCTGGTCGCCCTCGTCCGCCCGCGCCGGATCGATCCGGCGCAGGCGGGGCCGCTGCGGGCGTACGCCGTGGTGGTGCTGGCCGCCGTGCTGCTGCACACCTCAATGATCAAGTGGCAGCCGTGGGGCAACCGACTGATCCTCTACGCCCTGGTGCTCGCCGTCCCGCTCGCCGGCCTCTGGCTCGACGCGCTCCTGCGCCGTCACGCCGACCGGACGCCGGAGCCCGCCGAGGCGGATCGGAGGCGACGCTCGGTGGCCGCCGTGGCGGTCGTCGTCGTGCTCGCCACCTCGGCGCTGGCCGGAGTGCTCGCGCTGTCGTACGGCTTTCCCCGCCGGCTCGTCGGCGCGGGCTCGGTCTTCACCACCTCGGACTGGGACACCCGGTTCCTGCGCCGGCCCGAGTGGGCCGACGAGTTCCGCTGGGCCGCGGCGGCGGTCCGCGAGAGCGGCGCGCGCCGGATCGGTCTGGTCGAGCGGAACGACGACTGGGAGTACCCCTGGTGGCTGCTGCTGCGCCAGCCGGACGGCAGCTCCCCGGATCTGGTGTCGTTGCAGTCGGTCCTGCCGGAGCGACCGCCCGCCGACCCGGCAACGGTGGACGCGATCGTCTGCACCGGTAGCCAGCCGGCCTGCGCCGAGCTGGTCCCGGCCGGGTGGCGCTTGGAGTTCCGCGACTACGTCGGTTACGCCCTGCCCCCGGGTCGCTGAGACGACGGCAGGCGAGGGCCCCGCACGTACGACGTGCGGGGCCCTCGTTCGACTACTTGGCGCGCGGGATGAGGACGAGCCGGGCGACGCCCTTGTCCCCGTCCTTGGTGCCGGCGACGCCGACCGTCGTGCCGACCTTCACCTCGCTGGGCTGCACCGTCGACCGCTTCTCGACGACGCGCAGGTCCTCGCCGAAGGTCCACGTCATCGTGAAACCGTCGGTGGACTTGACGGTCATCGAGTCGCCGTCGACGGCGGTCACCGCGCCACGCTGGACGGCGACGGTCTGCGTACCGTTCTCCTTGGTCTGCACCACCGCCTCGCCGTGCAGGGTGTTCTTTCGCAGCAGCACGCGGGCCTGGTGGCGCTTGCGCAACTCCTCGCCGCGCTTCTGCTTACCCTTCTCGGCCGCCGTGGGGGAGGGTGCGGGCGTCGCCGGGGCGGCGACGGTCTGCACGTCCAGGTCGTTGGCGTCGAAGCCCATCGCGGTGAGCGCCTGGCCCTCCACACCCATCGCGGCGGCGACCTCGACAGCCGCGTCCCGCGCGGGCTGGCTGGCCACCTCGGCCGCGCCGCATCCGCTGACGCCGAGCGCCACCGCTGCGAACAGTGCCGTGGTGCCGGTGACGAATCCCCAACGTGGCATGACTCTCCCTCTCGTCCGTGGAGCCTTCAGCCTTCCCCGCGAGGACGAGCGGACCGTCAGGCCGATGTACGGGTCCGGTAAGGATCACCGGGCAGCCGGACCGTGAAGGCGGCGCCACCCTCGGGCGCGTGACCCGCGACGATCTCCCCGCCGAGCCGGCGCACCAGCCCGGCGGCGAGCGCCAGCCCGAGTCCGCTGCCCACCTTGCGCACCCCCCGGTACCGCTCGTGCAGCGCCCCCCGCTCGAACGCCACCGCCAGGTCGTCGTCGGTGAAGCCGGGCCCGCCGTCGCGGACCTCCAGCACACCGCCGGCCGCCGGGTCCGGACCGACCGGCCGGACCGCGAGCACCACGGGCGCACCCGGGGGTACGACCCGCAGCGCGTTCTCCAACAGCCCGTCCAGCACCTGCCGGATCCGACCCGGATCGGTGTACGCGGACACCGGCCCGCCGGGCGTCTGGAGGTGGAACGGCACCCCGACCGCAGCGCAGCGGCCGGACCAGGTGGGCTCCGCGTCGGCGGCCAGTCGGGTGAGGTCGACGGGTACCGGCTCCAGCGGGAAGTCGGCGGCCTCCAACCGGGCCAGCGCCAGCAGGTCGCCGATCAGCCGGTCGAGGTGCTGGGCCTCGGCCAGCATGGTCCGGCCGGTGTCGGCGGTGCCGTCCGCGTCGATGACCCCGTCGGCCAGCGCCTCGGCGTACCCCCGGATCGCGGTCAGCGGGGTGCGCAGCTCGTGCGAGACGGACAGCAGGAACTCCCGCTGCCGGCCCTCACTGGTGGTCAGCGCGGCGGCCAGGCCGTTCAACGCCTCGGCCAGGTCGGCGACCTCGTCCGGCGACTCGACCGGCACCCGCACGGCGCGGTCGCCGGCGCGCAACCGGGCGGCGGCGGTGGCCGCGACGCGGATCGGTCGGGCCAACCGGCGGGCCAACAGGAGACCGGCCACCACACCGGCGGCCAGGCCGGCCAGCAGCGGCAGCCACAGGCTGAGCAGCACCTGCGCCCACAGCCCGTCCGACGTGGCGCGGGAGAGCACGACCCCGTTGCCGTCGGGCAGCGCCCGGCCCTCCACCAGGGCGCGGTGCCCGTTGACCGACCGGCGGGCCGACACGTTGCGGCCCTGCCCGATCCGCTGCACCACGCGCGGCGGCAGGCCCGCCCGGTCGACGGTCCCGCGCCGGATCAGGTACGCGTCGATGCCCTGGTCACGGAGTTGCTGGATGAGCTTCTCCTCGTCGGCGGCGCGTCCCCGGTCCAGC
Organism: Micromonospora sp. NPDC049359; assembly: GCF_044466585.1. NCBI lineage: Bacteria > Bacillati > Actinomycetota > Actinomycetes > Micromonosporales > Micromonosporaceae > Micromonospora > Micromonospora sp. NPDC049359. The sequence continues at coordinate 1,261,404 of NZ_JBITMW010000001.1, read as the reverse complement.
CGGGTCCGCAGCACCTCGGCGGCGAGTCGCGCCTGGGCGGCGAGGGCGTCCTGATCGCGTCGCTCCGCGCCCCGGATCGCCAGCGGCACGGCGACGATCGCCGTGACGAGCACCGACACCAGTGCCACCGCACAGGTGACCAGCACCGCGCGGGCGGTCAGGGTCCGGCCGAGCCGGTTGCGCCGGGGGGCGGCCGACTGGCGGTCGCCGACCACCGGCAGCGCCATGGTCGGCGACTCGACGCGTACCGGCTGCTCAGGCATCGACCGCGTACCCCACGCCGCGGTGGGTGCGGATGACGCTGGCCGGGCCGAGCTTCGCGCGTACCTGCGCGACGTGCACGTCCACGGTGCGGGTGCCGGCGTGCGCGGCGTATCCCCAGACCCCGGCCAGCAACTCCTCGCGGGTGAAGACCCGCCCCGGCCGGGCCATGAGATGGGCCAGCAGGTCGAATTCGGTCGAGGTGAGCTGCACCGGCAGCCCTCCGGCGGTGACCGTCCGGCGGGCCGGGTCGAGGGTCACCGGGCCGACGACGCGCGGGCGTTCCGCGCCCTCCGGGCCACCGGCGCTACGGCGCAGCACGGCGCGTACCCGGGCGACCAGCTCGCGCGGGCTGAACGGTTTCGTCACGTAGTCGTCGGCGCCCAACTCCAGCCCGACGATCCGGTCGACCTCGTCGTCGCGAGCGGTGAGAAAGATGACCGGCGTCCAGTCGCCGGCCTCGCGCAGCCGTCGGCAGATCTCGGTGCCGGGAAGGCCGGGCAGGGCGATGTCCAGGACGCAGGCCACCGGGCGCAGCCGGCGGGCCGCGTTCAGGCCGGCCTCACCGTCGCGTTCGAGGTGGACGCCGAACCCGTCGCGGCCCAGGTAGAGCCGTACCAGGTCGGCGATGGCCGGCTCGTCCTCGACCACGAGGACGAGTCCGCGGTGCGGCGGTTCCGAAGTCACCGGCCCATGATTCCCGACCCGGTGGCTCGGCGCGATCGGTACGTGTTCGAGTTCGGTAAAGGCGCTCGTCGTACGGCGTCAGCGTACGACGGCGGGACGGAACACGCTGGGCCGTACGGGGGCGGGCGTGTCGCCGATGGTGGCGAGAACCCGTTCGCGGGGTGCCCGCAGACGGGTCCGAAAGGCGTGGTTGAGCAGCGCGTCGAGCTGCCACACCTGCTTCGGGTGGGTGGTGCGGATGAGGAACCGCTCGCGGATCCCGTCGATCGCGGTGGCGGCCAGCTCGACCGAGTGCAGCCGCGGGTCGGGGCTCCACGTGACGTTGCTCAGCTCGCGCAGCTCGGTGTTGAGGTGCAGGCGCAGTCGGTGCAGGAGTCGGGTCTGCTGGGTCACCACCAGTCGGCGGTGCGTGAGCAGCAGCAGGTAGTCGCCGGTGACCGGGCGGTCGGGGCGGCTACAACGGGTGACGAGGATGGTCGCGTCACCGGAGCCGACGCAGCGGCGGAACACCGGCATGTGCCGGCTCACGGTCTGCACGGCGAGGCCGGCCTCGGTGGCGGCCGGGAGGAACGTTCGGGAGAAGACGTCCATGACCTGCCCAACGACCTGCCCGGCGGGGTGACGTGGGTCACGGCGAATTTTTGGAAGTTCCACGCCGGCCCGTCGCACTGCCTGTCCGATTTCCGACCTGGACGGATGCCGGTCAGCTTTCGGGCTGAAGCGGGGTAGCGGCGAACAGCTCGGCGAGCCACCCGGGCACCGCCTCGGCGTACTCCGCGCGGGCCGGGTCGGTCGTGTCGAGGGCCCGCCGCCAGGAGAGCGACCGGCTCACCGCGCCCAGGTTCATCGCCAGGTCGGCGGCCTCGACGAGGGTGCGGCGGTCGTAACGGTCGGTCCACGCCTCCAGGTAGGCGTCGCGCAGCCGGGCCAGGCTGGCGTCGTCGGCGGACAGCGCGGTGGCGTACCGAATGGAGCGCAGGGTCACCAGCAGCGTGCCGAAGGGGTGCGCCACCGAGGCGTCGCCCCAGTCGAAGTAGCGGTACCCGGCCGGCCCGGCGAAGACGTTGCCGTCGTGCAGGTCGTCGTGCTGCACGGTCGCCTCGATGCCGATGTCCGCGAGCCGACGGCACCGCCGCGCGTACGCCGGAACCTCCGCCCGCAACCGCTCGTACGTCTCGACGGTCAGTCCGCCCTCCGCGCCGACGCGCAGCGACTCGGCATCGTCGAGCAGGTCGGCGAGCAGCCCGGCCAGCGCCTCCGGACGGTGGTCCGGCACGCCGAGGGCGACCAGTTCGTCGGCGCGCGACGCGGTGGCGAGTTGCAGCGCCGCGTACCCGGGCAGGGCCCGCTCCCAGCGCGTCAGGTCGGGGTCGCGGCCCAGCACGTCGCGCAGCGTCTCCCCGCCGTCGGGGAGCAGCGACCAGCCCCGCTCCCGGTCCACCCCGATCGGGGCCAGCACCCGCTCGGGCGTCAGCGCGGCCAGCGTCGCGATCAGGACCGCCTCGTGCGTCGTGCCGGAGTTGTTGGCCTTGAACCAGACCGGTCCGTCGTCGGTCGGCACCCGCCAGACCAGCGACCACGGCCGGACCCGGGGCTCGACCGGCCCACTGACCCGCCGGCCGGTGCCCGCGAGTCGCTCGTCGACCCAGGACCGGGCCTGCTCCTGCCACTGCACGCTGGACCAGTCGGGAGCGCGCTCGTCGGCGATCGTCGTCACGATGGGCACCCTAGGCGGCGTGCCCGGCCTCGGCGAGAGCATTTCCGGGGCGGATCAGACCAGCTCGACGATCGTGGCGTTGGCCATGCCGCCGCCCTCGCACATGGTCTGCAGGCCGTAGCGGATTCCGTTGTCCCGCATGTGCGCCAACATCGTCGTCATGATCCGGGCGCCGGAGCCACCGAGCGGATGCCCGAGGGCGATCGCCCCGCCACGGGGGTTCAGCCGCTCCGGGTCCGCCTCGGTCTCCGCCAACCAGGCGAGCGGTACGGGGGCGAACGCCTCGTTCACCTCGTACACCCCGATCTCCTCGATGCCCAGCCCCGCGCGGCGCAGCGCCTTCGCGGTGGCCGGGATGGGCGCGGTGAGCATGGTGACCGGGTCGTCGGCGGCGACCACCGCGGTGTGGATGCGGGCCAGCGGGCGCAGGCCGTGCCGGCTGGCCCAGTCGGACGTGGTCACCGCGAGCGCGGCGGCGCCGTCGGAGATCTGCGACGCGGAACCGGCGGTGACCACACCGTCGGCGCGGAACGGGGTGGGCAGCTCGGCGAGCCGGTCCAGTGAGGTGTCCCGGCGGATGCCCTCGTCGGCCGCGACCGTGCCACCGTCGTCGAGGGGCACCGCCGCCAGCTCCGGGTCGAACGCGCCGGCGTCCTGCGCGGCGGCGGCCTTCTCGTGGCTGGCCAGGGCGAACTCGTCGAGCTGGGTACGGGAGAAGCGCCAGCGCCGGGCGATCAGCTCGGCCCCGACGCCCTGGTTGAAGGGGAGCGGCGCGTCGTCCGCGAAGCCCTCCACACCCCGGTAGCGGGCGCGGAGCTGGTCGCTGAACGGCAGGCCGTCCGCCACGCTGGAACCCATCGGCACCCGGGTCATCGACTCCACCCCACCGGCGACCACCAGGTCGGCCTGGCCGGAGAGCACCGTCGCGGCGGCGAAGTGCAGGGCCTGCTGGCTGGAACCGCACTGCCGGTCGAGCGTGGTGCCGGGCACCGCCTCCGGCCAGCCAGCGGCGAGGACGGCGTTGCGGGCGATATTCCACGACTGCTCGCCGACCTGGGACACGCAGCCCCAGAAGACGTCGTCGACCTGCGCTGGGTCGAGCCCCGTACGCTCGGCGAGGGCGCGCAGCACGTGCGCCGACAGGTCGACCGGATGGACACCGGCGAGACCGCCCTTGCGCCGCCCGACCGGGGTGCGTACCGCGCCGACGATGACCGCGTCACTCATGTTTACTCCCCGGTAACTTGGGCTGTCCCGATCCTACGCTGACGCGGCGGGCCGCCGCCCGCCCCTCTCCGGCGTCGATCATGGAGTGGTGGTGGGCAGAAGCGGGAGGCCATGACCGCTGGCATGCTGGGCGGGTGGATGACATTCCCGGAACTCGGCAGTGGCGGGTGCCGTCGACCCTGCCCACGGCGAAGCTCGCCGGTGCCGTTCTGCTGATCGCACTCGGGTTGCTGTTCGCCGACGGTGACCCGGTGCGGCTGGTCGTGGCCGGCGTGGCCGCCGCCGCGCTGGCCGTCTGGGCGGTACGCGACCTGGTGGCGCCGGTCCGGCTGGCGGTCGACCCGGCGGGGCTCACCGTCATCCACGGCTTCGCCGGCCGGCGGCTGCTGCCCTGGTCGACGGTCGAGGCGATCAGCGTGGACCGCCGGCAACGGCTCGGATTGACCGGCGAGGTCCTGGAGATCGACGCGGGCGAGTCGCTGCACCTGTTCGGCAGGTACGACCTGGGAGCCACCCCGGAAGAGGTGGCCACGGCGCTGCGGGCCGCCCGCCCGGTCAGCTGAGCAGTTGCACGGTTCGGAAGATCACCGCGGCGAGCAGGATCAGCACGATGACCGAGCCGCCGACGACCTGCACCAGCGTGCGCCGCTCCCGTGGCGCGTACGCGAGCACCGCCGCCATCGCCCCGCCGACCACCAGGCCACCGATGTGCCCGGCTTTCGAGATGCCCGGCACGGCGAAGGTGAATACCAGGTTGATGACGAGGAGCGGAACGATCGCCGAGGTGTTCAGGCCGAGACGACGCATGATCACGAAGATCGCGGCGAAGAGCCCGAAGGTGGCCGTCGACGCGCCGACAGTCAGACCTTCGTTGGGAGCACTGGTCAGGAAGACGGCGACATTGCCCCCGATCCCCGCGATCAGGTAGAGGGCGAGGAAACGCACCCGCCCGAGCGCGCCCTCCAACTCCCGCCCGAGCACCCACAGCGCCCACATGTTCAGCAGCAGGTGGAACACGCCGTAGTGCAGGAACATGGCGGTGACCAGGCGGTACCACTCACCGGCCGCGACACCGTGCACCGGGCCGAAGGCAACGTACGAGGCGTAGCCGAGCACGCCACCCCAACGGGTCAGCGGCGTTCCGTCCCCGGCCAGCCCGCCGAAGCCGGAGCCGCCCAGCACCGCGGTAAAGGACCGGGCGGAGGCGACGGAGAGCAGGAAGAACAACACGTTCAGGGCGATGAGCGCCTTGGTGACGTAGCCGTGCCGGCCGGCGGCACCGCCACCGAAGGCGGTACGCGCCGGCCGGACACTACGACGACCCTCGTTGACGCACTCCGGGCACTGGTGCCCGACGGACGCCTCCCGCATGCACTCCGGACAGATCGGCCGGTCGCAGCGGGTGCACCGGATGTAGGTCTCCCGACCGGGGTGCCGGTAGCAGACCGGGGTGGTCGGCGGAGACTCGCTCACCGGGCCGACCCTCCGTCCGCCACCGCGCGAGGCACCGACGCCGGCCGGCGTGATGCTCCGGAGCGCTCAATCATGCGAGCAAAGGTACCTCGCGATGTCGTCAGGAAGCGGATCGCTCGATCTCGACCCGCTCGATGACGACGTCCTGCAGCGGACGGTCGCTCGGGCCGGTCGGGGTGTTCGCGATCGAGTCGACGATCTTCACCGACTCCTCGTCGGCGACCTGGCCGAAGATGGTGTGCCGGTTGTTGAGGTGCGGCGTCGGGGACACGGTGATGAAGAACTGCGAACCGTTGGTGCCCGGTCCGGCATTCGCCATCGCCAGCAGGTAGGGACGGTCGAACCGCAGCTCCGGGTGGAACTCGTCGGCGAACTTGTAGCCCGGCCCGCCCCGGCCGGTGCCGGTCGGGTCGCCCATCTGGACCATGAAACCGCTGATCACACGGTGCGAAATGGTGCCGTCGTAGTACGGCCCGTTGCCCGGCTGACCGGTGCGCGGGTCGGTGTACTCCCGGTTGCCCTCAGCCAGGTCGACGAAGTTGCGGACGGTCTTCGGCGCGTGGTTCGGGAAGAGCTCCAGCCGGATCGGGCCAGCGTTGGTGTGCAGGGTGGCGTAGACAGCCTCGGCCACGGGTACTCCTCACTTGTTGGTCAGTTCCATGCGGATCCTCCCATGTGCCCGATCTGGCATCGCGGAGGCATCCGAAGGTGGAGGATGACGAAGGAACAACTCCCAGGAGGTAGGACCGTGTTTGGAATCGGGCGGCGTAAGTCCCAGGGCCAGCTCGCGAAGGCAGAGCTGAACCAGAGCATCAGCCACCTGATGCAGGCAGCCAACCACGCCGCCAAGGGCGCCGGCTCCTCGGTCGGCCCGCGGGTCCAGGCGGCCCGGGGCTACGTCGGGCCGGCCGCGGTGAAGGTGCGCGACCGCGCGTCGACCGGTTGGGGTACGACACTCACCACGCTGGCACCGCTGGCCGCGGCGGCTCGGGACGGCGCCGCGCAGGCAGGGCCGCTGACCAGGAAGGCCAAGTCGAAGACCATGCGGATCACGGGGAAGAAGAAGCAGCCGCGCCGTCGCGGTTCGAAGATGACCGGCCTGCTGGCCGCGGGCGCCGTCGTCGGTCTGGTCGGTGCGGTGGCCCTGCGCCGCCGCCGCGAGCAGCAGGAGTGGGCCGAGTACGACCCGACCCACACCCTGGAGCCGATGCGCGACGAGGTCGACTCGATCGAGGTGCGTACCCCGGCCGCGACCAAGGGCTCCGACGGGTCCGCCATCTCCGGGATGACCGGCGCGGGCAGCTCGGCGGTGGCCGGCGGCGACAGCGCCAGCACCACCGCCACGGCCAAGCCGACCGCTGTCCGCCCGACCGACAAGGTTCCGTCGGTCGCCGAGGGCGCCAAGGACGTTTCGGGACGCCCGGCCGACGACCTCACCAAGGCGCTGGGCAAGGACACCGCCCGCACCAACGGCCGCCGCTGACCCCTGACAGCAGCGCGACGAGCGCCGGCGACGCGGGCTTGCCCCCGCGCACCGGCGCTTCGCGCGTCTGCCGGGCCGGTCAGAGCCAGCCGTTGCGGCGGAACCAGCGGTAGAGGGCCAGCGAGACGCCGAGCATGAGGGCCAGGGCCACCGGATAGCCGTAGGTCATCTTCAGCTCGGGCATGTTCTCGAAGTTCATGCCCTCGACCCCGGCGATGGAGGTCCAGACGGCGGCGATGGCCGCCCACGCCGCGATCTTGCGCATGTCGTTGTTCTGGTCGACGGACACCTGGGCCAGCCGCGCCTGGAGGATCGAGTTCAGCAGGTCGTCGTACGAGTTCACCTGCTCGACCGTACGACTCAGGTGGTCCTGCACGTCCCGGAAGTACTTGCGGATCTCCTTGGGTACGTCCCGGTTGACCTGCGAGGTCAGGTTCATCAGCGGCCGCTGCAAGGGGACCACCGCCCGCTTGAACTCCACCAGCTCCCGCTTCATCTGGTAGATCCGCTGGATGCGCCCGTGGCTGTTGCGGTCGAAGACCTCGGCCTCCAACTGGTCCAGGTCGTCCTCGAGCTGCTCGGCCACCTCGAGGTAGAGGTCGACCACCCGGTCGGTCACCCCGTACGCCACCGCCCACGGGCCCTGGAGCAGCAGTTCCTCTTTGGTCTCCAGATCCGCCCGGACCGGGGAGAGCCGGCAGGCGTCACCGTGCCGGACGCTGATCAGGAAGTTCGGGCCGATGAAGAGCATCACCTGACCGGTCTCGACCACCTCGGAGGTCTCGGTCAGCTCGGTGTGCTCGCAGTACCGGGCGGTGCGCAGCACCAGGAAGCTGACGTCGCCGAAGCGCTCCAGCTTGGGCCGCTGCTCGGCCTTCACGGCGTCCTCGACGGCCAGCTCGTGCAGGCCGTACGTCTCCGCGATGGCGCTCATCTCGGCCAGCTCGGGCTGGTGCAGCCCGATCCAGACGAAGCCGTGCTCCTCGCGACGTGCGGCCTCCAGCGCCTCGGCGTACGACCAGTCGCCGGGCTGCCGCCTGCCGTCGATGTACAGCGCGCAGTCGACCACTCCGCTGCGCCCGGCGCCGCTGGGCGCCGGGGTGGGTGGTGAGCCGTCGGCGTTGAGCATCCGGGTCATCGCCCGGACCGGGGACGGCCAGGCTCGGGGTCGCAGCACCCGAGATGTGTTCAACGGCGCCGTCCGGCCCCGCTCCGCCCGATCCGTCATCGCGACACCTCCCCGCGCTCGCCTGCGGCTTGCAGGCTACGCCGATGGTGGCCATCGGCAGGTGTGACGGCGGTCGCGGGTGCGGCGCCGGGCGGGCCGGGCCGCATCGGGGGGTGAAGGGACGACACGGCCCACCCGGCGCCCGTGGGGGCGGGGGTTGTGCTGCACGCGTGATCCGAGGTGGGCGGGCGGTGATCTCCGCTACACCTGACGGATGACGCTCGCAGCATTGTGGGCCGCCGGCCGCCCGCTGGGGAGACCTGAGACGGCCGGCATCGTCTTTTTGTCGGAAACCCGACAGATTTTCAGCTTCGGCTGGCCTCGACGGCCTCGGCGAGCCGGCGGACGCCCTCGTCGATCCGGTCGGCCGTCACCGCGGAGAAGGCCAGCCGCAGGGCGTGCCGCCCGCCGTCGAGGACGAAGTCACTGCCCTTGACGACGGCGACGCCACGCTCGGCCGCCGCCGGGGCGAGCCGATCCACCAGCACGTCCTCGGGGAACTCCACCCACAGGAAGTAGCCGCCGTCGGGCTCGACGAACCGCGCCTGCGGCAGGTGCCGGCGCAGCGACTCGGCCAGCACCTGGGCCCGCTCGCCGAGCGCCGCCCGGACGGTCTCGATCGAGCGGTCGATGTCGCCGGAGACGCAGAACTGGTGCACGATCGCCTGCGACACCATGCCGGGCGAGATGTAGAGGCTGGTCGCGTTCTTGGCGATGTCGGCGATCAGATCCGCCGGACCGACCAGGTAGCCGACGCGTACCCCCGGGCAGACCGTCTTCGTGAAGCTCGACGCGTGCACGACGACGTTGCGGGTGTCCATCGAGAGCATCGACGGCAGCGCCTCGCCCCGGAAGCGGATGTCCGCGTACGGGTCGTCCTCGAAGATCGTGAAGTGGTATTCAGCGGCCAGGTCGAGCAGCTCGCGGCGCTTCTCCAGCGACAGCGTCACGCCGGCCGGGTTCTGGTAGTTCGGGATGACGTGCGCCAGCCGGGGGCGCACCCCGGACTCCAGCAGCTTGCGCAGCTCGGCGGTGTCCAGGCCGTCCGGCTGGACCGTCACACCGTGCAGCTCGCCGCCCATCCGCTGGAGGTTGAGCAGCGTGCGGTCGTACGTGGGGCGCTCGACGACCACCGCGTCGCCGGGGCGGATCAGGTGATCGAAGAGGAACGCGTCGGCCTGCAGCGACCCGTTGGTAACCAGCACCTGGTCGGCCGCGACGCCGTGCTTCTCGGCGATCCACTTGCGCAGCGGCACGTAGCCGACGGAGGTGCCGTACGCCGTGACCCCCGCGGGATCGGCGTCGAAGGCGCGTACGGCGGCGGCCTTGAGCCCTTCGACATCGACGATGTCCAGCGAGGGGGCCCCACGGGCAAAGGAGATCAGCTGCTCGGCGGTCATGGATATTGAGCGTACGGGCGGCGGCGGGGGACGCGCCGACGGCACGGCGATGTCCGCATCCTGAGCCACCGGGACGGGTGACCCGGCCGGGCCGGACGGCGACAGATCAGACCGGAAGTGCGAGCGAGTCGTGCTGCGCCGCCCGGGAGAGGCCGTCAAACTGCACGCCGAGCGAGTCGAGGAGCTGGCTCCAGTCGAAGTAGGAGCGCCACGCGACGATCCGACCCCGGCGTGCCCGGACCACGTCGGCGACCTCCCAACTCACCGAACGGCCGGTCGGGGCGACCGTGCCGTACGGCGAGTGCAACGTGCCGGTGTGGGTGCCACTGAGACGCAGCTCCACGGCCGCGCCGCTGGACGTGCGCACCGTGCCCAGCGGGTCGACCAGCAGGTCCGGAAAGGCCCCCGTCCAGGTACGCAGCAGCGCCGGCAGCTCGATCGGTCGGACCGTGACACCCGGCATGGAGTAGAACGCCTCCGGGGCGTATAGGTCCGGCAGTCGGGCCACGTCCCGCCGCAGGAGCATCGCGTACTGCTGCTCGACCAGGCGCTCCGCGTCACGCATCGGGCCCTCCCCCACGGGCCACGGCATCTCCGCGCCCGCGAGGGATCCTTACCCGTCGATCCGACCCGGCACACCTGCGCGGTTCAGGTCGTGGCGGCCACCTCGCTCCGGGCCCAGACGCGCATGATGTCCCGCACCGAGATCACCCCGGCCACCTCCCCGCCGTCGAGCACCACGAGGTGCCGGAAACCACCCCGGGCCATCGCGGCGGCCGCCTCGGCGACCGTCCACTCCGGCGCCGCGTACACGACGTCCCAGGTGAGGTGGGCGCCGGTGCGTTCGGTGTCGCAGTCGAGACCCGCGCCGATGGCCTTCAACACGTCGCGTTCGGTCATGATGCCGACCCCCTCGGACTCGGGATCGATCACGACCGCCGACCCGACACCGCGGGCCGACATCATCCGGGCCGCCTGACGGAGCGTGTGCTCCGGACCGACGACGAGGACCTGGCTGGACATTGCTTCCCGTACCTGCATCACGCATCACCCCTTTGGGACCGTGGCATTCGGTACGGACATGGTCGTCCGTGGATGTTTCCAGGACAAGACCGGACATCGTCGGGATGCGGCGACGCTCGCTACTGTCGACGCGTGTCCACCGAGCCCCTGCGCTGCGCCGGCGCGTTGATCGTCGACCGCGACGGCCGCATCTTCTTCCAGCGCCGCTCACCACACCGGCGCCTGTTTCCCGACTGGTGGGACATCGTCGGCGGCCTGATCCGGCGGATCGCGGAGGAGGGCTTCGCGCTCCTGCGGTCGATCGGCCGGTGAACAGCGTCGCGCTGCCGCCGCACCGGATCGCCGGACTGCTCGCCCCGGCCGTGGACCGCACCTTCCGCGCCACCATGCTCGCCGGCCACCACGGCGGTGGGGCCGAGTTGTCCCAGCGTTACGGCGGGGCGGCGGCGAGCGGTTTCCTCGTCGACCTGCGCACCCGACTGGCCGCGCCCGGTGGCGCTGTCGACGGGGCGGGGTTCGCGGCGATCACCAGGTACCGGGATCCGATCGCCTGCCGACGAGCCGTGGACAAGCAGGTGGCCCACGCGATGATCTACCGGAGCCCGGACGGCGCCCTCTCCGCCACCGAGCGCGGTGCCGCCTTCCTCGGCGAGCTGTACCAGGTGCACGCCGAGGTCACCGAGGAACTGTGGTCCGGGCACGACGAGCGGGTGGCGCGACTGGTCGCCGTGCTCGGACGGCTGGTGGCGTACGCCCTCGTGCTGGCCGACGAGGAGGGGACCCGGAGCGGCTCCGCCTTCGCCGCGCTCGCGCCCCCGCACGAGCCGGACGGCACCCCGCCCGGTGTGCTGCTGCTCAACCGCCTCGGCGCGCTGCGCTACCACCGGGCGGACGCGCACGCCGCCGCCTGGACCGCCGCCGGGCACACCGCGTCCAGCGTCACCGCCCTGCCACCCGGTCCGGAGCGGCTCGCCATCGAGCTGGAGACCGACCGCCGGGCCGCCGGGCCGTACGCCGTGCTCGCCGCCGAGGAGCGGCTGACCATGCTGGCCGACCTCGCGGCGCTGCCCGGCTGACCGGTTGGCCGGAGTCGCCGGGCTTGCCGGGGCTATCCTCCACCGGTGACGGCAGCAGGACGAGGGAGGATGTCGCGATGATCGGAATGGTGCTCGCGGCCGGGGCGGGGCGCCGGCTGCGCCCGTACACCGACACGCTGCCGAAGGCGCTCGTGCCGGTGGACGGCGAGATCACGATCCTGGACATCGCGCTGGGCAACCTCGCCGAGGTCGGGCTCACCGACATCGTGATCGTGGTCGGCTACGCGGCGGACGCGGTCCTCGTGCGGCAGGCCGAGCTGGAGAAGAAGTACGGGGTCACGCTCACCCTGGTGCACAACGACAAGGCCGAGGAGTGGAACAACGCGTACTCCCTCTGGCTGGCCCGGGAGCACTTCGCGCGCGGCGTGCTGCTGGTCAACGGCGACACCGTGCACCCGGTGAGCGTGGAGAAGACCCTGCTGGCCGAGCGCGGACCGGGCATCCTGCTCGCGGTGGACACCCTCAAGCCGCTGGCCGAGGAGGAGATGAAGACCACCTTCGACGCCGCCGGCCAGCTCACCCGGATCACCAAGATCATGGATCCGGGCGAGGCGTACGGGGAGTACATCGGCGCGACGCTGATCGAGCCGCAGGTCGCCGACGCGCTCGCCGACGCCCTCGAGGCGACCTGGCGGCGGGACCCGAACCTCTACTACGAGGACGGCTACCAGGAGTTCGCCGACCGTGGTGGCGAGGTCCGGGCCGCGCCGATCGGTGACGTCCCGTGGGTCGAGGTCGACAACCACGCCGACCTGGCCCGCGCGCGGGAGATCGCGTGCCGCTACTAGCCCGGAGCGTCCTCACCCCGCTGCACATCGACGTGCGACGCGGGGCGGTCGCCGACCTGGCCGCGATCCTGGCCGACGGGCGGATCTCCTCCGGCGGCGACGTCGCGGTGGTGCTCGGCCCGGGTCAGGGCGCCCAGATCGCCGAGCTGATCCAACCGTCGCTGCGCTCGGCGGACGTCTTCACCGTCTCCGGCGGGACGCTCGAGGCCGCCGACGACCTGGGCGGCAAGCTCCGCACCCGCTCGTACGACGCGGTCGTCGGCATCGGCGGTGGCAAGACGATAGACGTCGCCAAGTACGCCGCCACCCGCCGAGGGCTGCCGATGGTGTCGGTGGCGACCAGCCTCGCCAACGACGGGATCGGCTCCCCGGTGGCCAGCCTCATCACGGACGGGATCAAGGGCTCCTACGGGGTGCACATCCCGATCGCGGTGATCGTTGACCTGGACTTCGTGGAGAGCGGCCCGGACCGGCACAACCGGGCCGGCATCGGCGACGTGGTCAGCAACATCAGCGCGCTGGCCGACTGGGAGCTGGCCCGGCAGGTACGCGGTGAGCCGGTCGATGGACTGGCCGCCTCGCTCTCCCGGGCGGGCGCCGAAGCGGTGCTCAACCACCCCGGCGACATGAGCGACGACTCCTTCGTGACCGTCCTCGCCGAAGCGTTGATCTCCAGCGGCCTGGCGATGGCGGTCTGCGGCACCAGCCGTCCGTCCAGCGGCGGCTGCCACGAGATCATGCACGCGGTCGACTCCCTCTTCCCCGGCACCGCCTCGCACGGCGAGCTGGCCGGGCTGGGGGCGTTGTTCTGTACCTGGCTGCGCGGTGACCAACGCCGCTTCGCGGAGATGTCCGCCTGCCTCGCCCGGCACGGTCTGCCCCGGCTCCCCGCCGAGGTGGCGCTCACCGACGACCAGTTCGTGGAGGCGGTGCAGTTCGCGCCGCGTACCCGCCCGGACCGGTACACCATCCTCGAGCACCTGGCCCTGTCGCCTACCGAGACGCGGGAGCGGCTGGCAGACTACGCCGGTGCAATCCGCGACCAGCTTGGCTGACCCCCGTCCCACCGTCGCCGACTTCCACCGGGTCAACCGGGGCGGCGGCCTGTTCAGCGAGTCGATCAGCCAGTGGCTCGGCGCGGTGTTCGCGCTGGTCGCGCAACGCCTCGGGCTGCGCCCGACCGCGCTGACCCTCACCAACCTGGTGCTCGGGCTGGCCACCTCGATCTCCGTGGTAGCGCTCGCCGGTCCGGTCGCCGACGGGGACGTACCGGCCTGGGTCGTCGGCCTGATCGCCCTGGTCGGCTGGCAGGTGGCGTACTCCCTGGACTGCGCCGACGGGCAGCTCGCCCGGGTGACCGGCCAGGGCAGCGCGGCCGGGGCCCGGATCGACGTGCTCTGCGACGTGGCCGCGCAGATCGCCCTGGTGGCCGCGCTGGCCGCCACCGCCGTCGCGCAGGAGCCGTCCACCCCGACCTGGCTGGTGGCCACCTTCGCGGGCACCTGGATGGTCAACCTGGTCACCTCGGTGATGCAGGCCGGCCCGAACGCCGCCAGCATGGTCACCTCGACCTCGCTGCCCGTACGCCTCGTGAAGCTGGTCCGCGACTACGGCGCGGTCGTCTTCGTGGCCGCCCTGGTCCTCGCCGCAGCGCCCGCGCTGGCGCTCTGGGTGCTTGTCGCGTTCACCATCGTCAACGGCGGCTTCCTGCTGGCGAGCATCGCCTTCTCCGCCCGCGCCTCGCTGCGCTGACCCCACCCCCGCCGCGTTCCGCAAGATCCGCAGCCTCCCTGCGCTGACCCGCCTGCGGCTGCGTTTCACAAGATCCGCACAACTTCCCCGAAACTGCTGCCTCCTGGATGTGGGAGGCAGCAGTTTCCCTGATGTCGTGTAGATCTTGCCGCGCCCGTGCGCCCGAAACGACCGCAGTGGTGTCCTGACCCGACGCCCGCCGACAAGATCGTGCTCGAACCAGGAAACAGTGCCATCCAGTCGCCCCGAGGCCACTAGCTCCTGGTTCGAGCACGATCTCGCGGGGGCGCGGGGGCGCGGGGGCGCGGGGGCGCGGGGGCGCGGGGGCGCGGGGGCGCGGGGGCGCGGGGGCGCGGGGGCGCGGGGGCGCGGGGTGTCGGCGTGTGGGTCGACGGAAGGCAACCCGTTGGCATCGGGGCGTCTCGTCTTCGCCGTCGGCAGCGCTGCCCTCACGGTCCCGCAGGCGGTTCAGAACCGCGGTCTTCCGCGCGTTGTTGGCGGAGTTGTTCGAGGATGGCGGTGTCGGCTTCGAGGTCGGGGTGGTCGACCTGCCGGTCGAGGTCGACGACCTGTTCGAGTTCCCGGATCGCCTGGTCGAGGTCACCCCCCGCCCGGTGGGCCATCGCGATGTTGTACCGGGTGACGGCTTCGCCGGCCCGGTCGCCCACCTCCCGCTGGATGGGCAGGGCCTGGTGATAGTGGTCCAGAGCCCGCTGCCGATCCCCTGAACCGGCGTACACGTGGCCGATGTTGCTGAGGGTGGTGGCTTCGCCGGCCTGGTCGCCGACCTCCCGCGTAATGGGGAGGGCCTGGTGATAGTGGTCCAGGGCCTGCTGCCGATCCCCTGAAGCGGCGTACGCGTGGCCGATGTTGCTGAGGGTGGTGGCTTCGACGGCCCGGTCGCCGACCTCCCGCGTAATGGGGAGGGCCTGGTGGTAGTAGTCGAAGGCCCGCTGCCGATCCCCCAACCGGCTGTACACGTGGCCGATGTTGTTGAGGGCGGTAGCTTCGCCGGCCCGGGCGCCGACCTCCCTCAGGATGGGCAAGGCCTGGTGGTAGTGGTCGAGGGCCCGCTGCCGATCCCCCAACCGGTTGTAGACGCTGCCGATGTTGTTGAGGGCGGCGGCTTCGCCGACCCGGTCGCCGGCCTGCTGGTACAAGGTCAGGGCCTGCTGGTAGTCCTCCAGTGCCGGCCAGGGCCGACCGGTCGACGACCGGGCCCAGCCACGCTGATAGAGGGCATCGGCGTCCGGGCCGAGGGTCAGGGTCGCGGTAGCCATGGCCTCGACCGCGGCGAACCGCGACGTATCCAGCCACACCTGACACACGCGGGCACCGAGGTCCCGGGCGATCGCCGGCAGCCGACCAGCGACAGCAAGCCGATGCACCTCCACGTGTCGGGCGACGGTGGTCGCCGCAGCGGGGGCGACGGGGCGCGGTCGCGGCGTTCCCCGACCCGCCATGCCCGACCCACCTCGCTCCTCCTGCTGCTACCGGTTGCCGACGCGGCGGTTGCCGAGGGTCGGACCGCGACACCACCGGCATGCGGCGGTGGCATCGGCCGTCATTGTTCTTCCCACGATGGCCGGGATGCGCTAAGCGCGTCGGAAACCCGTCACCTGAGGCGGACTCATCGAGCGGTCCCGGGAAGCGGATGAAACGTACAGTAGCCGCCAAGGTCCGCCCGTCGATCACTTAGCCGAGGCCGGACGTGGGCGGTCCTGGGCCGGCTTGACCGGGCGTACCGGGGGAGGGCGCGGGCGATGGGAAACGCCACGGTGCAGGTGTCCGGGGCGCAAGCCGCGAGCTGGGCGGCGGAGCTGCGGGCCGCGCTGGTCGGGGCCGTGGGGCCGAACGACAGCGTCGCCCCTTCCGATGGCCACTGACCCGAGGGACCTCGCCCGATGGGTCGAGGTGCATCGGCTTGCTGTCGTCGGGCGGCAGCCGGCGATCGCCGGGGATGTCGGTGCCCGGGTGTGTCAGGTGTGGCTGGATACGTCGCGGTTCGCGGCGGTCGAGGCCATGGCCACCGCGACCCTGACCCTCGGCCCGGACGCCGACGCCCTCTATCGGCGTGGCTGGGCGCGGGCGTCAACCGGTCGGCCCTGGCCGGCACTGGAGGACTACCAGCAGGCCCTGACCTTGTACCAGCAGGCCGGCAACCGGGCCGGCGAAGCCGCCGCCCTCAACAACATCGGCAGCGTGTACGACAAGCTGGGGGATCGGCGGCTGGCTCTCGACCACTACCACCAAGCCCTCCCCATCCTGAGGGAGGTCGGCAACCGGGCCGGCGAGGCCGCCACCCTCAACAACATCGGCCACGTGTACAACCGGTTGGGGGATCGGCGGCAGGCTCTCGACCACTACCACCAAGCCCTCCCCATTGGTAGGGAGGTCGGCGACCGGGCCGGCGAAGCCGCCACCCTCAACAACATCGGCCTCGCGTACCACGGTTTAGGGGATCGGCAGCAGGCCCTCGACCACTACCAGCAAGCCCTCCCCATCCAGCGGAACGTCGGCAACCGGGCCGGTGAAGCCGCCACCCTCAACAACATCGGCAGCGTCCACAACAGTTTGGGGGATCGGCAGCAGGCCCTCGACCACTACCACCAGGCTTTCGGCATTGCGCGGGAAGTCGGCGACCGGGCCGGCGAAGCCACCATCCTCAACAACATCGGCCACGTGTACGACGGTTTAGGGGATCGGCAGCAGGCCCTCGACCACTACCAGCAGGCCCTCCCCATCCAGCGGAACGTCGGCAACCGGGCCGGCGAAGCCGTCACCCTCAACAACATCGGCAGCGTTCACAACCGGTTGGGGGATCGGCAACAGGCCCTCGACCACTACCACCAAGCCCTCTTTATCCAGCGGGAGGTCGGCGACCGGGCCGGCGAAGCCGTCACTCGGTACAACATCGCGATGGCCCACGGGGCGGGGGGTGACCTCGACCAGGCGATCCGGGAACTCGAACACGTCGTCGACCTGGACCGGCAGGTCGACCGCCCCGACCTCGAAGCCGACACCGCCCTCCTCGAACAACTCCGCCAACAACGCTCCCTGCCCAACACCTGAGCGGTGATCAACCTTTCGGCAGGTTCGGGGTCAACGGCGGCGGGCCACGTCGGCGTAGATGTCCAGGTGGCGCTTGATGACCACGTCGGGGTGAAACGTCTGCTCGTACCGCAGCCGGGCCGGTGCGGCGAGCGCGGCGGCGCCAGCCCGCGCGACCGGGAGCGCTGCGGCCAACGCGGCCGGGTCCGGCGGGACCACCCAGCCGGCGGTGCCGGTGACCAGGCCGGCCGGCACCGCAGGCGGACCTGCCGGCGGCGGGGAATGGCCGGCGACGGCGGAGGCGATCTCGGCGGGCCCGGTGCCGGCGGGCTCGTGCGGGGCGTCGGCCCCGACCAGGTACGGAATGCCGCCCAGCGCCGTCCCCAGCACCGGCCGGCCGCTCGCCAACGCCTCGATGATCACGGTGGGCAGCACGTCGTGCCACATCGCGGCGGCGATCACCACCGCGCTCGCCTCGACTGCGGCCTGCACGCCGGCCCGGTCGAGCTGACCGAGGTAGACCACGTCGGGTCGTTCGGCGGCGGCTGCCTCCACGAGCGGGCGCAGCTCGCCGTCACCGGCCACCCGCAGCGTGCCCAGCGAACCCACCGGGTGCCGCCGCCAGGCGTCCAGCAGCAGGTCGACGCCCTTCTCGGGGGAGAGCCGGGCCAGGTAGAGGAACCCGTCACCCAGCGGCGACGGTCGGCCCGGGTCGGGGATCGCGTTCGGCTTCACGACGATCCGGTCGTCCGGGATGCCGTAGTCGCGGAGGTGGTCGGCGATGGCCGTGGTGAGCGCGATGTACCGGTCCACGGAGCGCCAGGTGCCCCGGTGCACGGCCAGGGTGGTCGCCATCAGCGCGCTCTGCGCCGCCGAGTCGCGGTAGCACCGGTGCCTGATCGCCGGCACGCCCAGCGCCCGGCCCTTGCAGTCCTGGCAGATCACCCCGTCGCGGAAGTAGATCCCCGAGGAGCAGACCTGCCGGTAGTTGTGCACCGTCTGCACCACCGGCACGCCGTGCCGGTGCGCGGTCCGCACCACCCAGGGCGAGATCAGAGGGTACGGGTTGTGCAGGTGCAGGACGTCCGGTCGGTGCTCGGTGAGCAGCCGGCTCAGGTCCTGCTGTGCGCGGGGCGCCCAGATCGGTGAGATCGGCAGCAGCGCCTTGGCGGCCTTCGACATCGAGGGGATCTCGTCCGAGCTGCGGATGAAGGGCAGCACCTCGACACCGGCGGCGGTGAGCTGGGCGATCTCCGCGTCGACGATGGTGTTCTCGCCGGAGGGCTGAGCTTCCCGGTACCGGTTGTGCGCCACCACGATTCTCACGGGAAAGAAGGCTACCGTTGGCTGGTGCCCGAACTACCGGAGGTTGAAGCGCTCGCGGGTTACCTGCGGCAGCGCGCGGTGGGGCGGCGTGTCGACCGGCTGGAGATCGCCGCGATCAGCGCCCTGAAGACGTACGATCCGGCACCCACCGCCGTCGCCGGCAAGGCGGTGGTCGACGCCCGTCGGCACGGCAAGTTCCTCGACGTGGTGATCGAGGGTGACCTGCATCTCGTGGTTCATCTGGCCCGGGCAGGCTGGCTGCACTACCGGGAGGCGTTCCCGGCCACCACCCCGTTGCGCCCCGGCAAGGGCCCGATCGCCGTGCGGGTCCGGCTCGACGACGGCTCCGGCTTCGACCTCACCGAGGCCGGTACGCAGAAGAAGCTGGCCGCCTACCTGGTCACCGACCCGGCGGCGGTACCCGGGGTGGCCAAGCTGGGGCCGGACGCGCTCGCCGCCGACCTGCCCACCTTCGCCGAGCGGCTGCGCAGCCGACGCGGGCAGGTCAAGGGGGTGCTGACCGACCAGTCGGTGCTGTCCGGGGTGGGCAACGCGTACTCCGACGAGATCCTGCACGCCGCGAAGCTGTCTCCGTTCGCGATCACCGATCGGCTCACGGACGCCCAGCTCGCCACCCTGCACGCGGCGACACGGCAGGTGCTCGGGGACGCCGTCGAGCGGTCCCTCGGTCAGCGTGCCGCCGAACTCAAGGGCGAGAAGCGATCCGGGTTGAAGGTGCACGCCCGTACCGGCCTGCCCTGCCCGGTCTGTGGCGACACCGTCCGGGAAGTCTCGTTCGCCGACTCGAGCCTGCAGTACTGCGCCACCTGTCAGACCGGCGGCAAGCCGCTGGCTGACCGACGGTTGTCCCGTCTCGTACGGTGAGTAATCCCACGAGGCGACTACAGAGCGGAATCGACCCGAGTGAGCCGAACCTCCGGTCCACCGTTCTCGCCACAGGCGTATCCATCGGTATAGTGGCCCGGTCCCCGGCTTCTGAAATGGTGCGGAGCCGGCCAGATCCCGCCGACACCATCGGTCGCCAATCTCCTGCGGGGCGGCGACCGGCCGGAGCCCGCGTGGGAGACTGGGACGGTGGGCGACCCGGGCCCTCACGGCGAGTGAGCGGCACGTGTCATGCGGGAGGACATGGGTGAGGTGACGGCAAGCCTCCAGCGCCCGGTATCCAACGAAGGCCGGAGCAGACTCGTGCGGCACGTCGACAGCTTCGAGATCCAGCCGCCGACGCCGCCGTCACACAACGGCGTCCCTCGGTCGGCGTGGGCCAGGGCGCGACGACGTGTCTCCCGTTGGCACCGCCCCTACACCGCGATCCTGCTGCTGCTCGACTTCGGCGCGGCGGCGTTCGCCAGTTGGATCGCGATCCAACTCTTCGACCAGGCCGCCTCGGGTTTCTCGGGCACCAACCAGGACCCGACCTGGTTCCACACCATCTCCTACCTCCTGCTGCCGCTGGGCTGGGTGGTCATCCTCTGGAGCAACCGGGCGTACGACCGGCGCTATCTGGGGCTCGGCCCGGACGAGTTCAAGCGGGTCATCAGGGCCGCGGTCACGGTGGCGGCCAGCGTCTCCTTCCTCGCCTTCGCCACCAAGACCGCGCTGTCGCGGTGGACGGTGGGCACGGCGCTGCTCGGGGCGCTGCTGCTGATCCTGTGGGGCCGTTTCGTGGCCCGCTGGGCGCTGCACTACATCCGTCGGCGGGCCGGTCAGGCCGCGCACCGGATGGTGCTGGTCGGCACCCTGCCGGAGTGCCTGGAGGTCTACGCGGCGGTCACCCGTAGCCCGGCCGCCGGCCTGATGCCGGTCGCCATCCACATCACCGACGGCTACGCGGCGGCCCGCGGGGTGCCGACACCGGTGCCGGTGCACTCGGGCCGGGACGTCCTGGCCCTGGTCCGCGAGGTCGGCGGGGACACCATCGCCGTGTGCGGGTCGGCCAGCGCCGAGCCGGGCGAGCTGCGCCGACTGGCCTGGCAGCTCGAAGGCTCCGGGGTCGATCTCGTGGTCGCCCCGCAGTTGACCGACATCGCCGGCCCGCGTGTGCACATCCGGCCGATCGAGGGTCTGCCGCTGCTGCACGTCGAGGAGCCGACGCTCTCCGGGCCGGCGCTGCTGGCCAAGAACCTGATGGACCGGGTCGCCGCCGGCCTGGGCCTGCTGCTGCTGATCCCGCTCTTCATCTCGATCGCGGTGGCGATCCGAATCTCCGACCGCGGGCCGGTCTTCTTCCGCCAGCCCCGGGTGGGGCACGAGGGACGCACGTTCCGGGTGTGGAAGTTCCGGACGATGTACGTCGACGCCGAGGACCGGCTGGCCAGCCTCACCGACCAGAACGAGACCGACGGCATGCTGTTCAAGATGAAGCAGGACCCCCGGGTCTTCCCGGTGGGTCGCTTCCTGCGGGCCTCGTCGCTGGACGAGCTGCCGCAGTTGATCAACGTGCTCTGGGGTGAGATGTCGCTGGTCGGACCGCGCCCGCTGCCCGCCGACGACGGCGACTTCCTGGGCGACGTGCGACGCCGGCTGCTGGTGCGCCCCGGCATGACCGGGCTGTGGCAGGTCTCCGGCCGCTCCGACCTGTCGTGGGACGAGGCCGTCCGGCTCGACCTCTACTACGTCGACAACTGGTCGCTGGCGTACGACCTCAGCATCCTGTGGCGGACGGTCGGTGTGGTGCTCGCCCGCAAGGGCGCCTACTAGCGCGGGCGGCGGCGAGCCGTCAGGATCGCTGCGTGGGTGGCAACCTCTCCGCCGTCGTCGGCGTCGTCTCGCTGGTCACCGCGCTGACCGCGGCTCTGCTGGCGGTGCTGCGACTGCGCGCCCGGCGCGGCATCGCCACCGCCACCCAGCGGGCCACCTACGAGGTGCTGCACACCGCCGGGCTGGCCGCCGAACCGCTCCGGGCGGGGCTGAGCGCGGCCGGCGCGGCGAAGGCCGTACGCCATCTGCGGGCCCTGGTGGGCGCGGTCGGGCTGGCGCTCACGGACGCCGACAAGGTGCTCGCCCTCGACGGACGCGGCACGCACCACGGCGAGCAGCTGCTGGCGGCGGCCCAGCGGTCGATCAGCTCCGGGCGGTCGACGGTGCTCGGGGAGTCCGACCTGCGCTGCGACCGGGTGGACTGCCCGATCCGGGGTGCGGTGGTCGCGCCCCTGCACGGCGCCGACGCCCGGGTGGTCGGGGCGCTGGTGGCGATCGCCGACAACGCGCCGGCGCCGGGGCTGGTGCAGGCGACCCTGGAGACCGCGCACTGGGCCGGCAACCAGCTCGCCCTGGCCGAGCTGGACTCGTCCCGGGAGCGGCTGGCGCGGGCCGAGATCCGGGCGCTGCGGGCGCAGATCAGCCCACACTTCATCTACAACGCGTTGACCGCGATCGGCTCGTTCGTCCGCACCGACCCGGAGCGCGCCCGGGAGTTGATCCTGGAGTTCGCGGAGTTCACCAGGTACTCGTTCCGGGCGCACGGGGAGTTCACCACCCTCGCCGAGGAGCTGCGGTCGATCGACCGGTACCTGACGATCGAGCGGGCCCGCTTCGGCGACCGGTTGCAGGTGCGGTTGCAGATCGCGCCGGAGGTGCTGCCGGTGACGCTGCCGTTCCTGTGCCTCCAGCCGCTGGTGGAGAACGCCGTCCGGCACGGGTTGTCCCGCAAGCCGGGCACGGGCATGGTGAGCATCGAGGCCCGGGACGCGGGCGCCGAATGCCACATCACGGTGGAGGACGACGGGGTGGGTATGGATCCGACCGCGCTGACCGCCGGCATCGCCGAGCTGGCCCGCAGCACCGGCGACCCGGGTGACGACACGGGCCAGCACGTCGGCCTCTCGAACGTCGACGAGCGGCTGCGCTCGGTCTTCGGTGATCGTTTCGGGCTGGTCGTCGAGACCGGGCTGGGCTCGGGCACGCGGGTGAGCGTGCGGGTGCCGAAGTTCCACCCGGGCGTAAGGGCCGGCTCGTGACCACCGGGTTCCTGCGGGTGTTGGCGGTGGACGACGAGCCGCCGGCACTCGACGAGTTGGCGTACCACCTGCGGGCCGATCCCCGGGTGGCCCGCCTGCACACGGCCGGGGACGCCACGGAGGCGCTGCGGCTGCTGCGCGACGGCGACGTGGACGTGGTCTTCCTGGACATCCGGATGCCCGGCCTGGACGGCATGGAGCTGGCCCGGGTGCTGCGGCGGTTCGCCCGGCCACCGGCGATCGTCTTCGTCACCGCGTACGACGACGGCGCGGTGGACGCCTTCGACCTGGGCGCCACGGACTATGTCCGCAAACCCGTACGCGCCGAACGGCTGGCCGAGTCGCTGCGGCGGGTGATCGGTTCGCGGGTGGTGCCGTCACACCCGGCGGCGCTGGCCCGCGCCGAGGAGGATCCGACCATCCCGATCGAGCTGGCCGGGACGACCCGGATGCTGCCGCGCTCGGCGGTGCGCTGGGTGGAGGCGCAGGGCGATTACGCGCGGCTGCACACCGCCGAGGGGTCGCACCTGGTACGGGTTTCGCTCGCCACGCTTGCCGAGCGTTGGGCGGACGCGGGTTTCGTGCGGGTGCACCGGTCGTACCTGGTGCAGTTGAAGTTGATCGCCGAACTGCGTCTGGTGAACTCCGGCTACGTGGTGGTGGTCGACTCCACCGAGCTGCCGGTGAGCCGGCGGCACACCCGCGAGCTGAAGGACAAGCTGGTCAGGGCGGCGAAGCAGGATTGGAGTCGCTGAACCGGGAATGCGCCCGACCATCCCGTACGTTGTACGCTAGGCCGTACGACAACCCGGGAGGCCGCCGTGCACGAAACTCCGTTCAACGCCGAGACCGAGTTCGACAGCCAGCTCGACCGCCTGCTGAAGTTGGGCTATCCGGCCCTGGCCGGGATGACCGAGAGCGCCTTCCGCGACCTGGTCGCGCCCCTGCGGGCGCGAGCGGTCGACGGTGCCGCCGGCCTGCCCGCGCCCACCGACGCCCGGGTGCCGTTCCTGCTGGTCGTCACGCGCGACCTGATCGGCGTGGAGCCCCGACTCGAACTCACCACCCTGGCCGGCAAGCGCAAGCCCGGCTTCCTCGACCGGCACTACGCCGAGGACGACCTGCCGCGCTTCGACCCCATCAAGGAGCTGGAGGTGCCCGCCGGGCCGGCGTACCTCCTCTTCGACGTCGACCGTGGTGAGGAGTTCCGCAACCTCGCCCCGGCGGCGGCCATGGAGGGTATGACCGCCCAGGATCGGCTTCCGCTCACCATCGACGAGGGGCTCGCCTTCATCACGCTGTACCCCGAGGCGCTGGCCAGCAACAGGTGCTTCTCGCTGGTCGGATCACGGTGCGGCGACAAGCGGGTGCCGGCGCTGTGGATCAGCCAGGGCGCGCCGAAGCTCGGCTGGTGCTGGTACGGCAACCCGCACACCTGGCTCGGCTCCGCCTCGGCCCGCCCCGAGCGCGTCGGCCTGGACTGAACCCGGCAACCACCGAGCAGAGGCCAGGTCAGAAGATGTCGGCGAGCGCAAGCGTGAGCGGGAACGGCTGCTCACTGCGGTAGACCTCGCCCGCTGGCATGACGACCTGCTCCCGGTAACCGCCGGGCGCGTTCACGAGCACCGTCACGGTCTGCTTGCGGGGCTCCACCAGCCAGTAGCGGGGAATGCCGGCCGCCGCGTACTCGTGCCGGTTGAGCACCAGGTCGCGGCCGGCGTTGCTCGGCGAGATCACCTCAACGACGAGGAGCACGTCGACCGGGTCGAGCGCGGCGCCACCCCGATCCATCGCGCTCTCGCGTGCGACGAACAGATCCGGAACGAAGTACGACGAGCGCTTCGCGCTGACGCCGATGTCCTGCCCGACAAGCAGACCAGCCGGTGCCTGCCGGTCGAGGATTCGGCGGAGGCGGTTGGCGACCGCGCCGTGGAAGACGTCCGCATGGGGGGACACGAGCAGGCTCCCGTCGAAGATCTCGTAGACCTGGTTGTCCTCGGGGAGGGCCTGGAGGTCGTCCACCGTCCAGGCGTCACCTCGGCCGGGCCGGGCAGGGTTGGTCACCGTCACACCTCCTCTCTACCGGTCCACCCTGACAGCTCGGTTGGTCGTCCACAACGAGCCTCGGACGTTCGGGGAGGCCGGCGGCCATTACCGCCGAGTTATCCACAGGGCTGACCGGTTCTCCACAGGTTGTTCACAACGCCACCCACTGATCTCCACGGTGGCTCCCTACAGTCAGACCCCATGAAGGAACGCCGCGTCCTGGTCGTCGAGGACGAACGCACCATCGCCGAGTCGGTCGCCGCCCGACTCCGCGCCGAGGGTTTCGCGGTGGAGATCGCCACGGACGGCCCCAGCGCGGTCGAGCGGTTCCGGACCGGGCAGCCGGACCTCGTCGTCCTCGACGTGATGCTGCCCGGGTTCGACGGTCTGGAGGTGTGCCGGCGTATCCAGGCCGTCCGGCCGGTTCCGGTGCTGATGCTCACCGCCCGCGACGACGAGACCGATCTGCTGGTCGGGCTCGCCGTCGGCGCGGACGACTACCTCACCAAGCCGTTCTCGATGCGCGAGCTGGCTGCCCGCGTCCACGTGCTGCTGCGCCGGATGGAACGGGCCGCGACCCCCGCGCCACCCGCCATCCGTCTCGGCGACATCGAGATCAACGAAGCCGAACGGCGGGTTCGCCGGGCCGGCGCGGACGTGCACCTCACGCCGACCGAGTTCGACCTCCTGCTGCACCTCGCCGGGCGACCCCGGACGGTGCTTCCCCGGGAACGACTGCTCGCCGACGTGTGGGGCTGGGCCGACGGCACCGGCACCCGCACGGTGGACAGCCACGTGAAGGCCTTGCGCCGCAAACTCGGCGCCGACCTGATCCGGACCGTCCACGGCGTCGGGTACGCCCTGGAGGTTCCCGCGTGACCGGCCCGCAGGTGGACTGGCTGAACCGGGTGCTTCCCCGCCCCCTCGACCCGGTCCGCTCGATCAAGATGAAGCTCGGCGTCCTGCTGGTCGCCTCCTGGGCGGTGGCCATCGGCTACTTCTGGTACGGCATCGGCTGGCTCCCACCGGGCACGGCGATCACCGCCATCTGCATTGCGCTGGTCACCTCGCAGGTGCTCGCCCACGGGATGACCTCGCCGCTGCGCGAGATGACGGCCGCCGCCGGGGTGATGGCCCGCGGCGACTACACCCGTCGGGTACGCGCCACCTCCCGGGACGAGGTGGGCGAGCTGGCCCAGGCGTTCAACAAGATGGCCGAGGACCTGCACGCGGCGGACCAGCGGCGGCGTGAGCTGATCGCCAACGTCTCGCACGAGCTGCGGACGCCGATCACCGCGTTGCAGGGCGTACTGGAGAACATGGTGGACGGGGTGGCCGAGCCGGAGCCGGCGGCACTGCGCGCGGCGTTGTCCCAGACCGAGCGGCTCGGTCATCTCGTCGCCGACCTGCTCGACCTGTCCCGTCTCGACGCCGGGGTGGTGCCACTGCGCCGGGTCACCATCGACGTGGGGGACTTCCTCGACGAGGCGGTGGAGCACGCCACCGCCAGCGCGGCCGGCGCGGGGCTGGACGTGGACTTCCGGCTGCACGAGTTGGCGACGCCGTTGACCGTGCACGCCGACCCGTGGCGGTTGCACCAGGTGTTCACCAACCTGCTCGACAACGCGGCGCGACACAGTCCGCCGGGCGGCACCGTGCGGGTGAGCGCCGAGGAACACGCCGGCCAGCTCCACTTCGAGGTCAGCGACGAGGGACCGGGCATCCCGACGGCCGAGCGGTCGCGGGTGTTCGAACGATTCACCCGCGGCGACCGCGCCGCCGGGGGTGGAA
Source organism: Micromonospora sp. NPDC049359 (assembly GCF_044466585.1). Taxonomy (NCBI): domain Bacteria; kingdom Bacillati; phylum Actinomycetota; class Actinomycetes; order Micromonosporales; family Micromonosporaceae; genus Micromonospora; species Micromonospora sp. NPDC049359. Next base: position 1,235,074 of record NZ_JBITMW010000001.1, on the reverse strand, counting down.
CCGGCCTCGGCCTCGCCATCGCCCGCTGGGTCGTCGAACTCCACGGCGGCCGGATCGCGGTCCTCGACCCGGTCAGCGCCGCCAAGGGCGCCCGTCCGGGCTGCCGCATCCAGGTCACCATCCCGAACAACGGCCCAGACCGAGGAGAGGTCGCATGACCACCCCTGGCAGCACTCCGCCGCCGACCAGCGGCCCGGCGACGCGAGTCGCCGAAGCACCGGCACGGCCGACCGCCAACCCGTCGGCACCGCCGACCGGAGGCCCAGCGGCACCCCGGGCCGGAGGCCCAGCCGCACCGCCGACCGGCCCTGCCGGACGGCCGCTTCCGGCCTGGCCCCAGCCGATGGCGGCTGTACCCCGGCCGCCATCGCTGATCGAGCGGCGCTGGCCAGGGCCATCGGGTGCCGCGCGCCCGCTCGTCCTGGCGGCCCTGACGGCGGCCTCCGTCCTCGGCGCGTCGACGATCACGATGATTCGTCCCGGACTCGGCTGGCTGGTGGCCGTGCTGGCCGGCACCGCCGCGCTGGCCGTCGCCGCCGTCGTTCGGGGGAAGCCGTCGACCACTCCACCCGCGTCGGCGACACCGACGCCACCGACCACCTCACCCAGTCCGACGAGTCCGGCGACCCAGCCCAGCGCAACCGGCCAGCCCAGCCCGGCTACCCCGGCCGCCCCGACGGCCCAGGTCACCTCGACCACGCCGGCCACGGCGGCCGGTCCGGCCGCTCCGACCACGCCGGCAGCCCAGGCCACGCCGACGGCCCAGGCCACGCCAACCACCCCCACCACGCCGGCGGACCAGGCCACGCCGACGGACCGGGTGACCCCGGCGGCCATCGCCCGTCCCGATGCCACGGGGGCATCGGGGCGGGCGGCGCAGGTCGTCTGGGCCGCCGCGACCGTCGCGTTGGTGGGCGTGGGTACCCTCCGGGCAGCCGGCTGGCTCTTCGCGCTCTGCCTGCTCGCCGCCGTGGTGACCGGGACGCTCGCGGTGACCGGCGGGCGGAGCCCGCTCGGGATGCTGCTGGCCGCGACCCTGCCGCCGGCCGCGACGGTACGGGCGCTCCCCTGGGCGGTACGCGGGCTGCGCGACACCCGACCGGCCGGCTCGGGGATCGCCGTCGGACGGGTCCTGACCAGCGTGGCGATCTCCGCCGGTCTGCTGATGCTGTTCGGCCTGCTCTTCTCCTCCGCCGACGCGGTCTTCGCCGACCTGGTCAGCGGCTTGTTGCCCGACATCTCGGTTCCCGGCACCATCGGGTGGACGTTCCGTCTGCTGCTGATCGGTGGCGGTCTGCTGGGTGCCGCGTACCTGGTCAGTCGACCGCCCAACCTCGACGGCCTGCGGCCTGGGCCGGCGCGGCCGGCGCACCGGCTCGAGTGGACGCTTCCGCTGGTGCTGCTCGACGCCCTGTTCGCGGCGTTCGTACTGGTCCAGTTGACGGTGCTGTTCGGTGGCTCGGGGCACGTGCTGCGCACGGCAGGGCTCACCTACGCGCAGTACGCGCGCGGCGGCTTCTGGCAACTGCTCGCCGTCACCGGGCTCACCCTGCTGGTGATCGCCGTCGCCGCCCGTCGGGCACCGAAGGCCACACGGACCGACCGGCTGCTCGTCCGCGCGCTGCTCGGGGCGCTGACCGCGCTCAGCCTGGTGATCGTCGCCTCGGCGCTCTACCGGATGCAGGTCTACGCCGACGCGTACGGCGCCACCCGCCTGCGGCTCGTCGTGGCAACCGTCGAACTGTGGCTCGGGCTGCTGTTCGTGCTGGTCGGCGTGGCCGTGGTACGGCTGCGGGCCACCTGGCTGCCCCGACTGGTGATCGGCACGGCGGTACTGGCGCTGCTCGGGCTGGCCCTGGTCAACCCCGATCGGCTGATCGCCGACCGGAACGTCGACAGGTACCTGCAGACCGGCCGGTTGGACGTCGACTACGTGTCCGGCCTCTCGGCGGACGCCGTACCCGCCCTGGCCCGGCTGCCCGAGCCGATGCGGATCTGCGCGCTGTCCCGGCTCGCCGTCGAACTGCCACGGGACGGTGTCTGGGCGACGAACCTCGGACGGGAGCGCGCCCGCCCCGAGCTGGACCGGATCCCGGTGATCGGCCCGGCCTCGCACTGCCTCGTCCCGCGTGGCTGGTGAGCGTCGACGCTTGACAATCCGGCGAGGCGGGCAAGACTGCCGGGGTGGCCAAGCAACTCCCTGACGTGGGGTCGGGCGGTGCGGTTCCGCCGCCCCGCCGGGCCCGGATCGTGTTGGCCGACATCACCCGGCGCGACACGCGCTCCGAGCGGACCCGCGCCGAGCTGGCCCAGCAGACCCAGGTCGGCGAGGCGCTGGTCCGTGGCCTGGTCCGGGCCCAGCTCGCGCTGGCGTTGCGGTTGTCGCTGGTGGTCGTCATTGGGCTGGGCGGGTTGCCCTGGCTGTTCGCCATCGCGCCGTCGCTCGGCCGGACCACCGTGGCCGGCGTCAACCTGCCCTGGCTGCTGCTCGGGGTGGCGTCGTTCCCGTTCCTGATCGCGGTGGGCTGGGCGTACGTGCGGCTGGCCGAGCGCAACGAGCAGGACTTCACCGACCTGGTGCAGCGGCCGGAGCACTGAGGTGGGCAACGACTACGTGGTTCCGGCCATCGTCGCGGTCACCCTGGTCACCGTCGGCATCGGCTTCTACGGGCTGCGGCTGGCCCGGACCACGTCAGATTTCCTGGTCGCCTCGCGGGCGATCAGTCCGACCTGGAACGCTGCCGCCATCGGTGGGGAGTACCTGTCGGCCGCGAGCTTCCTCGGCATCGCTGGCCTGGTCCTCAAGTACGGCGTGGACGTGCTCTGGTACCCGGTCGGCTTCGCCGCCGGCTACCTGGCTCTCCTGCTGTTCGTGGCCGCGCCGCTGCGCCGCTCCGGCGCGTTCACGCTGCCCGACTTCTGTGAACTACGGCTCGGGTCACGCCGCCTGCGCATCCTCGCCACCGCCTTCGTGATCTTCATCGGCTGGCTCTACCTGGTGCCGCAGTTACAGGGTGCCGGGCTCACGCTGGCCACGGTGGCCGGCTCCCCGTACCCGGTGGGTGCCCTTCTGGTCGCGGCCGTGGTCACCGCGAACGTGGCGCTCGGCGGGATGCGGGCCATCACCTTCGTCCAGGCCTTCCAGTACTGGCTCAAGTTGACCGCTCTCGCCGTACCCGTGATCTTCTTGGCGCTGCAGTGGCAGGCCGATGCCCGCCCGGCGGTGACACCGCCGGACGGGCCGACGTTCCGGGCCGCGACCACCGTCGTGGTCGAGCACCGCGCGACCCTCACCCTGGCCGACGGTGAGATTCGGGAGGTACGCCCCGGCGACGAGCTGTCGTTCGCCGCCGGTGACCCGGTGCCGGAGGTGTCCGGGGTGGCCACCGACGCGGCGGACTGGTTGCTGCCCAGCGCCGCCGGCGCCGACGACCGGGGCCTGTTCGGCACGTACTCGCTGATCCTGGCCACCTTCCTGGGCACGATGGGTCTCCCGCACGTGCTGGTCCGCTTCTACACCAACCCCGACGGCGCGGCGGCACGGCGGACGACGCTCGTGGTGCTGGCCCTGGTCGGCGTCTTCTACCTGCTACCCACCCTGTACGGGGTGCTGGGCCGGATCTACACCCCGCAACTGCTCGTCAGCGGGCAGACCGACGCGGTGGTGGTCCTGCTGCCCGGCGCGGTCCTCGGTGACGGGCTCACCGGGCGGCTGCTCGCCGCGCTGGTCTCGGCGGGAGCGTTCGCCGCCTTCCTGTCCACCTCGTCGGGCCTGCTGACCAGCGTCGCCGGGGTGATCTCGACGGACGTGCTCGGCCGCGGCTCGGTACGCGGCTTCCGCTGGGCGACCGTCATCGCCGGGGGCGTACCGGCGGTGCTGGCCCTGCACGTCTCCGGCCTGGACGTCTCACAGGTGGTCGGGTTGGCCTTCGCGGTCGCCGCGTCGAGCTTCTGCCCGCTGCTGGTGCTCGGCATCTGGTGGCGCGGTCTGACCGACCTGGGCGCGGCCGCCGGTGTGCTGGCCGGCGGCGGGGCGGCGATCGGCGCGGTGCTGGTGACCGTCCTCGGCCCGCCGCTGTCCGGCTGGCCCGCCACCCTCACCGCGCAGCCGGCCGCCTGGACGGTGCCGCTGGCCTTCACCGTGATGGTCGCGGTGTCGATGGCGACCCGCCGCCGAGCACCGGCCGACGTAGCGGCCACCATGCTCCGCCTCCACACCCCCGAAGCCCTGCGCCTGTAGCCCCCCGCCCCCCGCCCCCTCCGCCCCCCGCCCCCCCCCCGCGCCCCGCGCCCCGCGCCCCGCGCCCCGCGCCCCGCGCCCCGCGATCTTGCAGTTTCTGTGGCGACAAAGACGACATCTCACGCTTATGGACAACCGAAACTGCAAGATCGGCGCCGCGAGGGCATTGATCCACTCGGGATCACTGAAATAGGGGTGTCCGGGCGGAGGGGATACCGCAGCATCACGAAACACGAGTGGATCAAGCCGGGCGGCTACGCCTCCGGAATGATCGTGCGTCCGCCTGTCGCCGGACGGCGGATCTGGCGGTCGGCGGATAACGTCGGGCCATGACTGGTGAACATCCCGCGCTCGTGCTGCGTGGTCTGGCTAAACGGTTCGACGGCACGGTCGCGGTCGCCGGTGTCGACCTGGACGTACCGGCCGGGTCCTTCTACGGGCTGCTCGGCCCGAACGGGGCCGGCAAGACCACCACCCTGTCGATGGCGGTCGGCCTGCTACGGCCGGACGCCGGCTCGGCGTGGGTGCTCGGCCAGGACGTGTGGCGCGACCCGGTCACGGCCAAGCAGTTGCTCGGCGTGATGCCCGACGGCGTCCGGCTGTTCGACCGGCTCAGCGGCGCGGAACTGCTGGCGTACCACGGGCTGCTGCGGGGGATGGACCCGGCAGTGGTCGACCAGCGGGCCGCGGAGCTGCTGGACGTCCTGGCGCTCGGCGACGCCGGCCGGACGCTGGTGGTGGACTACTCGGCGGGCATGAAGAAGAAGATCGGCCTGGCCTGCGCGTTGCTGCACGCGCCCCGGGTGCTGGTGCTGGACGAGCCGTTCGAGGCGGTCGACCCGGTGTCGGCGGCGCTGATCCGCGACATTCTCACCCGGTACGCGGCCGGCGGCGGCACGGTGGTCTTCTCCAGTCACGTGATGGAGGTCGTCGAGCGGCTGTGCTCGCACGTGGCGATCCTGGCCCAGGGCACCATCAAGCGGGTCGGCACGATCGCGGACGTCCGGGGCGACCGGTCGCTGGAACAGGTCTTCGTCGAGGTGGTCGGCGGGCGCACCGCGACCGGTGACGAGTTGTCATGGCTGTCTCGGTGAACCCGGCCACCGCGCCCGCCGCACCCGCCGCTCCGGCGCGACGGGTCTCCGCGCGGCACTTCGTACGGCTCAAGCTCCGGGTGATGGGCAACAACTTCCGGGGCCAGGGCTGGCGGATCGCGATGTTCGTCGGCGGGGCGCTGGTCGGCCTCTGGCTCGCGGCCAGCGGCTTCTTCCTGTTCGCCGCGCCGGGCATGACGGGCAACGGCCGGTACGCGGTGCTGGTCGCGGCGGCCGGCGGGGGCCTGCTGGTGCTCGGTTGGCTGCTGCTGCCGCTGGTCTTCTTCGGGGTGGACGAGACACTGGACCCGGCCCGGTTCGCGCTGCTGCCGCTGCCGCGCCGCACCCTTGTCGTCGGCCTGTTCGCCGCCGCGCTGGTCAGCGTGCCGGTGCTGGCGGCGTCGATCGCCTCGCTGGGGCTGGTACTGACCGCCTGGGCGCTGGGCGGCTGGTCCGCCGGTGTCGTGGCCGTGCTCGGCGTACTCGCCGGGTTGTTGCTCTGTGTGGCCGCGAGCCGCGCGGTGACCAGCGCCTTCGCCAGCATGCTGCGGTCCCGTCGGGTACGCGACCTGGCCGCCGTGCTGTTGGCGGTGACCGCCGCGCTACTCGGCCCGTTGCAGGTGTTCGGCCTGGCGGCGCTGCGCCAGACGGACTGGACCCGACTGACCGGAGCCGCGTCGGTGCTCGGGTGGACGCCGTTCGGGGCGCCGTGGACCGCCGGCATCGACGTGGCACAGGGACGGGTGTGGGCCGCCCCGCTCAAGCTGCTGATCACGCTGGCGGCGATCGGCGCGCTGCTGGCCTGGTGGTCGCGGTCGCTGGAGTCGGCGATGGTGGGCTCGGCGACCGCCGGCCGGGCACCGGCGCGACGCGGCGTCGACGGCGGCGCGGTCGCCCAACTCTTCCCCCGGGCCGCCACCTGGGCGCGGCGGGACCGGTTCGGCGCGCTCGTCGCCCGGGAGGCCCGCTACTGGTGGCGGGACGCCCGCCGCCGAGCCAACCTGATCACCATCGCGGTGGTCGGCATCTTCGTGCCCGTCCTGATCAACGTCATGGGCGGCGACTTCGCGGCCGAGAACGCGGGGTTCACGGCGGCCGCCAGCGACAGCTCACCGGTCGTGGTCACCATCTCGCTTCTCTTCGTCGGCGTACTCGCCTCGGTCACCCTGGCCAACCAGTTCGGCTTCGACGGCAGCGCGTACGCCGCGAACGTCGTGGCTGGCGTGCCGGGTCGCGTCGAGCTGCGCGCGCGGATGACCGCCTTCTCGCTGTACGTCCTGCCGATGCTGGCGATCATCGCAGTGGTGCTGTCGGCGCTGCTCAGCCGACCGGAGTGGATCGGGCTGATGGTGGGCAGTCTGCTCGCCACCTACGGTGCGGGATTGGCGGTGAACAGTTTCGTCTCGGTGCTCGGGGCGTACTCGCTGCCGGAGACGAGCAACCCGTTCGGGATGAACAGCGGTGCGGGCATGGCGAAGGGGCTGCTCACCCTGCTGGCCATGGTCACCTCGGCGGCCGTCGCGGTGCCGATGGTGGTGGCCGCCGCGCTGCTCGGCGAGGCCTGGCTGTGGCTGGCCCTTCCGGTCGGCACGGCGTACGGGCTGGGTGCGGCCCTGCTCGGCGCTTACCTGGCCGGTGACGTGCTGGACCGACGTCAGCCGGAACTGCTCGCCACCGTCACCCCACGCCGCTAGGCGGCCGGGCCGCGAGACGCGTGGGCAGCGAGGAATCCGGTCCAGGCCGACGGGCTGAACGTGAGCACCGGCCCGGACCGATCCTTGCTGTCCCGCACCAGGACGACACCCGGCAGATTGTCCGCCACCTCGACGCAGTTGCCGCCGGAGTCGGTCGACCGGATAGAGGTGCGCCAGCGCGGCTCAATCATCGTCACGGTGTCACCTTCAGCTTCCGAATCAGGTCCATTGACGCACCTGTGGACAGTGCTTCGCCGAGCAGACTATCCCATTTGCGATCAATCAATCGGAGCGTCTGCGGTTCATCCATGACGTGTCCGCGAGCGGCATTCTCCAGGTAGAGCACCCCTTCCCCGTCAGGCAGATCGGCGAATACGAAGCCGCCACCGAACCCGACATGCTCACCGACGCTCAATGGAATGACGTGCAGCCGCACGAACGGAAGGTCCGCCACCTCAAGCAGTCGACCGAGTTGGGCATTGAGCACGGCGTGACCCCCCACGGGGCGATGCAGGCCCATTTCATCCACCACGAAGACGCAGTGCGGCGGCACCTCCCGGGACAACAGCCGTTGACGTTCCAGGCGAACCGCGACAAGTTCGTCGACCACGGCCGGCGGCTGCAATCCACCCGCCGAGATGACAGCGCGGGCATACTCCTCGGTCTGCAACAGGCCGGGCACCAGGCATGCCTCGAAGGCTCGGAGGCGCGTCGCCCGCTGCTCGTAGCCGCGCCACGGGACGAACCAGGATGGGCCGTGTTCCTGGTCCGCAGCCTTGAGGAGTTCGGCGAGGAGGCCGCCGGTGGCCAGGGCTTCGTCGGCGGCCACCGCGAATTCCATCGTCGGTCGGCGACGGCCGGTCTCGATGGCGGCCACCGTGGACGGACTCCACCTGATCAGGGTCGCCAGAGCTTCCTGGGACACGTCGGCACCGGCGCGGGCGGCCTTCAACGCCCGTACCCACATCTCGATGTTCATCCCTACCTCTCCGGTAAGTACGTGACTGCGCTGCGTAGTAAGCCCTGGAATCCTCCCGTGTCCGCGCCGCGCCGTCCAGGGTGGAGAGCACGCGGCCCGGCTGGTGGAGGCGATGACCCGGCGGTCGGTCCTGCGTCGGGGCCGTCCCGGTCACTCCCCCGGTCGGGGCGGCCCCTTGATCGAACGGGAGGAGGTCAGCCGTGCTCGGATTCATTCCTGGTCGGGGCGGGGCGCGGTGGTCGTACTCGATGAGGAACGTGGCGGCGACGGCCGTGCCGGGCGCGATCGAGCTGGCACACGGCGGTGTGGCGCGTCTCGCGCGGGCACCTGACACCCCAACGAGCGTGATGCCTGTCAGTCATCAAGATGACTCACCGGCATCACGCTCACCGAAGTGTTGCCTCCCGCCAGCCGCCGGCGGTGCGGAGTGAGTCGGCCGCACCTGCCGATGCGACCGCTGTGGCGGTGTCGCGGCTGCGGCGCGCACTGGCCCTGCCAACCGGCGCGGCTGGCGTTGCTGGCCGAGTACCGGGACGACCGCACGGCGCTGCTGTTCTACCTGGGCACGCTGATGGCGGAGGCGGGCGATCAGCTCGCCCGGCTGAGCGGGCGACCCGCCGACCTGCACGCACGCTTTCTGGGCTGGGTGCGCGGCCGGGGCGGCACAATGTTTCACGTGAATCATGAGCCGGGCGCCGAGATCCACCACACCGATCCGTTCGCGGTGCCGGCCGGGCAACGGTCGCCGGCCCGCCGGCTGCGGGGTCGGCTCGCCGCGCCGGTCACCCTCTGGACGGCGCCCGGCCCGGCGGGTCTGACGGTCGCGTCGACACTGGTCGCCGAGGGGGAGCCGGACCGGCTGCTCGGGCTGATCGACCCGGAGTCCGACCTCTGGGCCGCCGTCGAGGAGGCGGGTCGGTTCGCCGTCGCGCCGCTCGGCCCGCCACACCGGCAGCTCGCCGACCGCTTCGCCGGCCTCTTTCCCGCGCCGGGAGGGCTCTTCGCCTCCGGCGGGTGGACCGACACGCCCTACGGGCCGGTGCCGTCCGACGCCGGCGGCTGGGCGGGGTGCCGGCTGGACACCGCCCGGGAGTACGGCTGGGGCCTGCTGGTGGAGGCCACCATCGAGGCCGTCGACCTGGCCGAGGACACCACCCCGCTGCTGCACTACCGGGGGCGGTACCTCGAGCTGCCGGGCTGACCAGGGGCCTGGGAGCGCGACCGGTCACCGGGGTGACGTAGGTCACTCGGCGCACCCAGCCAACCGCTCGGCGCACTCGACGACCGGCGTCGATCTCGACCTTCCCCGGCGGGGAGCGTGCCTCCTACGGTGCGCGCAACTACCCCCGACGCCTGTGAAGGTGGTGATCCACAGATGTCCACGGACACACCCGCGCCGACCGCTTCCCAGCCGGACAAGTACCTGGCCGTACAACAGTCAGACGAGTTCGCCGGGTTGCGGCGCGCGTTGCGCGGCTTCGTCTTCCCGATGACCGTCGCGTTCTTCCTGTGGTACGCGCTCTACGTCATTCTCTCCGCGTACGCCCGGGACTTCATGGGCACGAAGCTGTTCGGCAGCAACATCAACGTTGCCCTGGTCTTCGGCCTGCTCCAGTTCGTCTCGACGTTCCTGATCGCCTGGCTTTACTCCCGGTACGCCGACCGGAAGATCGACCCGGTGGCCGACCGCATCCGTGCCGAAATCGGGGAGGTGACCCACGATGACGGTCCACGCGGCTGACCTGCTCCTCGCGGCCGACGCGACGAACCACACGGCCCGCAACCTGACCATCACGCTGTTCCTGGTGTTCGTGGCGGTGACCCTGGGCATCACCATCTGGGCCAGCCGGCAGACCAAGACGGCCACGGACTTCTACGCCGGCGGCCGCTCCTTCTCCGGTTTCCAGAACGGCATGGCGATCGGTGGCGACTACATGTCGGCCGCCTCGTTCCTCGGCATCGCCGGCATCATCGCGCTCTACGGCTACGACGGCTTCCTCTACTCGATCGGCTTCCTGGTCGCCTGGCTGGTGGCCCTCCTGCTGGTCGCGGAGCTGCTGCGCAACTCCGGCCGGTACACGATGGCCGACGTGCTGGCGTTCCGGATGCGGCAGCGTCCGGTGCGTACGGCAGCTGCCGTCTCCACCATCACCGTCTCGATCTTCTATCTGCTCGCCCAGATGGTCGGCGCCGGCGCGCTCGTCGCGCTGCTGCTCGGCATCAAGCCCGGGACGACCTTCCTCGGCATGGATGCCGCCACGGCCAAGGTGGCGACCATCATCATGGTCGGCGCCCTGATGATCATCTACGTGACCGTGGGTGGCATGAAGGGCACCACGTACGTGCAGATCGTCAAGGCGTTCCTGCTGATGAGCGGCGCCCTGCTGATGACCGTGCTGGTGCTGGCGAAGTACCACTTCAACCTGTCCGAGCTGCTCGGCGCCGCCGCCTCCGCGTCCGGCAAGGGCGACAAACTCCTGGAACCGGGCCTGCGGTACGGGGTGGAGGTCGCCGGGAACGCCACGCAGACGTTCTACAACAAGATGGACCTGCTCTCGCTCGGCATCGCCCTGGTGCTCGGCACGGCCGGTCTGCCGCACATCCTGATCCGCTTCTACACCGTGCCGACCGCCAAGGCGGCCCGTAAGAGCGTGCTCTGGGCCATCGGCATCATCGGCACCTTCTACCTGCTCACCCTGGCCCTCGGCTTCGGCGCGGCGGCGATGGTGGGTGGTCCGGCGATCATCGCGCAGGACAAGGCCGGCAACACCGCCGCGCCGCAGTTGGCCGAGGCGCTCGGCCTGGAGTTCTTCGGCGGTGACCTGGGTGGCGCGGCCCTGCTGGCGATCATCGCGGCGGTCGCCTTCGCCACCATCCTGGCCGTGGTCGCCGGATTGACCCTGGCCTCCTCGTCCAGCCTGGCCCACGACTTCTACGCGAACGTCCTGAAGAAGGGCGAGACGTCCGAGCGCCAGGAGGTACGGGTCGCCCGGATCTCCGCCCTGGTCATCGGCGCGATCTCGATCCTGCTGTCGATCTACGCGCAGAACCTCAACGTGGCGTTCCTCGTGGCGTTGGCCTTCGCGGTCGCCGCCTCGGGCAACCTGCCGGCGATCCTCTACAGCCTGTTCTGGAAGCGGTTCAACACCTCCGGAGCGGTATGGGCGATCTACGGCGGTCTGATCTCGGCCGTGGTGCTGGTGTTCTTCTCACCGGTGGTGTCGGGCGCGGCGACGTCGATGTTCCCGGACCATGACTGGCAGTGGTTCCCGCTGTCCAACCCGGGCATCCTGTCCATCCCGTTCGGGTTCCTCTGCGGGTTCGTCGGCACGCTCATCTCGAAGGAGCACGACGAGGACAAGTACGCCGAGCTGGAGGTCCGCGCCCTCACCGGCGCGGGTGCGCACTGACGCGCTAGCTGTTAGGAAGGGCCCCCTGTACAACGCCAGGCGTTAGCAGGGGGCCCTTCCTTCAGTCGGTAGGCTGACCGGCATGAAGGTTGCTACGCGCTTTGGGTCTGGTCACCGCGTTCTTGTCACCGGCGGCGCCGGTTTCGTTCCGTCGCACCTGGTCGACTCGCTGATCGCCCGCGGGTGCACGGTGGTGGCCCTGGACAACTTCGTCACCGGTTCCAAGGAGAACGTCGCCCACCTGCTGGACCGGCCAACCTTCACCCTGGTCGAGGCGGACCTCTCCGACGGCCTGCCGACGCACCACCCGGCGCTGGCCGAGCGCTTCGACGCGATCCTGCACATGGCCTCGCCGGCCAGCCCCACCGACTTCGCCCAGCTTCCGGTGGAGATCCTCCGGGTCGGGTCGGTGGGCACCCTGCACCTGCTGGACCGCGCGGTCGCCGACGGCGCCCGGTTCCTGATGGCCTCCACCAGCGAGGCGTACGGGGACCCGAAGGAGCACCCGCAGCGCGAGACCTACTGGGGCAACGTCAACCCCATCGGCGTCCGCAGCGTCTACGACGAGGCGAAGCGCTTCTCCGAGGCGGCCACCATGGCGTACCACCGGTACCGGGGGCTGGACGCCGCGATCGTGCGGATCTTCAACACGTACGGCCCGCGGATGCGCCCGGACGACGGTCGCGCCATCCCGACCTTCATCTCCCAGGCGCTGCGTGACGAGCCGATCACCGTGCACGGCACCGGCAACCAGACCCGATCGATCTGCTTCGTCGAGGATCTGGTGCGGGGCATCCTGCTGCTGCTCGACTCGACCGAGACCGGGCCGGTCAACTGCGGTACCGAGCACGAGATGTCCATGCGTCAACTCGCCGAGTTGATCGTGTCACTCTCCGACAGCAACTCGGAGGTGACGTACATCACGCGCAGCGCGGACGACCCAGAGATGCGGCGCCCCGACCTGACCCTCGCCCGTGAACTGCTCGGATACGAGCCGGCCGTGACGCCCGAAGACGGCCTGCGACGCACGATCGAGTACTTCCGGGCGCGGCTAGGGTAACCGGCTCGCGGCGGACCGCCGATCGCTGAGTGTCACCTGAGGGCGGTAGTGGCCCTCGCTACGTACTCTGAGTTGCATGTCAGCGACCCCTGCCGGCGTTCCCCACCCGTACCTGCACCGCAGCGCCGGGCGCGCCTCGGTGCCCGGCCCCGACCGGGGCGCCTCCGGACGCGCGCGTCCGGCCGAGGCGCGCTTCTACCCGTCGTACGACGATCGGCAGGTCGGCCCCGGCGGGCCGACGGGACCGGGCGGGCCGGGTGGCGCCGGCGGGTCGGGACGGCGTGGTCCCCGCCCACGCTGGGGGCGGATCGGCCTGGTGGCGGGCATCGCGGTGCTGGTGTTGGCGCTGCTCGGCGGCCTGGGCGCGTGGCTGTACGCGCGCGGCCTCAACAACGACCTGGCCCGCACCGATCCCTTCGCGGAGATCACCGGCGGCCGTCCGGCGAAGCCCGTCGACGGCGCGTTGAACATCCTGCTGGTCGGCAGCGACTCCCGGGACCCGGACGCGCCGGTCGACACCAAGAGCCAGTGGCGGGCCGACACGATCATCGTGATGCACATCCCGGCCGACCATAAGGAGGCGTACCTGGTCTCCATCCCGCGTGACCTGTACGTGCCGATCCCGGAGAGCGCGGGCGCGGACTGCGGCTCCGGCCGGCGCGCGAAGATCAACGCAGCGTTCGCCTTCGGTGGCCTGCCGCTGGCGGTCCGTACCGTCGAGTGCTTCAGCGACGTCCGGATCGACCACGTCATGGCGATCGACTTCGGCGGGTTCAAGGAGGTCACCGACGCCCTCGGCGGGGTGGACCTGAAGGTGGAGCGGACGATCACCTCGATCCACAAGCCGTACCGGACGTTCACCAAGGGCACCAACCACATGGACGGCGCGGAGGCGCTGGACTGGATCCGGCAGCGTAAGCAGTTCCCGGACGGCGACTTCGCCCGGATGCGGCACCAGCAGGACTTCCTGCGGGCGCTGATGGACAAGGCGGCCAGCACCGGCACCCTGGCGAACCCGAAGAAGCTCAACGACTTCCTCAAGTCGGTGACCGCGGCGGTGACCGTCGACCAGGGCTTCTCGTTGACCGATATGGCGGTGCAGTTCCGGAGCCTGCGTGGTGAGAACCTCACGTTCCTGACCAGCCCGAACTCGGGCAGCGACACCATCAACGGCGAGTCGGTGGTGGTGTCGGACCGGGAGAAGGCGCTGGCGATGTACAAGGCCATGTCGGCGGACACGATGGCGGACTGGGTGAAGGCCAACCCGCCGAAGAGCAACGACGGCGGCTGAGCCTCCTCTCCTGCCCCCACTCCGTAAGTGTCTTGACCGTCCATTGGGGATTGTCTTAGGTTTGGGCCTCGCACCTCGATCAATGACAACCACGGACACGGCAGGGGCCCTGGCCGGGCGAACCGCTTGCCGGGCGTCTCGATCGAGGGAGGCGCCCGGCATCGCTTCGGGTCGTTGCCCTCTGCCACCAAGGCGAGGAGAAGTCGATGACAGGCAAGCTGCACAAGGCGTTAGGGGCGACGGCCGCCGCCGCGCTCATCACGGGGGCTGGCCTGGCAGCCACCGCCGCACCGGCTCAGGCTGCCGCCCTCGGGTGCCCGTACCCCTACACGTGCCTCTCCGACCAGGACAAGGTCATCGATCACAAGTACCAGGTCGTGACCTCGGGCTTCCAGTCCATCTCGAACGGGGTCGATGTCGTGTACGGCGCCAACAGCCGCAACGACGACGTTGTGTACGTCCGATACACCACCGGGCTGATCAAGTGCATGGCCGCCGGCAAGCCCAACACCCTCTACGACGTCGGGTACTACGGGATCCCCAACGGGATCCGCATCGACTCGGCGTCCACCTGCGCGTACGGGCCGATTCCGCCAGCGAGCAAGTAGACCCTGCGGGGGTCCGACCCATCCGGGTCGGGCCCCCTTTTCGCGCGTGCCACACCAGGTGCCGCGCCAACTTGTCAGATAGAATCGGACATTAGGGGCATCGAGGCGTTCGAGCCGATCAGGCCATCGCTGCCTCGCCTTTCTGGTCATCGAGTGGGGGCGATCGCCTGGTTGACGGTGCCTGGCGAGCGAATTGAGTCCAGATGAACTCGCAAAGTCGAATTGATGTACGTACAGTGGTGCCGCCCCCTCCTGATCACGAGCTGGAGCACGAATGCCGGTTCAGGCCAGCCGTCGCCCTCCGTCCACTACATCCGCCGCGCAGAGCGGTCGTATCGCCGCGTCCATACCGGTGCAGCCCGGCCCGTCGGGCGGCGGCCCGGGCGGTCGTCCGCCAGGTGCCGGCGACAGCCGGACAGGCGGCAAGGGGCCGGCGAAGAAGCGGCCCCGGCGCAAGGATCCGCTCTGGGCCCGCCTGACCGTGATCTTCGGTGCGGTGCTGATGCTCAGCAGCGGGGTGGCGATCGTCGGCACGAAGGTGCTGGTCGGTCAGGCCACCGGTGACATCGCCCAGCGCAACCTGCTCGGCGACGCCGGCAAGACCGACGCCGAGGGTGGCGCGAGCCTGGACGGGCCGATCGACATGCTGCTGCTCGGCGTGGACGCCCGGGAACGCTGGGCCGCCGACGACGTCCGGTCGGACAGCATCATCGTCCTGCACATCCCGGCCTCGCACGACCAGGCGTACCTGATCTCCATCCCCCGCGACACCGAGGCGCAGATCCCCCCGTTCAAGAAGAGCGGCTACACCGGCGGCACCGACAAGATCAACGCCGCCTTCCAGGCCGGTGCCCGCAACGGTGGCGGCTGGGAGGGTGGCGCCCAGCTCATGGCGCAGACGATCAAGCGCCTCACGGGCATCAGCTTCGACGGCGCGGCGATCATCAACTTCGGGGGCTTCAAGAACGTCATCGACACCCTGGGCACCGTGCGCATCTGCGTGAGCCAGGAGGTCACGTCGCTGCACATGAGTTATGTCGACGGTAAGCCGATGTGGAACGCCGACGCCAAGAAGACCGGCAAGACGATGAAGCCGGTGGTGCACAAGAAGGGCTGCCAGGAGATGGAGGGTTGGGCTGCGCTCGACTACTCGCGGCAGCGCAAGACCCTCCGCAACGGCGACTACGACCGGCAGCAGAACCAGCAGCAACTGATCAAGGCGATGGCCCGCAAGGCCAACGACGGCGGCATGCTGACCAACCCGGCCAAGATGAACTCGTTGATCAAGGCAGCCGGCAAGGCCTTCGTCCTGGACACCGGCGGCGTGCCGATCGAGAACTTCATCTTCACCATGCGTGGCGTCACCGCCAACGAGTTGACCATGTTGAAGACCAACAACGGCAGCTTCAACGGCAACGGCAACAACCGTGAGGCGTTGAACGAGGAGACGATGGCGATGTTCGAGGCGGTCAAGCAGGACAAGCTCGCCGAGTTCGTCTTCACCCACCCCGAGGTGATCTCCGGCCGGAAGTGACGGCCAAGTCGCGGAAAGCCCGGCGACCGTTCCGTCACTGACCGTAGCCTGACGTGAGCAAGGTTCACGTATCGGCTGCGGGGAGGCGGTCACGTCCAGGTGGGGACGGAACGCGGCCGGCCGGGCACACCCGGCCGGGTCGCGCCGCGATCGCTGGCCACGCCTCCTGCTCGGCGTCGGACTGGCCCTAGTCCTGCTGGCCGGGCTCGCGGTGATGGGCCTCAAGACACTGACCCACCGGTACGACCGTACGGTCACCAAGGAGCAGTTGCTCGACGCCAACGCCCGAACCGACCGGACCGACCTGGACGGGGCGCTCAACTACCTGCTGATCGGCACCGACAAACGCGCCGGCGGCAGCGAGCCGGACCAGCGCTCCGACACCATCCTCATCGTGCACGTACCCGCCGGACGGCGTGCGGCGTACCTGGTCTCCATCCCCCGTGACCTGCTGGTCGCCATCCCACCGGCGAACGGCTTCGGCGGCGGCCCCGACAAGATCAACGCCGCGTACGAGCACGGAGGCGGCGGATCGGCCGGCGCCCGACTGCTCTCCACCACCCTGAACCGGCTCACCGGCATCCGGTTCGACGGCGCCGCCCTGATCGACTTCTCCGGCTTCCGGAAGGTGATCGACCTCCTGGGCGGGGTGCAGATGTGCGTCGACACCGAGGTGCGCTCGATCCACACCAACCGGGTCTTCCGGACCGGCTGCCAGCGGATGGACGGGGCACAGGCGCTGGACTACGTACGGCAGCGCTACGACCTGCCCGGGGGCGACTACGACCGGCAGCGCCACCAGCAGCAACTCCTGCGGGCGATGCTGGACAGCGCCGGCGACGCCGACCTGCGCAACAATCCGGTGAAGCTGGACCAGGTGCTCCGGGCGGTCGGCGGCTCGTTGACCGTCGACACCAACGGCGTACCCCTTGAGGATCTGCTCCTCGCGCTCCGCGCGCTGCCGCCCGACGGAATGCGCGGCATCCAGGTGCCCTCGTCCCCGCAGACCATCGACCAGGTCTCGTACGTGGTGCTCGACAACGGCGGCAACGGGCTGTTCGAGGCGGTCCGGGGCACCCGCGTACCGGACTGGGCGCAGGCCAACCCGCGCTGGGTGACCCGGTTGTGACCGTGGCGACGGCCGGGTCGGTGCCGATCCGGCCCCCGAGGATCTAGTGTTGCTTCCTGTGTTCGGACCCCAGGTTCCCACCGTGCCCGTGACCGAGATCGCCGACGACACCTACCTGCTCGATGTGCGGGAGGCCGACGAATGGGCGGCCGGCCACGCCCCCACCGCCCACCACCTGCCGATGATGGAACTGCCCGCGCGGCTGGCCGAGGTGCCGACCGACCGGGACGTGGCCGTCATCTGCCGCTCCGGTGGACGATCCGCCCAGGTCGTCGCCTACCTGATCAACAACGGGTGGGGTCAGGTGCGCAACGCCGACGGCGGGATGCGCCAGTGGGCAGCGGTCGGCCGAGCAGTGGTCGACGCGAACGGGCAGCCCGGCCAGGTCATCTGAGGCGGCCGGGATGGGCGGGCCACTGGTCTTCGCGCACCGCGGCGCCTCGTACGACCTTCCGGAGCACACCCTCGCCGCGTACCTGCGCGCCCTCGACGAGGGCGCCGACGGGCTGGAGTGCGACGTCCGGCTGACCCGGGACGGTCATCTGGTCTGCGTACACGACCGGCGGCTGGACCGCACGAGCAACGGTCGCGGGCTGGTCAGCGCGCGAACTCTCGCCGAGTTGGACGCGCTGGACTTCGGCTCGTGGCATCCGGCCGGCGCGCCGAGCGGTGACCTGCCGCCGGACGAGTCGCACACCCGGCTGTTGACCCTGGCCCGGCTGCTCGACGCGGTGCTCGCTGCCGGGCGGCCCGTCCGGTTGCTCGTCGAGACGAAGCATCCGTCCCGCTTCGGCTCGTTGGTGGAGCGGCGGCTGGTCGACCTGCTGCGGCAGTACGGGCTGGTCGATCCGGCACCGGACGACCCGGTCCAGGTGACCGTCATGTCGTTCTCCCCGCTGGCCGTACGCCGGGTCCGGGAGTTGGCCCCGGCGCTGCCCACGGTGCTGCTGCTGGAGGTGCTTCCACCCTGGCTGCGGCTGGGCCGGCTGCCGTTCGGCGCCCGCATCGCCGGCCCGGGCATCGGCCTGCTCCGGGCCCGCCCCCACCTGCTGCCCGCGCTGCGCGCCGCCGGCAACCAGGTGTACGTCTGGACGGTCAACGAGCCGGCCGACGTGGAGCTGGTGCTGGCCGGGGAGGTGGACGGGATCATCACGGACCGACCGGCGCACGTGCTGGCCCGGCGGGACCGCTGAACGGGCCGCGACGCCGAGCCGGCCGCCCAGCGCGTCGACCGCCGGCAGCGCCTACGCCTACGCCCACCCGACAACCGGGGGTGCCGAAAGCCGGGCCGGCGGGGCAGACTCGGCACATGCCGGAGCGTATCGATTTTCCCGCTCTTCTCGCCGGCCACACCGTCGTGATCGAGATGATCAATGCGGGGGACGCGGGCCTGCCGGTCCTCACCCAACTCCTCCGGATGGCCCAACCGGCGCTGTCCGCGAGCGGAATGGCGTTCGTCGAGTTCGGTCCGACGGGCGGCCGGGTGATCGCGGCCACCGGCGCGGCGGAGTGGGCGCTCGGCCGCCCGCTCGCGGCGGACGACCCGGACACGGTCCGGCTGCTCTCCGGCCCGCGGGTGAGCCAGGTCCGGGTGACCGATCTGAGCGGCAAGCTCGCCGCCGAACTCGCCGGCAGCGGCCTGCACCGGATGGTGGTGTCCCGGGCCGAGATCGGCGGTCACACCGTCGGCAGCCTGCACGCCCTCTATCCGGGCGACGACGAGCCGGGCGCCGAGCAGCAGGGAGTCATCGCGTACCTCGCCTCGTGCGTCGCCCACATGTACGGCGACCAGAGCGGACTGCCGGTGCACGGCGACGGGCCGGTGGTGGCAGCGCTCGCCGACGGGCTGGCGGTGGTCGACCGGGACGGGCACGTCCGGCTGTGGAACCCGGCGGCCGTCCAGGTCACCGGCTGCACGACGGGCCAGGCCCTGAACCGGCCGTTGCCGTTGCCGCTGCCGCCTGCCGGCCAGGTTCGCGACCACCGGCTGCCGGACGGGCGCTGGCTGCGCATCACCTCCGGCGACCTGCCCGGCCCGGGCGCGCTGCGGGTGGTCACCTTCCGCGACATCACCGACCAGCAGCGCCGCGATCACGACCGGGAGCTGTTCGTCGCGGTGACCAGCCACGAGCTACGCACGCCGGTCACCGTCATCAAGGGGTACGCGGACACCCTCACCGACCACTGGGAGTCGCTGACCGACGGCGACCGACGGCAGGCCGCCCGGGTGATCGGGCAGCGCGCCAACGAGCTGGCCCGGTTGGTCGACCGGCTGCTCTCCTCGGCGGCCGAGACGGGGCCCGCGGACGAGCCGCCCACCCCGTTCGACCTCGGTGCGGCGCTGCGCGCGGCGGTCGTGGACCTGCCGGCGGAGCTGCGGCACCGGCTGACGCTCCGCCTGCCCGTCGACCTGCCCAAGGCGCTCGGCCACCGTCCCAGTTTGGCCACCGTCCTGACCGAGCTGGTGACCAACGCCGGCAAGTACTCGCCGCCGGGCTCCCCCATCGAGATCACGGCCGGGGTCGACGGTCAGTTGGTCGCGTTCCGGGTGAGCGACCGCGGCATCAGCATCCGGCCGGAGCACGTGGAACGGGCGTTCGACCGGTTCTGGCAGGGCGAGTCCGGTGACCGGCGCGGCTACCCCGGGGCGGGGCTGGGCCTCTATCTCGTCCGCCGGATCGTTGAACAGCAGAATGGATGGGTATCCCTACGTCCGAGGACCGACGGCGGTACGGTCGCAGAGGTGCGGCTACCGCGCGGTTGACCTGCGGGGCGCGACGTGGAGGCGACGGTGGCGACGGCGGCGAGGGATCGGGCGTGGTGCGTGGTGGTTCCCCACCACCCCGCCGGCGCACGACTGGCCCGGCATCGGCTCGCCGACGACCTGGCGGACGTCGTGCCCCCGGCGCTCCTCGCGGATCTGATCGCGGTGCTCGCCGAACTGGTGGGCAACTCGGTCCGGCACGCCCACCCGCTGCCCGGCGGCGTGGTCCGGGTGGCCTGGCGGCTGCGGCCGTCCGCCGACGGCCCACGGATCCAGTTGCGGGTGACCGACGGCGGCGCGGCCACCGGCCCACGGATCCGCACCGCCGGCCTCGACGCGGCGGACGGGCGGGGCCTGCACATCGTCGCCGGCCTGGCGACCCGCTGGGGTGTCGAGCGGGACGGTATGGGTCAGCGCGTCTGGGCGGAGTTCGACCCCACTCCCACCCCCGGCCTGGTGCCGGCCGGCTAACACCTTCATGATCAACTCGCGCTGGGTTGGGTGGGTCCGGGTCATGCCGGGGCCGGCGGGGCTCTAGGCTGTGACGCCGTGAGCAAGCGTCGAAAGAGCCAGCGAGCAGCCAGCGACACCACTCCCCGTCGGGACAAGGTGCGGGACGTCTTCGTGCCGCGTCCCTTCGAGGGCCTGGTCGACGAGCCCGAGTGGATCGCGCTGCGCGAGCTGGTGCCCGCCGCGTCCGCCCCGCTGCGCCTGGCGCCCGCCCTGGTCGAGGAGTTCGGCGACCGGTCGGCGACCCTGGCCACGGTGCTGCCGATGGCCGCGCCGGCGGTGAGCAAGCCGGACGGCCAGGTGCTCATCGGTCTACAGCGTCACCAGCAGTCCGGCGATGTCTCCCGGGACCTGGCCGAGGCGCTCCTCAGCGCGCTGCGCACCGAGCCGGGCGGCCAGGTTTCCGTGCCGCCGCTGCCCGGCCCCGGGCCGCGACTTCAGGACATCCTCGTGGACGGCCCGCTGGGGATCAGCATGCACGACGGGTTCGAGTTCTGGCTCGATCCCGGCGCGACCGATGACCCGAGCGTCCAGGCGTCCCTGGAGCGGGCGAACGCCGCCATCTACCCGACGGTGCGGATGACCTCCGCGAAGGCCGCGTACTGGTGCCGGGTCCCCGAGAAGGCGCACGTGCGCTGGGTGCTGCCGGACGACGAGGACGCCGCCCTCGACGCGCTGGCCCGGCTCGGCGCGGCCGGCACGCTGACGCTCGGCGACCAGACCAAGTTCGCCGGGATGTTCCGCGCCCACGGCCGGCTCGTACCCGTCTGGGACCTGCCCGAGGAGACGCCGGCGAGCGAGTGGGAGGACCCGGTGGCGCAGTTTGCCAAGCGGTACGCGGAGGCTCTCGCCAGCACCGAGGTGTTGGACGCCGCCGGCCGGCGGGCCCGCCAGGGGTTGCTCGGCCGACAGCTCACCCTGCGCTGAGGCGTTGTTAGGAAGGGCCCCTTGCTATGCACTAGGCGTTAGCAGGGGGCCCTTCCTTCAGGGGGGCGCGGACGATCGGGCAGGACATGCAGCGCGGGCCGCCCCGGCCGGAGCCCAACTCCGAACCGGCGATCGGGATGATCTCGATGCCGGCCCGCTCCAACTGCGCGTTGGTCTCCGTGTTGCGCTCATAACCGACGCACAGCCGGGGCGCGAGGGCGAGGGTGTTGTTGCCGTCGTCCCACTGTTCGCGTTCCGCGGTCACCGGGTCCAGGCCGGTGTCGATGACCCGCAGCTGGTCCAGGTCCATCGCGTCGGCGGCGGCTCGCAGGAAGGGCGCCGGGCCGTCCACCCGTGGGTCCTCGCCGTCCGCGCCGGCGATGACGGTGTACGCCGAGAGCGTGCTGGCGATGTTCGGATACATCAGGACGGCGTCGACGTCGACCATCGTGCAGACGGTGTCCAGGTGCATCGTGGCGCGTTTCTGGGCGATCGGCACCACCAGGATGGTGTGGGCCAGGCCGGCGGCGAAGACCTGCCGGCCGAGGCGTTCCGCGCCCGCCGGGGTGGTCCGCTCACCCACGCCGACCGCCAGCACGCCGGGTGCGAGCAGCAGCACGTCCCCGCCCTCCAGGTGTTCCAGGTCGGGGCGGTAGACGAACTCGGTGCCGGCGAACCGGGGGTGGTGCCGGTAGATGGCGTCGGTCAGGGTGGTCTCCCGGCGGCGGGCCGGCATGGCGAGGCTGGTGACGCCGACCCGGTCGCCGATCCACAGCGACGAGTCCCGGGTGAAGAGCAGGTTGGGCAGCGGGTCGATGACGAAGTCGTGCCGGTCCATCAGGGTGTAGACGAGCCCGCCCGGCCGCTCCGAGCTGATCCGCAGCTCCTCGTGGGCCAGCCCGGCGGTCAGCACGTCGGCCAGCGCGGCCGGGTCCAGGTAGGCGAGGTGGTCGGCGACCCGGGCGCGGAGCGTGTCGCCGAGGCGGCGCGAGCGCAGCACCTGCTCGGTCAGTTCGGCGCGGGCGTCCTCGACGGCCAGCGTCTCGGCCAGCAGGGTGGCCAGGTAGAGCACCTCGACCCCGCGCTCGCGCAGCGCCGCCGCGAAGGCGTCGTGCTCCTCCTGCGCGCGGCCGACCCAGGGGATCGCGTCGAACAGGAGCGAGTCGTTGTTGCGCGGGGTGAGCCGGGCCAGTTCCGGGCCGGGCCGGTGCAGCAGGACGGTGCCGAGCCGGCCGACTTCACTGTCGACGTAGTGGGTCACTCCCGCAGCGTAGGGCAGGGTTTGGCGGCATCCGAGAAAAGAACTGTGGATGAATATGGCATTCATCCACAGTCACTCCGGCGTTCCGGCTTGCCGAACACCCACAGTGGCAACGTAGGGTAGTGAGGACATAACTTCGAGGGACCTTTTGCCGGAGGTCGCGATGACTGTCTTTCCCGCACGACGAGCCGTACCGACCGCACGGGCACTGCCGCCCATCGCGGTTCCCCACCCCCGCGTCGAGGCGCCGGGGGCTCTCGAACCGATCCGCCCCACACCGCTCGAGTGGGCCCGACGCCGCCGTGCCGAGCGAGGCGCCCGTCGGCTGGAGGCGGCCGGCGCGCGGGCACTCGGTCAACTCGACCACCTCGGGCCGTCCTGGCACGTCATCGAGTGGCCCCGCACCGACGTGGCGGACGTCCTGCTCGACCGCGCGCAGGACGACCGCGCCGGTTTCCTCGCCATCGGGCCGAGCGGCCTGTTCGCGGTGACCATCGCCGACCACGGCCGGGCCCGGGTGCTCGTCGCCGGGGACGTCGTACAGATCAACGGGAAGCGGCCCCCGTACGTGACCGAGGCCCGCCGGGACGCCAAGCGGGCCAGCAAGGTCCTCTCCGAGGCGGTGGGGCTGACCATCCCGGTGACGCCCGTGCTGACCTTCGTGGGTTCCGGCGTGATCAGCGTCTACGGCCTCCCGAAGGACTGCCTGATGGCCACCCACCGGGAGCTGGACCGGCTTCTCGTGGCCGGTGGCAACCGGATCAGCCCGACCACGGCCGAGAAGCTGGCACGGGTGGCACAGCACCCGAGCACCTGGCTGAACGGCACGTACCGTCCATCGGCCGACTACCGGTGGTACGAGGAGGGCCGAACGGCCGCTGACAAGGCGGCCCACCGCCGGTAACGTCACCGGCGACGCCACGCGGCCCCGGTCCCCCACCTACCCACCGGCTCCCGCGCCGTCGCCGGCCGCCCGGGAGTTCTCCGCTGCGGCGCGGTGACCCGGCTCGCTCGGTGAATCCGTCGTTGACCGGCTAGCGTGGACAGTCCGTCGTTGTACATAGGAGGCGCGGTGGCCCACGTCGAACTCTCGCTCTCAGAAGTGTTCGTGCCCTCGGCCCGAGCCTCGACAGAGTCTGAGTTCGACAATGTCGGCCAGTGGTCCTCGACCGTCGGGCGGGCGGACGAGCCCTGCCTGCTGATCGACGCCGACACCCGGGTGGTGGCCATCTCCACCGCCGGCTGCGCGCTGCTCTGCCTGGGCGAGCCCGCCGGCCTGATCGGGCGTCCACTGCTCGACGGCGGCCTTCGCCTGCTCGACTTCACCGCGAACCGGGGCGAGCTGACCGAGGCCGAGATCGACAAGATTCCGCCCCTGCTGGCGCTCTCCTCCGGCCGGCTCGCCCGGGGCCTGCTGCGGGTGCAGGCCGCCTCCGGCGGGGGGCCTGACGCGACGGTCGACGCGATCTCCACGCCGGTGCTCTCCGACGGCGCCGTCGCGGGCTCGCTCACCTTCTTCTCCGAGGTCTGACCTGCGGCGCGATGTGGTGTTCGCCGCACGCGGCGATGCCCAGATGGGCTCGGTTCCACGCCGTAGGGTGCCCTCATGCTCGATATCACTCTGCTGCCGGGGGAGTACGCCGTGTGCCGGCTCGGTGGCGGCACCGCCCTGCCGGACGAGTTGTCGAGCGGGCTGGGTCGCGCCGACGTGGTCACGGTGAGCTGGACCGCCGACGGGATCTCGGTGATCTGCCCGGCCGATCGGTTGCCCGACGAGGCCGTGGTGGAGACCATCTGGCGCTGCCTTCGCGTCGCCGGTCCGGCGGGCATGGACGGCACCGGCACGCTCGCGGCGCTCGTGGACCCACTCGCCGCGGCCCGGGTCAGCGTGGTCACCTTCTCCACCTTCGACACCGACTACGTGCTGCTGCCGGCCGTCCGACTGACCGAGGGCACAACCGCGTTGGAGCGCGCCGGACACCGCGTCCTCGGCTGAGCTTCACCCGGCCGACCGCTCGCCCTACGATGGGCTCGGCCACCCCGGCCGCGACGTATCCCGATGTCCCGAGGACCGGCCCGTGCCGTTCAGCCCACCCCGCCGCCCGTCTGCCCCCACCGCGCCCGCGTGGGCGGCGCTGCTGGCGCTCCTCACCATCGGAGCGCTGACCGGCTGCGGAGCACCTCCGGAACTGCGTGACCCGACCGGCGTGCCCACCGGGGCCGGCAGCCCCAGGCCGTCGGGCCCGACCGGCGTCGCGACCGGCACGCCCTCGACCGCGCCGACCGCACCGCCGCCCGCCACCCACGCGGCCACTCCGGAGCCCGGCCTGGTGGCGACGACCTGCCGGAACGGGCCGACCGGGCAGCGGGTGGTGCAGTTGCTGCAGGGACGGGCCTCGGTGCTCCCGGACAACGTCCGGGTCCGGGTCCGCACCGGCCCGTTGTGCGCCGGGGACTGGCAGTACACCGTGCTGGAGGTGACCGGGCACGAGGAGCTTCAGGTCGTCACCCAGGGCGGGCCGACGGCTCTGCAACTGGTCACGGCCGGCACCGACGTGTGCACCATCGAGGTCCGGGCCACCGGGCCGGCCGGAATCCGTACGCTCGCCTGCGATCCATCTCCAGCGGTCGGACCGGGTGCGTAGTCTGGGCGGCATGCCCGGAACACCGCCTACGCGCTACGTGTACCTCGGCCCCGAGGGCACCTTCGCCGAGCAGGCCCTGCGCACCATCCCGGCAGCCGAACACGGCTCCCGTACGCCGGCTCGCAGCGTCGGGGAGGCGCTCGACAGCATCCGGGCCGCAGAGGCCGACGCGGCGCTCGTACCGCTGGAGAACTCGATCGGCGGGGCGGTCGGCGTCACCCTCGACGAGATCGTCGAGGGTGCGCCGCTGGTGATCACGCGCGAGGTGGTCCTGCCGGTGGAGTTCGTGCTCGCCGCGCGTACAGGCACCGCGCTGTCGACGGTCCGCTCCATCGCGGCACACCCGCAGGCGTCCACCCAGTGCCGCGGCTGGCTGCGTGACCACCTGCCCGATGCGACGGTCGTCGATGTCCTCTCCAACGGCGCGGCGGCGGCCGGCGCCGGGTCCGGCGAGTACGACGCGGCGATCTGCGCGCCCATCGGGGCGGCCCGGCACCGGCTCACGCTGCTCGCCGAGAAGATCGCCGACCACCCCGACGCGGTAACCCGGTTCGTGCTGGTCTCCCGTCCCGGGCCACCCCCACCGCCGAGTGGCGACGACCTCACCTCACTGGCCGTCTACATCGCTCACGACCGGGTGGGCGCGCTGCTGTCGGTGCTGGTCGAGCTGGCCGTACGCGGGGTGAACCTGACCCGGATCGAGTCCCGCCCGACCGGTGAGGCGCTGGGCCGGTACGTCTTCTTCCTCGACTGCACCGGGCACGTGGCCGACGTACGCCTGGGTGAGGCGTTGCAGGGGCTGCGCCGGGTGTGCGCGGAGGTCCGTTTCCTCGGGTCCTATCCCCGACACCGTTGGGTCGAGGCCGGCGAGCGGCGGGTGCCCGCGCCGGCCGGCCTGTCGGACGTCGACTACGCCGACGCGGCGGCCTGGCTGGCCCGGCTGCGCACCGGCGAGATGAGCTGACCGGGCCGAGCGCCGAGGCCCTGGGGGTGGGGTGCTCCGGAGCGCGCCCCACCCGGATCGGCGCTCAGCTCAGCAGACCGCCGAGCAGGCCACCCTCCTGCTGCTGCTGACCACTGCCCATGACGGGCGGCTCCTCGGACGGCTGCACCACGACGAAGCCCTGACCGGCGAAGCTCATGGTGAACGACTCGCCGGTGCGTCGACCGAGCAGCGTGCCGAGACCGAGCTGCTCGGCTCGGTGGTAGCCGGTCTGGAGGTTGGCCGACCAGCAGACGGCCGCCTGCGGGTCGACGTACGTCGGGGCGTCCACGTTGAGCACCACGGGAGTGCCCTTGGTCGTGATGGCGATCCGGCCGTACCCGCTGAACACGCAGTTGAACAGCCCGGACGAGGAGGCCATGCCGGCGCCGCCGACCATCCTGATGTCGTACTGCAGGGTCGAGTCGAAGGCGAGCACGCTGGAACCGTTGATAGAGAGCGCGTCGCCCGGCTCCAGGTCGATGATGTGGACGTCCTTGGCCAGCTCGGCGAGGAAGACGTCACCCTGGCCGGTGACCTTCATCAGGGGGACGCCCTCGCCGGTGAGCTTCTGCTTGAGGAACTTGCCGAGGCCGCCCGAGCCCAGCGCCTGGAACTGCACGTTGCCCTGGTAGGCGACCATCGAGCCGACCCGGGCCATCGCCTCGCCGTTGAGCTCGATCTTCAACATCTTGGAGTTCTGCAGACGCATGCCCGCCTGCGCCGACTCCTTCTCCAGATTCTCGGACGAGAACAGCTCGCTGCGCATGAAAGGTTCCTCCTGAAATGGTCGCGGTCGCTGCATCGACCGTAGGTGACCACGGCAACCGGAGGCGATCGGTTCAGCGGCGCGCGGACGGGGGGCTCGCGCGTCAGCCCCAGCCCAGGGCGTGCAGCCGCTCGTCGTCGATGCCGAAGTGGTGGGCGATCTCGTGCACCACTGTCACCGCCACCTCGTCGACGACGTCCTCGTCGTTGTCGCAGATCCGCAGGATCGGGTGGCGGTAGATGAAGATCCGGTCCGGCAGTACGCCGGAGTAGTCCCAGCCCCGGTTGGTGAGCGCGTGCCCCTCGTAGAGGCCGAGCAGGTCGGACTCACCCGGCGGTGGGTCGTCCTCGACGAGGATCACCACGTTGTTCATCAGGCCGAGAAGCCCTTCGGGCACCTCGTCGAGCGCGTCAGCGACCAGCTCCTCGAAGCGCTCGCGGGTCATCTCCACCGGCACGACGTTCATTCTGCCCGACGCGGGACCGATCGGCCGGGTCGCGCTCGGCGACCCGGGCCGTGGTCCACGTGTGTGCGGGTCGCCGGGTCAGGCGGCCAGGCGGGCGGTGAGGGTGATCTCGGCACCCGGCGAGAGCAGGCGGGAGATCGGGCAGTTGGCCTTGGCGGCCTCGGCGAGCTTCTGGAACTCCGCCTCGTCGACCCCGGGCACCTGGCCGACGGTCTCGAGGTCGATCCGGGTCACGCTGAACCCGGCGTCGGTCTTGTCCAGGTGGACCTTGGCGGTGGTCTCGACCGAGGTGGGCGTGGTGCCGGCGTCGGCGAGGGCCTTCGAGAACGCCATCGAGAAGCAGCCCGCGTGCGCGGCGGCGATCAGCTCCTCGGGGTTGGTGCCCTCGCCCTCCTCGAAGCGCGACTTGAAGGAGTAGTTGCCGGACAGGCCGCCCTTACCGGTGCGGACGGTGCCGGAACCCTCGGTGAGATTGCCCTGCCATTGTGCGGAAGCGGTACGGATAGGCATGTTGAGAACGCTAGCGGATACCTGACCTGCGGGCGACCGGCCGGCACCGAGGACCGCCCTGCGATTCCCGTCACCGTGATCGGCGGCGCGGCGGACGTGGGCGGGCGCGCGGTGTCGACGGCAGCGCCGCGACCGAGGGCTGTGCCATGATTCGACGCAGGCCCGTGACCGGCGGAGGGATGGCCGATGCCCGAGGATCTGCCCGTTCCGCGGCAGGGAGACTCGCCCGACGCGCCGGCTGTGATCGAGTGGGGCGCCGACGAGCCCGCGCGGACACGCCGGTTCGGTAATCCCCTGGTCGGCCTGACCCGTGACCCTCGTCTGCCGCTGCTGCTGGCCGGCCTCGGCGCGGTCGCCGGGATCGCGTCGATGATCGGCGAGTGGCTGCTGACGACCGTGCCGAGCGGCGGGGCCGAGGGGCCCAACACGATCGAGGTGCGGGCCAGCGTGTCCGAGATCGGCGGCTTCGGGGTCGCTTATCTCGCCGGCCTGCTCGGCCTGGCCTGCGCCGTGGCCCTGGCGCTGGGGGGCACGGCGGCGGTCCGTGCGAACGCGCGGCTGGTCGGGCTCACGCTGGCCGGCGCGCTCCTGGCGTTGCTGGTCGCCGCTACCGCGACGCTCCACGACACCGGGGAGCGGGCCCTTCTCTACTCGCCCGAGGAAGAGTTCCGGGTCGAGTACGGCCGCGGTCTCGTGCTGGCGTTCGTCGCGTGCGTCCTCTTCGCCGCCGCCCTGCGACTGGCCGGGGCCGTACCGGCCGACGCGTCCGCCGGGCCGGCTGACGACGATGCCCCGGCCGCCGACGTACCCGCGATGCGCTCCTGGCGTCGCCGCCCGGACCCGGGTCCACTCGACGACGGCCTACCCGCCCCCGCCGATCTGACGGTGGAACCGGCCACCCCCTTCGCCCGCCCCGAAAACCCCACCTAACCCCACCCCCACCCCCGCGCCCCGCGCCCGCGCCGATCTTGCGATTTCTGTCCTCATATAAGGCGCATAAGTCGACAAATCAGCAACCGAAAGTGCAAGATCGGCGAGGCGAGGGCGGGGCGAGAGGCGCGGGCGCGGGAACGGGGCGCGAGAGGCGCGGGTGGGGTTGGACACCTGGCGGGTGGCGCGCGTTGGTGCCCGATTCGCCGGGAAGCCATGGTTGCGACCCTTTCGGCGAGGTACTGTTGCTGCCCGCCGTCACGCCGGGTCTCGACCAGGACCGCACGGCTGGCTGCGACGGCGGTGGGCGAAGGAGGAACGATGACCCGCCCGGGACTGCCCAAGCTGATCGCGACCGACCTCGACGGAACACTCGTCCGCAGCGACGACACCGTCTCCGCGTACACCCACGGGGTGCTCGACCGGGTGCGGGCCGCCGGTATTCCGGTGGTCGGCGCGACCGGACGCGGCCCTCGCCTGACCGAGCTGACCCGCAACGACATCCGCGCCGCCGACTTCCTGGTGATGGCCGGCGGCGGACGTGTGGTCGACCAGAGCGACCCGGCCGGCCCGGTGGTGCTCCGCGACGAGCGCCTGCCCGCCGAGGTGCTGGCCCGGTTGCTCGCCGACCTGGAGGCCGAGGTCGGCCCGCTGACCGTGATGGTCGAGGCGTCCGACGAGCACGACGCCCCGCTCTGGGGTGACTACCACCCGAGCTGGCCCTACCAGGACCGGTTCGAGGCGCGCACCCGCGACGAGTGCCTCTCCTGCGACGTGCTCAAGGCGTTCGCCAGAACCGCCGACCACCACGTGGACGAACTGCTGGCGGTGGCCCGCCGGATCGTCGAGCCGCAGGTCGCCACGCTCACCCAGGCCGGGCTCGGTTTCATCGAGATCTGCCCGCCCGGGGTGGACAAGGCGACCGGGCTGACCGTCGTGGCGCAGACGCTCGGGGTCGACCCGGCCGACGTGCTGGTCTTCGGCGACATGCCCAACGACCTGCCGATGTTCGAGTGGGCCGGCTGGTCGCGGGTGGCGGTCGCCAACGCTCACCCCGACGTCCGCGCGGCCGCCGACGAGGTGACCCTGCGCAATGATGACGACGGAGTGGCGGTGTATCTGGACCGACTACTCTCCCGATGATGGGAGAGACACCCCGGCTGGTAGCCACGGACATCGACGGCACGCTGATCCGCGACGACCACACGGTCAGCCCGCACACCGCCGACGTGCTCGCGCGGATCTCCGCGCGAGGCACGCCGGTCGTGCTGGTCACCGGCCGCCCGGTCCGCTGGCTCAAGATGGTGTACGACCAGCTGACCGAGCCTCTGCCGGCGGTCTGCGCCAACGGCGCCGTGGTCTACGACCCGGTCAACGACGAGGTGTTACGGGCCGACCCGCTCGCGCCACAGCATCTGGTGGAGGTGGCCCGGCGGCTGCGCGCCGAGGTGCCCGGCATCAGCTTCGCCGTGGAGATCCTGGACAGCCGGGAGATGCGTCACGAGGCGGACTACCCGCTGCGCTGGGATGCCGACGCCGACGCCATCCGGCCGATCGAGACACCGGAGGAGTTGCTCTCCGTGCCGGCGGTGAAGCTCCTCGCCCGGGCCGGCGAGCAGGACCCGGACGCGTTCGCGGCGCTGATCGCCAGGGCGCTGCAAGGGCTGGCCGAGGCGACGCACTCGTCGTCCTCGGGGCTGGTGGAGATCTCCGCGGCCGGGGTGACCAAGGCGGCCGGGCTCGACTGGTACTGCGACCGGCTCGGCGTGGCCGCGGCGGACGTGGTCGCCTTCGGCGACATGCCGAACGACGTACCGATGCTGAGCTGGGCGGGGCGCGGCGTGGCGGTGGCCAACGCGCACCCCGCCGTCCTCGCGGTCGCCGACGAGGTGACCGGCTCGAACTCCGACGACGGCGTGGCCGCGTACCTGGAGAAGGTCTTCGGGGTCCAGTGACCGGTCAGAGGTACTGGCCGGTGTTGTGACCCTCACCGCCGCCGGGCTGGCCGATGCCCGGCATGCCCGGGACGACCCCACCGGGGCCGCTGGGCAGCGCCTGCCGGCCGCCGCGCATCTGCTCAAGCTGAACCCGGGCGGCCATCTGCTGGGCGACCAGGGCGGCCTGGATGCCGTGGAACAGGCCCTCCAACCAGCCGACGAGCTGGGCGTGCGCGATGCGCAGCTCGCTCTCGCTGGGCGCCTTGTCCTCGGTGAAGGGCAGCGAGATCCGCTCCAACTCGTCGCGCAGCTCGGGCGCGAGACCTTCCTTCAGCTCGACGATCGAGCGTTCGTGGATCTCCCGCATCCGGTGCCGGCTGGCGTCGTCCAGCGGAGCGGCCTTGACCTCCTCCAGCAGCTGCTTGATCATGCTGCCGATCCGCATCACCTTGGCCGGCTGCTCGACCAGGCGGGTCGGATCCTCACCCTGACCCTCCTCGGTCTGCACGGTGCCGATCGGCCGCCCGTCCGGACCGACCACCACCACGGTGCCGGAGTGGCCGGAGTCGTCGGGGCCGGGCTGGTCGTTCTGCTCAGCGGTCATGGGGTCCATTTTTACC
The DNA here is from genome assembly GCF_044466585.1 of Micromonospora sp. NPDC049359. Taxonomy (NCBI): domain Bacteria; kingdom Bacillati; phylum Actinomycetota; class Actinomycetes; order Micromonosporales; family Micromonosporaceae; genus Micromonospora; species Micromonospora sp. NPDC049359. The sequence goes on along the minus strand of NZ_JBITMW010000001.1, from coordinate 1,203,714 downwards.
CAGGAGGTCCGGCCCACGCCGCCCGGGACCGACTCCCCTGGACCGAACCACCCGGGCGGGGCGCGCTACCGTCGCGCCATGTCTGCCGACCCACGCGCCGTGCTGACCCGGCCGGCGCCCGCGCCGGACCGGACGGTGGCGTACGGCGACCACCCCGACCAGGTCGCCGACCTTCGCCGCCCAGCCGGTTCCGGGCCGGCCCGGCCGCTGGTCGTCGTGGTGCACGGGGGCTTCTGGCGGGCCGAATACGACCGGCGGCACACCGGACCGCTGGCCGCCGCGCTCGCGGCCGACGGGTACCCGGTGGCGCAACTGGAGTACCGACGTACCGGGCAACCGGGTGGTGGCTGGCCGGGCACGTTGACGGACGCCCTCGCCGGGATCGCGGCGCTGCCGGCGCTGGCCGCGCCGGCGCTGCCCGGTCGGGTGAGCGGGGCCGCGCCGATCCTGATCGGTCATTCCGCCGGTGGCCACCTGGCGTTGTACGCGGCGGCCACCGCGCCGTCGACGGTGGGTGGGGTGCTGGCCCTGGCCCCGGTGGCCGATCTCGCCGAGGCGTACCGGCTGGACCTGGACTCCGGTGCGGTCGCCGCGCTGCTCGGCGGCGGTCCGGGGGATGCGCCGGACCGGTACGCGGCGGCCGATCCACGATCATTGGTACCGATGCCAACACGCACGGTAGTGATGCACGGCTCACTGGACGAACAGGTGCCGGTCTCGATGAGCCGGGACTTCGTGGTGGCAGCTCGTACCGTGGGATCCGATATTTCCCTTGTCGAGCTGCCCGAATGCGAGCATTTCGGGCTGATCGATCCGGAGTCCTCGGCTTGGCCCCGAGTGCTCGATGCATTGCGGTCCCTGCACGATGATCACTAGCCATTGACGCAGCGTCGCCGAGCAGGTAGAACGCCGGAGGGGCGCTGTTCGCCCTGCAACGCTCCTGGGAAGGAACTCGGTGTCGCAGATGAATCGCAGGCGGGCGCTCCAACTCCTGGCCGCGCTCGGTACGACCGGATTCGCCACCGCGTGCGGCTCCGACACCGAGGCTCAGCCGACCCCCACCAAGAGCCCGATCAAGATTGGTCTGATCGCACCGAAGGGCGGCGGCTTCAAGTCCATCGGTGACGACATCACCAACGGCTTCCAGCTCTTCCTCGACCTGCACAACCAGCAACTGGGCGGGCATCCGGTCGAGCTGCTCACCGCCGACGAGGGCGAGACCGCCAAGACCGGCAAGGCCGCCGTCGACCAGCTCCTCAAGCAGAACGTGCTGGCGCTCACCGGCGTGGTCAACTCGTCGGTGATGGTGGGTATCCGCGACACCATCGAGGACGCCCGAATCCCGCTCATCGGGTCGAACGCCTCACCGAGCAGCCTGCAGAGCGTCGTCTACATCTGGCGTACCTCGTACGTGCTGGACGAGGCCGGGCGGGCACTCGGCCGCTACCTGCGCGACCAGCTCCCGGCGAACGGCCGGATCGCGATCATCGTGCCGGAGAACGTGGGCAGCCCGGACGTCGTGCGGGGCTTCAAGCAGGAGTTCGGCCCCACCGACCCGCGCATCGCCGACCCGGTGACCAACACCAGCCCCACCCCGAACCCGAGCAAGACCACCTATGTGGCGGACATCGAGAAGGCGCTGCGCAAGAACCCGACCGCTGTCTTCTGCTTCTTCGCGGGTGCGGCCGCCGTCGAGTTCATCAAGCAGCTCCGCGACCAGTTCTCCGGGCCCGTGTACGCCCCCGGCTTCCTCACCGAGGGCGCCGTGCTGGATAGCCTGGGCCGGGACGCGCTGGGCATCCAGACCGCCCTGAACTACTCGGCCGACCTCAACAACACGTCGAACCGGGTCTTCGCCTCGGCGTACCGCAAGAAGCACCAGAGCACGCCGACGACCTACGCGATGGCGTCGTACGACGCGGCCCAGGTGCTCGACCAGGCCATCCAGCTGACCGGCGGAACGCCCACCCCGCAGCAGGTCAACCTGGCGCTGGGCAAGATCGGCCAGATCGACAGCCCGCGCGGCATCTGGCAGTTCAACCAGCCGCGTACCCCGCAGCAGAAGTGGTACCTGCGGGAGGTCCAGCAGGACGGTCAGGTCATGTCGAACGTGCTGATCAACGAGCTGGCCACGCTGGGCTAGAGGCTGTCGGGACGAAGCAGGGGCCGGCCTCCCCACGGGAGGCCGGCCCCTGCCGTACTCGGCGCTGTTCGGGTCAGTGCCGCAGTTCGGCGATGCAGCACTTCACGCTGCCGCCGCCCTTCTTCAGCTCGGCCAAATCGACCGGCACCGGCGTGTAACCGGCGGCCTTGAGCTTGCCCGCCAGTCGGGTGGCCTCGCTGTTGAGCACCACGTTCGCGCCGTCGCTGACCAGGTTGAGCCCGAAGGACAACGCGTCCTCGTCGTCGGCGATCACCGCGTCCGGGAAGAGCTGCGTGAGGACGCGCTGACTGGCCGCGGAGAACGCGCCGGGGAAGTAGACGATGTTCGCGTCGTCGAGGGCGGCGAGCGCCACGTCCAGGTGGTAGAAGCGCGGGTCGACCAGCCGCAACGACACCACCGGCCGACCCAGCGCCTCCTGCGCCTCGGCGTGTGCCGGAATCTCGGTACGGAAGCCGTGCCCGGCCAGGATGAGTCCGCCGTGCGCCTCCGGCACGTACGCGAAGTCGCCCTCGCCCTCGTTGGTCTCGTTCGGGGCGAGGAAACGCCAACCCTGCTGCTCGTAGAACGCGTGGTGCGCGGCGGCCTCGGCGGTCCGCTGCTCGTGCTTGAACCGCGCGCCGTAGACGCTGCCGTCGACCACGAAGGCGCCGTTGGCGGCGAACACCATGTCGGGCAGCCCCGGCTCCGGCGTGAGCAGGTGCACCTCGTGGCCGAGACCGACGAGCGTGTCGCACAGCCGGTCCCACTGCTTGACGGCCAGTTCCCGGTCGACCGGGGTGGTCACGTCCATCCACGGATTGATCGCGTACTCGACCGCGAAATGCTCGGGCGAGCACATGAGATATGTCCGCTTTCGCGGGACTCGCTGCTGGTTCACGGTCACCAAGAGTAGGTATCGTTGAACTTTGGTAACAGCCACAACCATTGCTTCCCAGAGGCGGAACGTTGCAGATAGACGCCGTTGACCAGCGGATCATTGCGTTGCTTGTCGCCGACGCCCGCGCGTCGTACGCCGACATCGGCACCCGGGTGTCACTCTCCGCCCCGGCAGTCAAGCGCCGGGTCGACCGACTGCGCGCCACCGGCGTCATCCGGGGATTCACGGCTGTCGTCGACCCGGCCGCCGTCGGCTGGACCACCGAGGCGTTCGTCGAGCTGTTCTGCGCCGGCCGGACCACCCCGGCGCAGATCGGCGTGGCCGCCCGCCGACACCCCGAGGTGGTCGGCGCGTACACCGTCTCCGGCGAGGCGGACGCGCTGGTGCACCTGCGTGCCGCCGACATCGCCCACCTCGAGGCGGCCCTCGAGCGACTGCGCGCCGAGTCGTTCGTGACGTCCACCCGCAGCACCATCGTGCTGTCCCGGCTGGTCGAATCCCCCGGCGTCGGGCCGTCCACCGGCGCCTGACCGTCCGCCGCCCGGCTCGGCCCGCAATGCGCGGCTTGACCTCAAGTCTGGTTCAGGTGTTGGACTCGTGGCGGCATGGCACGACACGAGGGGGAAGTGATGCGGGCGATCTGGCTACGTGAGTTCGGCGGTCCCGAGGTGCTGACGCCCGGCCCGGCGCCGGATCCGACGCCCGGCCCCGGCCAGGTGTTGATCGACGTCGCGCACGCGAACGTCACCTTCGTCGAGACGCAGCAGCGCTCGGGGCGTCCCGGGCCGAACCGGTACACCCCGCCGCTGATCCCCGGCAACGGCGTCGGCGGCGTCATCACCGCCGTCGGGTCGGACGTCGACCCGGCCCGCATCGGGCAACGGGTGGTCACCGCCACCGGCGGCGCCGGCGGGTACGCCGAACAGGTCGCGGTGGACGCGTCCGCGCCCATCGACGTGCCGGCCGGGCTGGCGCTGGACGCGGCCGTGGCGCTGCTCGCCGACGGGCGTACCGCCACCATGCTCGTCGAGGCGGTCGGCGTCCGCGCCGGCGACCGCGTGCTGGTCGAGGCCGCCGCGGGTGGGGTGGGGAGCATGCTCGTCCAGATCGCGAGGCGGGCCGGCGCACACGTGATCGGCGTGGCCGGTGGACCGCGCAAGGTGGCCCTGCTGCCCGGGCTGGGCGCCGACGTGGCGGTCGACTACCTACGGCCGGGCTGGGCCGATGGCGTCCGCGACGCGGTGGGCGGGGTCGACGTGGTGTTCGACGGCGTCGGCGGTTCGGTGGCCAGGGCGGCGTTCGAGCTGTTGAACCCGGGCGGCCGGATGATCAGCTACGGGCTGGCCAGCGGCGAGTGGTCCCCCGTCACACCGGATGCCGCCGCCGAACGCCAGATCACGCTGATCCGGCCGGACGTGCCGCCCGCGCGGCTGCGGGCGTACACCATCGGGGTCCTGGGGGCTGCGGCGGCCGGGCAGCTCCGGCCGCTGGTCGGCCAGCGCTTCCCCCTCGAACGCGCCGCCGACGCGCACGCCGCCATCGAGGCGCGCGCGACGGTCGGCAAGACCCTGTTGGACGTGGCCTAGAGGTACATGCCGGTGCGGTGCTGGGAATCGTCACTCCGGACCGGCTTGTCGCCCTCGCCGAAGAAGCGCTTACCGCCGAACTCACCGTGCAGGCGATCGTCCAACTCGTCGGCGAGACCGGTCATCACCTGCACCGCCAGCATGAGATGGGTCGCCTGGAAGTTACGGCCGAAGACCGGGATGGAGGCCCAGACCGTGTCGTCGGCGCAGTACAGGCGACCGATCGGCATGCGGTTGGTCAGCTCCGACAGCTTGACGTAGAGCCGTTCGGTCGGCTCGACCTCGGTGAGGACCGGGGAGAGGACGTCCACCAGCGGCGGATTGTCCCGCACCCGCACGAAGACCATCGCCGAGCCGGCCCGGATGGTGATGTCGCCGTCCGAGTCGATCTGCAACCGCTCGGCGTCGGACTTCAACATCGTGGACACGACGGTACGGACGCGCTCCGGCAGGTCCAGCACGTCGTCCCGGTCGGCGGACGCCTCGGCCAACGCCTCCTGAAGGTCCCCCTCCACGTCGGCGTCCGGGCCGAACTCGCTGCGCGCGGTGCCCAACGGCTCGACGGCCAGTGGCTCGCCGTCGGCGTCGTGCACCAGGTAGACGAGGAAGGCCGGGTGGGGTGCGCCGTACACGTCGCGCAGCGTCCGGGACAGCAGCGGGGCGATCCGGTTGGCCTCCGCCACCGTGCCGTCCAGCCCGAACGCGCCGCCGGAGCCGGCCACCACGCCGGGCGGGGACCAGCCGAGCGCCACCATGTCCGCCACGGCGGCACGGTCCAGCCGGTAGCCCTGCGGCAGCGCCGCGTTACCGACCGCCCGAGCGGAGAGACCGCCGTCGTCGGTCGCGTCGACGCTGATCGAGTAGACGGCGTCACCCGTACCGGAGGCGGTGGGATCGAGGGTCAGTTCGAGGTGCGCGCCGGCCGGTAGCTCCCGTAGCCGCAGGGCGAGCATCCGGGCGAACTCCCGCCAGGCCTCCGTCACCTTGGCCCGCAGATCGGTGGTGCTGGGGTCGTCGAGCAGGATCGACTCCGCCGGCTCGGGTGTACCGCCGGGCTCTGAATCCGACGCCGAGGGGTGGTCAGCCGTCATGATCGCCTCCGTCCGTTCCGATCACCCTACCCACGGTCCACTCGGCTCGAATCAGCCCGGACCGGGATCGGACACCCGGCGCCGTGACACCCGCACGGGGCGCGGCGGTCAGGAGGTGGGGTCGGCGAGTTCGGCGTCGAGCCCGACCGGCCAGTCGGCCGCGAGGGCACTGAGCCGGGCCGCGGCGTCCGCCGGATCGGCGCCACGACCGACGGCCAACCCCAGGAGGTACGCGCTGACCGGCGCACCCGGTCGCACCACCTGGTGGGCGACGTCGCGGGCCAGGTCCAGCACCGCCGGAACCGGCACCTCGGCCGGGTCCAGACCCACCTCGGCGCAGGCCGCCGTGACCCAGTCGTCCAACACCGTCATCGCACCCACTCCTCCGCCCGGCGTACGTCCTCGTCAGTGTCGCAGTCGAACCAGGGCGGCGGACCGGCACCGGCCCACGGCACGTCGTGGATCGCCAGACCGGCCAACAGCGCCCGCATCGAAGCACCGGCCGGACTGCCGCCCCGCTCGGCGGCCAGCCGCAGCAGCCCGGCCCGCAGCGCGTCGACCCGCCACACTCCGCAGAGCGACTGCCGCCGTCCGTCCGCGTCGACGAAGCACACCCCGTCGACAGCCTCAGGGTGAAGGCCGAGTGCCGGGCTGTCCGCCGGGGCGGCGAGTGCCGGGGTGTCCGCCGGGGCGGCTGGTGCTGGCCTCCCCGCGGCGGTGAGGTGGGTGAGCAGGTCGCCGATCGCGGCGCGGGTGAGCAGCGGCAGGTCGGCGGCGAGCAGCGCGACGAGCGTCGTGTCGGGGTCGAGCAGCGCCAACCCGGCCGCCGTCGCGGCGACCGGCCCGCCTCCGGGCGGATCCTCGCGCGTCACCCGTACGTCGTCCGGCACGTCGTCAGCGGGCCCGACCAGCACCCGCGGCGCGGCGTCCCCCACCGCGGCCAGCACCCGGTCGCGCATCGAGCGACCACCGACCGGCAGCGCGGGCTTGTCCACCCCGCCCATCCGGCGGGCGGCCCCACCCGCGAGCACCACGGCGGCGTACGTCCCCATCCGGTCACGGTAGCCGTGCCGGCGCTCGGCCGCCGGGCGCTGCGGGGTGCCTGATGGGCGGCGGCCGTGCGGGCCGGCCGGGGCGGGGTGCAGGATGGCGGGATGGGACGGGCGACTGACCGACGGCGCGTACTGCGGATCGACCTGGACGCGGCCGACGGACGCGCAGCCGTCAGACGGCCTGACACCCTCGCTGTGGAGGAGCCGTTGGAGATCCGGGTCGGCCCGGCCGGTCCGGACCGACGCAAGCCGCTCGCCGTCACCATGCGCACCCCCGGAGACGACCTGGACCTGGCGATCGGCTTCCTGCTGACCGAGGGGTTGATCCGGTCCACCGACGACGTGCTGACCGCTCAACTCTGCTCCGGCGCGGAGACTCCGAACACGTACAACGTGGTGGACGTGGTGCTGGCCCCCGGCGTCCCGGAACCAACCACCGACCCGTCCCGGAACTTCTACACGACCAGCTCCTGCGGGGTCTGCGGCAAGGCCAGCATCGACGCGGTCCGTACCCGCTCGCTGTTTCCGGTCGTCCAGGACCCGCTCGTCGTACCGGCCACGCTCCTCGCCGAGCTGCCCGGCCGGCTGCGGGCCGCCCAGCACGCCTTCGACCGCACCGGCGGGCTGCACGCAGCGGGACTGTTCACCCCGGCCGGAGAGCTGGTGACACTGCGGGAGGACGTGGGCCGGCACAACGCCGTGGACAAGGTCATCGGCTGGGCGGTGCGGGAACGGCACCTGCCGTTGACCGGGCACCTGCTGCTGGTGTCCGGCCGGGCGAGCTTCGAGTTGACCCAGAAGGCCTGGATGGCGGGACTGCCGCTGCTGGCGGCAGTGTCCGCGCCGAGCACCCTCGCGGTCGAGCTGGCCGAGGAGGCGGGGATGACGCTCGTCGGATTCCTGCGCGGCCGGACCATGAACGTGTACGCCGGCCCACAGCGGATCACCATCGAGCAGCCGACCTGACCCGGGTCAGCGGCGGCCACGTCGACGTCGCTTGCGGGGGCGGACCACGCCGGGCACACCGACCGAGGGCCAGCCGTCCAGTTCGGAGGGGGGTACGCCCCGCCGGAGCAGGTCGTCCAAGAGCAGGGCCAGCGAGTATTCGGGGTGCAGGCTCAGCGTCCGTTCCAGCGCGACCGCCGCCAGGGCCCCCTGACCCGCCCGCCACGCCGCGAACGCCAGGAGCGCGCCGGGCGCGGCGGTCAACTCCGGCTCGGCCCGGCGCAGCACGTCCGTCCAGAGGTCGATGTCCCGCTCGCGGCCGTCGGTCCGTTCCCAGGCGTGGTCGCGGACCGGCAGGTGCCCGAGGAGCAGGCTGAGCCAGGCCACCTCGTCGTCGTCGAGCCGCTCACCGCGCCGCTGTCGTCGTTGCGCGTCGCGGACCGCCGTCACCCCGGCGGAGCGTACGGCCCGCCCGCCCAGCAGGTCGCTGGCGGGCGCCTGCTCGATCAGCTCGATTAGCCGTCGCTCGGCCCGGACGGTGGCCGCCCGCAGCGCCTCGCGGGCCGGGCCGGCCACCGGCGACACCTGCGCCACGAGGGCCGCCCGATCGGGGAGGGCGACCTGACCGGCGAACACGGCCGACGCGGTCACCGCATTGGCCTGCGGGTCGTAGCGCCGACCCTCGGGCGGGCAGCAGTCCACCTCGGTGCACAGGTAGGACCACCACCGGCCGTCGGTCACCCGCAGCGCGTCGAGCACCTCCAGGCCGGCCGCCGTCAGGGCGGCGCGCACCGCGTCCACGCTCGGGGTCACCCTCTCGGGTGACCCGTAGCCCACCACGGTGGCGGCGTCCGCGCCCTGCCGGTGGATCACCCCGGCCAGGTGCCGGGCACGGTCGACCGGATCCGTCGCCGGCTCGGGCAGGTCGGCGCGGGCGGCGAAGATGATCTGTCGACCGCGCAGCGCCACCGCGACCACGCTGTCGGCCGGGTGGAAGCCGAGCAGGTACGGCACGGCGGCGATCAGATCTGCGGGCGAGCGGACGGAGAGCTTCGGACGTTCGGTCGAGGTCATGCAGGAAGGCTGCGTCCGAGCCGCGGAGCCTTCCAGACCCTGTGGATGACACGCGACTTATCCACAACTACGGAGCGTATTCCCAGAGGTAGAAGCGATTCGATGTGCTCACAGGACACCGTGGTGTCATGGGCAGCCGCTACCGTGCGCTGATGGACCTGGCGTACCTGCGCGCGCACCCGGCACACCTGCCGACGTTCCGGACCCACCAGCGGCTCCGGGAGACGCCGGTCGCCGGAGGCGACATCTGCGCCGCCGCCCGGCTGACGCTGGACGACGGTCACTCGGTCTTCGCGAAGTCCTGGCCGGAGGGGTCCGACCGGCCGGCACCCGAGGGCTTCTTCGCTGCCGAGGCCGCCGGGCTGCGCTGGCTGCGGGAGGCCGACGCGATCGGCGTACCCGAGGTGATCGTGGCGTTGCCCGACCTGCTGGCGCTCGACTGGGTGGAGCCCGGCGAGCCGACGCCGCAGGCCGCCGATCGCTTCGGTCGGGAGTTGGCCGCCCTGCACCGGGCCGGCGCGCCTGCCTTCGGCGCGCCGTGGGACGGCTTCATCGGTGCGCTTCCTCAGGACAACACCCCCGACGACGGCCCCTGGTCGACGTGGTTCGCGCGGCGGCGACTCGTTCCCTACCTACGCCTGTCCGTCGACGGCGGTGCGCTGACCAGCAGCGATGCCGCGCTCATCGAACGGGTGATCGGGCACGTCGGTGAGTTCGGCGGGGACGAGCCGCCGGCCCGCGTCCACGGCGACCTGTGGCCGGGCAACGTGCTGTGGGGCATCGACGAGCGGGCCTGGCTGGTCGACCCGGCGGCGCACGGCGGGCACCGCGAGACCGACCTCGCCCAACTGGCGCTCTTCGGTGGTGTCGCGCAGCTGGACCGGGTCCTTGCCGCCTACCGGGAGAGCTGGCCGCTGGCCGACGGTTGGCGCGAGCGGGTGCCGCTGCACCAGCTGCATCTGCTGCTCGTGCACACCGCGCTCTTCGGCGCCGGTTACCGCGATGCGGTTGTCCGGGTCGCCCGAGCCGCCCTGGTCGGCGTCGAGCGCGCTACGGTCGACCGGTGAGTGTCGACCGACGTACCGACGGCGTCCTCGTCGACCGGTACGGCCGCATCGCGCGGGACCTGCGCGTCTCCCTAACCGACAAGTGCAACCTGCGGTGCACGTACTGCATGCCGGCCGAAGGGCTGCCCTGGTTGGCCGGCCCGGAGCTGCTCACCGACGAGGAGATCGTCCGGCTGATCCGGGTGGCCGTCGAGCAGCTCGGCGTGACCGAGGTGCGGTTCACCGGCGGGGAGCCGTTGATCCGGCCCGGCCTGCTCGGCATCGTGGGCGCGGTCGCCGCGCTCGATCCGCGCCCCCGGATCTCGCTCACCACGAACGGCATCGGCCTGGACCGGCTGGCGCCCGCGCTGCGGACGGCCGGCCTGGACCGGGTGAACGTCTCGCTGGACACCCTGGACGCGGCCCGGTTCGCCCAGCTCACCCGCCGTCCCCGCCTCGACGCGGTGCTGGCGGGGCTCGCCGGGGCGGCGGCCGCGGGTCTCGACCCCGTGAAGATCAACTCAGTCCTGATGCGTGGGGTCAACGAGGACGAGGCGCCGGCCCTGCTCCGCTTCGCGCTCGACCACGGCTACCACCTGCGGATCATCGAGCAGATGCCGCTGGACGCGCAGCACGGCTGGGACCGGAGCACGATGGTCACCGCCGAGGAGATCCTGGCCTCCCTGCGTACCCAGTTCGACCTCAGCCCCGACCCGGCCGAGCGCGGCGCGGCGCCCGCCGAGACCTGGCTGGTCGACGGCGGCCCGGCCCGGGTCGGCGTGATCGCCAGCGTCACCCGGCCCTTCTGCGGCGACTGCGACCGAACCCGGCTGACCGCCGACGGCCAGGTGCGCGCCTGCCTGTTCGCCACCGAGGAGTCCGACCTACGGGCGGCGCTGCGCGACGACGCGACCGACGACGAGTTGGCGCAGCGGTGGCGTACCGCGATGTGGGGCAAGCGGGCCGGGCACGGCATCGACGACCCCACCTTCCTCCAGCCGACCCGGCCGATGTCCGCGATCGGGGGTTGAGTCGTGGAACCGAGGCCGTTGACCGTCCGCTACTTCGCCGGGGCGCGGGCCGCCGCGGGCCGCTCGGAGGAGGTCACGCCTGCCGGCCGGTCTCTCGACGACCTGACGGCCGAGCTGTCCCAGCGGCACGGCGACCGACTGGCCGCCGTGCTGCGGGTGGCCAGTTTCCTCGTGGACGGCGTCACCTGCCATGATCGTCGGGCACCCCTGCCGGGCGGGGCCACGATCGATGTCCTACCCCCGTTCGCGGGCGGCTGAGGGGGCGCGCACATGTTGGCGGTTCTAGGGTTCATGGGCGTACTGGCCCTGGTCACCGGGCTGATTCACCTCTACCTGTGGAAGCGTCTCGTCCGGGACACGACGACGCCGGGTCGCTGGCGGCGGGTCGGCGGGATCGCCGCCGGAGTGCTGGCGGTGCTCGTACCGGTCACCCTCGTCGGCACGCAGGCCGGCCTCTACTGGCTCGCCTGGCCGGGCTACGTGTGGCTCGCCGTCATGTTCTACCTGCTGGTCACGCTGGTCGTGCTGGAAGTGCCGATGCTCATCGCGCGTCTGGTGCTACGCCGCCGGGTGACCGTCGCCGAGCCGACCACCGCCGCGCCCGAGCCGGTGCTGGTCGGGGCCGCCGGGCCCGCCGATCCGCCGGCCGCCGGCGCGGTCGCGGCACCGGACCACGACCCGGCCCGTCGCCTGCTGCTGGCGCGCGGCGCGGCCATCTTCGCCGGCCTCACCGCCACCGGCATCACGGGGTACGGCGTCCGCACGGCGCTCGGCCCGCCCCGCCTCGACCGGGTGCGGATCCCCCTGGCCAAGCTTCCACGCAGCATGGACGGCCTGCGTATCGCCACCGTCTCCGACATCCACCTCGGCCCGCTGCGCGGCCGGGCACACACCGAACGGATCGTCGCCGCGATCAACCGCCTCGACGCGGACCTGGTCGCGGTCGTCGGTGACCTGGTCGACGGCTCGGTCGCCGAGCTGGGCCCGGCCGCCGCGCCGCTGCGTGACCTGCGCTCCCGGTACGGCAACTTCTTCGTCACCGGCAACCACGAGTACTACTCGGGGGTCGAGGAGTGGGTCCAGGAGGTGGACCGGCTCGGCCTGCGGGTTCTGCAGAACCGCCGGCAGGAGATCCAGGCCCGGGGCGGTGTGCTCGACCTGGCCGGCGTCAACGACCTGAACGCGGACCCCAAGGGCACCGGCCTGGCCGCCGGCCCGGACTTCGAGGCCGCCCTGGGCGACCGCGACCCGAGCCGCCCGGTCGTCCTGCTCGCACACCAGCCGCTCGCCGCCAAGCAGGCGGCCCGCTACGGCGTCGACCTGCAGCTTTCCGGGCACACGCACGGCGGGCAGCTGATGCCGTTCAACCTGGCGGTCCGTCTTCAGCAGCCGGTGGTGAGCGGGCTCGGCGAGGTCGACGGCACGAAGGTCTACGTGACCAACGGCGCCGGTTTCTGGGGTCCGCCGGTGCGGGTGGGCGCCGAGCCGCAGATCAGCCTCGTGGAGTTGCGCTCGGCATAGCGGAGGTCACGTCCGCGCGTGGCGGAAGGCGGGCCGCGTGGCGGGCGTGACAGGATGCGGCGTGCCCCCGTTCAGTGACGTACCCCCCGGTGGCCTTGCGCCCTTCGTCGCGGACCTGCACATCCACTCGAAGTACTCGCGCGCGTGCAGCCGGGACCTGACCCTGCCGACCCTCGGATGGTGGGCGCGGCGCAAGGGCATCGCCCTGCTCGGCACCGGCGACTTCACCCACCCCGCCTGGTACGACCACCTGGTGGAGGCGCTGCGCCCGGCCGAGCCGGGGCTCTACCGGCTCAGCCCGGAGACGGAGCGCGACATCGCCCGCCGGCTGCCGCCGCGACTGGCCGGTACGACCGACGCGGACGCGGTCCGTTTCATGCTGAGCGTGGAGATCTCCACCATCTACAAGCGGGACGACCGGACGCGCAAGGTGCATCACCTGGTCTACCTGCCCGATCTGGAGGCGGTGGCCCGCTTCAACACCGCTCTGGGGCGGATCGGCAATCTCGGCTCCGACGGCCGGCCGATCCTCGGTCTGGACTCGCGGGACCTGTTGGAGATCACGCTGGAAGCCAGTCCGGACGGGTATCTCGTGCCGGCGCACATCTGGACGCCGTGGTTCTCCGCGTTGGGCTCGAAGTCCGGCTTCGACGCGATCGCCGACTGCTACGCCGATCTGGCCGAGCACATCTTCGCCGTGGAGACCGGTCTGTCGTCCGACCCGGCGATGAACTGGCGGGTCGGCAGCCTGGACGGGTACCAGCTCGTCTCCAACTCGGACGCGCACTCGCCGCCGGCCCTCGGTCGGGAGGCGACCGTGCTGACCGGCGAGCGGGACTACTTCGCCGTCCGGGAGGCGCTGCGCACCGGTGTCGGCCTGGCCGGCACCATCGAGTTCTTCCCCGAGGAGGGCAAGTACCACGCGGACGGGCACCGGCTCTGCGGCGTCAACTGGTCCCCGGAGCGGACCCGGGCCGCCGGAGGGCTCTGCCCCGAGTGCGGCAAGCCGCTCACCGTGGGCGTCCTGAGCCGCATCGAGGAGCTGGCCGACCGACCCGACGGGCACCGCCCGGCGCACGCCCGGGACGTCACCCACCTGGTGCCGCTCGCCGAGATCCTTGGTGAGATCAACAAAGTGGGCGCCCGTTCGAAGAAGGTCGAGGGGCGGCTCAACGAGCTGCTCGCCGCGCTCGGCCCCGAGTTGGAAATTCTGACCACGACGCCGCTGTCCGACATCGCGCAGGCCGGCGGTGAGCTGCTCGCCGAGGGCATCGGTCGGCTGCGGCGGGGCGACGTACGCCGGGTGCCGGGTTACGACGGCGAGTACGGGGTGATCACGCTGTTCGATCCGGCGGAGCTGGGCACGGGCGCTGGCACGGCGCAGGAGACGCTGTTCGACGTACCCGTGTCGGTGCCGTCGCAGCGACGTCCGGCGGAGCCGGCGGCTCGCGCGACGGCGAAGCGCCCGGCGGCGGCCAAGGCGGAGTCGAAGCGCAAGCCGGCCCCGCCTCCCGCGCCACCGATCGCGCCGCCGCCGTCGCCGCACGAACCGTTCGAGCCGATGCTCTCCGGTATGGAGGAGGTCGGCACCGGCCTGCTGGACCGCTTGGACGCGATGCAGCGGGTGGCGGCGTCCGCTCCCGGCGGACCGCTGCTCATCGTGGCCGGACCGGGCACCGGCAAGACCCGGACGCTGACCCACCGGATCGCGTACCTCTGTGCGGAGCTGAACGTCTTTCCCGAGCACTGCCTGGCGATCACGTTCACCCGCCGTGCGGCCGAGGAGCTGCGGCACCGCCTCGACGGGCTGCTCGGTCCGGTCGCCGAGGACGTCACCGTGGGCACGTTCCACGCGCTGGGGTTGACCATTCTGCGGGAGAACGCCGACGCGGCGGGCCTGCCGGCCGGCTTCCGGATCGCCGACGACGTCGAGCGGGCGGCGGCCCGGTCGGAGGCGGGTGACGACACCGCCGGCTACACGGCGCGGCTGCGCAAGCAGGACCTGGTCGACCTGGACGAACTGGTCACCCTGCCGGTGGAGCTGCTGCGCGCGGACCGCAAGCTGGTCGAGCGGTACCGGGACCGCTGGCGGTGGATCTTCGTCGACGAGTACCAGGACGTCGACGCGGTGCAGTACGAGCTGCTGCGGTTGCTCAGCTCCGCCGACGGCAACCTCTGCGCCATCGGCGACCCGGACCAGGCGATCTACTCCTTCCGGGGCGCCGACGTCGGCTACTTCCTGCGTTTCTCGCAGGACTTCACGGACGCCCGGCTGGTCCGGCTCAACCGGAACTACCGCTCGTCGGCACCGATCCTGGCCGCCGCCGTGCAGGCCATCGCGCCGTCCTCGCTGGTCCAGGGCCGGCGACTGGATCCGGCCCGGCTCGACCCGGAGGCCCCGCTGGTCGGCCGATACCCGGCGTCGTCCGTCGCCGACGAGGCCGACTTCGTGGTCCGGACCGTCGACGAACTGGTCGGCGGGCTGTCCCACCGATCGCTGGACTCGGGTCGGATCGACGGCCGGTCCACCACGCTGTCATTCTCCGACATCGCCGTGCTGTACCGCACCGACGCGCAGGCCGCTCCGATCGTGGACGCCCTGACCAGGGCCAACATCCCCGTGCAGAAACGCTCGCACGACCGGCTTCGGGACCGGCCCGGGGTGGCGGCGATCGCCCGCGAGCTGCGGCACGCCGACGGGTTGGCCGGGTCGCTGGCGGCCCGGGTGCGGCTGGCCGGCCAGACGGTCGCCGAGCGGTTCGCGGTACCCACCCTGGATGGCACGGGTAGCGGGGCCCGCCCGGAGGACGTGCGCTCCGCGGTGGATCTGCTGACCCCGCTGGCCCACCGCTGCGGCGACGACCTGGAGGTGTTCCTGTCGCAGCTGGCCACCGGCGCCGAGGTGGACGCGCTCGACCCGCGCGCGGAGGCGGTCACCCTGCTGACCCTGCACGCCGCGAAGGGCCTCGAATTCCCGGTGGTGTTCCTGGTCGGCGCCGAGGACGGGCTGCTGCCGCTGCGCTGGCCCGGCTCGACGCCCGACGAGGACGCGGTCGCCGAGGAGCGCCGGCTCTTCTTCGTCGGCCTGACCCGGGCCCAGGACCGGCTGTACGTCAGCCACGCCGCCCGCCGTACCCGGCACGGCGCGGAACGCGACTGCACACCCTCGCCGTTCCTCGCCACGATCGATCCGGGCCTGTTCGAACGGTTCGGCGAGACCGAACCCCGCCGCCCCAGGGACCGCCAACTCCGCCTGATCTGAGCCCCGGCGGGCGCGGAGGCCAGGTGGCACGTTGAGCGTGATGCCTCAGAGGCATCAAGATGACTCAGAGGCATCACGCTCTTTCGGGCGGGCCGGCGGGAACGCGCCGTGCCGGGCATGCCACAACCTCAGCCAAGGAGCACGCCGAGCCACGCGCCGGCGAGCAGGGCCGGCCCGAGCGGGAGCAGGGTGTCGCGGCGTACCCGTCGCGTGGCGAGCAGGCCGACCACCAGCCCACCCTGTAGCAGGTGCGCCAGCAGGAGCCCGGTGAGCAGGGCGTCGTGTCCCAGCCAGCCGAGCGGCAGTCCGAGGACCACGGCGAGCTTGACGTCCCCGAAGCCGAGCCGGGATCTCGGCAGCAGGGCGAGCAGCACGTGCGCCGCGCCGCAGAGAACCGCACCGACCAGAGCGCCGACGAGACGCCCCGGAGTGGCGGCCAGCAACGCCGTCCCGGTCAGGCCGCCGAGGGCCAGCGTGCCGGCAGCAGCGACCAGTGGGTCGGGCAGCCGCAGGCACCCGAGGTCGACCACGGCCAGCACCAACCCCACCACCGCCACCGCGACAAGGACCGGCAGCGCCGGGTCGTCGCGCCGCACGGTGGCGAGCCCCACGAACACCACGACCGCCACCGGCGGACAGAGCCAGGCCGACCCGATCCGCCGCGCCGGCGGATCGACGAACCGCCGGGCCAGTGAGGGTACGACCAGACCGACCAGACCGCCGAGCAGCGCCACCCCCACCAGCGCGGCCGCCGACATGGGCCGGACGTTACCGGCGGGCTCCCGCCCGCGCCGCCCCCGATCGTGGAACCGCTGCCTTGCGGCGTGGGCGTTCGGTGCTCACCACCAGGGCCACCCCGGCGACGATGACCGCCCCGCCGAGCAGCACCTGCGGTGTGATCGGCTCGGCCACGAGCAACGCGCCGAGCGCCACCGCGACCGCCGGGTTCACGTACGCGTACGTCGACACCAACGAGATCGGCGCGCTCTGCAGCAGCCAGACGTACGCCGTGAAGGCCACCAACGATCCGGCCACCATGAGATAGGCCAGCGCCAACCAGGACCGGGCGCTGACGGCCGACGGGTGGAAGTCACTCAGTTCGCCCCGGCCGGCGGCGACCACGGCCAGGGCCAGCGCTCCGGCCGCCATCTCGTACACGGTCGCCACAAACGGGTCGGCGGGCATTCCGATCCGGCCCGACAGGAACGACCCGAAGGACCAGGCGGCGGCTCCCGCCACCACCGTGAGAGCGCCGACCAGTGGCACCGCGTCCGAGGTACCGGCCGGCAGCACCAGCAGCACCAGACCGACGAAGCCCACGGTGACCCCGGCGAACGTCCAGAGCGGCGGTCGGTCGCCGGTGACCGACCGCAGCAGCACCACGAGCAGGGGCACGGTCGCCACCAGCAGGGCGGCGACGCCGGAGGGCAGCGCCACCCCGGGCGGCCCGGACTCGGCGAGCACCACCAGCCCGTTGCCGCCGGCGAGCAGGAGCACACCGACCAGCGCGGCCGAGCCGAGCTGTCGAGGCCGCACGCGGAGGGCACCCGGGCCTCGGCGTAACCGCAACACCACCGCCAGCACCAGACCGGCCACCGCGAACCGCATCGTGGCGGACAGCAGCGGCGGCAGCGTCTCCACCGTGATCCGGATGGCCAGATAGGTGGAGCCCCACAGCAGGTAGACCACGATCAACGCGGTCCAGACCAGGCTTGGCGCGGCGTCGGCGCGGCGGCCGGATGCGGCGGCGGCGCTCGGTGGAGGTGAGCTCATCGGTGGACCACGCTACGGTGACCTCGGAGTCGGCGTCGCGCTTTGGTGGCCGGCCTCTCACCACTTGTGCAGGAGGGCGGCATGACGAACTACGGACCACCGGGTGAGGGCTACGGACGCCCGTGGCGTGGGCAACGCCCCGACGAGACGCCCAACCGGCCGCCGCAGCAGCCCTATCCGCCGGCCGCGGAGCCCTATCCGCCGGCGGTCCAGCCTTACCCGGTGGCGTCGCAGCGGCCCGGACCCTACGGCGACGGCCCGTACGGCGGCGCACCGGCGGCGCCCTATGAGGGCGGCCAGTACGGGGGCGGCCAGCACGGAGGCGGCCAGCACGGAGGCGGCCAGTACGGGGGCGGCCAGCACGGAGGCGGGCAGTACGGAGGCGGCCAGTACGGAGGCGGCCAGTACGGGGGCGGCCAGTACGGGGGCGGGACGGAGACGCCGTACGGCGGCGGGGCCTCGGAGCCCTACGGCGGCGCGTACCCGACCGTCGACGGGAACCCGGCTTACGGCCCCGGGCCCTACCAGCCCGACGGTGACGGCCCCGAATCCGGGCCGCCGAGGCGCGGACGGGGACCGCTGATCGCGGTGCTGGCGGTCGTTCTGCTGCTGGTGGTGGCCGGCGGCGCGTACTGGTTCCTGCGGGGATCGGACGATCCGGCGCCGACCACGGCCGCGCCAAGCGGCTCGGCCGCCGCGGCGGAGCCCACCGCCGGTGTGACCGAACCGGACGAGCCGGCGCCGAGCGCCGCGGCGCCGGAGTCGTCGGCCGATCCGCGGTTCGTCAAGGTCGGGCAGTGTGTACGCAACGACGGCGTATCGGGCGGCAAGCCCAAGCTGCTGATCAGCGGCTGCGCGCCGAAGTCGTACGAGGTGCTACGCCGCGTCGACGGCGCGACCAGCGGTGAACGCGACGCCGAGGCCAAGTGCGCCAAGGTCGAGGGCTACACGAACTGGTACTTCTTCGATAGCGAGCTGGACACTCTCGACTTCGTGCTCTGCCTCAAGCAGCGCTGACCACCCACCCTGGGGATGACATGACGACCTACGGACCACCGGGTTCCGGGCAGCCGGACGACCCGTACCAGCGTCCGCCGACCGGCCCCGGCGGCCCGCCACCGGTCGATCCGACGCTCCCGCAGTGGGGGCCACCACCTGAGCCCTCGCAGTGGGCTCCGCCGCAGCAGCCGGCGCAGTGGAACGCTCCGCCGCAGCAGCCGACGCAGTGGAACGCTCCACCGGGCCAGCCGGCGCAGTGGAACGCTCCGCCGGGGCCGTTCCCGCCCGCCCCCGGTCAGCCGGGAGCACCGTTGGGCCCGCCGCCGCCCGGCGCGTACCCGATGCCGCCCGCCGCCCCCGCCGGTCGCAACGGCCGCAAGGTCGCCCTGATCGTGGGGTTGGTCGTGTTGCTTCTGCTCTGCCCCTGCCTCGGTCTCGTCGGCTGGGCGGCCTGGCGGATCGCCGACTCCGACAGCGACGTCACGCCCGTGCCGTCGGCGAGCGCGCCGGTCGTTCCTCCCGGCCTACCCAGCGATGCGCCGAGCCAGGTCGCGCCGTCGCAGGACGAGGAGGAGGAGTTCGCCAAGGGCGACTGCGTGGTCAACGACGGCAGCGAGGACGACGCGGAGCTGCGCAAGGTGCCGTGCGGCCCGAACACCTACCAGGTGCTGCTGCGGATCCCGGCGACCACCGACGGGGACCGGTGCGAGACGCTCGCCCCGCAGGCGACCGCGAACTACGTACACGACAACTCGATCGACCTGTTCGACTACGTGCTCTGTCTGAAGAAGCAGTAGACGATTCCCGAAACTAGGGCTGTCTAGCGTGGACGCTAGACAGCCCTAGTTTTGTCTCGACGACCCCGACACGCCGTAGCCTCATCTATCCATATCTAGCTTCCCAGCTAGAGGGCCCGATATTCTGCGATGCGTGGATCCGGTCCGCAACCCGTACGCCCCCGGCGCCGGTCAGCGCCCACCCGAACTCGCCGGACGGGGGCGCGAGCTGGACGTGTTCGACATCGTGCTGGAACGCATCGCCCGCGGCCGGCCCGAGCGCAGCCTCATGCTCACCGGGCTGCGCGGCGTCGGCAAGACCGTCCTGCTCAACACCCTGCGGTCACAGGCGATCAACCGGCTGTGGGGCACCGGCAAGATCGAGGCTCGTCCGGACCAGTCACTGCGCCGCCCCGTCGCCGCCGCGCTGCACATGGCGGTCCGCGAACTCGCCCCACGCCACCGCGCCCCAGACCGGATCGACGCCTTCCTCGGGGTGCTCAAGGCGTTCGCCCAGCGGTCCACGCCGACAGGCCGCGGGGCCACGCCCAAGCTGCGCGACCGGTGGCAACCCGGCATCGACGTACCCGCCGCCAGTGGCCGGGCCGACTCCGGCGACATCGAGATCGACCTGGTCGAGCTGTTCAGCGACGCCGCCGACGTGGCCAGCGACGTCGGCACCGGCATCGCGCTCTTCATCGACGAGATGCAGGACGTCGGGCCGGAGGACGTCTCGGCGCTCTGCGCCGCCTGCCACGAGCTGTCCCAGATCGGCGCCCCACTGATCGTCGTCGGCGCCGGGCTGCCCCACCTACCGGCCGTGCTCAGCGCCGCCAAGTCGTACTCCGAGCGGCTCTTCCGCTACCAGCGCATCGACCGGCTCGACCGGATCGCCGCCGACCAGGCGCTCTGCGCGCCGGCCGAGCGCGAGGAGGTGGAGTACGAGCAGAAGGCGCTCGACCTGCTCTACGAGAAGTCCGGCGGCTACCCGTACTTCGTCCAGGCGTACGGAAAGGCGACCTGGGACCACGCGCCGCGGTCGCCGATCACCGCGGCGGACGTCCGGGTCGCCGCGCCCGAAGCCGAGGCCGAACTGGCGGTCGGGTTCTTCGGCTCCCGGTTCGAGCGGGCCACCCCGGCCGAGCGTGAGTACATGCGGGCGATGGCCACGCTGTCCCTGGTGGAGGGCGAAGCCAGCGGGACGGTACGCGACGACATGGACGCCGCCGTGCCCACCGCCGAGATCGCCCGCGCCCTCGGCCGCAAGCCGGCCAGCCTCTCCCCGGCCCGGGACGCGCTGATCAAGAAGGGGCTCATCTACTCCGGCGAGCGGGGCACGGTGGCCTTCACCGTTCCACACTTCGGCCGCTACCTGCGCACCCAGCCGGCCTGACCCCGCGACCGGTCGGCCCGACGGGCGCGGTGGCGGGCCGGCGAGTCAGACCTGGGACCAGGGCGCGGGGAAGACGACCTCGCCGCGCGGCGGCGGGCCCTCCTCGCTGGTGGACGGCGGCAGCACCAGCGCCTGCCAGGGTTCACCCAGACCGGCCCACGGGCTGCTGAGACCCAGCTCGGTGGCCGGCCCGAAGCCGAAGCGCCGGTAGAAGGCCGGGTCACCGAGCACCACGACCACCCGCTCACCCAGTTCGGTGGCGGCGTCCAGGGCGGCCTGCACCACCGCGCTGCCGTGTCCGACCCGCTGTCGGTGCGGCGCCACGGCCACCGGTCCGAGTGCCAGGGCCGGCACCACGGCACCGCGTTCGGGCCGTACCCGGACCCGGGTGAGCAGCGCGTATCCGACGATTTCCCCGCCGTACTCGGCGACCATGGCCAGTTCGGGCAGCCAGGCGTCGGTGCCGCGCAGGTCGTCGACCAGTCCCACCTCCGGCGGCGTCTGCACGTCCGGGCGGGCGAACGCCGAGGCCAGCACCCGTCGCACCGGGCCGGCGTCGGCCGGGTTCTCGGGGCGGAGCCGCAGCGTCGTCACCCGCGCGACCTTACCCGTCACGCCCCGTCCATCAGCGATGGTCGCTCGATTCGGCGTGGCGCGCGCGGCCGCGGATCGATCCGGATCCGCCGGTTGACCGGGTAGTAAACGCCGCGAGGGGGTATGACTGATCCATGACGCCCGTACGCTCCCTCGCCCGCGCCATGCTGAGCGGCATCTTCGTGATCCAGGGATACCGCAACCTCCGCAACCCGCACCGCCTGGCGGAGACCGCCAAGCCGGTGACCGACAAGGTCGCGCCGTTGCTGCAGAAGGCGCACCCGAAGTTCCCCACCGACACCGAGTCGTTGATCCGGCTCAACGCGGCGACGCAGGTCGGGGCGGGGCTGATGTTGGCCACCGGGCGGTTCAGCCGGCCCGCCGCGCTGGTCCTCGCCGGCACCCTGGTGCCCGTGACCATCGCCGGGCATCCGTTCTGGAAGAACGACGACCCGATCGCCAAGAACAACAACCAGATCCACACCCTCAAGAACCTCGGGCTCCTCGGCGGTCTCCTCCTCGCGGCCGTCGACACCGAGGGCAAGCCCGGCGTGCGCTGGCGTACGGGTCACCGCATCGGCCACTCTCGACGTTCCATGCAGCGGGCGGTGCGCACCGCCCGTCGCGAGGCGCGGATCGCCGTCCGGTCGGCGGCCACCGCGCGTCGACTCCCAGGCTGACCTGCCTCGATGCCTCTCGTTGTCACCCCCACCCCCCGCTAAGGCCGCGAATTACCTGAACCACCCGGTAGGCGTTAACGCGGTGGAAATGTCAAAAACATGTGTGGGATCGGACACGGTCGCATAACGCGGGAGGCATTGACGTGAGGCGCCGTTCTAGGCTCCGTGCAGGACCTGGACGGGTAGGACGACCTTGGTACGGGGGTGGCCACGCCATGCCGACGACTGTCGGTAGACGGGCGGACCGCCTCGCCCCAGTTCAGCGCATGACCCGGGGGATCGATCGCAGGAATGTCGTGCGGGGCGCCGTCGTGGTCGCCGTCGCCTACGCCGCGTGGCTCGCCATCGGCGAGTTCGGGCGGCCGTACAACTTCTTCGATATGAAGATCTACCATGGCGCGGTGGTGTGGTGGGCGAGCGGTCACGAGCTCTACGAGTTCATCGCGCCCGGCACCACGCTCGGTTTCACCTACCCGCCGTTCGCCGGACTCGTCATGTTGCCGATGGCACAGTTGCCGATCGGCGCGGCCGGGATGGTCAACGCGCTCGCCAGCATCGCCGCGCTGGCCCTGGTGCTGGCCGGGCTGCTGCGCCCCATCGTGGACCGGTTGGCGTGGCCACTGTGGTTCACCGTGGCCCTGGCCGTCCCGCTGGCCGTCGCCATCGAGCCCA
This sequence comes from Micromonospora sp. NPDC049359, assembly GCF_044466585.1. Classification (NCBI taxonomy): domain Bacteria; kingdom Bacillati; phylum Actinomycetota; class Actinomycetes; order Micromonosporales; family Micromonosporaceae; genus Micromonospora; species Micromonospora sp. NPDC049359. Next base: position 1,181,178 of record NZ_JBITMW010000001.1, on the reverse strand, counting down.
GCCGCGAGACCCTGGGCTACGGCCAGGTCAACCTCCTGCTCTTCGCCCTGATCATGGCGGACCTCATCGGGCTGCGGTGGCGCTCCCGCCGGGGCACCCACTACGCCGCGACCGACGGTCCGCTGCTGCGCTTCGTCTACGGTGGCGCCTGGGCGGGCGCCGGCATCGGCCTGGCCACCGCCGTCAAGCTCACCCCGGCGCTGTTCATCGCCTATCTGCTGATCACTCGGCAGTGGCGGGTGGCGGCCACCGCGATCGGCACGGCGATCGGCGTGACCATCGGTACCTTCGCGATCGTCGGCGACGAATCACGTACCTACTTCGGCAGCGTGCTCTGGCAGACCGAGCGCGTCGGCGCGGCCGACATGACGCCGAACCAGTCGCTCGCCGGCCTGCTGGCCCGCCTGTACGACTCGATCGAGACACCCGGCCTGCTCTGGCTCGCCTTCTCGGTGCTGATCCTGGCGCTGGGCCTGTCCCGGGCGGCCAGTTCACGCGCCGAGGGCGACGAGCTGACCGCGTTCACGCTTGTCGGACTGACCGCCAACGTGATCAGCCCGATCTCCTGGACGCACCACCTCGTCTGGGTGATCCCGGCGATCATCGTGCTGGCCGACGCCGCCGTACGCCGCCGCGAGGCCAGCCGGGGTCTCCCGCAGCGCACCGGCCAGGGGCCGGCGTTCGGTGGCCTGAGCGGCCTGAACGCCCTTCGCCCGCCGATCTGGTATCCCACGCTGACCGGGCTCCGGCACGGCGTCGCCGCTGTCGGGCTCTACCTGCTGTTCCTCATCTCCCCCATCTGGCCGTACGAGCACCAGTTGCCGGAGGTGTCGCACTACCAGGACGGCCTGTTCGGGGCGCTGATGGAGAACTCGCTGGCTCTCGCCCTGATCGTGCTGGTCGCGGCCCTGCCCTGGCGGCCCGGCGCTGAGCCGGCCTTCTACGGGGAACGACTCGCCCGAGCAGTGGTGGTGAACGGCCGCCGCTAGGGTCTGTTTCAGAAGAACTGGCCGGCCTAGGGCTGTGGCCCGGTCAGGGGCAGTTGACCCACTCCTCGGTGCCGTCGGCGAAGACCTGCCGCTTCCAGATGGGCAAGCGGGCCTTGGCCTCGTCGACCAGTCGGGCACACGCGGTGAAGGCGGCGGCGCGGTGCGCCGTGCTCACCGCGGCGACCAGCGCCACGTCACCGATGGCCAACGGGCCGACCCGGTGCGAGACCGCCACCGCGTAGACGTCGGGGTCGGCCGCGATCTCGGCGGCGACCTCGCGCAGCACCTGCGCGGCGCTCGGGTGTCCCTCGTAGTCCAGGCTCACCACCGCACGCCCGTGGTCGTGGTCGCGGACGACGCCCTGGAAGGAGACGACCGCGCCGGCCCGACGGTCGGCGACCGCCGCCTCGTGGGCGGCGAGGTCCAGGGGCCGGTCGGTGACCTCGACGACGGTGATCGCCGGCGCGGTCACGACGCCCGCTCCCCGGGCAGCAACGGCAGCGGCACGATCGGCACCCGGTCACCCTGCGCACCGCTGGTGCCCGGTCGGATGACAGCGAACCCGTCGGCGCCCGCGAGGCCGCGCAGCATCGCCGAACCGACGTGCCGCACCGGGTACGCCGTGCCGGCGGCCCGGTCCAGCCGAACCAGCGCCAGGTGGGTGTGGTCACCGCGCCCGGGCACCGCCTCGGCCAACGTGGCGTGCGGCAACACCGGCATCGAGCGACCCGCGAGGCCGGCGAGCAGCGGCGCGACCAGTGACACCAGCGCGACGATGGCGGACTGCGGATTGCCCGGCAGGCCGGCGACGAACCGGACCCGCCCGTCCGGATCGGCCAGCCGGGCCAACAACATCGGGAAGCCCGGCCGGACCGCCACCGTGTTGACCACGTAGTCGGCGCCCAGCGCCTCCAGGGTGGGGTGCAGATGGTCCACCGGACCGTGCATCGTGCCGCCGGTGGTGCAAACCAGGTCGGCGGTGGTCAGCGCCGTACGCAGCGCCGCCACGTGCGCGGGCAGCGTGTCCGCCACCGGCCCCACCACGTCCGAGGGGCGGACGTGGCACCCGTACCGCCGCAGCCACGCCGGCACCGCTGGGCCCAGCGCGTCCCGCACCCGACCCGCCGCGGGCGGACCCGCCGTCAGCAACTCGTCGCCGAAGACCAGCAGCGCGGCGCGCGGCGCGCGCCGGACCCGCAGCGTGTCGTGGCCGCAGGAGGCGGCCAGGCCGATTACCGCCGGGTCGACCGGCGTGCCGACGGGCAGGAGCTCCTCATCGGCGTACGCCTCCTCGCCCGGCTGCCGCCACTCCGGCGTGCGCCGGGGCGTTCCGCTGACCAGACCGTCGGCGACGGTTGACTCCTCGACGCGCAGCACGGCGCTGGCGCCCTCCGGGACCATCGCTCCGGTCGCGATCTCGACGGTGGTGCCGTCGTCGGTGAGCGGCCCGGGAGTGTTGCCGGCCAGTACCCGGCCGACGATCCGCCACGGCCCGTCGCCCCGGACGGCCCAGCCGTCCACGCTGGAGGTCGGAAACGCGGGTAGGTCGGTGCGGGTGGTCAGGGGCTCGGCCAGGGTCAGTCCGTCGGTGTCGACCAGCGGCCGGGCGACGGCGGGCAGCGCGGCGGCCAGGCCTACCGCGTACACCCGGGACCGCGCCTCCTCCCACCCGGCCGGCGGGGGCGCGGCGACCTGGGCCACCGTTGGTGTGGTTTCCGTTCGCACCGACCGAGCCTATCGGCACGGACGGACAGCCGGCGCGCTCTGACGACGCGAGACGGGTTGCGGGCCGTTCGGTGATCGCTGCGGCGCGGCTGGCTGGGCAGGTTTCGCGCGTGCGGTCAGTGGTCGCCGCCGCGCAGTTGGTCGACGGTGTGGCTGAGGATCGGCCCCAGCACGGCGAGGCCGTCACGGGCGCCGCCCGTCGAACCGGGCAGGTTGACCACCAGCATCCGGCCGGCCACCCCGGCCAGCCCTCGGGACAGCACCGAGGTGGGCACTCGCTCCCGACTGTGCGACCGGATCGCCTCGGCGATGCCGGGGATCTCGTAGTCCAGCAGGGCCCGGGTCACGTCCGGCGTCCGGTCGGACGGCGTGACGCCGGTGCCACCGCTGGTCAACACCACGTCGACACCGTCGCTGACGGCCTCCCGCAGGGCGTCGCCGACGGGCTCACCGTCGGGCACCACCACCGGATCGTCCACCTGACAGCCCAACTCACGCAGGCCCGCGACGAGCAGCGGACCGCTGGTGTCGGCGTAGACGCCGGCCGCCGCCCGGTTGGACGCCACGATCACCCGGGCCCGGATCACGGCCGGTCCTCCGGCCGCACCCACTCGCCGGTCTTGCCGCCCTCCTTGCGCAGCACCCGGACCGCCTCCACCGAGGCCGCCGGGTCGACCGCCTTGACCATGTCGACAAGCGCGAGGCCGGCGACCGCGACGGCGGTGAGCGCCTCCATCTCGACTCCCGTCCGATCCGCCGTGCGGGCGGTGGCGGTGATCTCCACGGTGTCGGTCGTCAGCCGCAGGTCGACGGTGACGCCGTGCAGGGCGATCGGGTGGCAGAGCGGGATCAGCTCCGGGGTGCGTTTGGCCCCCATGATTCCGGCGAGCCGGCCCACCGCCAGCGCGTCGCCCTTGGGCAACCCGTCCCGGTGTAGCAGGTCGACGACCTCTTCGGTGGTGCGCAGACGGCCCGCCGCGACGGCCAGCCGCCCGGTCACCGCCTTGCCGGAGACATCGACCATGCGGGCCGCGCCGGCACGGTCGACGTGGCTGAGCTGCGCGGGTTCGGTCACGGCGCTGAGCCTATCGGGGCGGTACGACGCTCGGACGCTCAGAAGGGGTGACGGCACAGCGGCTCGCCGGGTGCGACGGCGCCTCCACTGGATCGTCACCCCTTCCTGGCCCGACCCGTCACCGGAGTCGCTGGGGGGTGACCCGGTGACGGGCGTGTCTCGACGACCTGGTTCTGCCCAGGGGCAGAACCTCCCCCGTTCGTCGATACGTGGGAGAAGCTACCGAGCCCGGCGATAAGAAATCGATAAGCGACGTGTGGGCAGGTCAGCGACCTGTCTCGTCGTCCAGCCCGGCGAGGCGACGCTCCACGTCGAGGCGTTCCGGCACACCCATCCGGCGGAAGATGGCGAGCGCCCGTTCCCAGTGCCGCCGGGCCTCGGCCGGATCGATGCTGGCGAAGTGTTCGCCCAGCCCGGCCAGCGCCCGTCCCTGCTCGTGCGGGTGGGCGATCCGGGTCGCCAACCGCAGCGCCTCACGGTGCGTCTCGGCTGCCTCGCGGTCCCGCCCACGTGCCCGCAACGTGCTGCCCAGTTCGTTCAACGCCGCCGCCTCGACGTGCCGTTCGCTCGAACCGACCGCCAGGCTGCGGGCCAACTCGTGCTCGTGTTGCGCCTCCGCCAAACGACCCAGACCGCGATAGGCGACACCGAGGTCCAGGCGTACCTCCGCTTCTCCGTAGCGGTGGCCGGTACGGTCGCGAAGCGCCAGCGAAGCCCTGAGGATCCTGATCGCCTGGGGGAGGTCCCCCTTACGCGCGCGTACCGCCCCGATATGGCTGAGGGCGTTGAGCACGTGGAACTCGCTCGAAGTCGTCCGGGCCCAGGCCAGATGACGGCGATGCATCCACAGCGCCTCTTCGTAACGACCCAGTGACATCAGGGCGAGACCGACATTCGCTAACGCCATCGGTGCCCCGACATTGCCGTAGTCCCGGTAGTCACGCAGACGTTCCTTACCGAGCGCCACAGCTTCGCTGAGATGACCGCTCCAGTAATAGACGGGGGCAAGATTGGCCTGGTAGCGAGCCGTACCCAGCCTGTCCCGCGATTCCTTGGAAAGCTCGACCGCGCGGGTCAGATGTTCGAGCGCCCTCCGATTGTCGCCGGTCTTGACGTAAGCGGATGCAAGGTAATTGTGCATCAGCGCCGTCGGCTCGGTGTCGCCCGTCGCCTCGGCCGCAGCCAGCCCATGCTGGTGCGTCGTGACGATGTCCTCGAAGTACCCGCGGATGTAGCAGAATCGCCACAGGGCGCGGGCCAGTCGCCAAGCGTGTTGATGAAAGCCCGACTCATGGGCTGACACCACCATCGTCACCAACTCCGCCCGTTCCGCCTCCAACCACTCGGCACTCGGCTCGCCGAGGGTCTCGAGCAGTTCGGGTCGGTCGAAGGCAAGATGTTCTACCTGGCTTTTGATGACGACCGGCTCGATGGTCTCGGCGATCCGCAGTGCCGCCTCCAGGGCGAAGCCGAACAGTTGGGCCATGGCCGACCTGCGGTCCTGCGGGGAATCGAGGCGAATGCACAGCTCGACCGAGTACTGACGCATCAGGTCGTGTAAGCCGTACTGCCCCGACTTCAGGTCCTGGGCGAGGTGTCGGTCCGTGAGGTCGTCGAGAGCGGCATGAGCTTGTGCCACCGTCAGTCCGGTAAGCGCCGCGACCGTCGTTGAGCTGAAGCGATTACCGGGATACAGGCCCAGAAATCGAAAGACCCGCTTCGTCGACTCGGGAAGAGGTTCGTACGAGGTGGCGAACGCACCGGTGACGGTGGTGTTCTCTCCGCCCAGATGAGGAAGAACCGACGTGGCGGTGGCCATCTGTGCCGCGAGATCCGCCAACCGCCAACCGGGCCGGTGAGCCAGTCGGGCTCCCGCCAGGCGAATCGCCAGCGGAAGGTGGCCGCACCGCCGGACCACCTCGACGGCCGCTGCCGGCTCGGCGTCGATCCGTTCCCGCCCCACGCTCAGCGCCAACAGGTCGACGCCCTCTTCGGGCGACATGACCGGCAGGGACTGAGACGTTCCGAGATCAGGATGGGTGAGACGTCGTCGTGACGTGACCAGGACGACGGCGGTCGGCTCGATCGGCAGGAGGGGAAGGATCTGGTCGCTGCTGGCGGCATTGTCCAAAATGATCACCGACCTGCGGAGGGCCAGCTCGCGTCGCCAGAGTTCCGTCCTGTCGTCCAGGTCAACCGGTATCCGCTCGGACGGCACTCCGAGCTGGCGAAGCAGGACGACCAGGGCCGACGCCGGTCCCACCAGTTCCTTCTCGCCATGCCCGCGCAGGTCGACGTACAAGCGGGCGTTCGGGTACCGGTCGCTCAGTCGACGGGCCAGGTGCACGGCGAGGGTCGTCTTGCCGCTGCCGGCCATCCCGTCGATGAGGTGCACGGCCGGGACGCGGTCCTCGACACGCCGCGTCTCCGCCAGTAATCGTGCCACCGCGGCCTCGCGACCGACGAAGTCGGTGACCGAACGGGGCAGATGATCCACCGTGGCGACCACGCGTCTTGGCGGGGCCGTCGGGTGTCCCGCCGGCCCCGGGGCGGACGTCACCAGTCGTCCCACCCGGGCTTCGCGGTCGGCGACGACGACGGATGCCAACTTCGGCGTCTCGGCGACGATCAGGCCGCGGAGGTCTTCGAGGTTGTTTCCCGGGCTCACGCCCAACTCCGTGACCAGTTGCCGACGAATCTCGTCGTACACGACAAGCGCCTCGGCGCTGTCACCGCGTTCGTGCAGGGCCCGCATGAGCAGGAGGTACGTCGGTTCCCGGAGCGGATGGCGAGCAGCCACCTCCCGCAACGACGGAATCGCGAGATCGTCCCGCCCGGACCGCAGGTGCACCTCGGCGAGGAGTTCCACCGCCAGTAGCCGCTCCTCCTCGACCGCTACGGTTCGAGCCGTCAGGACGGGGCCGAGCGGTAGGCCGGCGAGCATGGAGCCCTGCCACCGGGCCAACGCACGGCCCAGTAGTTCTGACGCCCGCGCCAGGTCGCCGGCGCCCAGAGCGTTCCGGCCCGCGTAGAGCTCCTTCTGGAAGCGGAAGACATCGATCACATCCGGTCGCACGGTGAGTCGATAGCCGTTCCCCTGCCGTACGAGAGTCGCGTCCGCGAGCGCCAACGTCTCGAACTCCCGGCGAAGATTTGCCGCGTAGGTCCGCACATTCGCTACGGCGGATCGCGGAGGGCGCTCCACCCACAGCTCGTCTATGAGATCGGTCAGCGTCACCAACTGGCCCGGTTGAACAGCGAGCATCGCGAAGACTACCCGTTGTTTCGGTGTGCCCAGGTGCAACTTGTGGTCAGCAAGCAGCACCTCCACGTCACCGAGCAGGTTGATCTTCAACCGTTCCCCCGAATTCACATCCATCGGTGTTTAGCTGATCACACTGGGAAAGGCTATCGGCGTCCACAATTCGGAACAGCCCCTCGACCAGACCCCCCAAACCCACACCGACCAGGCAAGAAAGACCAGATTCTGCCCGACCGGATTGAGCCTGAACCCGAACTGACGGATAGGCCGTCCGCACACCGTCGCCAGACTAGGGAGGAGGTGGCAACGCCGATAGCCTCTCAGCAGGGCGCAAGCTGCGAACCGCCAGTGCAGTACGACCGCGCTCCGCTCAGGCGGCATGGACAGACCGTCACAAAGCTCGCCAGCTTGGCTAATGTTGCGTATACCGACATTTATTGCTACTAAAACCGCGTAGCTCCTCTTAGGCTCCCCGTCACGAGAACGGTTCCGGAATACGGAAACGGCCGGACGAGTGGAGGGGGCATGCAATGCGCGGCAGCGACTGGTACTGACATCCGGGTGACACTGAGCGGTAAGCTCCCGTCGTCAACAGGTAACTGTCGGCGACGACGGGAGCTTCATGGGCCAGGGGTCACCGCAGAGTCCCAGGACAGATCGGCAGCTTCTGCTGCTCGTCGGTCTCATCGTCGTCATGGCAATCGTCCCCACAGTCGTCGCCGGGGCCGACGTGTCGACCCGTCCGCCCGACTCCGTGGGCGACGGCGCGACGTTCGTGGCGCTGACCTTCATGACTGCGCTCGGCACAATCGTCATGGCGCCTATCCGTATCCGCTCCACCACCCACGCCATCACCTGGGTCGAGACGGCGATCGTGATAGGGCTCGCCGTCGCACCACCCTCCTGGGTGGTCCTGGCAACGGGCGCCGGCGTCGGTGTGGGGTCGGTAATCATGAAGCTGCCAACGATCAAGGCAGCTTTCGCAGTCAGCAAGAACATCCTGGTGGCCGGTGGGGCGGGCGTCGCCACCGTGGCCGTCCACTGGCAGTGGCCGTCCGCCGGCGTGGTCGAACTGGCCTCCCTGCTCGGTGTGATCTACCTGGTAGCGGCGCTGCTCGACGATCTGCTGGCGATCCCGGTGATCGCGCTGGCCACCAGCACGCCCATTTCGCGGCAGTTCCTGAACAACCTTGACCTCCGCATCGCCGGCTTCGGCGTGCGCTTCATCGTCGCCTTCTGCACGCTCCTCATCCTCCGGGAAGATCCCCGACTGCTGCTCGCTGTCCCGCCACTGATGTTGAGCCTGCACCTCGCCTACTCCGCACGTATCCGGGGTCGCACCGAACAGCAGGCGTGGCAGCGACTCGCCCGCACCACCGACGCGCTCAACGTGGTCGACCTGGACAACGTCCTCACCACGGCCGTCACCCAGGCCGCCGAACTGTTCTCCGCCGACGAGGTCGAGATCGAGCTCCGCGACGGTGGTCGCACCGTCCGGGGCGCCACCGGTGGCATCACCTTCGACGGGCCGACCGACACAGCCACCGAGGTGGACGGCACCGTCGTGCCCACTCCGCTGGAGGGCCACGACCGCTCCGTCGACATCGGCGTCCTGCGCCTACGCTTCCGTGGGCCGGTACGGCTGTCCGAGCGGGAGCAGTACACGCTGCGGACCTTCGCCTCGGCGCTCTGCACGGCGGTCCGTAACGCACAGGCGTACGCCGAGCTGGCCCGGGTGGCCGACGAGCACGCGTACGCCGCCGCGCACGACGCCCTCACCGGCCTCGCCAACCGGCGGCAGTTGCTCGATCAGGGCACCGAGCAGCTCAGTGCCCGGCACGCCGACGGGGTGACCGCTCTCGTGCTGATCGACCTCAACCACTTCAAGGAGGTCAACGACACCCTCGGCCACGCTGCCGGCGACCAGGTGCTGGTCCAGGTCGCCGACCGGCTGCGCGGGGCCGCCCAGGCGAGCGACCTGGTGGCCCGCCTCGGCGGCGACGAGTTCGCCGTACTCCTGCGCGGGCTGCCGGCGCCGGCGGTGGCCGCGCACCGGGCCGACACGCTGCTGGCTGCCCTGCACGAGCCGTTCGAGCTGGACGGGATGCGGATCAGCGTCGAGGCCAGCGGCGGGATCTCCGTGGCCCCGGCCAGCGGTGGCATGGCCGAGCTGCTGCGCCGCGCGGACGTGGCGATGTACCAGGCGAAGCGGGCCGGACAGCGGATCTCCACGTACGCGCCGACCCGGGACACCGCCGACCTGAACCGCCTCACCCTCGGCGGTGACCTGCCCCGCGCGGTCGCCGACCACGAGTTCATCGTCAACTTCCAACCCATCGTCGACCTGGGCACCGGCGAGGTGACCAGCGCCGAGGCGCTGGCCCGCTGGCACCACCCCACCCACGGGCTGATCGACCCGCTGCGCTTCCTGGAGGCGGTGGAACGCTCGGGAATGCTGCCAGCCTTCGCCGAGGCCATCCTCGACCAGGCACTGATGGCCGCCGCCGACTGGCGTGACGCCGGCTTCGACGTGCCGGTGGCGGTCAACGTCTCGCCGCGCAGCCTGCTCGACGCGCGCTTCCCCGGCTCGGTACTGGCCCGGCTGCGCGCCCACGACCTGCCGCCCGAGCGGCTGGTGCTGGAGCTGACCGAGACGTTGACGCTCAGCCAACTCGACGTGGTCGACCGGGTCCTCAGCCGGCTGCGCGACGAGGGCGTCCGGTTGGCGCTGGACGACTTCGGCACCGGCTACTCCTCCCTCTCGCTGCTCTCCCGGATACCCGTGCACGAGTTGAAGATCGACCGCAGCTTCGTCACGACCATGGAGAGTTCGGCCGAGGCCGCGGCCGTCATCCGCTCCACCCTCGACCTGGGCCGCAGCCTCAACCTTGCGGTGGTCGCCGAAGGCGTGGAGAGCGAACCGCAGCGGCGGGCCCTCTGGGAGCTGGGCTGCTCGGCCGGTCAGGGCCACCTGTTCGCCCGACCGATGCCCGCCGGGACCCTGCTCGCCACGATGCAGCGCGGCTCGGGGGGCCAACCCGGGACGCTGGCGCCGCCGCTGCACGACACCGGCGCGGTGATCCGCCTCAACCAGACCCGCCGCCAGGCCGGTCGCTCCCGCCCGGACCGCCACCTCCCGGCCTGACCGGGCACCTGCGCACCGACCAGGCTGCGGCCGGACGGCCAGCTGGGTGAGCAGCGAGATCTGCCAGACTGGCGGCCGTGACCGCCGACGCCCCGACCGCCCTTCACCAGCGCTGGCGGACGCTCGACACCGCCGCCGGCGGACTCGCCCTCGACCTGGGTCTCTACACCGTGTCGGCCCTGTTCGCGGCGATCACCGCGAGCACGTCGACCCTCCTGCCGCACCGGGCCTGGGGTGCCGTCGCCGCCGTCGGCTACCTGGTCGCGACGATGGCGGTGATCGTCCAACTCGTGCTGCGCCGACGCAGCCCCCGGCTGGCCGGCCTCGCCTCCCGCTGGGTGGTGACGGGTTTCGCCTGGGTGACCACCGCACTGGTACCCGTGCTCTGGCAGAGCATCGAACGGGCCAACGGACGCACCGACCGGGCCCAGGAGGAAGTGCTGGTCGTCGAGCAGGCCGGCATCCGACTGCTCGACCATGCCACGCCGTACCTCGGTCGGGACGCGATCGCCGCCCTGCCGCCCGGTGAGCAACTGCTCGGATACACGCCGTACCAGCCGGGCATGGCGATGTTCGGCCTGCCCCGAGCCCTCGTCGACGTCTGGTGGACCGACGCCCGGGTGTGGTTCGCGCTGGGCACCGCGCTGGCGCTCGCCCTGGCCGTGGTCGCGCTGCGCGCCGCGCAAGCCACCCTCGACGCGAAACAGCGGCGGGACGCCGCCCTGCTGCGGGGAGTGCAGGCCGCCACCGTCCTGCCCGTCTGCGCGCTGACCCTGGCCACCGGCGGCGACGACCTACCCGTACTCGCGCTCTGCCTGCTCGCCCTCGCGCTCGCCGCCGCCGGACGGCCGGGCCGGGCCGGTCTCGCGGTCGGCCTGGCCGGCGCGCTGAAGCTGTTCGCCTGGCCGATCGCCCTGGTCCTGATCGTCTGGGGTCTGACCCGGCGAGCCGGCGCCCGGGTCGCGGCCGGCGCGATCGGGCTACCCGTGCTCGCCCTGCTCCCGGCGTTGCTCGTCGACCGCGGGGCCCTCACCGAAAACGTGCTGCGCTTTCCCCTCGGCCACGGCCTGGTCACCAGCCCGGCGCAGTCTCCGTTCCCCGGCCACCTGATCGCCACCACCCTGCCGGGAGGCCGGCTGATCGCCGCCACCCTCCTGGTCGCGGCCGGCGCGGCCATCGCCGTCCGGCTCGCGCGACGCCCGCCCGGCACCGCCGCGACCGTCGCTTCGATCTGCGGGTACGGGCTACTCGCCGCCATCGCCCTCATGCCCTCCACCCGGTTCGGTTACCTGCTCTACCCGGTGGCGCTGCTCGTCTGGGCACCCGCGGTGCACCGCCCGGAGTCCGCACCCACCACCCCGACGCCCGAGCACCTGCCCGGTCGGGCCACATCGGCGTAACCGGCGGGCGAAACGACGTCGCACGGCGTACACCTGAGGGCATGACCACCTACCGCGACCGCGCCGAGGCGGGCCGGGTGCTCGCCGAACGGCTCACCGCCCTGGTCGGTGACCCGGACGCCGTCGTCCTCGGCCTGGTCCGCGGCGGCGTACCGGTGGCCCAGGTCGTCGCCGAACGGCTCGGCGTCCCCCTCGACGTGCTGGTCGTCCGCAAGCTCGGCATGCCCTGGGCGCGGGAGGTCGCCTTCGGCGCGCTCGGCCCCGGTGGCGTGCAGGTGCTCAACGACGCGATCGCCAGCCGCCTCGGCAGCAGCGACATCGCCGAGGTCAGCCACCGCGAACAGGTCGAGTTGGAGCGCCGCGAGCGGCTCTACCGGGGCGGTCGCCCACCGCTGGACCTCACCGGACGCGTCGCCGTGATCGTCGACGACGGTCTGGCCACCGGCGCGACCGCCCGTGCCGCCGTCGAGGTCGCCCGCCGGCTCGGCGCCCGCCGCGTCGTGGTGGCCGTGCCGGTCGGCGCCCAGGAGGCGTACGAGCTGCTGGCCGCCGAAGCCGACCAGGTCATCTGCGCCCAACGCCCGCCGGAGTTCGGCTCGGTGAGCGTCTACTACGACGACTTCCACGAGGTCTCCGACGACGAAGTCATCGCGGCGCTCACAGCAATCGCTTAGGTCGACCGGGTACCGTCGGGTGATGAGTGACCTCATCTGTCCCAAGTGTCGCGGCGAGATGCGCCAGTACGAGCGCAGCGGCGTCGTCATCGACCAGTGTGGCGAGTGCCGGGGCATCTTCCTCGATCGCGGCGAGCTCGAGAAGCTGTTCGAGGCAGAGGCCAACTGGAGTCGCCAACAGGCCGGGCCGACCGCGCCGGCCCAGCAGCCGGGCGGTTACGCGCCCCCACCGCCGCCGCCCGCCCAGCACCAGCCCGGTTACGGCGCCGTCCCGCCACCGCCGCCCCCGCCGCCCGCGCACGGCTACCCGCCGGCGCCTGCCTATGGCCACCAGCAGCAGCAGCACTACGGCTACCACGGCCACTACCGGCACAAGAAGCGCAAGAGCTTCCTCGACGAGATGTTCGGCTGAGCCCAGCCGAGTCTTCCTGCCCGGGTCGATCCACGTCGACCCGGGCAACGCCGCGAGTGATTGGCTGACCCGGCGGTCCGTGCGAGGCTGCATCGCATGACCGCCACCCGGCACGACGAGGCCCTCGCCGAGGCGTACGACGGCATCACCGCAGTGGTCGACGCCCTCGACAACGCTGACCTGCAACGGGCCACCCGATGCCAGGGCTGGCTCGTCGCCGACCTGCTCCTGCACGTGCTCGGCGACGCCCAGCGGGCACTGGTGGCCCTGGCCAGCCCGGTCGACGGTCCGGCAGACGTGGACGACGTCTCCTACTGGCGGGGCTTCCCGGGCGGCGACGAACAGGCAGCCCGGCACGCCTGGTGGATCCGGCGGTCGGCGTCCGCCTTCGACCGGCCGACGGCCATCGTCCGGCTGTGGCGGGAGACCGCCCCGGCGGCGGTCCACGCCGCCGGGTTCGCGGACCCCGAGGGGTACGTGACCACACAGGGCCACGTGCTGCGCGTACCCGATCTCCTGGCGACCCTGACCACCGAGGCCGTGGTGCACCACCTGGACCTCACGGTGGAGCTGCCGGCCGCGCCGCCGCCCGGACCGCTGGCGGTGCGCGTGGCGGTGTCCACAATGGATGGCCTGTTGAGCGACGACGCCGTACGCCCCGCCGGGTGGGACGACCAGGAGTTCCTGCTGAAGGCGACCGGCCGGCTGCCGCTCACCGACCGGGACCGGCTGGAGTTGGGCGAGGCGGCGGGCTGGTTCCCTCTGCTGGGGTGACGTAATGCACCATGGACACATGGATTCTTCAACCGACCTGCTGCCGAAGATCGGTGCGCCGGCCACCCGCGCCTTGCACAACGCCGGTTACACGACTCTGCGCGAGCTGGCCGGGGTGCCCCGTAAGGAGCTGGCCGCACTGCACGGCATGGGCCCGAAGGCGCTCGACATCCTCCAGGCCGCTCTTGAGAAGCACGACCTCAGCCTGGGGTGATGCCTGTCTCCAGCCGTTGCCTCGGGCGATTCGGCCGGCGGCGGATTGGCGAGCCGTACGGCGCCCCGCGGACGCCGATCATCCGATGGCCATGTCCACGAATCGCGAGAGGTGCAGTTGGGCTGCGACCGTCACCGTGTCGGTCGGGCCATTTCGATGCTTGGCAACGATGAAGTCCGCTTCGCCCGCCCGCGGTGACTCCTTGTCGTAGTAATCGTCGCGATGCAGCAGGATGACAACGTCCGCATCCTGCTCAATTGAACCCGATTCACGCAAATCGGACAACTGCGGACGCTTGTCGGTGCGCTGCTCCGGGCCACGGTTGAGCTGGCTGACCGCGATGACGGGGCACTCGACCTCCTTGGCCAGCAGCTTGAGGCCACGGGAGAGGTCGGCGACCTCCTGCTGGCGGCTTTCGGTGCGTTTGGGCGAGGTCATCAGCTGGAGGTAGTCGACCACGATCATCTTGAGGTCGTGCCGCTGCTTGAGTCGGCGGGCCTTCGCGCGAATCTCCATCAGGTTCATGCTGGGCGTGTCGTCGACGAACAACGGCGCTTCGCTGATCTCACCCATGCAGCGGGCCAGCTTGGTCCAGTCGTCGTCGGAGAGCTGCCCGCTGCGCAGCACGTGCAGCGGCACCCGCGCCTCGGCCGAGAGCAGTCGCATGACGATCTCGACCTTGCTCATTTCCAGCGAGAAGATGGCAGCGGCCTGGTTGGCGCGAATGGCGGCATTTCGGGCAAAGTCCATACTCGCCGTAGATTTGCCCAAACCGGGCCGCCCGGCCACAATGATCAACTGCCCCGCGTGCAGGCCGTTGAGCAGCCGGTCCAGGTCGCTGAAGCCGGTCGGCACGCCCGTCATCACGCCGCCCTGCGCGCCCACCGCCTCGATCTCGTCCAGCGTCGGCTGGAGCATGTCGGCCAGGATCGCGAAGTCCTCGCTGACCCGGCGTTCGGTGACGTCGTAGACGGCCTGCTGGGCGAGATCCACGACGTCGTCGACGTCGCGGCTGCCGCCGCTGGCGGTGCCGTAGCCCAGCTGCACGATCTTGGTGCCGGCCTCGACGAGCCGACGCAGCACGGCACGCTCGCTGACGATGCGGGCGTAGTACGAGGCGTTGGCGGCGGTGGGAACGCTGGCGATGAGGGTGTGCAGATAGGGAGCGCCACCGATGCGGGCCAGGTCGCCCGAGTCGGTCAGGGCGGCGGCCACGGTGATCGGGTCTGCCGGCTCACCCCGACCGTAGATGTCGAGGATGGTGTCGAAGATGGTGGCGTGCACCGGCCGGTAGAAGTCGTTGGTCTTGAGGATCTCGACGACGTCGGCGATGGCGTCCTTGGAGAGCAACATGCCACCGAGGACGCACTGCTCGGCAGCGACGTCCTGGGGTGGAGTCTTGTCGAACTGTCCGTCCCGCTGCACGGGTGGCTGGCCGTTGCCGGACCGGGCCTCCGCCCGCATGTCGTCGGTGACCGACACCGGTCCCCCCTCCACTGCGTCGGATCCGTCCCAGCATTACCGCCCGGGTACGACAGTTCTCCCGACCGAACCGGTCGATCGGGGGCCATCGCGCCGGCGGTCGAGGGCCAACCATACGGACCCCGAGGTCAGCGACTCAACAAGCACGGTGGACGAGCCTCGGGACAACCTGTGGACGCCGGTGGGCGAGCATGTGCGCAGGGTGTGCACAGCCTGTGGACAACCGCTGGGGAATTCTCGGCCGCAGGTCGTTGACCTGGCGATATGCGGTCCCCACCCTGTGGAGGAGAATATTTCGGTCGGTTCTTTTACACGATCTTCCCGTACTATCTCCAGCGAACGGCTACACCTGGACAGCGGATCACGCTTTGGGTTCAGAAGGGTCACACTCCGGCCGTGAGTTACCGGGACTGGGGACGCGGGGAGGGCAGCCCGCGGGAGCGTCCGTCAACCGCCTCGTGGGGTCAGCCCGCGCTGCCCGCTCCGGCCGATCCGTACGACGAGGACGCGCCCTACCGCACCTCCAGTCGGCGGCGTGCGCGGGACCGTGGGCAGGACGAGCCGGTCGACGCCTACCTGCCGCGGTGGGCGCTGGAATCGGGGGTCCAGCGTGCCGACGGTGGTGGACGACACGCCGCGCCCGACGAGGCACAGGACGAGGTGGAGCCGGAGCGTCCGAGCTCCGGCGCCGGTTGGCGCAGCGCCGAGACGACGGGCAGACGCCGGGCTGACGCGAGCGGTCGGCGCGAGCAGCGGGCGATCGGTGCGAGCGGTCGGCGCGAGCAGCCGGCGATCGGGGCGGGTGGTCGGCGCGAGCAGCCAGCGATCGGCGCGGGCCCCGAATCGGACCACACCCGGGAGTGGACGCTCGACCGTCCCCAGGAGCAGGGCTATGCGGGCCGCCGACGCGCCGACTCGGCGGAGGAGGAGCCGGTCTCCGGTGCGGCCGCCGACCGTCGTCCCCGTCGTGCGCCGGCCGGTCGTCCGCAGGTGATCTGGTCCGGTGGGGACCTGGAGGCCGGCCCGGCCGAGGCGACGTCCCGCCCGGAGGTGAGCCGACCGACGCGGCGCAGCCGGCGCGCGGCGGAGGAGTCGTGGACTCGTCCGGCGGTCGATCCCTGGGAACGCGGGTCGGAGCGGCCGGCGGAGCCGGATCCGTCGTACGCGCCCGCGGTGGACCCGTGGGACGCGTCGGGCGTGCACGCGTGGCCGCCGCCCGGCCCGGACACCACGGACCTGAGCGGGCAGTGGTCGCAGGGGGAGAGTGTCGGTGGTTGGGAGCGGTCGGACCGCACCGGCCAGTGGGAGCGGTCTGCGGTCGAGGACGACCAGTGGGACCGGACGCTGCCACCCCGCTCGGATCGACTGACGGAGGGATGGCCGAGCCGGGACAGCGGTTTCTGGCCCGGTACGCGGTTGTCCGGTGACGATCCGCGCTGGATGGACACCACGACGACGTCGGCGCCTCGGTCGCCGGTGGTGGGTTACACCGCCCCGCGACCGCGTAGTGCGCCCGTACCCCCTTCCGGCACCGTGCGTCGGGCGGACCGGTCGCCGGTCGGTACGGCGGCGGTGCGGCGGCGGGTCGAGTCGGTGGCGGCGGGCGGCTGGGCGCGGCGTCTGGAGGATGACCTCCTCGACCCTGATCCCGGTGGGTCGGTCCGGCCGCTGCTGTACACCACCGCCTGCTACGTGGTGCCGGCCGTGCTGATCTTCCTGTGGTTGCTGACGCTGGACGGGCAGGCGCCCGCCGGTTGTGTCACCGACATCTCCGGGGGTGGCTGCGACTCCGCACGGTCCCGTGCGTTGGAGTCGTTGCTCGCCGGTTCCCCGCGTTTCGGGTTGGCGCTGGTGAGCAGCCTGGTGGTGGCTGCGCTGCTGCGGCGGGTCGGCACGACGTGGCGGTCGGCGACGATCGCGCTCGCCGCGGCGGTGGTCGGTGGTGGTCTGTCCACGGTGCTGATCAGCGCGGTGACCGGTCAACCGATCGGCTGAGGCTGGCGAGCCGGATCACTTGTGGCGTATGCGCGAAGGCCCGCACCGATCGCTCGGTGCGGGCCTTCGTCGTGGTCCAGCGGGTCGTCAGCCCTGAACGACGTTCAGGTTGAACGACGCGGTGACCTCGGGGTGCAGCTTGATCTTCACCGGGTAGGTGCCGGTCGACTTGATGTGACCGGGCACCTCCAGCCGACGACGGTCGAGGACCGGACCGCCGGCGCCCTTGACGGCGTCGACGATCTCGGCCGAGGTGACCGAGCCGAAGAGCCGCCCGCCGTCGCCGGCACGGGCCTTCAGGTTGACCTTGAGACCCTCGAGCTGGCCCTTGACCTCGTTGGCGTGGTCGAGGTCGCGGATCTCACGGGCCGAGCGGGCCCGCTTGATGACCGTGACCTGCTTTTCCGCGCCCTTGGTCCAGGCGATCGCGAAGCCCTGCGGCAGCAGGTAGTTACGGCCGAAGCCGTCCTTGACCTCGACGATGTCGCCCGGGGCACCGAGGCCGGACACTTCCTGAGTCAGGATGATCTTCATATCGGTGCCTCCTCTCAGCGGGCCGTTGCGGTGTACGGCAGGAGCGCCATCTCGCGGGCGTTCTTGACCGCGCGGGCGATCTGCCGCTGCTGCTGCGAGGTCACGCCGGTGACCCGCCGAGCGCGGATCTTGCCGCGGTCGGAGATGAACTTGCGCAGCAGCGCCGTGTCCTTGTAATCGATGTAGGTGATCCCGTCCTTGTCGAGCGGGTTCACCTTCTTCTTAGGCTTGCGAAGTGCCGCAGCCTTGGCCATTGACCTTGCTCCTGGTTTGCGATCGCGGGCGCTCGGCGCCATTAGAACGGAGGCTCCTCGTCGAAGTTGCCGCCCGAACCGGCACGCGCGGGAGAGGGTGCGGCCGAAGCCCAGGGGTCGTCGAAGTTGCCTCCGCCGCCACCCTGGCCACCACCACCGCCGCCACCACCGAAGCCGCCGCCACCGCCACCGGAGCGGGACATCTTCTGCACCTTCGCCGTGGCGTAGCGCAGCGACGGGCCGATCTCGTCGACCTCAAGCTCGATGACGGTGCGCTTCTCACCCTCGCGGGTCTCGTATGACCGCTGACGCAGCCGGCCCGAGACGATCACCCGAGCGCCGCGCTGCAGCGACTCGGCGACGTGCTCGGCGGCCTGCCGCCAGACGGTGCAAGCGAGGAACAGCGGCTCGCCGTCCTTCCACTCGCCCGACGCCTTGTCCATGAATCGGGGCGTCGAGGCGATACGGAACTTGGCGACCGCAGCCCCGGAGGGGGTGAACCGCAACTCGGGGTCATCGGTCAGATTGCCGATGACCGTGATGGTGGTGTCTCCTGCCATGACCATCTCCTCGCGCACTCAGCGTCTCGTCGTACAGGCTCTCAGAGCCGTACGACAGAGTCGCGGAGGCTGATCCGGGCGAACCGGGTTGAATGCCGGACAGAATGCTTAGCGCATCTCCGGCCGGATGACCTTGGTGCGCAGCACGGACTCGTTCAGCCGGAGCTGACGGTCCAGCTCAGCCACGGCAGCAGGCGTGGCCTGCAGGTCGACGACGGCGTAGATGCCCTCGGCCTTTTTGTTGATCTCGAACGCGAGGCGCCGGCGGCCCCACACGTCCGTCTTCTCAACCGAGCCACCCGCGGTCCGAATCACGTTCAGGTACGTGTCGAGCGACGGGGCGACGGTGCGCTCCTCGAGGCTGGGGTCGAGGATCACCATGATCTCGTAATGACGCAAGACGTGCTCACCTCCTGTGGGCTAAGCGGCCACGGTCCTTCCGTGGCAGGAGGTCGTGCGTCGCTGCCCGCACGTGCCGGGGGAACCCGGCCGGACGCGGACAACCTGACCAGGATACCCGGTCCGGACGATCATGCCCGGGGTGGTCGGGCCAGTGCCCCGGACATGCCGACGGGGGCCCGCCGCCCGACCGTCACTGGTCGGTGGCGAGCCCCCGTCAACGAGGCCGCGGAGCGTCCCGTCCGCATTCCTTGGGTGGGACCTGGGGAGGAACGACCACACCGATGAGGTTGGACCGGAGACGCCCCGCGGAGCTTTATCGTGTTGTTATCTGACGATACAACGGGTGTCGTCCCGTGTAGGGCGAAAAGGCAGAAATTTCCGAGATTGTGGATCCGGGCCGATCTGGCACTACGACGGGTCTCCCCCCGCGACGCCGGGCCGCGCCGCAGGGGTGACCTCGCTGTCGGGCCGACGAACACCCGCTGGCCGTACCCGGGCACCTCGTCGCGCCCAGCCCCGGGCCCCGCTCGTCGGATCCCATCCCCTCAACGATCGTCCGACGGCCGGAGTGACGACATCGCGCCGACCGTCAGCACACCCGCCGTGGTCCCGACGTAGGCTCGCTGCCATGCGTATCGGAGCCCACGTCGATTCGACCGACCCGCTGGCGGAGGCAGCAGCACGGTCCGCCGACACCGTGCAGTTCTTCCTCTCCGACCCGCAGGGATGGAAGGCACCCAAGCCTCGGGAGGACGCCGAGCGGCTGCGGGCCACCGACGTCGACCTCTACGTGCACGCGCCGTACGTCATCAACGTGGCGACCCTCAACAACCGCATCCGGATCCCCAGTCGCAAGCTGCTGCTCGGGCACGCGACCGCGGCGGCCGAGATCGCCGCCAAGGGCCTGATCGTCCACGGTGGGCACGTCAACGCCGGAGACGACCTGGCGGTCGGCTTCGACAACTGGCGCAAGACCTTCGCGTACGCGGCCGACTCCGGCGGGTTCGGCGTGCCGGTCCTCATCGAGAACACGGCCGGCGGCGACAACGCGTGCGCCCGCCGGCTGGACGCGCTGGCCCGGCTCTGGGACGCGGTCGGCGACTACGAGGTCGGCTTCTGCCTGGACACCTGCCACGCGTACGCCGGAGGTGAGGAGCTCCTCGGCCTCGTCGACCGGGTCAAGGCGATCACCGGCCGGATCGACCTGGTGCACGCCAACAACTCCAAGGGCGCGTTCAACTCGGGGCAGGACCGGCACGACAACCTCGACGGCGGGACGATCGACCCGGAGCTGGTGGTGGCGGTGATCCGCGCCGCCGGGGCGCCGGTGGTCGTCGAGACCCCGGGCGGCGTCGAGGGCCAGGCCGCCGACATCGACTTCCTGCGCCAGCAGCTCCCGACGGAGCGCCCGGCAGCATGACGACCGGCCAGTCCAAGCCGGGGAAGGCTCGGCCCGCGTCCACCGGCGACCAACCCATCCGATCGGCCGCGCCGCCCACCGGTGACACCCCGGCCGCCTCGCCCGGAACCACCACGAACGGCGCGACCCGCGACGACCCGGCGCAGGGGAAGGCTCGCACGAGCGCCAGCACGGCCGCGAGAAGCGCCGCCGACGAGCAGGCCGCGAACACCGCCGGCACGGCCGCGACGGGCACCCCCGGCAGGAACGGTCGCGCCAGGGGCGGCGCGGAGAAGGCCGACAAGGCCACGACCGTCGGTACGACCAGCGACGGCGAGAAGAAGGCCGACGACGCCAGGGACGCCACCGCCAAGGACGACGAGTCGACCGCGAAGGCGACCGACGAGGCCAAGCCGGTCGACCCCGACCGCTGGGAGGCGTTCGCCTCGGCACCGGAGCCCCGGCCCAGCTGGCTCACCCGGGCCGCCCGCCCGGTGGGCCGCTCCCTGGTCCACGAGTGGACCCTGGCGGCCCTCGCCTCGTTGGCGCTGGCCGTGCTGATGACCTGGCCGACGCTGCGCTACCCGCGCTACACCCTGCCGCAGGACACCTGGGACCCGAGCCTCCAGGCGTGGCAGATGGCCTGGTCCGGCCACATCCTGCTGGCCGACCCGGCCCGCCTGTGGCAGTCGAACACGTTCTTCCCGGAGCTGTGGAGCTTCGCGTTCTCCGACACGCTGCTCGGCTACGCCCCGGCCGGGATGCTCGGCAGCGGCCCCGAGGACGCGGTGCTGCGCTACAACATCATGTTCGTGCTGGCGCACGCGCTCGCCACGCTCGGGGCGTACGCCCTGGCCCGGCAGCTCGGGGCCGGCCGGATCGGCGCCGCCGTCGCCGGGGTCGGCTACGCCTACGCGCCGTGGCTGCTCGCCCAGGCCGGGCACCTGCACGTGCTCTCCAACGGTGGCATCCCGCTGGCCCTCGCGATGCTCGCGCGGGGGCACGGCTGGTCGCTGCGCCACGGCTACCGGCCCGAACGACGGCACGACGGCTGGGTGTACGGCGGTTGGCTGGTGGCGGCCTGGCAGATCAGCCTCGGCTTCGGCATCGGCCTGCCGTTCGCGTACTTCCTGGCCGCCGCCGCGCTGGTCGCCGCCGTGCTGTTCGGAGTGAAGTGGCTGCGGTCCGGTCGTACCCTGCCGTTCGGCCGCCGGCTGCTCGTGGCCGACCTGGTCGGCGGGTTGTTCTTCGCCGGGGTGGGGGCGCTGATGGCGTTCCCGTACTTCCAGGTGACCGAGCTGCACCCGTACGCCGAGCGGACCGTCGACGACATCTCCATCTTCTCGCCCCCCGCGTCCGGCTTCGTGACCGCGCCCGCGGAGTCGCGGATCTGGGGTGGGTTGCACGAGGGTGCCCGCGCGGCGCTGCCGTTCCATGCGGAGATGACACTGCTGCCGGGTTTCGTGCTCTACGCGCTGGCGTTCGGCGGGCTGTTCTTCTCGGTCTGGCGGCTGCGACACCGCCTGTTCCTGCTCGGCGGTGTGCTGGTCACGATGGTGTTCGCGATGGGCACCCGCTTCTTCGACGGCACCTTCACCTACGTGCCGCTGTTCGAGCACGCGCCGGGCTGGAACGCGCTGCGTACCCCCGGACGGTTGATGCTCTGGATCACGTTGCTGCTCGCGCTGCTCGCGGCCGGCGCGGTCACCGCCCTCACCGACCGGGTCCGTGAGCTGGCCGCGCAGCGGGTGCCGTCCTGGCCCGGCCCGTGGCTGCGGATCGCCACGCTGTTACCGCTGCTGCTGGTCGCCGTCGAAGGGTTGAACGCCACCCCGCATCCGGTGGTGCCGAGGCAGCCCGCCGCGATGCGCTCGGCGGAGGGTCCGCTGCTCGTGCTCCCCAGCGACCAGGGCATCGACCAGCACGTCATGCTCTGGTCGACGAGTGGGTTCCCGGACGTGGCGAACGGCGGCAGCGGCTTCACGCCCCGGCAGCTCGACGAACTCCGCCGGGCCAGCCAGTCGTTCCCCGACCAGACCAGCGTCAACTACCTGCGGACGTACGGCGTGCGGACGGTGGTGCTGCTACGCGACGAGGTGCCCGGCACGCCATGGGAGATCACCATCGACGCGCCGGTCGAGTCGCTCGGCATCACCCGCCAGGAGGTCGGCGACGCCGTGGTGTATCGGCTCTGATGCGCTCGCCCTGCTGGGGCGGTTTGCGGGGGAGCCCGCCCGGCTCCGGGCGGTCAGGCTTGATCCCTGCGCCGGGCGGGCTCCCCCCGCAAACCTGACGTGGGTTCGGCGCGTCAGGTCCTGGGGATCAGGTGGCGGTGGCGGTGGCGGTTTCGGGCTCCGGGTCGGGATTGGTCGCGGGGCGGCGCCAGCGGTCCAGCCAGGGGGCGTCCGGTGCGCCGTCCAGTACGCCGCCGTCCGGGTCGTCGGCGTAGGTGGCGCGTACCGCGTCCTGCTCCGGGTGCAGGATCTCCCGCACGACAAGCACGCACAGGGTCACCACGGTCGCCAGCCGCAGCGTCGAGGCCAGCACGAACACCCCTTCGGGGAAGACGGGACGGCTGGTCGCCGCGCCCAGCAGCTCACCGTAGAAGGCCACGAAGTAGCAGACCTCGGCGAGTTGCCAGGCCAGGAAGGCACCCCACTTCGGCCGGGCCAGCACCACCAGCGGCAGCATCCAGAGCACGAACTGCTGGGACCAGACCTTGCTGAAGATGAGGAACGCGGCGACCACCAGGAAGGCGAGCTGGGCGAGCCGCGGCCGGCGCGGGGCCCGCAGCGCCAGCACCGCCACGCCGATGCAGGCCAGCCCGAACAGGGCGTACGAGATGGTGTTGAGGGTCGGGATGTTGGTGTTCAACCATTCGAACGGGCCCTGCTCGCCGGGGTCGTTGCCGACCTTGCCGTCGAGGTAGCGCCCGATGTACCAGAGCGTGCCCCAGTCGATCGGCCGAGTGGTGTTCAGCTCGAAGAACCGACCCCAGTTGTCCGGGTTGGCGCGGTAGGCCGGCAGGTTCACCAGCACCACGGCCACCACCGCCGCGCCGAGCGCGGTGAGCGCGGCGCGGAGCCGGTTGGCCCGCAGCGCCAGGACGAGGATCGGCCCCAGCAGGAACAGCGGCCAGAGTTTCGCCGCGCCGGCCAACCCGAGCAGCATGCCGGCCACCACCGGTTGTCGCCGGGCCCAGGCCAACAGACCGAACGCCGCCAACCCGATGGCGAGCAGGTCCCAGTTGACGGTGGCGGTGAGCAGCAACGCCGGGGCGAGCGCGAACAGGGCGGCGTCCCAGGGTCGTCGTCGGCGCAACGCGAGGATCACCGCGACGGTGGCCACGGCGAGCGCGCCCAGCACGAGCGCGTTCAGGTTGTAGAACCACTGACCCTGGTTGATGCTCGGGTCCCCCTTGCCGATCGCGTGCACCGGCAGACCGAGGGCGCCCATGAAGTAGCCGGTGAGCACCGGGTACTCCACCGGGTGATCCCGGTAGGGCACCTTGCCCTCGTTGAGGCCCTCGGCGTAGTAGAGGGCGAGGACGTCCGTGTAGCAGAACCGGTTGTACTGGACGTTGTTCTGCCACGCGCCGTCCTGACACGGGGACTTCTGCACCCAGTGCAGCGCGAGCGTGAGGCAGGCCAGCGCCAGGACGATCCGGACGGCGGTCCAGAATCGTCGTTCCTGCCCGGCCGGCCGGTCCAGTGCCGTCGCGTGGTCGCCCAGCGGTCCGCCGATGGCGCCGGACAGGCCGCGAACGAACCCGTCGGAGCGGGACGGGTGGTCGGTGGTTCCGGCGTCGTCGATGCCGGGCGTCGACTGGGTGCTCATAGAGAGGCATCCTGCCGTACTCGCAGCGGTGCGTCATGTACTCGTGTACCCGTCGAGGTCACAACCCGCACCGTCGACAAGCGACAAGTGCCCGGTGCCACTACGTCAACCGCCGGCCGGACAGGTCGTCCGGCCGGCGGCGGCGGGTGCGCTGTGGCTCTTGTTCCAGGGTGCTCAGTGGCAGGTCGGGTGGCGGTTAACCGTTCGGACCGCCGGGACCACCGGGACCACCCGGCCCACCCGGCCCACCCGGGTTGTTCCCGCCGGGGTTGCCGTCGTTGCGGGGGCAGAACGGATTGGTCAGCGGGTCACACGGCTGCCCCGGCTGGCCGGGCTGACCCGGGGGCGGCGGCGGTGGCGCGGCCGGCTCCTTGCCGTTGCCCTTGGTGATGTCGCCCTCACCGGTGACGGTGGGCAGGGGGATCTCCTCCTGACCCTTGAGGGCGGTGTTCATGTACTTCTCCCAGATCGGGCCGGGAAGGGTCGAACCGCCGATGGGCTTACCGCTCGCGAGACGGATCTCGGGCTTCTTGATGTCCCGACTGCCCACCCAGACGGCCGTGGCGATCTGCGGGGTGTAGCCGACCGTCCAGGCGTGCGCGTTGTCCTTGCTGTTGTACTCCCAGGTGCCCGTCTTGGCGGCGGCCTGGCGGCCGCCTTCCAACGAGAGATTGTTGGGCGCGGGAATCTGCTTCAGGACCGCGGTGACCTCGTCGGTGACCTTCTTGTCGATCCGCTGCTCGGGCTTGATGCGCTCGCTGCCGACGACCTTCCACTTACCGTTGCTCTTGTCCTGCTGCTCCACCTTGATGACGAAGTGCGCCTTGATGTACTTGCCGTCATTGGCGAACGTCGCCATCGCGTTCGCGTGGTCGAACACGGTGAGCGGGTACTTGCCGAAACCGGTGTAGTTGTCGAACGGATTCGGCCCCTTCTTCGACAGGTCGAACGCCTGCGGCGGGTCGACTCCCCACATGGTGGTCACGCCGGCCTTGTGCGCCATGTCGACCACCTTCTCGGCGCCGATCTCCTTGGTGACCCAGTAGAACGGCACGTTGTACGACTGGATCGTCGACTCTTCGAGGGTGCAGTACTTGCCGCACTTGAGATTGGTCCGGCCGGCGTTACCGATCGCGACCTTGGAACCCTCGGGCTTGTACGGCGTGGGGTCCCAGTGCGACTTCACCGAGATGCCCGCCTCGATCGCGGCGGCCAGGGTGTAGACCTTCATCGACGAGCCCGGAGCGTGACCGCCGGCCAGGTCGCCGTTCTTGTCGGTGTTCTTGCCGGCGTAGTCGAAGTCGGCGCCACTGTCACCGCCGTAGTAGGCGAGCACCCGGCCCTTCTTCGGGTCGATCGAAACCACCGCCGCCATCAGGTTCTTGGGCTGGTCGTTGAGCTCCGAGCCCTTCTTCGACTGCATGGCGACGTTCTCGGCGGCCGTCTGGAGCTTCGGGTCGATGGTCGTGGTGATCCGGTAGCCGCCGTCGCGCAGCGCGTCGACACAGCTCGTCTTACCCTCCGCGCCGCTGTCGGAGCAGAGGCCCATCGCGTCCATCTCCTGACGGACGTAGTTGATGACGTTGCCCCGAGGGCTGTCGACGCCGAAGCCGTTGCCGCCCTTCTTCGGTGGCAGCACCTTCGGGTACGCGATCGGGGCGGCGGGGTCCAGCCACTTCTCCTTCTTCATCCCGTCGATCACGTAGTCCCACCGGGTCTTCGCGTCGGTCGGGTTGACCGCCGGGTCGTAACCCTTGTGGGTGTCGGTCGCCACCGGCTGCTTGATCAGCGCCGCCAGGACCGCGCCCTCGGCGGGCGTGAGCTTGATCGCCGGCTTGCCGAAGTACGTCTGTGCCGCCGCCTCGATGCCGTACGCGCCACGTCCGAAGTAGATGACGTTGAGGTAGTGCTGCATGATCTCCGGCTTGCTGTACGCGTCGTTCAGCTTGGAGGCGAGGATGGCCTCCTTGACCTTGCGGCCGTACGTGTCGTCCTGGAGATTCTCGAACGCGTTGCGGGCGTACTGCTGGGTGATCGTCGACGCGCCCTGCTTGTCACCGTTGGAGACGTTGTTCCAGGCGGCACGGACGATGCCCTTGTAGTCGACGCCGGAGTGCCGGTAGAAGTTCCGGTCCTCGGCTGCGGCCACCGCGTGCTGCACGTGCTCCGGAATCTGGTCGATGGTGACGAAGGTGCGGTTCTCGCTGCCCAGCCTGGCCAGTGTGGTCTTGCCGTCCTTGGCGTACACCGTGGTGGACAGCGGCAGCGGCAGTTCCTCGGGCATGACCACGTTTGTCGAGTAGTAGGTGAACCCGACCACGCCGGCACCGGCGAGCATGATGAAGACGGCGAACCCGGCGATCAGCAGGTTCATCCGCTTGCGCTTCTTGGCCCGCGCCGCCGCGGCGGGGTCACCCGCGCCGCGACCGCCCCGGCCACCGCGACCGGGCCCGTTCGGTCCGCCCGGGCCATTCGGACCGCCGGGACCACCCGGCCCGCCGGAGACCGGCGAGACGCTCGCCCGGGCGACCGCGGCACGGCCACCCACCGACGCGGAGCCGACACTGGCCCGGCCCGCCGAGGCGGCGCCGACGGCGGCGGTGCCCACCCGGGCCCGACCGGCGGGCGCTCCCGGCGCAGGGGACACCGGGACGGAGGCCCGTCCGGCGCCGGCGCGACCCGCGGCCGCACCCGGTGCCGGCGACACCGGCACCGAGGCCCGACCGCTGCGGCCGGGCGTGGCCGAGCCCACCGACGCGGATCCGGCGGCAGCGCCGGGGGGCGGCACGGAGGCCGAGCCACCGACCGACGCGCGACCGCCGGCGGCTCTCGGTGTCACCGAGGCCCGGCCGGGGGGCGCCGCGGGCTCCGCGGAGGACCAACCGCCCGCGCGGGAGTCACCGCCGGGTCTGCGGTACGCGTCGTCCGCGCCCGGTCCGGGGTCACCGTCCGGGCCCGGGTACTGGGCCCGACCGCGCGCGGAGCTGGGATCGCCGTACGAGTTCATTCTTCACACCCTGCCGGTCGCGGTGGGGCGCGACAGCGCCGCCACCGGGTTGCCGTGAGTTGCTTCACCCGGACCGCCGGCACGAGGGTGCCGGTTCGCCAGGGTCATTGCCGAATCAATCGGGCTAATCGGACCAACGAGTGGTCGGCCGTCCCGGGTCATGTCCCCAGCCCCGGAGCCGGTCCAACCCGCTGAGATCACCGTTGCGCCTCTCGCCTCCGCCGACCCACGCCTTCGGTGGCCGCGGCGTCCTGCCCGTCAGCGCCAACACCGTCGCCGTCGCCGGTGAGACCGTCCCGGCCGAGCAGGTACTGCTCGACGAGATGGTTCCAGTCACAGCCGAGGCACACCTCCACCACGAAGACCTGGAACTCACGTAGCGTCATCGCCAGTACGGGCAGCTCGGCGAGCGTCCGGGCCTGTCCGGCGGACTGCTTGAGTTCGTCCCCGTAAATGTAGTGGACCAGGGTCAGATTCTCGCTGCGACAGATGGGGCAGCGCAGGTCGGTCGGCTCACCGTGGAAGCGTGCAGCGTTCTTCAGGTACGGCGACGCGTCACACACGTCGTACGTACCGATGCGGCTGGCCATCAGCTCACGCAGCACTGCTCGCTTCTGAAGCGAGTAGTCGACGATCTGGCGCTGCGTACGCATGCGGTGAAGGGTACGCGGTCCGGCCCGACGAGGCGACCACGGTCACGATGCGTGACGGAAGCACCCCGGAACGGGGGTTTGCCCTGGCCGGCGGCAGCCGCTAACGTGCGATGTATCGGTCCGATACATCGCGGCGGTTACCGCTCCGCGCCGGAGGGTAAAGGGAGGGTGGCCCGTGCTCGAATTCGCCATCCTCGGCCTCCTGCAGGAGTCTCCGATGCACGGCTATGAGCTGCGCAAGGAGTTGACCGCCAAACTCGGCGCGATCCGGGCGGCGATCAGCTACGGCTCGCTCTACCCGACCCTGCGCAGGTTGCAGGCGGCGGGCTGGATCACCGAAGCCGCCGAGACACCCGCCACCGCCGAGGAGGTTCCCGCGCTGACCAGCCGACGAGGTCGGGTGGTCTACAAAATCACCGCGGAGGGCAAGGAACGCTTCGCCCAGCTCATCGCACAGGCCGGGCCCGAGACGTACGACGACACGGGTTTCGGTGTGCACTTCGCGTTCTTCGCCCGGACCGACCAGGCGACCCGCCTGCGCATTCTGGAGGGTCGCCGCCGCAAGATCGAGGAACGTCGTGAAGGCCTTCGCGACGTGCTGGGCCGGGCGGCCGAGCGCCTCGACGCTTACACCTTGGAACTGCAGCGCCACGGCCTGGACGCCTGTGAGCGTGAGGTCCGCTGGCTGGAGGAGCTCATTGCCAACGAGCGCTCCGGCCGAGCCCCGACGGTCCCCCACCTGGGGACAGCCGGTGGCCGACGAGAAGACAACAGCCCGCCTCCGCCTGGAGAGACCAGGAAAGAGCGGCCGTGACAGAAAAGAAGGAGGCAGACGCTATGGGCTCCGTCCGCGTCGCCATCGTCGGTGTGGGTAACTGCGCCTCGTCCCTGGTTCAGGGCGTCGAGTACTACCGCAACGCCGACCCGAACGACCGCGTCCCGGGTCTCATGCACGTCACCTTCGGCGACTACCACGTCTCTGACGTTGAGTTCGTCGCGGCGTTCGACGTCGACGCCAAGAAGGTGGGCATGGACCTCGCGGAGGCGATCGTCGCCAGCGAGAACAACACCATCAAGCTCTGCGACGTGCCGCCGACCGGCGTGTCCGTGCAGCGCGGCCCGACCTTCGACGGTCTGGGCCAGTACTACCGCGAGATCGTCGAGGAGTCCGACGCCACCCCGGTCGACGTGGCCCAGGCGCTGCGCGACGCGCAGGTCGACGTCGTCGTCTCCTACCTGCCGGTCGGCTCCGAGCAGGCCGACAAGTTCTACGCCCAGGCCGCGATCGACGCCGGTTGCGCGTTCGTCAACGCCCTGCCGGTCTTCATCGCCTCCGACCCCGAGTGGGCGCAGAAGTTCACCGATGCGGGCCTGCCGATCGTCGGCGACGACATCAAGAGCCAGGTCGGCGCCACCATCGTGCACCGCGCGCTCGCGAAGCTCTTCGAGGACCGCGGTGTCGAGCTGCTGCGCACGTACCAGCTCAACTTCGGCGGCAACATGGACTTCATGAACATGCTGGAGCGCAACCGCCTGGTCTCGAAGAAGATCTCGAAGACCCAGTCGGTGACCTCGCAGATCCCGCACGAGATGAGCAAGAGCGACGTGCACATCGGCCCGTCGGACCACGTGCCGTGGCTGGACGACCGCAAGTGGGCGTACATCCGCCTGGAGGGTCGCTCCTTCGGCGACACCCCGCTCAACGCCGAGCTGAAGCTCGAGGTGTGGGACTCGCCGAACTCGGCCGGTGTCATCATCGACGCCGTCCGGGCCGCGAAGATCGCGCTGGACCGCAAGATCGGCGGCCCGATCCTGTCGGCCTCGTCGTACTTCATGAAGTCCCCGCCGGTGCAGTACGCCGACCACGACGCCCACCAGGCCGTGGAGGAGTTCATCGCCGGCGAGGTCGAGCGCTGACCCGCTGAACCACCAGCACGGCCGAGGGTCGGGTCCGACAGGACCCGGCCCTCGCCGCGTTCGGGCACTGCCGGTGCGGCGATCGGTGGCAGCCCAGCAGCACCCTGTTCGGCGTGTCGCGTCGCTCAGCAGCCAACGAGCAACGAGTCAGGACCAGGCCTGCCGCAGAGCCACCCCCGCCTCCAGCTCCAGCAACCTGACCTTGCGCGGCAGGCCGCCGCCGAAACCGACCAGCTTGCCGCCCGCGCCGACGATCCGGTGACACGGCACGATCACGGGGATCGGGTTGCGGTTGCAGGCCACCCCCACCGCCCGTGCCGCTCCGGGATCGCCGACCAGCCGCGCCACCTGGCCGTACGTCAGCGTCTCGCCGTACGGAATGCGGGTCATCTCCCGCCACACCGCCCGCTCGAACTCGGAGCCGCGCGGGGCCGACAAGGGAACCGTGAACGCGGTCAACGCACCCGCGAAGTACGCCCGCAGCTCGGCCACGACCTGCCGGGACAGCGGATCGCCCGGCTCCTCGACGGCCGTGTCCACCCGACCGAAGTGGGCTCCGCACACACTCGTGCCATCGGTGGCCACGGAGAATTCCCCGATCGGCGAGTCGAGCACAGTCCAGCGCACAAACCCATTGTCCCCCGCGACGAGGCAAAGTTCCGCTGCCGCTCGGCGTCTGAACTACGGAGGTGGGCGGTGGCGGAGGTCGACGGGGAATTCACCACGTTCGTTGAGGAGCGGGGTGCCGCCCTGCTGCGCGTCGCGTACGCGCTGGCCGGGAACCAGCACGCGGCGGAGGACCTGCTGCAGAACGCGCTGGCGAAGGCGTACGCCCGCTGGCCGCGGATCAGGGGCGATGCCGAGCCGTACGTCAAACGCATCCTCTACCACGATCAGGTGTCCGGCTGGCGACGACGAGCGCGGCGCAGTGAGGTGCCCGTGGCCCAGGTGCCGGAGCTGGCGGCAGCCGACGACGACGGCAGCGAAACGGATCTGCGCCTGCTGCTGCTGGAGGCTCTGCGGGCGCTGCCGCCACGGCAACGGGCCGTGCTGACGCTGCGCTACCTGGAGGACCTGAGCGTCGAGCAGACCGCGGCACTCCTCGGCTGCCGGGCCGGAACGGTCGCCAGCCAGAGCTCCCGGGCGCTGGCCCGGCTCCGACGCCTGGTGCCGGGGTTGGACGAGCTGACCGACCGCCCGGGGGTGACGCGATGACCACGCATCTGGACGAGATGCTCCGCCGGGCCGTCCGCGACCTCGCCAACGGCGCCGCACCCGCTCCGGGCCTCGCCGGCCAGGCGCTCAGCCGGGGTCGCCGGCTGCGCCGTCAGCGACGACTGGTCATCAGCGCGGCGGCAATGGTCGCGATCGTCGCGACGGCCGTGCCATTCGTGCTGCTCCGACCCCGACCGGCCCCGAACCCGGCGACGCCGCCCCCGACCGTGACTCCCTCACCCTCGATCACGGCGTCGCCCTCGATCCGGCCCACCCCGGGAGCGAACTGGGCTGCCGCGCCGCTGGTGCTGCCCGGTAACTGGGTGGTGACCCGGGCACAGTTCGCCGGCGGGTCGGGCGGCGGATTCCTGCTGGACCGGAGCCGGGGCCGCTACGTGCCCACCGACCGCTACGACGCCATCTTTCCCGCACCTGCCGGGTCTCTGGTGGCGGTCATCGAGGAAGACCGTCCACGCGAGGTCGGCCTCGTCGACATGGCCACGGGAAAGACCCGCTGGCACGAGGTCGGCCGTGCGCTGAACCGCCCGACCTGGTCACCGGACGGTCGCCGCCTCCTGTTCACCACCACCGCGCTGGACCACTTCGGCTTCGTCGTGGTCGAGCGGAACGGCACGAAGCGTACCCACGAGGTGTCCCGGAAGAATTACTTCTGCACCGACCAGTGCTCCTTCGTCTGGACCCGGGACGGCCGGGAGGTGGCACTGCCACAGACCGCCCAGGGCAAGCCACGGTCCGAGGCGGTCCGGCACCCCCGAAGTGGCGTGCAGATGTTCTCCGCCGACGACGGACGACCGACCCGGTCGGAGCCGCTACCTGGCGATCCCGCCGGACCGTGGGCCTGGTCGCCGGACGGGCGCCTGGTCGTCGTGCAGGGCCAACAGGAGCCGCTGCTGGTGGAGACCGCCACCGGGCGGGTCGTCAATCCGCTGCCGGTCGCCGACGCCGCCTGGGTCGAAGACGACCGACTGCTCTACCGGCAGCCGTACCAGGGTGACGTCGTGCTGGCCGACACGACGGGGCGCGAACTCGTCCGCCAGCCGCTGCCCGAACAGCTGTCCGAGTTGGAGGTGAGCGTGGCGCCTCGTTGAGCCGATCGACCGTTCATCGGCGTTGCGCGGCGTCGATACCGTGCAGGTCGTGGCCACGGGGACGCTCATCTTTCTGATCATCGGTGGGGCCGGCGTCGCGGTGCTGGCGCTCGCCCTGCTCGGTAGCGGGCTGCTCCACTTCGGACACCCGGACGTGGACGGCCCGATCTCCACCGAGACGGTCGCCGGCTTTGCCGGAGCGTTCGGCTTCGGCGGAGCGATCGTGAACGAGTTGCTGGGTGCCCGTACCCCCGGGATGATCGCGGGCGCGGCGGCCGGCGGTGTGCTCGCGGCCGTGCCCACCGCGTGGCTGGCGTCGCGCTTCAGTCGGGCGGCGCGCAACATGCGCACCGACGCCACCCCCACCCGCGACGACCTGGTCGGCGCGCTCGGCCTGGTCGTCACGCCAGTGCCCCTCAACGGGTACGGCGAGGTGCGGGTACGCGTCGCCGGCCAGCCGATCAAGCTCAACGCCCGCGCCGACCAGCCGATCCCGCTCGGCGCGCAGGTCTTCGTCGTGCAGGCGCTGAGTGAGACAAGCGTGCACGTCGAGACGTACTGATTCCTTCTCGTAGACAGGACCCCCCTTCATGCCCCTGTTGATAGCTGTCGTGGGCGCGGTCGTCCTCGCGCTCGTCCTGGTGTTGTTCGTGCTGTCCCGGATCAAGGTGGCCGGGCCGAATGAGGCATTCATCGTCACGGGCCGCAAGGGACGCACCACGCACACCGCCGACGGCGGCCGGTCGACCGACACCTCCGGGCAGAAGGTGGTGCTCGGCGCCTCGGTCTTCGTGCTCCCGGTGGTGCAGAAGCTCCAGTCGCTCGACCTGTCCAGCCGACGGATCGACGTCGGCATCCGGGGCGCGGTCAGCAAGCAGGGCATCCGTGCCGACCTGCACGGCGTGGCGATCGTCAAGGTCGGCGGCACCGAGGACGCGATCCGGGCGGCCGCCCAGCGGTTCCTGCACCAACAGGACGAGATCGACAATTTCACCCGGGAGGTGCTGGCGGGCGCGCTGCGTTCGATCGTCGGCCGGCTCACCGTCGAGGAGGTCATCCGGGACCGGGCGGCGTTCGCCAGCGCCGTGGCCGAGGAGGCCGAGCACTCGATGACCAACCAGGGTCTGGTGCTCGACACCTTCCAACTCCAGGACATCCTCGCCGAGGGCTCCTACCTGCAGGACCTGGGCCGCCCCGAGGCCGCCCGGGTGCTCAAGGACGCGGCCATCGCCGAGGCGCGGGCCCGGCAGCAGGCCGAGCAGGAGCGGCTGCTCGCCGAGGAGGCCATCGCCGAGGCGAACCGCAACCTGGCCCTCAAGCAGGCCGGCATCCAGGCGGAGATCGACGCGGCGAAGGCCAGGTCGGCCGCGGCCGGGCCGCTCGCCCAGGCGGAACGGGACCAGGCCATCCTCTCCGAGCAGCAGAAGGTGGCCGAGCGCAACGCCGAGCTGAAGCAGCGCCAACTGGACACCGAGGTGCGCAAGCCGGCCGACGCCGCCCGGTACAAGGTGGAGCAGGAGGCCGAGGCGGCCCGCAACGCGGCGGTGCTCAGCGCGGACGCGCAGCGCCAGGCCGTCATCGCCGCCGCGCAGGCCTCCGCCGAGCAGGCGCGGCTCACCGGTGAGGGCGAGCGGGCCCGACGGGCGGCCCTCGCCGAGGCGAACGCGATCGAGGGCGCCAAGGAGGGTGAGGCCGAGCAGCGGCGGCGTTCCGCGATCGCCGAGGCCGTCGAGCGCGAGGGTCAGGCCGAGGCGGCGGCCATCCTGGCCCGGGGTGGGGCCGAGGCCGACGCGATGGCGCGCAAGGCCGAGGCGTTCGCCGCGTACGGCGAGGCCGCGGTGCTGGACCTGCTGGTCAAGGTCCTGCCGCAGGTCGTCGAGGCGGCCAGCGCTCCAATCGGGGCGATCGACAAGATGACGGTCATCTCCACCGACGGCGCGTCGTCGCTGACGAAGTCGGTGGCCGGCAACGTGGCGCAGGGTCTGCAGCTCGGCAGCGACCTCACCGGCATCGACCTGGCCGGCCTGCTGGCCCGCCTCGGCTCGGCATCCACGAACGGAGCAACCAAGCCCACCCTCGACGCCTGAGGCGTAAGGAAGGGCCCCCTATACAACGCCAGGCGATAACAGGGGGCCCTTCCTTACGCTTTGCCGGCGTTCGGTGGGGCTCGGCGCGACCGGGGGTGGGGCAGGTTAGGGGATCAGGCCTTCGGCGCGGGCCCAGCGCAGCAACTCCGCCTCGGCGGCGTCGCGGTCCAAGGGGCCGTGCTCCAGGCGCTGTTCCTTGAGGTGCTTCCAGGCCCGCCCGACGATCGGCCCCGGAGGTACGCCGAGCAGCTCCATGATCGCGTTGCCGTCCAGGTCGGGGCGTACCCGGGCCAGATCCTCATCGGCGGCGATCCGGGCGATCCGCTCCTCCAGCGCGTCGTAGTCGGCGGCGAGCTGGGCCGCCTTGCGACGGTTGCGGGTCGTGCAGTCCGAGCGGGTCAGCTTGTGCAGCCGGGGCAGCAGGTCACCGGCGTCGGCGACGTAACGGCGCACCGCCGAGTCGGTCCACTCGCCCCGGCCGTACCCGTAGAAGCGCAGGTGCAGCGCGACCAGCGCGGTCACCTTCGCGGTGATCTCCTTGGGGTACCGCATCGCCTTCATCCGGGCCTTGGTCAGCCGGGCGCCGACCACCTCGTGGTGGTGGAAACTGACCCGGCCGTCGGACCCGACGGCCTTCGTCGCCGGTTTGCCCGCGTCGTGCATGAGGGCGGCCATCCGCAGGACGAAGTCGCAGCCCTCCTCCTCGTAGGAGACCGCGTTCTCGACCACCGTCAGCGTGTGCTCGTAGACGTCCTTGTGCTGGGCGTGCTCGTCGATCTCCAGCTTCAGCCCGGTCAGCTCCGGCAGGAACCGTTCGGCCAGACCGGTGTCGACCAGCAGACGCAGCCCGGTGATCGGGTCCGCGCCGCAGAGCAGCTTGGTGAACTCGTCACGGATCCGCTCGGCGGTGATCCGGTCCAGGTCGGCGGCCATCTCGGTCATCGCGACGTGCACGTCCGGGTGGACGGCGAAGCGCAGTTGGGCGGCGAACCGGGCGGCCCGCAGCATGCGCAGCGGGTCGTCGCCGAAGGATTCCCGCGGGGTGCTGGGGGTACGGATGACCTGCGCCGAAAGGTCGGCCAGCCCACCGTGCGGATCGGTGAAGCGGTGGTCCGGCAGGCTGACCGCCATCGCGTTGATGGTGAAGTCGCGCCGCTTCAGGTCCTCGTCGAGGCTGGTGCCGTACACCACCACCGGGTTGCGGCTGACCTGGTCGTACGACTCGGCGCGGAAGGTGGTGACCTCCAGCCGGAGGCCGTCGCGCTGGGCGCCGATGGTGCCGAACTCGCGGCCGGTCTCCCAGATCGACTCGGCCCAGCCCTTGATGATCCGCAGCGTCTCGTCGGGGTGGGCGTCGGTGCAGAAGTCGAGGTCGTCGCCGAGTCGGCCGAGCAGCGCGTCGCGTACCGAACCGCCCACCAGGTGTAGCTCGTGGCCGGCACGGACGAAACGGCGGCCCAGCTCGTCGGCGACCGGGGAGACCCGGAGCAGTTCGGCGACGGCGTTGCGCTGCGCGGCGGTGAGGTCGCGGCGGTCGGCGGCGTGGGGAGCGGAGGCTTCGGACATGGGATCGCCAGCCTATCGGGCCGGGGTGTGATCCGATCCGCCGGGCGCGGGTAACGGGTGCGGGTTGACTAAGGTCTGTGACGTGCGGGTCGGTGCCCGGCTCGACGTACCCCTGGGAGGCTGGAGATGAGCGGCGGGCTCTACCGCAGCGCGAACGCCGCGCGGGACGGTGGTGCGGGAGCCAACATCCGCCCCTCCGACGGCGCCACCTTCATCTCCGCCGAGCCGCTGAACCAGCCGGCCATGGAGTCGACCGCTCCGCCGCAGGAACAGGTGGGCGAGACGAGCGCCGCGGCCAACAGCGCGGTGATGGCGATCGGGAGCCTGGTCAGCCGGGGTACGGGCTTCCTGCGCACGCTCGCGCTGACCGCCGCGCTCGGCGGCGCGCTGGTAGGTGACGCCTACACGACCGCCCAGATCCTGCCCGGGATGGTGTACGAGTTCCTGCTCGGCGGCATCCTCACCAGTGTCCTGATCCCGGTGCTGGTCCGCCGCCGCAAGATCGACAGCGACGGCGGACAGGCGTACGCCCAGCGGTTGCTGACCCTCGCGGTGCTGGCGCTGGCCGCGGCGGCGCTGGTGGCGGTGGCCTTCGCCTCCGTGCTGACCTCGCTCTACGCCAGCAAGAAGACCGGGGCGGACTTCCGGGATCTGGTCACGGCGCTGTCGTACCTGATGTTGCCGATGATCTTCTTCACCGGTCTCAGCGCCCTGATCAGCGCGGTGCTCAACACCCGGGGGCACTTCGCCGCGCCGATGTGGGCGCCGATCCTGAACAACATCGTGGTGATCGCCACGGCGGGCCTCTACATCGCGATCTTCGGCGCGACGATCGTCAAGCCGGACGAGATGACCACCGGCCGGATCCTGCTGATCGGCGGCGGCACCCTGGTCGGTGTCGCCATCCAGGCCGCCGGACTGCTGCCGGCCCTGCGCAAGGTCGGCTTCCGCTGGAAGCTCCGATTCGACTTCCGCACCCTCGGACTGCGTGAGCTGGGCCGCCTGGGCGGCTGGATGTTCTGCTACGTCGCGGTCAGCCAGGTCGGCCTGATCGTGCTGTTCAACCTGCTGAACAGGGCGGGCAAGGAGAACGCCGCCGGTCCGCTGATCTACAACAACGTGTTCCTGCTGCTGATGATGGCGCACGGCATCATCGCCGTCTCGATCATCACGGCGTTGATGCCCCGGATGAGCGCGGCGGCCGCCGACGGCCGCTACGCCGACGTCGCCGCCGACCTGTCCCGGGGCACCCGCACGGTCTCGGCGGTGCTCGCCCCGATCGCGGTCTGCTACGCGGTGCTGGCCACCCCGCTGGCCGTGACGCTGTTCCGGTACGGCGCGTTCACCGACGAGAACGCCGCCGACACCTCACTGGTGCTGCTCCTCGCGGCCCTGGCACTGGTGCCGTTCGCGATCAGCCAGCTCTTCACCTTCGCCTTCTACGCCCTGCCGGACACCCGCACCCCGGCGCTGATCAACATTCCCGTGGTCGCGCTGCGGATCGGCGTGCAGGTGGTGCTCTACGTCGCCTTCGCCGCGCACTTCGCGGCGGCCGGGATGATGATCGGTAACGCCGTGTCCTACCTGGCGGCGGCGTTCGCCTCCGCGTGGCTGCTGCGCCCCCGGATCGGCCGGATCGGGATGGGCGCCATCCTGCGTACGCTCGGCCGGGTCCTCGTGGCCGCGTTGGGGGCCGCCCTGGTCGGCCTGCTCGTGGTGAGCCTGCTGCCCGGCGGCGACACGCCGAGCTGGATACAGGCCGTCCTTCAGCTCGTGATCGGTGGCGCCGTGATCGGCGGGACCTACCTCGGGCTCGCCATGGCGCTGCGGATCGGAGAGATCACCGAGGTTGTCGGCATGGTCCGTCGGCGTCTCGGTCGTTGAGCCGCACCCACAGTCTCGGCCACACGGAACGTGACCGGCGATCACCAGCCTGGGGATGTCCCTGTGGATAACTCCGCGATTCACCGGTCAGCCGCCGGATCGGCCTGTGGATAACCAGCCGTACGGCTGAGCGTGGGCGTCCGATCGGCGGGAAACCGGCTGGTGGACGAGGGCGGCACGCCCGGCCCGGCCCCGACGTCGGTCACTTGTGGTGAAGCCGTAGATTAGCTAGTACATGTGCCAGCAACGTGGCTGACAACGGTCGTAACCGGACGACTTCCCCGATCCCCGGCACCCCGCCGGGTACGGCAAGAAGATGACATGTCGGGGAGACGGGCAACCCGGGTAAGGTCGCTCTCGACGGGTACGGCAGGCGCCGACACCGGTTGGCCGGTTCCTTCAACGGCAGAGCGGGAAGCCACATGCCCAGCAGTACGGGTCCATCGATCGACACGATCACCGAGGGAGGACGGGTGACCCAGGTCGGCGAGGGTCAGGAGGCGGACGAGAGCGCTCCTCCGATCATGACCTTCGGTGCTCCCACGGCCGGTGAGATCCTCGCCGAGCGTTACGAGCTGGTCGAGCACATCAACAACGACAGCGCGGGTCGGCTGGTCTGGCGCGGGGTCGACGTCATCCTGCGCCGCCCTGTCGCGGTGGTGCTGCGCTACCCGGGTGGCGACTCCGCCACCGAGATGCTTCAGGCGGCCGTCGCGGCCAGCCGGGTCATCCACCCCAACCTCGTCGGCGTGTACGACGCCATCGACGAGGCCGAGCGGGCGTACGTGGTCCGCGAGTGGGTGGACGGGCAGTCGCTGCGCGATCTGGCCGCCGATGGTCCGCTGGACCCGGCTCGCGCCACCGCTGTCGGCAACGCCGTCGCCAGCGCGCTGGCCGCGGTGCACGCCACCGGCATGGTGCACGGCAACGTCCACCCCGGCACCGTCATGATCAGCGATGATGGCCGCGTGGTCCTGGCCGACGCCCGCACCGACGGCGACGACAGCCAGGAGAGCGACATCCGGGCGGTCGGCGGCGTCCTCTACTTCGCGCTGACCGGTCACTGGCCGCACACCGAGGCGCCGCTGCGCGGGGCCACCGCCGGTCACGGGCGGGCCGCCATCCCCGACGCCGTCCGGGACGCCGGAGCCGCCCTCGCGGCGCCCCGCCAGGTGCGGGCCGGTGTGCCCGCGTACCTGGACGACCTGACGATGGACCTGCTCGACGCCGACATCGCGCCGCCGTCGTCCGACGTGCTGGCGGCCGAGTTGGCCCGGCTGGACGTGCCGGCCGAGGAGGAGCACTACCTCGACAACGGCGGGCCGCTGCGGTTCACCGCCGAGACCGGGGAAGAGCCGTCGCCGCTGGCCGCCGCGGGCGGTCGCAAGGTCGCCATCGGCATCGCCGGTCTGCTGGCGGTCGCGCTGGTCGGCCTGCTCATCGGCATCAGCGCGCTCGGCGGTGACGACAAGGACCCGCAGGAGACCGCCGGGGCGACGCCGAGTGCCAGCGCTCCGGCCGGCGAGGCCACCCCGGCCGCCGCCACGGTGCGCAATCTCAAGGTGCAGGACATCCGGATCATCGACCCGGACAGCGCCCCGCGGGACGAGCTCGACGGCGCCAAGAAGATGACCGATGGCGACAACGACAAGGGTTGGGAGACCGACCGCTACCCGAACGCCACGTACGGCAACCTCAAGTCCGGCATGGGTGTCTGGCTCGACCTGGGCGCCCCGCACACGGTGAAGTCGGTACAGGCCGTGCTCTCCGGTCGAGGCGCCACCGCGAAGCTGCTCGCCGGCACGACGACCTACCCGGCGACCTCCAACGGCGACAAGTCGATGGTGTCGAACTACAAGACGGAGATCGGTGTCCTCAAGGAGCACGACGGCACCACGATGACCTTCAACGGTTTCGACGCCGACCAGAAGTACCGGTACCTGCTGCTCTGGTTCACCGAGTTGCCGCCCAACGGCGACGACGGCGGCTTCAAGCTGGGAGTGCAGGAGATCACGGTCCAGGGTTCGTGAGCCGCACGGCACGCCCCGGACACCGCATCAGCCGGACGCGGTGATGGACGGGCGCGACGCGGCAACGGATCTGGAGCTGCTGCGCGCCCACGTCGCCGGCGACCGGGACGCCTTCGCGGCCCTGTTCCACCGGCACCGCGATCGGCTCTGGGCGGTGGCCCTGCGGACCCTCGGCGACCGTGAGGAGGCCGCCGACGCGCTCCAGGACGCCCTGCTGTCGGCGCACCGCGCGGCGGCCCGCTTCCGTGGTGACTCCGCCGTCACCACGTGGCTGCACCGGATCGTGGTGAACGCCTGCCTGGACCGCATCCGCCGCCGGCAGGCGCACCCCACGGTGCCGCTGCCCGACGGCAACCGGGCCGACGGGTCGGGCACCGGCGGCGTCGAGCCGGCCGCGCCCGTGCAGGACCACGACACCGCGCTCGTCGTTCGCGCGGCGCTCGCCGCGCTTCCGGTCGAGCAGCGGGCCGCCCTGGTACTGGTGGATGTGCAGGGCTACCCGGTGGCCGAGGTGGCCCGCATCCTCGGGGTCGCCGAGGGGACGGTGAAGAGCCGGTGCGCCCGGGGCCGGGCCCGGTTGGCGGTGCTGCTCGGGCACCTCCGCCCCCCGCCGACGCGCCCCGGACCGGTCGAACCGGACGTGCCCGACGTCACGACGGGGAACCCACGCCCGGCCGAGGGCGTCGGATCGGGGTCGGTTCGCATCCGGCAGGACGCCAATCAGGAGGACACGTGACGACCGAGGAGTTCCGGGAGGTCGACGCCGACCTGCTCGCTGACTACCTCGGCGGAGCGTTGGACGGCACCCCGCAGCAGGCCCGGATCGCCGAACTGGTGTCCACGGACCCGGCCTGGGCTGAGGCGTACGCGCTGCTGGCCTCCGCGGTGACGCAGGTCCGCAGCGACCTGACCCGGTGGGCCGAGCCCGCACCGGAGCTGCCGTCCGCCGTGGCCGAACGAATCGCCGCCGCGCTGGTGGCGGCGGACACCCCGCCGGCCGACGCCACACCGGTGACCGTGCCGGCGCAGGGTGGACGTCGGCCCACCACCTCGTTCCCCGCCGAGTCGGGGCGCGGCCCCACCGGCCCGGGTCGTCGGCGGCGTCGCTGGGTCCGCGCCGCCACCCCGGTGGCCGTCGCGGCCGCCGCCGTCGTCGCGGTCGGTCTGGGGCTCAGTCACCTCTCGACCAACACCGCGGACAGCGGTGCCATGGAGCGTCCGGTCAACGCGCCTCGTGACCTCGCCGCCGGCGGGACGGTCCGCACGTCCGGCCCGACCCTGCACAGCGGTACCGACTACACCCCGCAGAGCCTCGGCGGCACGCCGAGCCCGTCGTCCCCGTTGCTGGGTTCGAGCGGCAGTGGCCCCCGTGAGCAGCCCGGGGCGGACACCGGAGGTGAGCGACGACCTTCCCCCGACGGGTCGAATCAGCTCGCCCGGCTCACCACCGAGGCCGCGTTGAGCACGTGCCTGTCGTCCGTGGCGGCGGAGCACGGCTCGGGTCCACTCGCCGTCGAAATGATCGACTACGCGCGGTTCCAGGGCGAGCAGGCGCTCGTCATCCGGTTCACCGACGCGACCGGATCGCGCTGGGCCTGGGTGAGCGGCGCCGAGTGCGGCGTACCCGGGTCCGGCTCGGACAGCCGGTATTCCGCGCGGGTAGGGTGAATCCGCAGCACGATGAGCGTCCACGTGACCTGACCCACCGGTTGCCCGGTTCGGGAATCCCCGCTTCGTACGATGACGTTCTGGAAGTCAGCTGCCGGCACCCCCCAGGCGTCGGCACTCGGATCAGCATCGGTGCGCGCGCCGACGCCGAACACACACAACTCGGGAGACGGCAGTGGACGAGGTCCGCAACCTGATCATCATCGGCTCCGGCCCGGCCGGTTACACGGCGGCGGTCTACGCGGCGCGCGCCAACCTCAAGCCGCTGATCATCGAGGGCTCGCAGTCCGGCGGCGCGCTGATGACCACGACCGAGGTGGAGAACTTCCCCGGCTTCGCCGACGGCATCCTCGGCCCCGAGCTGATGGACAACATGCGCAAGCAGGCCGAGCGGTTCGGCGCCGAGTTCCTGACCGACGACGTGACGCGGGTCGAGCTGGTCGACACCGGCGACGCCGGCTCGGGCGCGACGAGCACCGTGTGGGTCGGCGAGACCGCCTACCGCGCCCGCGCCGTGATCCTCTCCACCGGTTCGGCCTGGCGTCCGCTGGGCGTGCCGGGCGAGCAGGAGTACCTGGGCCACGGTGTTTCCTCGTGCGCCACCTGTGACGGCTTTTTCTTCCGCAACCAGCACATCGTCGTCGTCGGCGGTGGTGACTCGGCGATGGAGGAGGCCAGCTTCCTCACCCGCTTCGCCGACTCGGTGACCATCATCCACCGACGCGACTCCTTCCGGGCCAGCAAGATCATGGCCGACCGGGCGCTGAGCAACGAGAAGATCAAGGTCGAGTGGAACAGCACCGTCGAAGAGGTCCTGGGCGCTGACGGCAAGGTCACCGGCGTACGGGTCCGCAACGTACACAGCGGCGAGACCAAGGTGCTGGACGTGACCGGCGTGTTCGTGGCCATCGGCCACGACCCCCGCAGTGAGCTGTTCCAGGGCCAGGTCGAGCTGGACGACGAGGGCTACGTGAAGGTCCAGGCCCCCAGCACCCGGACGAGCGTGCCCGGCGTCTTC
This sequence comes from Micromonospora sp. NPDC049359, assembly GCF_044466585.1. NCBI lineage: Bacteria > Bacillati > Actinomycetota > Actinomycetes > Micromonosporales > Micromonosporaceae > Micromonospora > Micromonospora sp. NPDC049359. The sequence goes on along the minus strand of NZ_JBITMW010000001.1, from coordinate 1,138,891 downwards.
GCCGCCGGTGACGTGGTCGACCACACCTACCGCCAGGCGATCACCGCGGCCGGCACCGGCTGTGCCGCCGCGCTCGACGCCGAGCGGTTCATCGCGACGCTCAGCTGAAACAGGAAACACATCCCGGAGGAGGGCAATAGTGGGAAATACCAAGGCGGTCACGGACGCGAGTTTCGTCGCCGACGTGCTGCAGGCCGACAAGCCGGTGCTGGTGGACTTCTGGGCCGAGTGGTGCGGGCCGTGCCGTAAGGTGTCGCCGCTGCTCGAGGAGATCGCGGGCGAGATGGGCGACCAGGTCACCATCGTGAAGCTCAACATCGACGAGAACCCGGAGACCGCCCGGGCCTACCGGGTCATGTCGGTGCCGACCCTCACCGTCTTCAAGAACGGCCAGCCCGTGCAGTCGATCGCCGGCGCCAAGCCGAAGGGTGAGCTGGTCCGGCTCATCGAGTCGGCCCTCTGATCAGCGCAGACACCACCGAACCCCGTGCCCGCTCGTCGGGTGCGGGGTTCGGTGTTTTTCCCGGCCCGAGCCCGTCACCGGTCCGGAACGCATAGCCTCAAGCTCAGGCCGCCGCCCGGCCAGCCAGACTCGTGCAGAGGGGGTCGTGCGTGCGTCCGATCCGACCCGGAGACCGGGGACCTGCGGTCACGGAGATCCGTACCATCCTCACCGGCCTCGACCTGCTCGCCGCCGCCGGCCCGCACAGCGACGAGTTCGACCTGGACACCGAACGCGCGGTCCGCGCGTTCCAGCAGTCGCGGGGGCTCAGCGTGGACGGCCGGGTCGGCTCGGAGACCTGGGGCGCGCTGGAGGCCGCACGCTGGCGACTCGGTGCCCGCACCCTCTACCACGCGGTCCCCGAGCCGCTCACCGGCGAGGATGTCCGGTCGCTGCAGGAACGGCTGCTGGAGATGGGGTACGACGTCGGCCGCGCCGACGCCATCTACGGCATCCGGACGTCCCGGGCCGTGGCCCAGTTCCAGCGCGAGGTGGGTCTCACGCCCGACGGCTCCTGCGGCCCGCACACGATGGACGCGCTGCGCCGGATCGGTCGCAAGGTCGTCGGCGGTCGCCCCCAGTGGTTGCGCGAGTCCGACGCGATCCGCCAGTCCGGACCGGCGCTGGTCGGTAAGACGGTGGTCATCGACCCCGGCCACGGTGGCACCGACCCCGGGATGGTGGTGCCGGACGGCCCGCTGCGCTGGACGGAGGCCGACCTCGTGCACGACCTGGCGAGCCGGCTGGAGGGACGACTCGCAGCGTCCGGGGTCCGGGTTCAGCTCACCCGGGGTCCGGCGCCCGACGCGTGCCTGCCGGACACCGACCGGGCGTTGCTGGCGAATTCGCTCGGCGCCGACGTGTTCATCTCCCTGCACCTCGACGGGCACGCCAACCCGGACGCGGAGGGGGTGGCGACCTACCACTACGGCACCGACAACGGGGTGACCTCGGCGACCGGTGAACGGTTGGCGGGTCTGGTGCAGCGGGAGATCGTGGCGCGGACCGGGCTGCGGGACTGCCGTACGCACGCCAAGGCGTGGGACCTGCTGCGACTGACGAGGATGCCGGCGGTCCGGGTCGAGGTCGGCTACCTCACCTCGCCCGTGGACCGCGCCCGGCTCGTCGATCCCCGCTTCCGCGACCGGGTGGTGGAGGCGATCGTGGCCGCCGTCCAGCGGATGTACTACCCGATCGAGCGGGACGTGCCGACCGGCTCGCTCGACGTCAGCGAACTGCGTGCGGTCGTGGCCGCCGGCACCGTGGTCGACTGATCCCGCTCAGCCACCGGTGGAGCGGGTGGCCGGGGCGGGCCGGACCGGCCGGAGCAGCGTCTCCGGGCTCATCGAGCCAAGCAGCTTCTCCAGCGCGTACTCGACGTCGGACTTCCAGCTCAGCGCGGTACGCAGTTCGAGGCGCAGCCGGGGAAAACGGGGATGCGGACGTACCGTCTTGAAGCCGACGGAGAGGAAGAAGTCGGCCGGTGCCACGCAGCCGCCGGCCGGATCGTCGGCGTCACCGAACTTGGCGTCGCCGAACGCCTCGATCGCCTTGATGCCACGCTTCGTCAGGTCCCGTGCGACACCCTGCACCAACATCCGGCCCAACCCGCCCCCGGCGAACGCGGCGACCACGTTGGCGGTCATCAACAGCGCGGCATCGGCCGAGACCGGCGACGTCGGGAACGCCATCGAGCGGGGAACGTAGGCGGGTGGCGCGTACATCACGAAGCCCGCCGGCATCCCGTCGACGTACGCGAGCTTGCCGCAGGACCCCCACTCCAGCAGGGTCTGGGAGACCCACGCCTCCTTCTCCAGGCCCGGGTCACCGGCGGCGCACGCCCGGTCCGCGGAGACCGGATCAAGCTCCCAGTAGACGCACTGGCGGCAGGGGCGCGGAAGATCCTCCAGCGTGTCGAGGGTCAGGCTGACCAGACGTCGCGACATATGGCGCATCCCCACAATAGGCTCGGTGGTGAGACCGGCACGGAACGACAGCGCCGCCTTCCTGCCCCCGACGAGCGATCGTACGCCGCCGATCGACCGTACGGGAGGGGATGCGCAGATCCCCACCCCCGGCCGCAGGGTCCGCCATGTGGTCGATCCGTTCCGGCACGGCGGCAACCAGGCCTCGGCGGACTAGGATCGACAATCGGTGTGCCGCCGCCATGGACACGAGCAGGCGGGGTACCCGGGGCGGTAGCCACCCGAGCAGTGATCGAGGTGAGGTCATGACCGGCACGACACTCGACGACTACACCGACCGGTATGCCCGGCGCGTGCGCGGGATGACCGCCTCCGAGATCCGAGCACTCTTCGCGGTGGCCAGTCGACCGGAGGTCGTGTCGCTCGCCGGCGGCGCCCCGTACATCGCCGCGCTGCCGCTCGACGCGGTCGGCGAGATGCTGGGCAGGCTCGGCTCCGAGCACGGGGTCACCACCCTCCAGTACGGCATCGGCCAGGGCACCCTGGAGCTGCGCGAGCGGATCTGCGAGGTGATGGCCCTCTCCGGCATCGACGCCGCGTGCGGCGCCTCCCCCGAGGACGTGGTGGTCACGGTCGGCGGTCAACAGGCGCTCGACCTGGTCGCCCGGCTCTTCCTCGACCCAGGCGACGTGGTGCTCGCCGAGGGCCCGACCTACGTGGGCGCGCTCGGGGTGTTCCAGGCCGCCCAGGCACAGGTGGCGCACGTGCCGATGGACGCCGACGGGCTGATTCCCGAGGCGCTGGAGACGGCCATCGCCGACCTCGCCCGGGCCGGCCGACGCGTCAAGTTCCTCTACACGATCCCGACCTACCAGAACCCGGCTGGCGTGACGCTCAGCGAGGAACGCCGCGAGCGCGTACTCGACATCTGCGAACGCGCCGGCCTGCTCGTGGTCGAGGACGACCCGTACGGCCAACTGGGTTTCGAGGGTGAGGCCCCGGCGCCGCTGCGGGCCCGGCGGCGCGACGGCGTCTTCTACATCAGCACCTTCTCCAAGACGTTCGCTCCCGGCCTGCGGGTGGGCTGGATCCTGGCGCCGCACGCGGTCCGCGACAAGATCGTCATCGCCAGTGAGGCGCAGATCCTCTGCCCCAGCGTCTACGCCCAGTCCGCCGTCTCCACCTACCTGGGCACGATGCCGTGGCGGCAGCAGCTCAAGGTCTACCGCGAGGTCTACCGGGAACGCCGTGACGCCCTGCTCGACGCGTTGGCCGATCTGATGCCCGAGGGCACCAGCTGGACCACCCCGGCTGGCGGGCTCTTCGTCTGGGCCACCCTGCCCGAGGGCCTGGACTCCAAGGCCATGATGCCGCGCGCCATCGCCGCCCGGGTCGCCTACGTGCCCGGCACCGGCTTCTACGCCGACGGCACGGGCACCGACGCGATGCGGCTGAACTTCAGCTTCCCGCCTCCGGAGCGCATCCGCGAGGGCGTACGCCGGTTGGCGGGCGTCATGGAGCAGGAACTCGCGACGCGGCGCGTCTTCGGTGCCGTCGGCGGTGTCGCCGGCCGCCGCGGCCGGCCCGGCTCCGACGTGCCGGGTCCCGACTTGGCATGATGCCGGCATGGGTACGACCGCTGCCGAGCGCTTCTCCGTGACCGATTCCGCCGTCGCGGCCGACCTGCGAGTGCTGGTCCTCGCGGGCGGACTCTCCTACGAGCGGGACGTGTCGTTGCGCTCCGGTCGGCGCGTGCTCGACGCCCTGCGCGCCGTCGGCGTCGACGCCGAACTGCGGGATGCCGACGTGGCCCTCCTGCCGTCCCTGACCACCGATCCGCCGGACGCCGTCGTGATCGCTCTGCACGGCGCGACCGGCGAGGACGGCTCACTGCGAGGAGTGCTGGACCTGTGCGGCATCCCGTACGTCGGCTGCGACGCCCGGTCCTCCCGGCTCGCCTGGGACAAGCCCTCGGCGAAGGCGGTGCTCCGCGAAGCTGGCATCCCCACCCCCGACTGGGTGGCCCTGCCGCACGACCGTTTCTCCGAACTCGGGGCGGTCGCCGTGCTGGACCGCATCGCCGACCGGCTCGGCCTGCCGTTGATGGTCAAGCCGGCGCAGGGTGGCTCCGGTCTGGGCGCCGCCGTGGTCCGGGACGCCGCGTCCCTCCCGGCCGCGATGGTCGGTTGCTTCGCGTACGACCCGACGGCCCTCGTCGAGCGGTACGTGCCCGGGATCGACGTGGCGGTCTCCGTGATCGACCTGGGAGACGGTCCGCAGGCGCTGCCACCGGTGGAGATCGTGCCGCGCAACGGCGTGTACGACTACGCCGCCCGCTACACCGCCGGCCGCACCACCTGGCACGCTCCGGCCCGGTTGGAGCCGGAGGTGGCCGCTTCGGTGGCCGACGTGGCGCTGGCCGCGCACACCGCGCTCGGTCTGCGGGACCTCTCCCGGGTCGACGTGATCGTGGACGCTGAGGGCCGTCCGCACGTGCTGGAGGTCAACGTCTCGCCCGGCATGACGGAGACCTCACTGCTGCCGCTGGCCGTCCAGGCGGCCGGCCTGGACTTCGGCCGCCTGCTCGGCTCACTGGTCAGCCGGGCCGCCGCCCGCCACCCGTCCTGACCCGACCGATCGGGTACCTTCGGGCACCCCTCGTGACACCCTGCACGCCCGTGAACCTGGTCCTCGATCGCGCACGGGGTAGGTGAGCAGGCACCTGGTGGAGAGCCGGAGCGGTACCGGCTGGTGGCGGCGTTCGCGGCGGCCGAGCGCGCTCCAGGCAGCAACCGGTGAGCAGCGTCAGAGATCGTCGGGTTCGTGTCGGCTGATCCGCGTCGCCTGGTCCTCCTGCACGTGGCGGGCAGTCTGCAGGAAGTGAAGGATCGTGGCGAGCTGGTCGAGGCTGTACTCGGCAAGCGCTTGCGCTCCGGCGACACCGACCGGTGCGTATATGTCTCGCTCAGCGGCGCGAGCCGCGTCGGTCGCGGCAACGAGGACGCGTCGTCTGTTGTTCGGGTCGGAGATCCGGTTCGCGAATCCGGTGCGCTCAAGTCGGTCCATGACAGTGGTTGTGGCGGCCGGGCTGAGTTTCAGGGCCTGGCTGAGTTCGCCAGCCGACAGGCAACCCTCGCCGGCCAGAAGCAGGTCCAACGCTCGCAGGTCCGTTCGGTTGAGCTTGAGGGTGGCGGCGGCGGCCTCGTCGAAAGCGTCGAAGCTCTGCTGCAGCAGCCGAAGTTCGGCGGCCACCAAGCCGACCAGTTCATGTTTCGACACTCGAAGACTCCTGCTATCGTAAGGTTCGACCATCGAATAATACTAGAGGGGTGTAGCCATGGCTACCGAAGACCACGAGATCACAGCTCTCTTCCACCGCCTCAAGCAGGCCTGGACGGACAACGACGCTGTCGCCTACGCAGCCTGCTTCACCGAAGACTCCGACTACGTCTCGTACGACGGCACCCGCGCCATCGGGCGAAAGCCGATGCAACGCGCCCACGACCAGCTCTTCCGGGGTGTGCTCGCCGACTCGGCACTCGTCGGTGACATCGAATCCATTCGCTACCTCAGCCCCGACATCGCCATCGTCCATGGCACCGCCTCGGTCCAGATGCCGTGGCGTTCTCAACTACCGAAAAGGCGCCTGTCCCGCCAGACTCTCGTTGCGGTCCACACGCCCGAGGGATGGCGGTTCACCGCGCTGCACAACGGCCGCGTGCGACCGGTCACCATCCCAGCCCCGGACTCCGTGCCTTCCCGACTCGCCCGAACCATGGTGAGGCTCACCCGTGCGCTCGGCATCGGCAGCAAGGCTGCGGTCCACGCAGATTAGGCAGGCAACCACCGCGACGGAGTCCCGACATGGGGGTCGTGAGTCACCGCCGGCACTACCGAGGCCATTCGGATCTCCGCGATCCGCGCGTCTGACGCTGTAGTCAAGCGTCGCCGTCCGGCCGCGACGGGTCAGCGGGGCGCGGTGTCGAGAGGCGGCTGAGTGTCCAGCGCGAGAGACGTAACTTGGCGGCTCGGGTTTGTCCGGCACCGAGCCGGATGCGAGCGTCGGTGATCTGCTCAGGGCTCGGCGCGCGAGGGCATTTCCGAGCGTTGGTCCGCACCCGGCATTGCCGCCGCCCGCCGCGGCGAGCGTGGGGGTGGCTCGACATCCGGACTGTCGTCCGCCAACCCCCACGCGCAACCGGTGATCAGCGCGGTGCGCTCACGCCGGGCGGGGTGGCTCCGCCGTCGCTGGCGTCGTCGGCGGGGGGCCTCCGCTGGGCTGGGACGACCGGAATCCCCGGTGCCGGATCCTCGGCGTCGCGTTCCGGCTCCGAGGTCGTCGTGCCGTCGGCGACCGACTCGACCGCAGGGGCATCGAGTACCGGGCTGACGGGCGACTTCGGCTCGGACGCTGTGGCGGCTGTCGAACCGTCGGCGTCGTCAGCGATGGCCGTTACCGGGTCGCCGCTGTCCACAGACTGGTCCTCCGCCGCAGCCGGCGACTCGGAACCGAGGTCGTCATCGACGTTGCCGTCTGCGTCCTCGACTGGCTCGGGAATCTCCTCGGCCGCCTCGATGACAGACACGGCGTCATCCTGAGCGGCTGCGGCATGCGCGGCCGCCGCCGCGGACTGGGCCAGCAGACTCGACGGGGCCTGCCACTGGATGCGGGGCGGCTCGGCCAACGGTCGGCCACCGAACTCGGCGAGCCAGGCGGCGACGAGCGCCAGATTCTCCCGCCACTGCTCCTCGGAGATCGGCGGCAGGATGGAGTCCCACAGGGACAGGAAGGTTCCCCGTAGTTGGAGCCGACCGTACGGCCGGGCGAGGAACCACATGTGCAGGTGGGCGGAGCCGTCGCCCCACCGGTTCACGTGCACCCGCGCCACACCGTCCAGCGACCGGATGGCCCGCTCGAGACGAACCGTCATCACCCCCAGCTCGGCGGCGAGCAGGTTCGGCAGGTCACCCAGGTCCAGGTGGCTCCGCGATTCGAGGATGAGCACCATCGGCAGGCCGGTCGGCCGGTCCATGGCACGGACCCGCCACCGCTCTCCCACCCAGATGTAGGCGTCGTCGGGTGCGTTGCAGGCGGTGCATTCCCGGAGACCCTCGCCCTTGCGGGGCGGTTCGACCGGGACCGGTTCTTCGAGCTGCTTCACCCGCAGCTCGCCCTCGAAGGGAAACGAGGGCCACTGGGTGAAGTCCGGGACTGAGGGAGGGGTGTCGCGCACGACGCTGACCCTAACCGAGTCTGGCACCGCTGTCCCTACCTGTTCGACCGGTTCCAACCGCCACGATCAGCGTCCGACGTCGATCGCCGGGGCCCGTCGTCGTCGGCCGGCGAGTCGATATCCACAGGCTGCCGAGGGCGTCCATACATGCGGTCATCCACAGGCTGTCACCCGCTTTCACGCGGCGTTTCACGTGAAACGGGGGGTGCCTGTGGACAACGGGTGTGGATAACTTTTCGGCCCCTCGATCGTTGCCCGCCCGCCGGCCGGTCGCGCTCCGGACCACCACTCCCGGCGGTGCCGGCATGCGTGGGTGCCCTCGCCCGCCGAGGGGCGTTTCACGTGAAACGCGATGACTTGGCCGCGGAGCCGGACGCCGCGACCCGGGCCCCGCAAGCGGTGGCCCGCGCGCCGCCTGAGCGGGTCGCTGCCGCCCTCGGGCGGCAGAGGGGACCTCCCCGGCTCACCCGGCCGCCTGGGACGCCCTCGTGGGCCGTGGCGGGTGAACGCGTTCGGCCGGCACCTCGGCGACGCCGGGTCGAGATCCAAGAGCCGCTTCGGGCGCCGGTTTCACGTGAAACGAGGCCGTACGCGCGAGGGCCGCGCCCCCTGGAGAGGCGCGGCCCTTGACGGAAGATCGCGGACGTCAGTCCTGCGACCCCTCCTCCGGTACGCCGATGATGCCGACGATCCGTTCCAGATCATCCACGGTGGCGAACTCGATGGTGATCTTGCCCTTGCTCCGACCGATGTCGACCTTCACCCGCGTGTCGAAGCGGTCCGACAGACGGTCAGCGAGATCCGACAGGGCGGGCGCGTGGGGCTTCGGTCGCCGCTTGGCGGCCGGTCCCTTCGCCGGGCCGTCGTTCAGCGTCAGAGCCACGATCTCCTCGGTCGCCCGTACCGACAGCCCTTCGGCGACGATCCGCAACGCCAGCTGTTCCTGGGCCTCGGAGTCGTCGAGGCTGAGCAGAGCGCGGGCATGGCCGGCGGAGAGGATGCCGGCGGCAACCCGGCGCTGCACCTGGGCCGGCAGGTTGAGGAGCCGGATCGTGTTGGAGATCTGCGGCCGGCTGCGGCCGATCCGACGGGCCAGTTCCTCGTGGGTGGCGCCGAACTCCTCCAGCAACTGCTGGTACGCGGCGGCCTCTTCCAGCGGGTTCAGGTTGGCGCGGTGGATGTTCTCCAGCAGCGCGTCCCGGAGCATGGCGTCGTCGCGGGTGTCCCGGACGATGGCCGGGATATTGTCCCGTCCCACCGCCTGGGCCGCGCGCCAACGGCGCTCGCCCATCACCAGCTCGTACTTCTCGTCGTCGAGCTGGCGCACCACGATCGGCTGCAGGAAGCCAACCTCCCGGATGGAGGTCTTCAGCTCCTCCAACGCCTCCTCGTCGAAAACCTGGCGCGGCTGCTTCGGGTTCGGCATGATCGCGTCGACCGGGATCTCCGCGAACCGAGCGCCCGGCACGGGGCTGAGCTCGGGCTCCGGTTGGTGGGCGGCGGCGCCTACCGGGGCCGTGTGGAGGGCAGTGGGGGTCACGCCCTCGTCAGCGTCGACGCTCCCGTTCTCCGGCTCGGCAGTCACGGTGCCGGCGGCACCCGGCACGGGCCCGGTCGGGATGAGAGCCCCCAGGCCCCGCCCCAGACCGCCCCGAGGGCGGTTCTTCATGCCACGCCTCCCAGCGACTCGTCCCCACTACGCATTCCGGCCCACCGGCTCCTTGACGCCCCGCTCGGCGATCTCCTGGGCGGCCTCGAAGTAGCTCGTGGCGCCCCGCGAACCGGGATCGTAGGTCATGACCGACTGGCCGTAGCTGGGTGCCTCCGACACCCGCACGTTGCGGGGGATGACCGCCTGGAGCACCTTGTCGCCGAAGTGGTTCCGGACGTCCTGCTCGACCGCGTCCGCGAGGCGGGTACGACGGTCGTACATGGTGAGCAGGATCGTGGAGACGTCGAGCTTCGGGTTGAGGTGTTGCCGTACCAGGTTGATGTTGTTGATCAGCTGGTTGAGGCCTTCCAGCGCGTAGTACTCGCACTGGATCGGAATCAGCACCTCCTGCGCGGCGACCAGGGCGTTGACCGTCAGCAGGCCGAGCGAGGGCGGGCAGTCGATGAAGACGTAGTCGAACTGGCCCGGGTAGGCGGCGATGGCACGGTCGAGGCGCGACTCGCGGGCCACCACGGACACCAACTCGATCTCCGCCCCGGCGAGGTCGATCGTGGCCGGTACGCACCACAGGTTGGGGATGCCCTCGACCGCCTGCGCCACCTCGGCCAGCGGCACGCTGTTGATCAGGCAGTCGTAGACGTCTGGAATGCCGGTGTGGTGGGGCACGTTCAGACCGGTCGACGCGTTGCCCTGCGGGTCCAGGTCGACCACGAGCACCCGGTTACCGTGCAGGGCGAGCGCCACCGCGAGGTTGACCGTGGTCGTGGTCTTACCCACGCCACCCTTCTGGTTGGCGACGCACATGACCCGGGTCCGGTCCGGTCGAGGCATGGTCACCTCGCCACTGGGATTCAGGATCTGCACGGCGCGCATCGCCTCCATAGCCAACGGTGGGTCATCCTCTTCGCGCGTCGGGGTTTCACGTGAAACGTACGTGGGGTCGGTCGCGACCGCCGCCAACGACTCGGTCGACGCGACCGGTACGTCGGGAACCACCGGCGTGGCGTCGCGCGCCGCTGCGGCGGTGGGCTGGTGGGGCACGGCGGACTCGAAGCGCACCGCCGCAGCTCTGTTCCGCCGGCCCGGCGTCTGCCGCACGTCGGCGGCATTCGCGGGTCGACTCGGTCCGTCGGCCGCCCGCCGACCGATCGTCGGCTCCGGCCCGATGGTCGGAGCCACCGCCTCGTCCGGTGCGGAGAACACATCGTCGTCCACCGGAACCGACGCTCCGGCGACGCCGGGGGACCAGCTCGGGTAGTCGGTTTCACGTGAAACAGGGTCGCTGGTTGACCCGGTCACGCGTGGATCGTCGTACCTGCCGTCGTCATGCACCTGTCATCCCTGCCCGCTTCGGATGGTCGGTCCGCGCCCCGGTCAACTTGGCCACACCCGCGTTCGCACCCCGGAGCGTACGGCCCCTCGGGAGCGGTCGGAGTCCGCGACGTCCGTCGGCCGCTCCACATTATCGACGCGCGGCCAGCCTACGGCGGACGGGCGTGGCCGGTCCACGTCGGGTTCTCATTCCGTCGTCCATCCGTACCGATACAACGAGGCAAACCGTCGACCGGACGCCCGATGGCGCCATGGTCAGCGGCGGCGAGTCCGCCCGCCGCGCGAGCGCTTGCTCGCCGCCGGTCGGGCCGGGCCGACCATCCGCTCCCGGACGATCTCCACCACCGTGGTGGGTGGGTCGATCACGCCGACGCCGCAGAGGTGCACGGCGGCCTCCCCGCCGCCGAGCCGTTCCACGACGGCAGCGTGCTCCTCGATCTCGGCCGCTGCGGACGATCCCTTGAGGGCAAGCAGTCGTCCACCGCGCACGGCGAGCGGTAGGCACCAGGCGGCCAGTCGGTCCAACGGCGCGACGGCGCGGGCGGTCACCACGTCACCGCTGATCGGGTCCCGGCCGCTCGACCCACTGGCGGCCTCGTCGGCGCGGCCACGGAACACCCGCACCGATCGGGTCAGGCCGAGCCGCTCGACGATCTCGATGAGGAACGACGTGCGCCGCGCGAGCGGCTCGATCAGCGTGACCGTCAGGTCGGGACGCGCGATGGCCAACACCAGACCGGGCAGCCCGGCGCCGGAGCCAACGTCGAGCACGCTCGCGTCGCTCGGAATGCGCTCGACCACGGCGGCACAGTTGAGGAGGTGACGGTCCCAGATCCGGGGCGCCTCCCGCGGGCCGATCAGACCGCGGACCACGCCGTCGGTGGCCAGCAGTTCGGCGTACGCGGCGGCGATGTCGAGCCGGTCACCGAAGAGGGTCAGCGCGGCCGGAGCCAGTTCGGGCGGCAACGCGGCATCGGCCGGCGACGGCGGACTCCCGTTCGCCGCGTCGTACCCCGCCGGGCTGTCGCTCCGGACAGCCGACGGCCCGGACGGCGTACCGCCCGGGCCGGTCACGGCATCAGCCGCGGTGTCGTCGTGGGTCAACGGAGTCAGTCCGCCGGCCGTACGACGATGCGACGGTTCGGCTCGACGCCCTCCGACTCGCTCGCCACGCCGGCCATGGCGTTGACCACGTCGTGGACGCACTTGCGCTCGAACGCGTTCATCGCCTCCAGGCGCACGGGCTCGCCGTACTCCTTCACCTTCTCGACTGCGTTCTTGGCAACGGCGGCGAGCTCCTTGCGACGGTTCGCCCGGTAGCCACCGACGTCGAGCAGCAGGCGGCTCGGCGTACCGGTCTGCCGGAAGACGGCGAGCCGGGTCAGCTCCTGGAGCGCATCCAGGGTGGCGCCACGCTGGCCGACCAGGTTCTGCAGCCGGGAGCCGACCACCTCGACGACGGGACGGCCGCTGGCCACCAACTCGTCGATGTCGCCGTCGTAGTCGAGGATGTCGAGCAGTCCCTCGACGTAGTCGGCCGCAATCTCGCTCTGCCGGAACAGGTCGCTCTCGCCCGCGCTCTTCTTCTCACGACCACCGGCCGGGGCCTCGGTGGCGTCGTCGGCCTCGGTGTCGTCGCCGTCCACCTCGATCGTCGCGGTCTCCTCCTCGTCCAGGGACTGGTCGGCGCGGGGGATGCTGGTCTCGGTCACGGTCTCATCTCCGTACTCGCTCGGCCGGACCGTCGGGTCCGCTGGTTTCCCGGGGCCGGCGGGAGGTCGCCGGTGCCCACGGGCACGTCTGTACGGGCAGTGTCGCCCGTGACCGCGCCGTGCGCGGCCGGTTCCGCCCGGCGCCGGCCATACGGCGGCTGCGCGGTGCGGGGCCCGGGCCGTCGCCGGTTGCCCGGCGACGGCCGCACGGCGGTCAGCCCTGCCGCTTGGCGGGGCGGCTCTTCTTCGGGTTGGCGGGCTTGGCACCCGGCTTCGGGCCGGCAACCTTCGGCGCGGCGGCCTTGACGGGCGCGGCCGGGGCGGCCTTGCCACGCCCGAAGAGCCCACCCGACTTGGCGGGCTGCACCGGATTGCGGCTGGCCGCGGGGGCGGTGGCCTTCTTCGCGGTCACCGGCGGCGGGAACTTCCGCAGCACCCACTGCTGCTGGCCGAGGGTGAAGAGGTTGTTCGTGACCCAGTAGATGATCACGCCGATCGGGAAGATCGCCCCCGAGATCAGCAGCGAGGCCGGGATGCCGTAGAGCATCAGGCGCTGGATCATCCGCTGCTGCGGGTCCTCGGCCCAGCCGGTCTTGAGGATCATCTGACGGCTGGTCAGATACGTGGTGGCGATCATCACCAGGACCAGGACACCAGCAATGATCTTCGTGGTGTTGCCGTTGGCGTTGAGCCGCGCCAGTTCGTCGGCGGTGGAGCCGAACTTGCCAGCGAGCGGGGCCGTGAAGAGCTTCGCGTGAGAGGCGCTGTTGAACTGATCGACGGTCCAGCCGTAGATCGTCTTCTTGTCCTCGGGCTTGAACGGGTCGAGCCGCCGCAGCACGTGGAAGAGGCCGAGGAAGACAGGGATCTGGAGGAACATCGGAAGGCAGCCCATGAGCGGGTTGGCCTTTTCCTTCCGGTAGAGCTCCATCATCTCCTTCTGGAGCGTCTCCCGGTCACCCTTGTGCTTCTCCTGCAGCTCCTTGACCTTGGGCTGGAGCGCCTGCATCGCCCGCTGCGACTTGATCTGCTTGACGAAGACCGGGAACAGGATCACCCGGACGGTGACCACCAGGAAGATGATGGACAGGATCCAGGCGAAGTTCGTGCCGACCACCGCGCCGACCGGCACCCCGATGGCGTCCCACGCCGAGTGCCAGGTCAGCAGGATCCACGAAATCGCGTAGTAGATCCAGTCGAGACTCAGACTCAATTCGGGGCTCCAGTCACATCAGCACGACGGCGGCTGCCCGGCTCCGGAACCGGGTCATGTCCACCAGGGTGAAAGGGGTGGCAGCGCAGCAACCGGCGGACCGCCAGCACGACTCCCCGGAACGGGCCGTGCCGCACGAGCGCCTCCTGGGCGTACGCACTGCACGACGGGTAGAACCGGCAGCGTGCCGGCAGTGCCGGACTTATCCACCGACGGTACGCGATGATGGGCGCGATCAGCACCCGGGCACCTGTCGACGGCGGGCGTGTGGCGGTCGGATCGGCACTCACCGGGGCCGCCTCTCCCGTGGCGACCGGGCAACCGCGATGGCGGCGTCCAGGTCGGTGGTGAGCCGGGCGTACGACGCCTCGGCCGCGGCGGGCAGTGCTCGGACGACCAGGGTGCTGCCGTCGGGCAACGCGTCCAACCGTTCCCGGACCAGCGCCCGAAGTCGGCGCCGGACCTTGTTGCGGACCACCGCGTTGCCGACCGCCTTGGAGACGACGAAGCCGGCGCGGGCCGGAGCGGAGGGCTGCTCCGCGCCAGGCTCCCGCGCCGGCTCCGGCGAGGTCGTTGTGCTGTGGTCGGTGGCCGAAGGCATGGTCAGGTGGACCACGACGGCACCTCGGCCGACGCGTCGGCCACCGCGAACCGCTGCGGCGAAGTCAGTGCTGCGCCGCAGTCGCTGTGCGGCGGCCAGCACGACTGCCCACGTCCCCCGGACCAGCCCGGTCGGCTCAGGCCGACAGGGTGGTACGACCCTTGGCGCGGCGGCTCGAGAGGATGGCACGGCCGGCACGGGTGCGCATGCGCAGCCGGAAGCCGTGGGTCTTCGCGCGCCGGCGGTTGTTCGGCTGGTAGGTGCGCTTGCTCACGTCAGGCTCTCCGTTTTCGTACGCGCCCCGCGCGACGGGATCGCCGGGGTCCTGGGGTGGTCCAGGCCACCTCGACGATGGCCACCGTTCGGCGCTGCCCGGCGGAGCGGGACCGACGGTGCGGGGAAACGACCGCGGGCAGCAAGCACCCATCACCCTAGCAGAGGGCGAGAGAGCAGCCGCTCCAGCCTACGCAGGGGTGCAATGACCGTCAAACATCCACAGCGAGGAGGTCGGGACGCGCCCGGGACCGAAGGGGCGGTTTTCGCTGATGCCGACAAGGTCGCTGGGGCGTCGCCGGTTGATGGGGCAGGGACAACGCTGTTACCGTGCCCGATTGCGGTGAGCGTCGGATGCTCCGGTCGTCGCGCGCAGGCAAGACCGGACACGCTGGTGAATCGTTCGGCACGGTGAACCCGCTTCAACGGCCGTCCAGGCAGGGGCAGGTCCCGCGCCCGGGGGCGGCCACAATCGGTCGGTGCACAGGCTGTGGATAACCTGTGGACGAGCGCTGGTCAGTTGTCCGGGTGGGTGATGTTCCACCCGTGCACGCGGCGGGCCCGGGACGGGCGGCTGGCAGACAGCGGCGGCCGGGAGCAGAGGCGAGGGGGTGGCACGACGGTGGCCGGTACGACCGACCTTGCCGCGGTGTGGTTGGCGGCGACCGACGAGCTCGCCGACGAGATCATCTCCGCCCAGCAGCGCGCCTACCTCCGGTTGACCCGGCTGCGGGCGATCGTCGAGGACACCGCGCTGCTCTCGGTACCGGACGCGTTCACCCGGGACGTGATCGAGTCACGGCTGCGCCCGGCGATCACCGAGGCGCTGACCCGCCGACTCGGCCGGCCGATCCAGGTTGCCGTGACCGTACGCGTGGCGGAGGACGCCGCCGGCCGCCCGGCCGGCACCGTCTACCGCAGCACCCCGGAGCCTGGACCACTCGACGTCGACGAACCGCAGTCGGGCCCGCTCGGGAACGAGTACGCCGGACGGTCCGTGGCGAACGAGGGCATCGGTGACCAACTCGGGCCACGGCTGCCCGAGACCGCCGCCCCGCCGGCGCCGGCGGGTCCACCCCCCGCGCCGGTCGTCGACGCGCACCGGCCGGGGCTGATCCCGGCCAGCCGGGACGGGCAGGAGGCACTGTTCAGCACCGCCTTCGTCGAGCCGACGCGGTCGCCCCGACCGGCGCACGAGCGGCGCGGGTACGACGAGCAGGCGGCCCGACTCGATCCGCCCGGCCCCGACACCCGGCCGTACGAGCCCCGCTACCGCGAGGACGCCACGTCCCCCCGGGACCAGCACGTGATCCGTCCCCTGCCCCGCGACGGCGGAACGGACAGCGGCCCGGGTCGCAGCGGGATGGATCATCGTCCCGGCGGGCGTGACGAGCGCCGACTGCCCGGCGCCGACACCGGTGGCAACCGGTTGAACCCGAAGTACATGTTCGAGACGTTCGTCATCGGCTCGTCCAACCGGTTCGCCCACGCGGCGAGCGTGGCGGTGGCCGAGTCGCCGGCGAAGGCGTACAACCCGCTCTTCATCTACGGGCACTCCGGATTGGGCAAGACGCACCTGCTGCACGCGATCGGGCACTACGCCACGACGCTCGGCAACGCCCGCTCGGTCCGGTACGTCTCGACCGAGGAGTTCACCAACGACTTCATCAACTCGCTCCGGGACGACAAGACCAGCGCGTTCCAGCGGCGCTACCGCGACGTCGACATCCTGTTGATCGACGACATCCAGTTCCTGGAGAACCGCGAGCGTACGCAGGAGGAGTTCTTCCACACCTTCAACACTCTGCACAACGCCAACAAGCAGATCGTCATCACCTCCGACCGGTCGCCGCGTCAGCTCGCCACCCTGGAGGACCGGATGCGAACCCGGTTCGAGTGGGGACTGCTGGCCGACATCCAGCCACCGGATCTGGAGACGCGGATCGCGATCCTGCAGAAGAAGGCGGCACAGGAGCGGATGTACGCCCCGCCTGACGTGCTGGAGTTCATCGCCTCCCGGGTGTCGAACTCGATCCGGGAACTGGAGGGCGCGCTGATCCGGGTGACGGCGTTCGCCAGCCTGACCCGGTCGACTGTCGAGCTGTCCCTGGCCGAGGAGGTGCTCCGGGACTTCATGCCCGACGGCGCCGGGCCGGAGATCAACGCTGACCAGATCATGGCGTCCACCGCCGACTACTTCGGGGTGAGCCTGGAGGATCTGCGTGGCCAGTCCCGCTCGCGCGTCCTGGTCAACGCCCGCCAGGTCGCCATGTACCTGTGTCGTGAGCTGACCGAGTTGTCGTTGCCGAGGATCGGGCAGGCCTTCGGTGGCCGGGACCACACCACTGTGATGCACGCGGACCGCAAGATCCGCCAGCAGATGGCCGAGCGGCGCTCGCTCTACAACCAGATCGCCGAGCTGACCAACCGGATCAAGCAGAACACCTGAGGGGTACGACGCCGCACGACTCCCGGGACACGCCCGGCCGGATCTCCGGCCGGGCGTTCTTCTTGACGCCGCAACGCCGCGACCCGACTCCGGACGGTGCTCGCTTCGGCATCGGCGGCACCGATTTCGCCGCCCGACGAGGACTTCGGCTTGACCCTCGACATGGTGTAGGCCACAGGATCGGTGCCGTGTCCACCTCGAAGCTCACTCGTTGTCCACAACTCGTTATCCACCGTCGGTGGATAACTACGGTCGGTCCCGCCTCAGTTACCCACAGGCTGTGGAGAAACCCTGTGTACGACGCTGTGGACGCCTGGGGACAACGCCGAAGTTATCCACCGATGATCGTCAAGGTGTGTACGAGCTGTTGAAGGTTCTGGGGACAACGCCAATGGTGATCTTCTCGGCTGTCCACAACCTTGGGGAGAAAGTCGGTGGATTACCGGTGGACAACCGGTGGACAACGGTGGACAACCGGCCCGCGCCGCCGGGTTGTGGACAGGTGACGCGGTTTCACACCCGGTTCTCCACAGCCAACCCACCGGTGCATAACCTGTCTGAGCTGGGCAGACCCGAGTTCTCCACAGTTTGCACAGGTGCGATGAAGACGATGGGTTATCTCTTCTAAGAGAACAAAAACCAATCATCACCGTTGGGCTTTCTGTGGATCGGGCCGAACGCTGCCGGACAGGCCGGTCAGCATCGACACGATCCATGGGGTCGGGCGCACAGCCGATGTCCCCGCGCCCTAAGGTGCGATGGACACCCGCACGGTCGGGCGGGACGGTAGGCAGCCGTCGGCATGAGAGAGTTGTCGCTGACGTCGACGCGGAGGCATTGATGAAGTTCCGAGTGGAGCGCGACGCGCTCGCCGAGGCCGTGGCGTGGACCGCGAAGAGCCTGCCCAACCGGCCGTCCGTACCGGTGCTCGCCGGGGTGATGCTCCGCGTCACCGACGGCAACCTGCGGGTCTCCGGTTTCGACTACGAGGTCTCCAGCCAGGTGACCGTCGAGGTGCAGGGTGACGCCGACGGCGCCGCGCTGGTCTCCGGCCGCCTGCTCGCCGAGATCACCAAGGCGCTGCCGGCCAAGCCGGTCGACATCGCCGCGGTCGGCGCCCACCTCGAGCTGGTCTGCGGCAGCGCGCGGTTCACGCTGCCCACCATGCCGGTGGAGGACTACCCCGCCCTGCCCGAGATGCCGCAGAGCGCCGGCACCGTCGACGCCGCGGCCTTCGCCACGGCGGTCGCCCAGGTGGCCATCGCCGCCGGCCGGGACGAGACACTGCCGATGATGACCGGCGTCCGCGTCGAGCTCTCCGGCAGCACGCTGTCGATGCTCGCCACCGACCGGTACCGGCTGGCGCTGCGCGAGATCCAGTGGCGACCCGACGACCCCGAGGTCAGCATCAACGCGCTGGTCCCGGCCCGCACCCTGAACGACACCGCCAAGGCTCTCGGTCCGCTGGGCGGCGAGGTCACCCTCGCCCTCGCCCAGGGCGCGGCGGGTGAGGGCATGGTCGGCCTAGCCGGTGGCACCCGTCGCACCACGAGCCGGTTGCTCGACGGCGCCAACTACCCGCCGGTGCGCTCGCTCTTCCCAGCCACCCACAACGCCGAGGCGCGGGTGTCGGTGAGCACGCTGATCGAGGTGGTCAAGCGGGTCGCCCTGGTGGCCGAGCGCACCACGCCGGTGCTGCTCAGCTTCAGCGCCGACGGCCTGGTGGTCGAGGCCGGCGGCTCCGAGGAGGCACGGGCGAGCGAGGCGATGGAGGCCACCTTCACCGGTGACGCGCTCACCATCGGCTTCAACCCCCAGTACCTCATCGACGGCCTGGCAAACCTGGGCGCGCAGACCGCCATGCTCTCGTTCGTCGACGCTTTCAAGCCGGCGGTGATCTCACCCGCTGGCGAGGATGGTGAGGTCATTCCGGGGTATCGGTACCTCATCATGCCGATCCGCGTCTCTCGCTGATCGGCCCAGCAACACCAGATCCACGGAGGTAGGAACAAATGCAGCTCGGCCTGGTAGGACTCGGCCGGATGGGCGGCAACATGCGCGAGCGGTTGCGGGCTGCCGGCCACGAAGTGGTCGGATTCGATCACAACCCGCAGCTGAGCGACGCGGCTAACCTCGCCGAGCTGGCACAGAAGCTCGAATCGCCGCGTGCCGTATGGGTCATGGTGCCCGCCGGCGTCACCGATGCCACGATCGACGAACTCGCCGAGGTGCTCGGGGACGGCGACATCATCATCGACGGCGGGAACTCCCGCTTCAGCGACGACGCTCCCCGTGCCGAGCGGCTGAACGCGCGCGGTATCGGCTACGTGGACGTCGGCGTCTCCGGAGGCGTCTGGGGCCGGCAGAACGGCTACGGCCTGATGGTCGGCGGCGCCCAGGAGCACGTCGACCGGCTCATGCCGATCTTCCAGGCGCTCAAGCCCGAGGGCGAGTTCGGCTTCGTGCACGCCGGCCCCGTGGGCGCCGGCCACTACTCCAAGATGGTGCACAACGGCATCGAGTACGGCCTCATGCACGCCTACGCCGAGGGCTACGAGCTGCTGACCGCCTCCGAGCTGGTGACCAACGTGCCCGGCGTGTTCAAGTCGTGGCGCGAGGGCACGGTCGTCCGCTCCTGGCTGCTCGACCTGCTGGACCGGGCTCTCGACGAGGACCCGGAGCTGGCCGACCTGAGCGGCTACACCGAGGACACCGGCGAGGGGCGCTGGACGGTCGACGAGGCGGTCCGGCTCGCCGTACCGCTGAACGTCATCACCGCCTCCCTGTTCGCCCGGTTCCAGTCGCGACAGGACGACTCGCCCGCCATGAAGGCCGTTTCCGCGCTGCGCCAGCAGTTCGGCGGCCACGCCGTCCACAAGCGCTGAGCGGTATCCACAACCTGTGTATGTCCGCCGGCTGGAACTTGTCGACTTCCGCTCGTACGAGCGGGTCGCCGTCGACCTCCAGCCGGGGGCGAACGTCCTGATCGGCGCCAACGGTGTCGGCAAGACCAACCTCGTCGAGGCGCTCGGTTACGTGGCGACCCTGGACTCGCACCGGGTCGCCACGGACGCGCCGCTGGTCCGGATGGGCGCCTCCTCGGCGGTGATCCGCTGCGCGGTCGTACACGACGGGCGCGAACTCCTGGTCGAGCTGGAGATCGTGCCGGGGCGGGCCAACCGCGCCCGACTGGGCCGATCGCCCGCGCGACGGGCGCGCGACGTGCTCGGGGCGCTGCGGCTGGTGCTGTTCGCCCCGGAGGACCTGGAACTGGTCCGGGGCGATCCGGCCGAGCGTCGCCGCTACCTCGACGACCTCCTGGTCAACCGGCAACCCCGCTACGCGGGCGTACGCGCCGACTACGACCGGGTGGTCAAACAGCGCAACGCCCTGCTGCGTACGGCGTACCTCGCCCGCAAGACCGGCGGCTCCCGCGGCGGCGACCTGGGCACCCTCGCGGTGTGGGACACCCATCTGGCCCAGCACGGCGCGGAGCTGCTCGCCGGCCGGCTGGAACTGGTCGCCGCGCTCACCCCGCACGTCGCCAAGGCGTACGACGCGGTGGCCGCCGGCCGGGGCGCGGCCGGCATCGCCTACCGGCCGACGGTCGAACTGGCCGAACCGACCACCGACCGGGCCACGCTCGCCGAGGCGCTGGCCGCCGCGCTCGCCGCCTCGCGGTCCGCCGAGATCGAACGGGGCACCACGCTCGTCGGGCCACACCGGGACGAGCTGGCCCTGTCGCTCGGCCCGCTGCCGGCCAAGGGGTACGCGAGTCACGGCGAATCCTGGTCGTTCGCGCTCGCGCTGCGACTGGCCGGGTACGACCTGTTGCGCGCCGACGGCATCGAACCGGTCCTGGTGCTCGACGACGTCTTCGCCGAGTTGGACGCCGGTCGTCGGGAACGGCTGGCGGAACTGGTGGGCGGGGCGAGTCAACTGCTGGTCACCTGTGCCGTGGACGACGACGTTCCGGCCGCGTTGCGGGGCACCCGTTACCAGGTCGGCGAGGGGACGGTACGACATGTCGGATGAGCCAGAGACCCGGCCGGCGCGCGGCACGTCCACCGGCAGCGGCCGGCAGGCCGGGGATGCCGCCGGCGGGCGTACTCCACCTGCCGGGGCGACCGACGGGCAGCCGGAGGGGCCCAGCGGCCCGGAGTTGGCGCGGGCGGTGCTCGACGCCGCGCTGTCCCGCCGCCAGGCGGCGGCGCGCACCCGGCGTACCTCCGGCGGTGGCGCTGGCGCCGACGGCGCTGGCGGCTCGGGACGGCGGCTGCGTGGCTACTCGGGCCCGGGGCCTGACCCGCGCGACCCGCAGCCCCTGAGCGCGGTGCTGAACCGGCTGGTGAAGGCGCGGGGCTGGCAGCAGCCCGCGGCGGAGGCCACCGTGTTCGGCGCGTGGGAGCGGGTGGTCGGCGCGGAGGTCGCCCAGCACAGCCGGCCGGTCAAGCTGGAGAACGGCGAGTTGACCGTGGAGGCGCGCTCGACGGCCTGGGCCACCCAGTTGCGGCTGCTGGCCGGCTCGTTGCTCAAGCAGATCGCCCAGGAGGTCGGCCACAACGTGGTGCGCAAGCTGCACATCCACGGGCCGGCCGCGCCGTCCTGGCAGAAGGGTCCACGGCGGGTACGCGGGCGGGGACCGCGCGACACGTACGGCTGAGCCGGCCTGCTCAGCGCCGCCGCTGCGCCTCCCGGGCCGCACGCTTTCGCTCGCGCTGCTCCTGCGTGTAGCGCTTGCGCTCGGCCAGGTCACGTTTCCACGCCTCGCGGGCGGCCGTCGAACCGCCCTGCACCGCGCCCTGCACGCCGTCGGCCGGCCCGGCGAGGTGCCGGAAGGCCCAGCTCAGGAGTCGACCGCCCTCGCCGGGTGCTCTGGTGGTAGCGCCGTCCTCGCTCATCTGCCGCCCCTCCCACGTGCCGTCGCTCTAAGGTTGCCGCACCAATGGTTGGTGTACCAACGATCGGTACGATAGTTGCCGTGCGCGAGGAGAGCAACCGATGAGCGACCAACCGCAGGGCACCGATCCGCTGGCGCTGGAGCAGCAGGTCTGCTTCGCCCTGTCGGTTGCGGCCCGCAGCGTGGTGGCCGTCTACCGGCCCCTGTTGGAGCCGATGGGCCTGACCCACCCGCAGTACCTGGTGATGCTGGCGCTCTGGCAGCACGCCCCGCTGTCCGGCCGTGACCTCAGCCGCCTGTTGCAGCTCGACCCGGGCACCCTGTCACCCCTGCTCAAGCGGCTCGAAGCGGCCGGCTACCTGCGCCGGGAACGGGACGCCGCCGACGAGCGCAGCCTCGCCGTCACCCTCACCGCCAGCGGCATGGCCCTGCGCGCCCAGGCCGAGCGGATCCCGGCCGCGATCGTCCAGCGCCTCGGACTGCCCGTAGAGGACCTGCAACACCTGCACGCGGCGCTCACTCAGGTGATCGCCGCCGCCAACCGCCCCGCCGGCCCGGAGGTTCAGGCGTCGGCGTAGACGGCGAAGCCGCGCTCGGCGCACCGCCGGTAGAACGCCGCCAGCACGCCCAGCTCCGCACAGGTGAAGTTCCACTGCGGCGGATCACCGCTCTCGTCGCGCAACGCGTCGAGCCGGGTGTCCAGCCAGCGCAGCTGCTGCTCCGCCAGCCGACCGTCGCCGAGCAGCGACCGCAGCACCGTACTCACCGAGTCGAAGGTGACCGTCTCGCCGTACTCCCGGTGCCCGGCCACGAACCGTTCGATGCCACCGGCGATCCAGGCGCAGCCGTCCGGGTCGATCACCGGGTCCTCGTCCTCGGCCGCGGCGTCTGTGGCGTACAACACACCTTCGAGGCCGAGCAGGAGATCCACCAGCTCGGTGTACGCGGTCGCCCGGACGGTGCCGGTCTTCGCGATCAGCTCGGCCAGCGCCGCCGTCGGCGCGGAGATCCGTGGCAGGTCGACGATCTCGCCGAAGTCGACGAACTCGGCCGGCGCCACCGGATCGTAGAAGCGGCCGGTCCGCGGCCACTGCACCGCGACGTTGTCCAGCCCCATCTGTCACCTCTTAGAGAGCACGTGTCGGGTCGATCGGGTCGATCGTCCCGGTTCCGGCCGGTAAAGATCAAGGCCGCTTCCGGGGCGCCGCAAACGTACGGCACGGACGATCCGACCGCGACCCCCGACCCGCCCGAGCGCGGGTCAACCTGTCTGGGGGCGGCGCGTCCGAACAGGGCGTGGCGTGTGGGGGGAGTCGAGGGTAACGGGGTTCTGCCGGCTACGGACATCTCAGCCGCCTCGTTGAGGGTGCCGAGTGGTGGTTCTGTCCCCCGCGCACAGTAGGATTGACAGCGAGACGAAGACCCGGTGCGGGCGAGCGACGGGGCCGGTGGCCCCAAGTCATTCTCCACCCCGGGTCGAGCCGATCGCGATCCGCGGGCGACCGCGGCGACCGGCGCGTTCGACCCGCTGTCCGGAGATCTCCGGCACCGGTCCGCGCGCCGACGTCGCGTCATGTCCCGCCGAACCCGCGCCCGACGCGCCCCACCGGCGCCGACGACGCGAGAAAGTGGCCGAGGGTGGCAGCGCAGGACAAGCAGGAGTACGGCGCAGAGTCGATCACCGTTCTCGAGGGGCTGGAGGCGGTCCGCAAGCGGCCCGGTATGTACATCGGGTCCACCGGCGAGCGCGGTCTGCACCACCTCGTCTGGGAGGTCGTCGATAACGCGGTCGACGAGGCGATGGCCGGCTACTGCGACACCATCGACGTGGTGCTGCTCGCCGATGGTGGGGTCCAGGTCACCGACAACGGCCGTGGCTTCCCGGTCGACCTCCACCCGAAGCTCAAGAAGCCGGGCGTCGAGGTCGCACTGACCGTGCTGCACGCGGGTGGCAAGTTCGACGGCAAGGCGTACGCGGTCTCCGGCGGCCTGCACGGCGTCGGCGTCTCCGTGGTGAACGCGCTGTCGACGAAGATGGCAGTGGTGATCCACAAGTCCGGCTTCGTCTGGCGGCAGCAGTACACCAACTCCAAGCCATCCGCGCTGGAGAAGGGCGAGACCACCGACCGCACCGGCTCTGCGGTTTCCTTCTGGCCCGACGCGGACGTCTTCGAGACGATCGACTTCGACTTCCAGACCATCTACCGACGCCTGCAGGAGATGGCCTTCCTCAACCGGGGCATCACCATCCACCTGCTCGACGAGCGGGTCCCGGAGGACGAGGACGGCAAGACCCGCGAGGTCACCTTCCGCTACGACGGCGGTATCGCCGACTTCGTCCGACACCTCAACGCCTCCAAGAACCCGATGCACAAGACGGTGGTCGAGTTCGAGGCCGAGGAAGAGGGCATGTCCCTCGAGATCGCCATGCAGTGGAACGAGTCGTACGGCGAGTCGGTCTACACCTTCGCCAACAACATCAACACGCACGAGGGCGGCACCCACGAGGAGGGCTTCCGGTCCGCGCTGACCAGCGTGGTCAACCGGTACGGCACCGATAAGAAGCTGCTCAAGGGCGACGAGAAGCTCTCCGGCGAGGACATCCGAGAGGGCTTGGCCGCGATCATCTCGGTCAAGCTGACGAACCCGCAGTTCGAGGGCCAGACCAAGACCAAGCTGGGCAACACCCCGGTGAAGAGCTTCGTGCAGCGGGTCTGCAACGACCGGCTGGTCGACTGGTTCGACCGCAACCCGGCCGAGGCCAAGACGATCATTCAGAAGGCCTCCCAGGCCGCCCGCGCCCGGATCGCCGCGCAGCAGGCCCGCAAGCTGGCCCGACGCAAGTCGCTGCTGGAGTCCGGCTCGATGCCGGGCAAGCTGGCCGACTGCCAGTCCACCGACCCGCGCGAGTCCGAGGTCTTCATCGTCGAGGGCGACTCGGCCGGTGGTTCGGCCAAGCAGGGTCGCGACCCGCGCACCCAGGCGATCCTGCCGATCCGCGGCAAGATCCTCAACGTGGAGAAGGCGCGGATCGACCGGGTCCTCAAGAACAACGAGGTCCAGGCGCTGATCACCGCGCTCGGCACCGGCATCCACGACGACTTCGACATGGAGAAGCTGCGGTACCACAAGGTGGTGCTGATGGCCGACGCGGACGTCGACGGCCAGCACATCCAGACCCTGCTGCTCACCCTGCTGTTCCGCTTCATGCGTCCGCTGGTCGAGCTGGGGCACGTCTACCTGGCCGCCCCGCCGCTCTACAAGATCAAGTGGAACAAGAAGGGCGACGACGCTCAGTACGCCTACTCGGACCGGGAGCGGGACGGGCTCATCGCGCTGCGCCAGCAGAAGAAGCCGAACGCCAAGCCGGACGACATCCAGCGGTTCAAGGGCCTCGGCGAGATGAACTATCCCGAGCTGTGGGAGACCACGATGAACCCGGCGACCCGCACCCTGCGTCAGGTCACGCTCGACGACGCTGCAACCGCAGACGAGTTGTTCAGCGTCCTGATGGGTGAGGACGTCGAAGCCCGCCGGTCGTTCATCCAGCGCAACGCCAAGGATGTGCGGTTCCTGGACATCTGACGGACGTCGACGGGCCAGCCGGGCAGCACCTGGCTGGCCCGCCGGTCCACAGAGTTATCCACAGCTTGACGGCTATCCACAGCCGTTATCCACAGCACGAAAACGACTCTGAGTCTGATAAGGGTATACAGTGACCGATTCCCCCGAGTCCACACCGAACGAGCCCGAGGTCCCCACCGAGGCCATCGCCGCGGTGGTCGCGCACGACCGGATCGAACCGGTCGGGCTCGAGGTGGAGATGCAGCGCTCCTACCTCGACTACGCGATGAGCGTCATCGTCGGGCGCGCGCTGCCGGACGTCCGGGACGGGCTCAAGCCGGTCCACCGCAAGATCCTCTACGCCATGTTCGACTCCGGCTACCGGCCGGACCGCGGCTACGTGAAGTGCTCCCGCGTCGTCGGCGACGTGATGGGCCAGTTCCACCCGCACGGCGACTCGGCGATCTACGACGCGCTGGTCCGGATGGCGCAGCCGTGGTCGCTGCGCTACCCGCTGGTCGACGGCAACGGCAACTTCGGCTCGCCGGGTAACGATCCGGCTGCCGCCATGAGATATACCGAGTGCAAGCTCGACCCCCTCGCGATGGAGATGCTGCGGGACATCGACGAGGACACCGTCGACCTGCAGGACAACTACGACGGCCGGGCCAAGGAGCCCACCATCCTGCCGTCCCGGATCCCCAACCTGCTGGTGAACGGCTCCGAGGGCATCGCGGTCGGCATGGCCACCAAGATCCCGCCGCACAACCTGCGCGAGATCGGCGCGGCGGTGCAGTGGTGCCTGGAGCACCCGGAGGAGGACGAGGAGACCACCCTCGAGGCGCTGCTCGGCATCGTCAAGGGCCCGGACTTCCCGACCCACGGTCTGATCGTCGGCACGACGGCGATCCAGGACGCGTACCGCACGGGTCGTGGTTCGATCCGGATGCGGGCCGTGGTGGAGGTCGAGGAGGACAAGCGGGGTCGTCCCTGCCTGGTCGTCAGCGAGCTGCCCTACCAGGTGAACCCGGACAACCTCGCCGAGCGGATCGCCGAGCTGATCAAGGAGGGCAAGCTCGCGGGGATCGCCGACATCCGCGACGAGTCCTCCGGTCGTACCGGTATGCGGATCGTGCTGGTGCTCAAGCGCGACGCGGTCGCCAAGGTGGTGTTGAACAACCTCTACAAGCACACGCAGCTTCAGGAGACGTTCGGCGCCAACATGCTGGCGCTCGTCGACGGGGTGCCGCGCACGCTCAACCTGGCACAGTTCATCAGGTACTACGTCGAGCACCAGATCGACGTGATCCGTCGGCGGACCGCGTACCGGCTGCGCAAGGCCGAGGAGCGGGCACACATCCTGCGCGGCCTGGGCAAGGCGCTGGACGCCCTGGACGAGGTGATCGCCCTGATCCGGCGGTCGCCGACGGTGGACGACGCCCGGCAGGGCCTGATCCGGCTGCTGGAGATCGACGAGATCCAGGCGACCGCGATCCTGGACATGCAGCTGCGCCGGCTCGCCGCCCTGGAGCGGCAGCGGATCATCGACGACCTGGCGAAGCTTGAGATCGAGATCGCCGACCTCAAGGACATCCTCGCCAAGCCCGAGCGGCAGCGGAAGATCGTCTCAGAGGAGCTGGGCGAGATCGTCGCCAAGTGGGGCGACGACCGGCGTACGCAGATCATTCCGTTCGACGGCGAGGTCTCGATGGAGGACCTCATCGCCCGGGAGGACGTGGTCGTCACGATCACCCGGACGGGGTACGCCAAGCGGACGAAGGTCGACCTGTACCGCTCGCAGCGGCGGGGCGGCAAGGGCGTCAGTGGCGCCACGCTGCGGCAGGACGACATCGTCAGCCACTTCTTCGTATGCTCCACGCACGACTGGATCCTGTTCTTCACGAACAAGGGCCGGGTGTACCGGGCCAAGGCGTACGAGTTGCCGGAAGCCAGTAGGGTAGCCAAGGGCCAACACGTGGCCAATCTGCTCGCCTTCCAACCGGATGAGCAGATCGCGCAGATCATCGAAATCCCGGACTACCAGGTAGCCCCCTATCTGGTACTGGCCACGAAGAACGGCCTGGTGAAGAAGACGCGGCTCGAGGAGTTCGACTCCAACCGTTCCGGCGGCATCATCGCGATCAACCTGCGCGATGAGGACGAGCTGGTCGGTGCTGCTCTGGTGGCGCCGGAGAACGACCTGCTGCTGGTCTCGAAGAAGGCGCAGGCGATCCGGTTCAACGCCTCGGACGAGGCGCTGCGGCCGATGGGTCGGGCCACCTCGGGCGTGATCGGCATGCGCTTCACGGACGACGATGTCCTACTCGCCATGGAGGTCGTCCGGGACGGTCTGGACGTCCTGGTGGCCACGAACGGGGGATACGCGAAACGTACCCCGATCGAGGAATACCCGGTGCAGGGCCGGGGAGGTAAGGGCGTGCTGACTGCGAAGATCACCGAACGGCGCGGTGGTCTGGTCGGTGCGGTGGTGATCGACCCGGACGACGAGTTGTTCGCGATCACCAGCAACGGTGGTGTCATCCGGACTCCGGTGAAGCCTGTACGCCGTACGCGTGACCGGAACACAATGGGGGTCAAGCTGATGGACCTCCCGGACGGCGTGACTATCGTGGCGATTGCTCGCAATGCCGACGAGCCTGACGAACAGGACTAGTTGAATGACGGAGACACAGGCGAAGTCGGGGAACACGGGGACCTCGGCCAACCCGGTCGACGAGGAGGCCGCCAAGGGCGGCACACCAGCGACCGGCCGCGCGGCCGTGGGCCGGGCCACGGTTCCCGCCGACGCGCCTGCCCCGAAATTCACCCGGGCTCCCGGCATGACACCCCCGCCGGAGCAGCCCGGCGAGGACGCGGGATCGGGTGACACCAAGGCCGAGAAGTCGGCCGGTGAGGCAGCGACGTCCACCGGGGCGGCCCCCACGGCGGCCGCCCCGAACCCGGCGCGGCCGACGACCACGCAGCCGATCAGCACCCGACCCGGTCAGGCGACATCGACCGGGGCTACTGGCACGCAGCCTCGGATCACACCGGGCATGACGCCGCCGGATCCGGGGCGTACGTCCACCGGTGGTCGCCCCGTGAGCGGTGGCGGTCTGCCGCCGGGGATCGGCAACCCGTCGGCCGTCGGGGCTGCCCGGGTCGGCGAGGCGGTCCGCGCCGCGCGGAGCTCGGTCAGCTCGGCGGCGTCCCGTGGGCCGCGCCGGGCCCGGCTGAACCTCAAGCGGATCGACCCCTGGTCCGTGATGAAGTTCGCGTTCGCCGTCTCGGTGGTGCTGTTCATCGTCGTGGTGGTCGCCACGTCGGTGCTCTACCTGGCGCTGGACGCGATGGGCGTGTTCCAGAGCGTCAACGACAGCCTCAGCGACCTGGTCAACGCGGGTGGTGGGCAGAGCACCAGCGGGTTCCAGATCACCGCCAAGGGCGTGATCCTCAGCTCGGCGCTGATCGGCCTGGTCAACGTGGTGCTGTTCACCGCGCTGGCCACGCTGGGCGCGTTCGTCTACAACGTCTGCGCCGACCTGGTCGGCGGGATCGAGCTGACGCTCGCCGAGCGGGACTGAGTGTGACCGGGGCGTCGGGGCCTCCGCGGAATGCGGTCGCTCCGACGCCCCGTACTCAGGTAGGTTTTGCGGGCGGCGACGACCCGGATCGCGCAGTCGGACCCCGATTTGGGGCCGGCGCGGCGGATGGGTTAATCTTGCTCGTCGCTACGCGGGGCTATAGCTCAGTCGGTTAGAGCGCAGAGCTGATAACTCTGAGGTCGATGGTTCGATTCCATCTAGCCCCACCGCACATCGTCCGACGGTAGTCGAGCGCAAGGGGTTGCCCCATGTTCAAGAAGCTGCTGATCCTGGCCGGCGTCGTCGGCGTGGCTGCCGTCGTCTTCAACAAGGTCAAGGCCGCCAACGACGAGCGCGCCCTCTGGCACGAGGCGACCACCGCGCCCGACCTGCGCTGATATCAAGATGGCGGCGATTTGGTCGCCGTCGTTGCGGGGCCCTAGCTCAACTGGCAGAGCACTGCCTTTGCAAGGCAGGGGTTAGGGGTTCGAGTCCCCTGGGCTCCACCAGCGCTTTCTTCGGCTGATCTCGGCCCTCGGTACAGCCAACCGGTCTGCGCTACGGTGCTCGCTGTGATCCGGCAAACCATGGCGGCCTCCGTAGACAAGCCGAGCGAGGTCGAGGCGGCTGAGGCCTGGTTGAACGCCAACCGAGACGCTCTCACCCACGCCGAAGAGGATGGCGGCTGCGGCTGCTGCGTCCGGGCCTGGAAGTTGGAAGGGCCTGCCGAGCTGTTGGCGACGATCCCCTACGAGGTCTCGGCCTCCTCCGACTGGGATACGGCCTAGCCGCTTCCTGGAAGCAGACCGACGGGTCGCGTCGCGGGCCCTACCACGACTCCCCGGCTGCGCCCGGCGGGAAGCGCCGCCCACCGCCACGCCGCCTCAGGCAGTCGAACCCTTCGACGTCTCACCGTGAGTGGTCATGGGTCGACGTGTGAGGTCCATTGCCTCGACTGCCGTTACCAGTGGCGCCAACTCGGGGTTCTTGGCGGCGTCGTCCAGCGCTTTCCGCAGGGCGGTGTCGTTGGTCGGCCGGGCCTCCCGCAGGAGCTTCAGGCCGGCGTCGGTGACGTCGGTGTAGATGCCGCGGCGGTCGGTCGGGCACAGGTAGCGGGAGAGCAGGCCACGGTCCTCCAGACGGGCGACCAGGCGGGTGGTGGCGCTCTGGCTCAGCACCACGGCGTCGGCGACCTGCTTCATCTGCAGATGGCCGCCTGCGCGGTCGTGCTGGCGGCTGAGCACGTCGAGCAACGAGTACTCCCGCACGCTGAGGTCGTGCGCGGACTGCAGAGCGCGCTCAAGGTGTGCCTCGATCCTGCCGTAGAGGAGGGAGAGGGCTGCCCATCCGCTGGCGAGGGCGGTTAGCGCGGGATCCGTGGCGGTCATGGTCCGGGTCTTCCTTTGGGGCGGGAGTTTCAGGGTAGGCCTGTTCCGGGAATGTCAGCTAGCGCCTACATCAGGCCCTTGCAAGCAAGTTTGGTGGCCGTCGCTGGATTCTCCACCCGGCCGCCGAACCGATCAGCCTGGTTCCTCGTGGAGCCGCCCGAACCTGGGCGTACCCGTTGAGGTGCCGGGCCACAGCGAAAGGTGCGTCATGACCGTCTCCGGCACTCCGATGAACCTCACCCGGGCCGCCCACGTCGGGATCTCAGTCTCGGATCTGGACGCCTCGATCGCGTTCTATACCGCTCTCACCGGGCGGGAACCTGTGGCGGAGGGGACCATGGGCAGCGTGCGGTTCGGCATTACGCAAGGGCTGCCTACCGCGAAGCTGCGATACGCGACGATCAACCTGGACGGTCTCGGCATCGACCTGATCGAGTTCCAGGAGCCGGTCGGGGAACGCACGAACGGCATGGCGAACCGCCCCGGCTCCATGCATCTCTGCTTTCGGGTCGACGACTTCGACGCCGTGTACCAGCGGATGAAGGAAGCCGGCTACGACTTCCTCGGCGACGACTACACGTTCATCGCGGGCGAGGTCACCCCTGAGGCGGCGCTCGGCACCAAGGTCGCCTACTTCTCCGATCCGGACGGCACGAACCTGGAGATCATCGAGCCCAAGGGCGGCTTCGCGGGCTAGACAGCGGGCCCGCACCTCGCCGCCGATGGTCATCCGGTGCGCGGTTCACGGCAGGCGGGACTCACCTCTGGACGTCCGGAGGCGGGTCCCGCCTGCCGTATGGGCGACCCGCAGGATAATCGCCGCCGTCGGCGAGGGCCGTTCCCACAGTGGATCCTCGCCTGGGCGCCTCGACGAACTCTTCGGGCCTACCGCCAATTTGGCCGCTGACGACGACTCCGGTGGCCGCGACGGGTCGCTGACCTGCGCAAAGAAGCGCCCGGCCCGACGATGTGTCGGGCCGGGCGCGTCCGGATCGAGCTACGCGACGAAGCGGGAACGGCGACGGCGTGCGATCACGAAGCTCGCGCCGCCGACGAGCAGGAGCGCGCCGCCGATGCCGGCCACGGTCGCGGTGTCGGCGCCGGTCACGGGCAGTCCGCCACCATCACCGCCGGCAGCGACCGGGCTCGTGGAGGTGGCCGCAGTCGGCGCGACGGTCGACGTCGCGCTCGCCGTGGGCGTGGGCTGCGTCGTCGTCGGCGACGTCGTCGGCGTCGGCGTCGGGGTGGGCTGCGCCGCGCAGTCGAGCGCACGGGCGGCGTACAGGCCCTCGTTCAGGTAGGCCAGGTAAGGGTCGACTGTTTCGGCGTCGAGCGTCTTCTGCGCGGCCTCCTTCACCTTGGGGCCGGCGCCGGTCATCGTCTGGCCAACCTTGATCCGCAGATCGATCGTCCAGACGGCCTGTGCGTCGTTCTTGAGCCAGGCGCGCAGATCCTCCGAGGTGCCGTCCAGCCGCTTCTGGGTGGCGTCCGGCAGGGTGGTCAGGGACTCCTTCTTCGCCGTGGCCTGGATCTGGTTGGCCAGCACGCGGAGCTGGGTTGCCGTGGCGGTGTCCAGGTCGAAGGTGAACAGCTCACGGATGTCCGTGAACGTCTTGCGCTCGACCGTCTGGCAGTTCTGGTCGAGCCCGGGCGACGCGCTCTGTGCCATCGCCGGCGCGGCCGGAACCATGAAGGCCAGCGCTATCGCGATGCCGGCCGGGATCTTGCCTCGCATGTGGATCGTCCTCCCCGTTGTCAATCAAAGCCTGCGGATACTACCGCCCACGGGCGTAGCGCATGGCCCCGCGTTTACCGGGACGGGAGGCGGGGATCCGCGATCGTGCGCATCGACGTGAACGAACCGAACTCGGCCGAGAATTTCTGGGAAGGGATGCGGGAGGCGGCCGCTGCCGCTACCCGGCACCAGGACGACGACCTGCTCGCAGCGGTCGTCAAGATTGGCAGATCCGCGCTGGCCCAGGGCGTCGAACTCGTGCCATCCTCCGGATTCTTTCTCGCGTGTCCGGTGTGCAGCGCCGCGTCGGGGCAGCACTGCATCAATTCGCCCGGTCACCCCCTTGGCGACGACAGACTTCATCCGGAACGCATCGAGTTGGCCGAGAAGGCGATGCGGGGGGAGGTGCCGCTCCCCGGGCCGCTGCGGTAATGGCGTGTCGGCTCGCGGGTCGTCCTTGTCAGGAGCGGGAGCGCCGCGCGCGCGTCAGCCGTTGGAAGCGCGGACCTGCCCGGAGCCACAGGAGCGACACCGCCAGTCCGATGGCTCCCATGGCGACGACGACCCCTCGGGACAGTTCGGTGTTGACCGGTTCCGGCATGCACCGGGACGGGGCGTAGTCGATGGTGAGTTGCTGGTGCAGCGGCGGTAGTCGCCGGTCGGGAAACGACCGTTCGTAGATGCCGCAGGTGGTGGGCCCGTCAACGGCGTCTACCCGCAGCAGCACGTAGGGGCCGTCGGCGGTCCGGGCCGGTTCCACCGCGATCACCGTCGCCGGCGTCAGCACGCCGACGGGTGGGGGCGGCTCGCGGTCGTCGGTGGCACCCAGCAGTATCAGCAGGCCGCAGGGCAGCAGCAGCGCCAGCGGAAGACTTGGCCAGGCCTTCGGACGAGTTCCGTTGGCCAGGAACGACGGCATGCCGCCAGGCTAGTCAGCGAGATCAATGATGCCCGAGCCACCGGTCAGCGCTGCCGTCAGTCGCCGTCGACGGGCTGGGCGAGGTCGGGTCGGGCTGCCGGGAGATGCGCGACCAGCCTGGTGAGCGCGCCGTTGGCGAGGGTGGCGCCGAGCGCCGATCCGGCGCCGATGGTCCAGCCCACCGGCCCGAGCGGGGTGCAGCCGAAGAACTGACTCACACCCGGCGTCTGCACCACCACGACGAGCACTCCCAGCGACGCCGCCGTGGACGCCAGCACCGCCGGGCTGGTGCCTCCGGCCAGGATGGTCTGGCCGAGTTGGGTGCCGACCAGTGAGACGAGAGCGACGGTGCCGGCCCGGCGCTGCCGCCCGGTGTACCGGGCCAACGTCCAGCCGACCGTCGCGCCCAGCGTGGTGGACGCCGCGCGTAGGCCGATCTCCCTGCTGAGGGTCTCACCGAGGGACGCGTCCGGGCCCTCCCGAAGCAGTCCGTCGGTGCGGTCCGCGGCGGGTGGCCGGACCGCGATGGCCAGCGCCGGGGCCAGGTCGGTGAGCAGGTTGACCAGCAGCAGTTGCCGGCCGGTGAGGGCCGAGCGGCCGGTCGCCGCGGCGCTGAGCACGCTGAACGCGATCTCGCCGAGGTTGCCGCCGACGAGGATGCTCAGCGCGTGCCGGACCGAGGACCACATGGCACGCCCCTCGACCAGGGTGGCGATGATGGTCTCCAAGCGGTCGTCGGTGACCACCAGGTCGGCGGCCGCTCGGGCCGCCGGTGTGCCACGTTGGCCGAGGGCGATGCCGACGTCGGCCAGCCGGATCGCCGGGGCGTCGTTGGCGCCGTCGCCGGTCATCGCCACGGTCCGCCCGCACTTCTGCAACGCCTGGATGATCCGTACCTTGTGGGTCGGGGTGCAGCGGGCCACCACGTCGGTGGTGGCGAGCCGTTCGGCGAGCGCCTCGTCGTCCAGTTGGTCGAGTTCGGCGGCCGTGACCACCCGCTGCTCGTCGTGCTCGCTGATGGTGGCCGCGATGGCCTCGGCGGTGGCCGGGTGGTCACCGGTGATCATGATGGTGTGCACGCCCGCCTGCCGGATGCGGCGGACCGCCGGGGCGGCGCTCTCCCGGACCCCGTCCGCGAGCGCCAGGAACCCCACGAAGGTCAGCCCCCGGACCTCGGAGTCGGTGATCTGCGCGGCGTCCACCTGGCACTCGGCGACAGCGAGGATCCGGTGCCCGGCGCCCGCCCGGTCGGCCAACACGCGCTGAAGTTCCGCGCGGCCGGCGTCGTCCAGCGGCTCCCGTCGGCCGTCGGTACGCCGGTTCACGCACCGTGGCAGCACCGTCTCGGGGGCGCCCTTGACGCTCAACAGCAGGCGTCCGTCGGTCTCGCCGACGGTGGCGTGGTAGCCGCGGGACGGCTCGAACGGCAGCCCGCCGACCGCGCGCCAGCCGGTCGCCCCGGTCTGCTCGACAACCTGAGCCGTGGCGGCGCCCCGCCGAACCGCCCGGTCGGTCTGCAACGCCAACTCTTCCGGATCGGCCGCCGCCGGGGTGGCCCGCAGCGCGGTGGCGAGAGTCGACCGCAGGCGGTCATCGAGCCGGTCCACCGGCGCGTACCGGTCGCCGACCCCGTCGCCGACCCCCGCGAGGAGCAACTTGCCCTCGGTGAGGGTGCCGGTCTTGTCGAAGCAGAGCACATCCACCCGGCCCAACGCCTCGATGGTGCGCGGATTGCGGACCAACGCGCCGTGCTCGGCGAGGCGTCGGGCCGCCGCCAGTTGCGCGGCGCTGACCAGGAACGGCAGCCCCTCCGGCACCGACGCCACGGCCAGGTTCGCGGCGGTCGCCGCCGTTTCGGCCAGGGGTACGCCCCGGAGCAGTCCCGCCCCGGCGACGGCGATCGCCGAACCGGCGGCCAACGGGATGGCGGCGCTGGTCAACGAGCCGAGTCGAGCCTCCACCCCGCTCGTCGGGGGCGCCTGGCGGACCAGCGCCAGACTGCGGCCGGACTCGGTGTCGGCCCCGGTCGCCACCACGACGGCGGTGCCGTGGCCGGCGGCGACGGTGGTGCCCTCGTACAGCATCGAGTGGCGGTCGGCGATGGCCGCGGCGACGACCGCCCGGTTGCTCTTGGCGACCGGCAGCGACTCGCCGGTCAGCGACGACTCGTCCGCCTCCAATCCCACCGATTCGAGCACCCGGCAGTCGGCCGGTACCGAGTCACCCGGTTCGAGGGTGATGACGTCGCCGAGCACCAGGTCCTCGGCCGCGACGACCTGCTCGGCTCCGTCCCGGCGGACCCGGGCGGTCACCGCCGAGCGCGACAGCAGCTCCGCCAGCGAACGTTCGGTGTTGCGCTCGTGCACGGCGCCGACCAGTGCCGACCCGCCGACGACGCTGCCGACCAGCGCGGCGTCGACGAGCGAGCCGAACGACGCGGACAGCACCGCCCCGGCCGCCAGCACGGGTGTGAGTGGGTTGGACAGCTCGTCCAGGAACGCCCGCAGCAGCCCACCACCGCTGGGCGTGCCGCCGCCCGTGCCGTTGTCGTCATGCCGGCGGTGCGCCTCCGCGCTGGTCAACCCGTCGGGTGTGGTGTCCAGGTGGTCCAGCACGGTCCGTACCGGCATCAGGTGCCAGGCGGTCGCCACCGGCGCCGGCGCGTCCGACCGGTCGGGTAGCCGGTGGGCCCGCCAGACCCCGTTCGCGAACGCCAGCGCGGCCGCGCCGTTGACCGCCACGAGGGCCCGATGTGGCAGTTGGGCCGGCGGCGCGGTGAACGCGCCCAGCGCACCCAGTCCGGTGCCCGCCATGGCGAGCCGGATGTTCTGCTGGGTCATCCGCCGGGCTGCCCCGGTCGCCTCGACCAACAGTGCCACCACCCGAAGGTCGGCGCCGACCAGCAGGTGCGCTCCCCACGGGGGCAACTCCTCGGCGGCCGACATGCCGAGCCCGCAGTCGGACGCGCCGAGCGCCGCCCGGTCGCCGGAGACCAGCATGACCACCGCGCCGTCGCGCTGGAGCGCGCGTACGGAGTCGGCCAACCGGTCTCCACCGGGCAGCAGCGTGTCGGCGAAGTCGTACCGCTGCTCGTCGCCCCCGGCCACGACCAGCCTCAGTCCGGCGTGCCGCGCAGCGGCGGGTAGACCGTCGACTCCGGGCGCGGGCTCCGGTTCGACCCGCAGCAGCGCGGCCAGTCGTCCCGCGTTGGTCAGCCCGAGCAACTGCCCGCCCGCCGTACGCAGCCGCTCGCCGTCCGGTACGTCGCCGCGGGCGTCCTCGGGCAGCCGGTCCAGGGGTGCGAGCCGCCAACCGTCGAACTCCCGCACGGTGGTCGGGTCGGCGGGGTCGAACAGCTCGAACGCCCGCTCCGCCACCTCGTCGACGTCCGCGTCGGCGGCCGGGGCCAGATCGGCGAGTACGCCCCGCTCCGACCCGAGCATTGCGGCGTCCAGCACCAGCGTGTCGATCCGGTCCAACTGCCGCAGCACACTGCGGTCCATCGCGATCACCCCGCGCCGGGCGAGGACTCGGCCGAGCTGCGCCGCGTACCCCTCCCGTCCGCTGCCCGGGGCCTTCGGTAGCGCGGAGAGTCCCAGCGCGGCGGCCCGTTTGGGTCCGGCGAGCGGCGTCGCCGCGGCTGCCGCCGCCGCGCCCGCGGTGAGCACCCGGTTGATGTAGCGCTCGACCGGGCCGCCCGGTTTCGGGCAGGGGCGCTCGACCGCCGGCCACCGGGCGGTGGCACGTTCCGGGTCACCGGTCAGCCGTGGCTCGGCCTCCTCCCAGGCGGCGAGCTGGGCCCGCGCCTCGCCCCACTGCACCATCCGTTGGGCGCCGTCGAGGACTATCCCCGTCCACCTGCCGGTCAGGCCCTGCACGACGGCTTCGGCCAGCGGGAAGATGACGTCGGCGCGGGGGTCGGAGCGCAGTCGTCTACCGACGAAGGCGTGCAGTTTCGGTTGCAGGTCGGCGGCGGCCAGCAGGCCGGCGACCTCACCGGGCAACGGTGTGAACGGCAGGATGCGGGTGGCCGCCGAGATGGTCAGACCCAGCGCGTCCGAGGCGAGCGCGCCGAGGGTGCGCGGCGTACGCGGCCCCTCTTCCGGCGGGTGCGGGGGTGGGATCTCCGGGTCCGGTTCGTGGTCACAGGTCCGCTCGACCCGGCTGATGGCGGCGATGAGGTCGCGCAGCCTCGGCTCGGGGGCCTGCACGGCCACCACGACCCGACCCGAGGGTGCGTTCACCCGGGCCCAGGCGACTCCGGGAAGCCGTTCCAGCGCGGCCTCGACCTGCCGGGCCAACCGGTCGCCGCCGTCCTGGCAGACACCGTGTACCTCGATGTGGTGGCGGCCCGGGCGCGACCAGACCCGGCGTCGGCTGAGGCCGGCGGTCCGGGCCAACCGGGTCGCGGCCGACCCGACGGTCCGGGACGCCTCACCGACCAGGTGCGGTACGCCGATGGACGGCAGGAGGCGGCCGGCGGCACGACCCGCCGCCGTCATCGAGGCGTACGGCCGGACGGACGCCGACCCGACTCCCCGTTGCCGATTGTTGTGCCGTCGGTCATCTCGTCCTCCCGCCGCCCTCGCGTCCGGCGGCCTGGCTTCCCGACCTGGCGTCCGTTATGCCCCTCGGCGGACCGGAACTTTGCGCGGCGGGCTGCGCATGGACGGGGTGGCCGGTGGAATCCGACGACCAGCACCGGACACGGGGAGGCCGGAATGAGCACGCTGACGCGACACCTCAACGGTTCACGCGAGAACGTCCAGATGTACAGCCGGCGGGTCGAGTTGCCCATACTGGGCGAGGTGGCCGTACCGCCACCGGGCAAGGTCGCCTACTACGCCGGGCTCGGGGTCCTGGCCGCGTTGCAGGTGATCGAGTGGCCGCTCGCCTTGGTGATCACCGCCGGGCATCTCCTCGCGGACCAGCACTTCTCGGGACTGGTACGCGGCGTCGGGGAGGCGATCCAGGAAGCCTGACGAGATCCGGGTCACGCCCCGGTTGACATGAATCCGGGTTGAGGTCGCAGGCTCGGTGCATGTCGAGCCGAACCGCCACCCTCGCCCCAGCGCCCGTCGGGCTGTTCACGTCTCGGCTGCGGGCGATGACGGTCGGCAGCGTGGCGCTGGTGTCGCTGCTCGCCTTCGAGGCGCTGGCGGTGGGCACGGCCATGCCGACCGTGGCGCGCAGTCTGGACGGCCTGGCGTTGTACGGCATCGCGTTCGGCGGCCCGTTCGCCGCCGGTGTGCTGGCGATGGTCGTCTCCGGCATCTGGTGCGACGCGCGGGGACCCCGGGGGCCGATGTGGCACGGCGTCGCCTGGTTCGTGGTGGGACTGCTGATCGCCGGTACGGCGCAGGCGATGGCGGCACTGGTGGTCGGCCGGGTGGTGCAGGGCTTCGGCTCCGGGCTGCTCTCGGTCGCGCTCTACGTCATCGTCGGGCAGGCGTACCCGGAGGAACTGCACCGGCGGATCTTCGCCGCGTTCGCGGCGGCGTGGGTCGTACCCTCGCTGGTCGGGCCGGCGCTGGCCGGGCTGATCGTCGAGTACCTGGGCTGGCGGTGGGTCTTTCTCGTGGTTCCGGCGGTGGCCGTCCCGGCGGTGCTGCTGATCCAGCCGGGCCTGCGGTCGCTCGACGCGACCGTGGCGACGCGGCCGCCGGTCGGCGCGGTCGCCCGCATCGGTTGGGCCTGCGGGGCGGGCGCGAGCGCCGCACTGTTGCACATCGGGGGGCAGCAGCGCGGCGTGGCGGCCCTGACGGTGATCGCGCTCGCCCTGGCCGGTCTGGTGATCTGCGCTCCGCGCCTGCTACCAGCCGGGTTCCTCCGGGCGGGCCGGGGGCTGCCCACCGTCGTCGGTCTGCGGGGTCTGGCGTCGGCGGCGTTCGTCGGCGCCGAGGTGGTCATCCCGTTGATGCTGTCCCGGGAGCGGGGACTGTCGCCGACCGCCGCCGGGCTGGTCCTCACCGTGGGCGCGCTGGCCTGGTCGGTGGGCTCCTGGATACAGGGCCGAATTCCGGTGCCGGCCTCCCGGGCCAGCCTGCCGCGCGTCGGCCTGTGCGCGATCACGGCCGGTACGGCGACGGTGGCGCTGGCCGTCCGACCCGAGGTGCCGGTGGCCGTCGCCGTGCTGGGCTGGGCGGTCGCCGGGCTCGGCATGGGGCTGCTCTACCCGTCGTTGTCGGTGCTCACGTTGGAGCTGTCCGCACCCGGTGAGCAGGGCCGCAACAGCTCGTCGCTGCAACTGGGCGACTCCCTCTTCGCGGCGACCGTGCTGGCGCTCACCGGCGCCGTTCTGGCTGCGGGGAGCGCGCCCGGCCCGTCGAGCTATCTGGTGACGCTCGTGGTGGCGGCTGGTCTGGCGTTGTTCGGCGCGTTGCTGGCCGGCCGGGTGGTGGTGCCGGGGAGTACCCGGCCGGGCGGGTGATCCACCGCCGATTCGGCGCATCGGTCCCGGTCGGGCGTCAGGATGGCAGCGGTGAGCTTCCTGACCGTCCTGCCGCTGGCCGTGGTGATGGTCGCCGGGACCCAACTGGTCGTGGCGATCTTCCTCGCCTCGTCCGACCGGCCCCGGGCCGCGTCGTCCGGCTTCCTCGCCGGCGCCGGACTGGTGGTGGTCGCCGGCGTGACGGTGAGCTGGTTGCTGACCCGGGTGCTGGGCGGGCTGGCGAACGACGCCAGCACGGCCGCCCGCAAGGTCGACAGTGGTCCGGCCATCGACCTGGTGGTCCTCGCGCTGCTGGTGGTCATGGCCGTGGTGATCTGGGTACGCCGCGACCGCTCCGGGCCGCCACGATGGCTGGGCAGCGTCAGTCACGCCGATCCGCGCTGGGCGGCGCGTACGGGCGCGCTGCTCTTCGTGGTGACACCCACCGACGACCTCACCATGGCCACGGTGGGCGCGACCGTGGCCCGGCACGACCTTCCGTGGTGGCACCTGGTGCCGTTCGTGCTGCTCACCGTGCTGCTGCTCGCCGTGCCGCTGCTGGCGCTGGTGCTGCTCGGGTCGAAGGCCGCGCGGGTGCTCGCCCGGATGCGGAGCTGGGCCGAGGGGCACGCGTGGATCGTCAACGAGATCGTGATCGCGTTCTTCGCGCTGCTCACGGTGTTGGACCTGGTCAAGTCGAGGTGAGGTCCCGGTGCCCCGGACACGTACGGGGGAACCGCGCGGAGATGAGAGATGCGCCGGTTCACGTTCGTCTTACGGTGACGCCATGTTCGTTGTCGTCACCACGGTGATCCTCTACGTCTTCGGTTTCGTGTTCCTCTACGGCGTGATCCGGCTGGGCGTCCGGCACGCGCTGGAGGACCTGGAGCTTCAGCGGGCCCGGGCCCGACGCGAAGAGGAGCTGGCGGCCGACCGCGACCGCTCGTTCATGCGCAACAACGCGTTCCTCGCGGGCAGTTGAGCCGCGACGTGGACGTGGCGTCGCGGGACGTCGCCGGTGTCGACGGGCGATCCGGCGGCACGGGTGCGAGGATCGCATCCGTGATGGGAACGTTGAAGACCGAACCGGCCCGTGCCCGCCTCGATCTGCTCGCCCCGCCGGTCGCGGAGGCCATCGCCCAGTGGCCCGCCGAAGCGCCGGTCGACGTCGACGACGTGCTGGTCGCGCCGATCGACGCCGACCTCGCCGACACGGCGGAGTTCTGTGCCGCGTACGAGGTGGGGTTGGACGTGTCGGCCAACTGCGTCGTGGTGGCCGGCAAGCGCGAGGGTGTGGTCCGTTACGCGGCCTGCATCGTGCTGGCGACCACGCGGGCCGACGTGAACGGGGTGGCCCGCAGGGCGCTGGACGTCCGCAAGGCGAGCTTCGCCCCGATGACCGACGCGGTCGAGTTGACCGGCATGGAGTACGGCGGCATCACCCCGATCGGGCTGCCGGCGCAGTGGCCGATCCTGGTGGACGCGCGGGTGATCGCCACCCCGCACGTGATCATCGGGTCCGGCGTACGGCACAGCAAGATCGCGCTGCCCGGACCGGCGCTGGGCGCACTGCCCGGCGCGCAGGTGGTGGAAGGCCTGGCCAGGCCGGCCTGACCAGGCATCAGCATCGATACCGTTGCACGTGAAACATCACGCCTGACCGGCAGCGGCCTCCCGCTGTTCGACCTCGGCCAGCGCGGCGAGCAGCGTGGACGTCTCCTGGGCGCCGCTTAGCGCGTACTTTCCGGCCAGCACGAACGTCGGCACGCTGGTGATGCCCAGGTCACGGGCGGCGGCCAGGTCGGCGGCGAGTTCCGCGGTCCGCTCGTCGGAGTCGAGGACGGTCGCGCTCGGTGGCATAGCCGACCAGCCGGTGCGCGTCGAAGGTGTTCGCGGCCACCGCGTGGTCGTAGTCCAGCCGGAGCCCGTCGCCCGCCGCGACCTGGACCACCCGCTCGACCATCTGCCGCGCCCGGTCGGGACCGCCGAACTTGTCGGCCAGCGCGTCGACCACCGGGAGCGGTTCGGGCACCGGCGACGGGTCGAGCTGGAACGGCCGGTAGCGGACGGTCACCTCACCGTCGTAGCGGGCAAGTGCCTCGTCCAGGCGACGCTTGCCCAGGTAGCACCACGGGCAGACCACGTCCGCGTAGATCTCGATCTCCATGATCGGTGGCAACTGCCCGCTCAGCCGAGTTGTTCCCGGACCTGCCGCTTGAGCCGGCCCAGGATCGCGGTGCCCCCGCGTACCCGCAGCGGACTGATCGCCTGGGCCAGGCCCATCCGCTGGTAGAGATCGTCCGGAACCGCCAGCACCTCCTCGGCGCTCGCGCCGGCCAGCCCCTCGGCGAGGATCCCGGCGAACGCCCGGGTGGTCGGCGCCTCCGGCGGGCAGTCGAAGAGCGTCTCGACCACCCCGTCCGGCGTCACGGTGGCGCGCAGGAAGAACGCGGTCTGGCACTCGGGCACCTGCTCCATGCCCTCGCGCGCGGTGTCGTCGTCCGGCAGCAGGGGAATGACGTCCGCGTACTCCAGCAGCATCTCCAACACCAGGTCGCGCGGCGCGGCGGCGAACTCGTCGACGATCTCGGCCAGTCGGGCCGGCATGTCAGCCATGAGTCGAGGCTACCGCTGGCGCCGACGGCTCACGTGGTCGGCGACTGTTCGCTGATCTCACTCAATGCGCTGGTCGGGTCGAGCTGCATGGCCAGGTCACCGAGCGAGACGATGCCCACCAGCTTGCGGTCGCTGTCGCAGACCAGCACCCGCCGGATACCCCGGTCCCGCATGAGCGCCGCGGCCTCCCCGGCCGTGCAGTGCTGCTCGATCATGACCACCTCGCGGGTGACGATCGAGCCGATGGTGGTCGACGCCGGAGACGCGTTCTCGGCGACCGCCCGGACCACGATGTCCCGGTCGGTGAGCATGCCGGCGAGGGTGGCGCCGTCGGTGACCACCACGTCGCCGATGTCCGCCTCCTTCATCACCCTGGCCGCCTCGTCCAGGGTGGTCTCCGCCGACAGGTACACGACCTGCTTGGTCATCACGTCGCTGACCCGGTAACCGGTCATGAGATCCTCCGAAGACGCTTCACCCGATCCGACTGCACTACCCCGTGACGCGGCGGCTACACCAGGTTCGCACGCTCGCGGCCGACCTCGTCGACGATCCGCTCCACCACGGCGTCCACCGGCAGTTCCGTCCGCCGGTCACCGGCCCGCTCGCGCAGCTCGACGTACCCGTCGCTCAGACGGCGGCCGACCACGACGGCGCGCGGGATGCCGATCAGCTCGGCGTCGGTGAACTTCACCCCGGCCGAGACGTGCGTGCGGTCGTCGACCAGCACGCGCACGCCAGCGGCGGCCAACCGCCCGCCGAGGTCCAGCGCCGCGTCGAGCTGCGGGCCCTTGCCCGCCACCACCAGGTGTACGTCGCACGGCGCGACCGCCGCCGGCCAGCGCAGCCCATGCTCGTCGTGGTGCTGTTCGGCGATGGCCGCGACCGCTCGGGAGATCCCGATGCCGTAGCAACCCATGGTGGGTCGGACCGGCTTGCCGGCCGGCCCGAGCACGTCGACGGCGAACGCGTCGGTGTACCGGCGACCGAGCTGGAAGATGTGCCCGATCTCGATGCCCCGCCGGATGGTCAGCTCGCCGTCGGCGCAGTCGGGGCAGGCGTCGCCGGCACGTACCTCGGCCGCCTCGATCGTGCCGTCGGGCGTGAAGTCCCGGCCGCAGACCACGTCGGTGGCGTGCCGACCCGGCTCGTTCGCGCCCGTCAGCCATGCCGAGCCGGTCACCACCCGGGGATCGACCAGGTAGCGGATGCCCAGCTTGGCGAGCACCTGCGGGCCGAGGTAACCGCGTACCAGCTCCGGATGGTCGGCCCACTCCTCGAAGACCGTCACCTGCGCCGGCTCCAGCGCGGCGGCGAGCCGCTTCAGGTCGACCTCCCGGTCCCCGGGCAGCCCGACCACCAGGGGTTCGGCGCGGTCCGCCCCGGGCTGACGCACGGTCAGGACGACGTTCTTCAGGGTCTCGGCGGCGGTCCAGTCGTCGCGGTCACCCAGCCGCCGGCTGTTCGCCAGCTCGACCAGGCTGGCGATCGTCGGAGTCTCCGGGGTGTCGTGCACCTGCGCCGCCGGCTTGGCGTCGAGGTCGCCCGCAGCGGGCGCGCGGGTGACGACCGCCTCGGTGTTCGCCGCGTAGTCGCAGGCGGTACAGCCGACGAAGGTGTCCTCGCCGACCGGCGTCGAGGCCAGGAACTCCTCCGACGCCGAGCCGCCCATCGCGCCGGACATCGCGTGCACCACCGTGTGGTCCAGGCCCAGCCGATCGAAGATCCGCTGGTACGCCGCCCGGTGCCGGGCGTACGCATCCCGCAGGCCCGCCTCGTCCAGGTCGAAGGAGTACGCGTCCTTCATCAGGAACTCCCGGCCGCGCAGCACACCGGCCCGGGGCCGCGCCTCGTCGCGGAACTTCGTCTGCACCTGGTAGAGCGTCACCGGGAAGTCCCGGTACGAGGTGAACACGTCCTTGACCAGCAGCGCCGCCATCTCCTCGTGGGTGGGCGCCAGCAGGTGCTCGGCGCCGCGCCGGTCGGCGAGGGTGAAGAGGAGGTCGCCATACTCCGTCCACCGGCCGCTGGTGCGGTACGGCTCGGCGGGCAGCAGCGCCGGGAAGTGCACCTCCTGGTCGCCGATCGCGTTCAGCTCTGCGCGCACCACCTCGGTGATCCGGTCCAGCACCAGCTTGCCCAGCGGCAGCCACGTGTAGCCGCCCGGCGCGGCGCGGCGGATGTACCCGGCGCGCAGCAGCAGCCGATGGCTCGGCACCTCCGCGTCGGCCGGATCCTCGCGCAGGGTCCGCAGCAACAGGGTCGACATGCGTAGCAGCATTCGCGCAGCCTAGGGCCGGGCTGATCGTCCAGGCGACCCAATTCGCCCAGCGCGCCACCGGCCGGCCAGTCTCGTCGCGGTCGTCGAAACTGACCCGTCCGGGCGGCAACCACCGTTGCCCAGGGCGACGTCTGGAGAAGCATCATGTCTCTCCCGCACCACTACCCCAAGGATCGGCACGTGTGGACCCTCTGCTGAGTGAGTTCGACTCGTTCGTCCGTACCCGTACCCCGGCGCTGTTGCGCTCGGCCTACCTGCTCACCGGCGACCAGCACCTGGCCGAGGATCTCGTCCAGTCGGCGTTGGCCCGGACCCACCGCTCCTGGAGCCGCCTGCACCACAGCGGCAACGCCGAGGCGTACACCCGCAAGACCATGTACCACCTGCAGGTGTCCTGGTGGCGCCGCCGTCGGATACCCGAGTCGATGCCGGGCGACCTGCCCGAGCCACGCGGAGGCGGCTCGACCCCCGACCACGCCCACCAGACCAGCCTGCGACTCACCCTGCGGGCGGCGCTGGCGAAGCTCTCCCCGAAACAACGTGCCGTGCTGGTGCTGCGGTTCTTCGAGGACCG
This sequence comes from Micromonospora sp. NPDC049359, assembly GCF_044466585.1. NCBI lineage: Bacteria > Bacillati > Actinomycetota > Actinomycetes > Micromonosporales > Micromonosporaceae > Micromonospora > Micromonospora sp. NPDC049359. Next base: position 1,093,987 of record NZ_JBITMW010000001.1, on the reverse strand, counting down.
CACCGAGGCGGAGGCCGCCGACCTGCTCGGTGTCACGGTCGGCACCGTGAAGAGCCAGACGGCCAAGTCCCTGGCCAGGTTGCGCGCCGTGGCACCCGAGCTCGCCGAGCAGTACGTCCTGGAAGGAAGCAACCGATGAACGACGAGCGCCTCCGGCTCGACCTGGCTGCCCTGGCCGACGAGGTCACCTCGGTTGACCTGCGGGACCGTACGCTGCGCACGTCCCGCCGGCTCGGCGTCCAGCGCGCGGTGGCCACCTCGGCCGCTGCTCTGGTGCTGATCGCGGCGGCGGCCGGCACCGCGTTCGCCATCCGGCCGGACCAGTCCCCGAACCCGCTGCCCGCGGACGGCCCGTCGGTCACCGCAGCGCCGAGGCAGTCGCCCGCCTCGACGCCGTCAGTCAGCGTCGACGCCCCCGGCAGCCCGCCGCCCAGCAGTGGGTCCGGCACGAACGCCTCGGCCGTAGAGTTCGGGAAGCTCTTCTACGGCCGCTCCTCGGGGGTCGACGCCAGGAACGCGAATCTACGGTCCTGGCGCCCGGGGGACAGTGTGGTGCGACTGGCGGCTCTGCCGGACCCCGCGGCGTCGATCCGCGCGAACATCTCGCCGAACGGGCACCGGGTTGCCTGGGTGCAGCTCGACGCCGACGGCAACACCAACCTCTACACGGCCAACGTCGACGGCTCAGACCGGCAGCAGATGCGCAAGGAGGTCGAGCAGACCTGCGTCAACCCGGTCTGGTCGCCGGATGGGCGGTACCTGCTGTTCCGCGAGTGGGATCCGACGGTTGGGCCTGGCCGGGTTGGGGTGCTGGACACGCAGTCACCCAAGAAGACCGTGCGCTGGTGGGCCAACAAGAACACGGGATGTGGTGCTCGTTGGTCGTCTGACGGCGAGGTCATCGCGATGATCAACACCGATGGTGGTGTGACCCTCTTCGACAGCAGCGGCAACCGGAAGCGGGACATGCCGGGGCTGGGCCCGACGGGCACCTGGCGAAACGGGGACGTCACCAGCCTCTCGCCGAATGGCGATCGCGTCGCCCTGTACCAACCCGACCCCGGCAGCGAGTACGGGAACGTCGGCGTGGTGCGCGATACCCGAACGGGCGAGGAGATCCGACTGCCACTCGAGGGCCGAAAGTCGCGGCAGGTGTTCTTCCGCACTGACGGTTCGATGGTCGTGCGGGTCCAGTCCGGCAGCGGGTACGCCGTGCTGTTGGTGGACGAGAACGGCAAGAAGATCGCCGAGACCGCCGAACCGGCCAGCCTGAAGGACATTCGGATCCTCGCCGTCGTGAACTGACGACGGGCGGGAAAGGGCGGGTCATCCTCGGGTGGCCCGCCCTTTTGAGGTCCGCGTGACGGTCGTCGTCACGGCGTTGATCACGGCTGGTGAGCTGCCTCTTCGCGCTGTCATCCGGTGCCGGGAAGGCGGCCCTCGCAGCGCACGTCCGGATCGACCACCGGCCGGCGGGGCATCATCCAGTCCAGGGCGGTCTCCTCCACCGGCCAACCGCCCACCGATACGAGGCTGTACGGCACCGCCGCCGCCTGCGGGCAGAGGACCTGCGACTCGACCCAGTCGTTGGGCAGGAACCGCACGGCGGCCGTGCGGTCCAGCACGATCGTCGACGTGTCGGTGACCGTGATGAGCGCCCCGAGCACCACCTCCCGGCCGCCCTCGGCCGTACCGTCGCGGGCCGCGGTGCCAGCGCTCGCCGCCGGGGACGTCGAGGCAGGCGTCGGGCTCGTGGTCGGGCTCGGGGTCGCCGTCTCGGTGGTGTGCTTCGGAAGCACCTCGATCGCGGCGGTGGGCAGCACCGGCACCCGGAGGAAGACCGCGCCCATCACCACGGGGAGCACGGCGGCGACCGTGAACGCCAGGCCGTGGGTCAGCGTCGGGGCGATCCAGTCGGGGATCGGGCCGGTGAGCAGCAGGGTGGCGGCGGGCGGGACCGCCAACAGGGCGGCGGTGGCCAGCTCGCCCTCCCGGTACGCCGTCCAGATCGCCGGGCCGAGCACGCTGTACGCCAGGACCGCCGCCGCCAACGGCAGGGCCACGCTGACGAACAGGATGCGCATTGGCTGATCCGGGTGCAGGTAACGGGTCCGCAGCGCCAGCAGCCAGAGGCCGAGCATCAGCAGCGACGGTAGGAAGCGGAGCTGCCAGGTGAGCGCCCCCAGCGCGACCGCCGCGCTGATCACCCACCCGGGGGTACGTGCCGTCCCCGAGGCGAGCAGTGAGCGTTCCGGGTCGAACCGGTCAGGAGCGCTGAGCCGGAGCAGTCGACCGAGGACGCCGAAGGTGAGCACGACGACGGGGAACGCCCACACCAGGGCGATCAGGAGGGCGCTGAGCAGGCCGAGCGGGCTGACGTACTGGACCAGCAGCAGCATCGTGGACATGTCCTGCTGGCTGAGCTGCCAGAGCCGCAGCACCAGCAGGAGGACGGGGAAGGCGGGTAGGAGGGTCAGCAGCCACTGTTGCGCCTGCCGCGCCCCCGCCATCCGACGCGGGCGAACGGCCCAGTGTGAACCGGTGACGACCCGGGGTGCGCCGGGGGCGGCAGGGCGATCCTCTCCCACGGCCACTGTCGCACCTCCACCTTCCTCGGATCGGGTTGCTGCTGCTCCGCGACCGGCTGCGGGAGGTTGTATCCCTGCTGCCATCGGAGGTTGGCGTTGAACGCGTTCTCCCAGGCCGAGTTCTCCTCGTCCTTGGCCGACTCGTAGAGAGCCAGGTCGACCAGGTCGAGCAGGGCCTTGTTGGGGCCGGTGTTGACGCCCCACCGCTCCTGCGGCGACGAGCCGATGTCCCAGTGCCGCAGCGGTTTGACGTTCTTCAGGGTCACGGTGAACCGCTGGCCGTCGTCGCCCGGCCGGTCACCGGTGACGAAACCGGCGAGGATCGCCGCGTCGGTGGTGACCGCCTGCACCTTGCCGTCGTACATCTCCTGGATGCACTCGCTGATCCGGTTCCGGCCCACCGGCGTCGCGCCGGCCTCGGCGAGGCGCTGGATGGACGTCGAGGTCGTCAGCGAGCAGACGGTCAGGCCGCGCAGGTCCTCCAGGCTGCTCACCTGGCCCTTGAAGTCCTCCAACGTCACCACCGACTGCTCGGTATGCAGGTACGCGGCCGAGAAGACCGCGCCCTCCTCCCGGCGCTTGTCGTTGATGCTGTACGAGGCGATGACCAGGTCGACGGTGACGAAACCCTCGCCGTCCTGGGCCTGCCGGCGGGCCCGGTCCTCACTCTCGATCGGCACGAAACGCACCTGCGAGTGGTCGAAGCCGAGATAGCTCGCGATCATGTACGCGATGTCGACGTCGAAGCCCTTCCAGACGTTGTTCGGAAGGCGCTGTGAGATGCCCGGCTGGTCGTCCTTCACTCCGATGATGAGCTGCTGCTTGCCCTTGAGGTGCGCGTCCTCCAGCAACTCGTCCCGGGTCGGCGGACCCATGGCGAGGACGATCGGGACCAGGGCGGCGGCCAGCACGGCCAGCGCGACGACGAGCCCCACGAGTCGGATCTGACGGGTCCGCGTGGTGCGCGACGGTGTGTCCGCCGCCGGTGCCGGCCCGGCGGGGCTCGGCTCGCTTGCCTGACTCAACTAGGCCCTCCCCGCTACCCGGCCCGGTGACCGGCCCTCCATTGTGGGGCCTGCTGGCGAGCGAGGGCACCCCGACATCCGCCGGATTGGCGACACCGTCCCGGGCCGCAGTTGCGGTTGATCGACACGAGTTCGCCGAAGTCGGGGTATCAACTCGACTCCGATACCCCAAATCAACGACCTCGTGTCGATCAAGGCGGTCGAGCCCGGCGCTGGGCTCAGGCACGGCCCTCGATCGAGGCGCGCGCATGACCTCCGCCACGTCGGCCGGTCGGGGCACCGGCCGACGCGCCTGCGGTGAAAGACTGTCGCCGCAGGCAACGGGTGGCGTGAGGGGGCGCGGGTGCGCTGGCGCAGTTTTGTCGCGGTCGGGGACAGCTTCACCGAGGGTATGGACGACGCGTACCCGGATGGCACCTTCCGGGGTTGGGCCGACCTGGTCGCGACCCGGCTCGCCGCCGAGGCGGGCCCCGACTTCCGGTACGCGAACCTGGCCATCCGGGGTCGGCTCTTCCCGAGCGTGGTCGCCGAGCAGGTGCCCTCCGCGGTGGCGATGAGGCCCGACCTGATCAGCTTCGCGGCCGGCGGCAACGACGTGCTGCGCCGCACCTTCGATCCGGAGACGCTGGTCTCCCGCTTCGACGATGTCGTCCGGCAGCTCCGCTCGGGCGGCGCGGACGTGCTGCTCTTCCGATTCGCGGACGTGATGGCACGCCTGCCCGGCCAGCGTCTCGTCGCTCCCCGGGTGCAACTGCTCAACCAGGCGGTCGGCGAGACCGCCGCGCGGCACGGCGCGATCCTGGTCGACCTGTACGCCGACGACACGTTCCTCAACCCGATGCTGTGGAGCACCGACCGGCTGCACCTCTCCCCGGCCGGTCACCGACGGGTCGCCGGGCAGGTGTTGAACGCGCTCGGCGTGGGCTGTGACGAGGAGTGGCTGCTGGTCCCGCCGCACCCGGCGCCGTCGCCGTGGCTCGCCGCGCGTGCGTCCGACCTGCGCTGGGCCGGGCAGTACCTGGCCCCGTGGATCAAGCGGCGGCTCACCGGCCGGTCGTCCGGCGACACGGTGACCGCGAAGCGCCCGCTGCTCGGGCCGATCGCCGACTGAAACGTGCGCACGTTGCACACCGCGCCGCTGCTGCGCCTCGAACGGGACGGCGAGCCGGTGCCGGAGCACGGCGTGCTGGTCAGCGGCGACCGTATCGAGGCGGTCGGCTCGCTGGCCGAGTTGACCGAGGCCCACCCGGAGGTACGGGTCCGTCGCTGGCCCGGCACGCTGGGGCCGGGCCGGCTGTGGGCCGAGCCCTTGCCGGCAGCGCCCACCCCGCGCGAGCGGGTGCACGCGCTGCTGCGTACCGGAGTGACGGCGGTACTGGCCGACCGTCTGGCCGATCCGGCACTACGGGGCGCCGTCGACCGCAGTGACCTGCTGGTGCTGGCCGGACCAGTGGCACCGACCCTGGTGACCGGTGGTCGGGCGGACCTGTCGGTGCACGACGTCGACGGAACCTGCCTCGCGACCGTGGTCGCCGGCCGGATCGTGCACCGACGCGCCTGAACGCGCGGCGTTAGCTGCGACACCCCTGACCCCCCGATCCCCGATGGCGGACCGCCCGGCGGTGTCGCGGCGTACCTTGGGGCTCATGTCTGTGCCGAACGATCCTGATCCCCGCCTCCAGTCGTACGCCGACCCGCGGCGGCTGGTCACCACCGACTGGTTGGCCGAGCACCTGGGCGACGAGGGCCTCGTCGTGGTCGAGTCCGACGAGGACGTCCTGCTCTACGAATCCGGTCACCTCCCCGGCGCCGTCAAGGTCGACTGGCACCTCGACCTGAACGACCAGGTCACCCGGGACTATCTCGACGCGACCAGCTTCGCCGAGATGTGCGCCGCGAAGGGCATCGGTCGGGGCGACACCGTCGTCTTCTACGGCGACAACTTCAACTGGTGGGCCGCGTACGCCCTCTGGGTCTTCTCGCTCTTCGGCCACGCCGACGTGCGGCTGCTCGACGGCGGCCGGCAGAAGTGGGTCGCCGAGGGGCGAGAGCTGACCCGCGACAAGCCGGCCCGGCCCCGCGCCGACTACCCGGTGCCGCTGCGGGACGACGCGCCGCTGCGCGCGTTCCGCGAGCAGGTGATGGCCCACATCGCGGTGGGCCGGCCGCTGGTCGACGTCCGGTCCCCGGGCGAGTACACCGGCGAGATGCTGCATATGCCGGACTACCCGCAGGAGGGCGCGCTGCGGGGTGGGCACATCCCGGGCGCGGTCAACAAGCCGTGGAAGTCCGCCGCGAACGAGGACGGGACGTTCAAGTCCGCCGACGAGCTGAAGGCGATCTACGCCGACCAGCTCGGGCTCAGCCCGGACGACGACGTGATCGCGTACTGCCGGATCGGCGAGCGGTCCAGCCACACCTGGTTCGTGCTGCGGCACCTGCTCGGCTACCCGCAGGTGCGCAACTACGACGGCTCGTGGACGGAGTGGGGCAACCTGGTCCGGGCGCCGGTGGTGAAGGGCGACCAGCCCGGCGGCATCGCCGCCTGAGACGCAAGCTCGGCCGGCTGAGCACGCCACGCTGCTCAGCCGGCCAGTACCAGCACGCCCGCTCTTCCGCCGGCCAGCGCCAGCACTCCGCTGCTCAGCCGGCCAGCGCCAGCACGCCGCGCAGCTCGGCGATGATCCCGGTGATCTCGCCGGTCTCCGGGTCCCAGCGCGCCAGGGCGGCCGGTTCCAGGCGCAGCAGCACCGCGCCCTTGTTGTCCCAGCCCAACACCGGGCAGCAGCCCTTGGCGCGGTCCCGCCCGAGGTCGAGCAGGTGGGTCACCGAGCCGGTGCGCGAGTCCAGCACGGCCACCCCCTCCGCGCCGCTGATGTGGGCGTTGACGATCCACGCGGCGCTGGCCAACCGGCCCCCGTGCAGCCAACCCCGGCCGTAGAACTCGTTCACCTGATAGGGCGGCGGAAGCGAGTCCACGGTGATCGGCTGTTCGGAGCGGACCGGGCCGTCGAGGGCCGTCCGGCTCTGCAGCTTCAGGCCACCGCGCTCGCCGACCAGCTCGAGCAGAGCCGCCCCGCGACCGGCCTCCGGATCGGGCGTGACCACATGCCAGGCCGACAGGTCGGTGGTGCTGGCCGCCTCGGTGTCCCGCTGCACCACGTACGTCCGGTCGTCGCCGCCGACCAGCACCCGGTCGTGCGCCCACACCACCAACTCCAGGTAGCCCTCGAGGGGGATGCGACGTACGCCCGCCGTGGTGAGGTCGACCATGATCAGCTCGTTGGTCTGCGCGAAAGCTGCCCACCGACCGTCCGGCGACAGGACTCCCGGCTTGACCGCTGTCGCCTCGTTGCCGCTCTCATCCCAGGTGGGTGCCGGCGTCACCACGTCCAGACTGCGGACCACGCCGTCGTCGCCGAGGATCCGGATCACACCGTCCGGTTGACCCTCCTCGCTCAGCGGCTGGAACAGCGCCAGCGCCCGCTGGACCGGTCGGGCGGACAGCGCCACGGTCGGCGGGCCGCTGATCCGGCTCAGCGGATCGGGTGGGTACGTCAGCTTGGCGGGCGGGCGCTGCACGGGATCGGCGTGGGTGGGCGCGACGGTCGGCGCCACCGGATGGGCCAGGCGTGGATCGGGGGACGGTCGCAGGGCGACCGCCGCGCCGCCGGCCAACGCCACGGCCACGACGACCGCGCCGACGGCCCGTCGGGTACGTCGGGTACGTCGCGCCCGATCCCAGCCGTCCGACGCCGGTGCGCTGGGCAGCACGTCCTGCACGGTGACGGTGAACAGGTCGCGCAGGTCTTGCTCGTTCACTGGTTCACCTCCACACCGTTGGCGCCCCGACCCGGTCGGTCGTCCCCGGTGAGGGCGGGAGCAACCTCCCGGAGCCGCCGCAGCGCCAGGTGGCACTGGCTCTTCACGGTGCCGACGGTCACCCCGAGCGCCTCGGCCGTGGCGACCTCGGTCAGGTCCTCGTAGTAACGCAGCACCAGCACGGCCCGCTGCCGCGGCGGCAGCGTCCCCAGCGCGTCGTGCAGGGTCAGCCGCAGCGCGCCGTCCCGGTCCGGCGCGGCCCGCTCCGGCGGCGTGGCGCTGAGCCACTCCCGGCGACGACGTCGCCACCAGGACACCGCGTCGCGGTAGAGGATGGCCCGCACGTACGCGGCGGGATCGCCGTCGCGGACCGAGGTCCAGCGCAGCGCCAGCTTCAGCAGGGCGTCCTGGAGAAGGTCCTCGGCCTGGTGCCGGTTGCCACAGATCAGGAAGGCCGCGCGCAGGAGCCGGTGCTGGTTGCCTTCCACGAACGCGAGGTAGCCGTCGCGGCCGTCGTCCGCCGTCGATCCCATCCGCACCCCTTCCGGCCGCCCGCGGTGCGCGTCACCCGACAGACGCACGGGAGGGCGGAAAAGGTTGGACCGATTTTCCGGCCGGTCGCAGGATCCGCCACGCCACCACCGTCACCAGCGCGAAGACGCCCGCCGCCGCGCCCACCACCGGGACCGTCCCATGGGCGGCGGCGACCAGCCCGGCCAGCCCCGCGCCGACCGGCGCGGTGAGCAGACCGATCATCCGCTGGGCGGCGCCGACCCGACCGAGCAGCCTCGACGGCACCTCCCGCTGACCGTACGACGCCCACAGGCTGTTCCACACCACCGTCCCGGCGGCGAAGACGGCAAGCGCGAACCCGCCCGGCACCGGATGCCGGGCCAGCGCGAAACCGGTCAGCGCCACGGTCTGCGTGGCGAGAACCGCACCCAGCGCGGGTACGGTGCCGAGCCGGGCGGCGAGCCGGTCCGATGCCAGCGCCCCGGCGACCCCGCCGAGGATCACCGACGCGGCGAACAGCCCGTACCCGGCCGGCGGTATCCGCAACACGTCCAGCGCGTAGAGCACCAGCACCGCCATCAGGCCGGAGATCGCCAGGTTGCTCGCCGCGGCGAGCAGGGTGACCCGCCACATGGTCCGGTGCGCGCGCAGCCACCGCACTCCCTCGACGACGTCGCCCCACACCGACGCGCGCCCGGTCGCCGGCGTGGCGGGTACGGGGGCCGGAGCGGTGAGGGCGATCACGAGCAGGGCGGCCACCGCGAAGGTGACGGCGTCGAGAGCGAACGGGAGGGCGGGAGCGGCGGCGAACAGGACACCGGCGGCGGGAGCGCCGAGGAAACCCCCGGCCACCGCCGAGCCGGCCTGGAGGCGACCGTTCGCCCGGGGCAGCGCGGTCGGCGGCACCAGGGCCGGGAGCATCGCGAAGGAGACGGCGTCGAAGAGCGTTCCCAGCGCGGCGAGCAGGAACGCCGCCACCAGCAGGAGCCCGATGCCGGCCCGGTCGACGGCCACCGCCACGGCCACCGCCGCCACCACTGCGGCGCGTGCCCCGTCGATGCCGGCCATCGTCCGGCGGCGGTCCCAGCGGTCCGCGTACACCCCGCCGAGCAGGCCGAAGAGCAGCGGCGGTATCTGCGCGGCCACGGTGACCGCGGCGATGACCCGGGGGTCGCGGGTCAGCGTGGCCGCCAGCAGCGCCAGCGCCGGCGTCCGCAGCGCGTCCCCGAAGCGGGACGCCACGGCGGCGGACCAGAGCAGCCGGAAGTCCCGGCCCAGAACGGAGGAGGTCATGCCGCCGACCGTGCCGGTTCGACCGGGTCGAGGGTCAAGCCGCCGGGCGAAAGGGGGACGCGGGCCGCCGGTGATCTTGGGTACGGTGAGCGCCGGCATCGGGACCGGGGAGAGCACAGGCGTGGACCACACCTTCCAGGTCGACCTGCGTGGCGTGGTCGACCTGCTCAGCCATCACCTCTACGGCAGCCCTCGGGTCTACGTCCGAGAGCTGCTCCAGAACGCCGTGGACGCGATCACCGCCCGGCGTGCCACCGAGCCGGACGCGCCGGCGCTGGTCCGGATCGAACCCCCGGAGATCACCGGAGACGGCACCCTCCGCGTGCACGACACCGGCGTGGGCCTGACCGAGGCGCAGGTACACGAGCTGCTGGCGACCATCGGCCGCAGCTCCAAGCGTGACGAGTTGGGCTTCTCCCGGCACGAGTTCCTCGGCCAGTTCGGCATCGGCCTGCTCTCCTGCTTCCTGGTGGCCGACGAGATTCAGGTGCTCACCCGCCACGGCGACGATCCCACCGTCCGGTGGACCGGATACGCCGACGGCCGGTACGCGGTGACGGTCGCGCCGCCGGAGGAGGCCCGCGCCGACGTGGGCACCACCGTGACGCTGGTGCCCCGCCGTGATGCCGACCAGTGGTTCAGCACCCCGACCGTCGTCGACCTGGCGCGGCTCTTCGGCGCGTTGCTGCCGGTCACCGTCCGGGTCGGCGACGTGGTCACCACCGTCGGTGAACCGCCCTGGCCGACGACGCCGGGCACGCCGGTCGACCGGGCGGCGCTGATCGCGTACGCCCGCGACACGCTCGGGGTGGACCCGTTCGACGTGCTGCCGCTGAGCGTCCCCGAGGCCGGGCTGACCGGTGTCGCCGTCATCCTGCCGACCCCGGTGAACCCGGCGGCCCGTGCCGGGCACCGCGTCTACCTCAAGCGGATGCTGCTCACCGAGAACGCCGACGGCCTGCTGCCGGACTGGGCGTTCTTCGCGCACTGCGTCGTCGACGCGACCGAGTTGCGTCCGACGGCCAGCCGGGAGGCCCTGTACGAGGACACCCTGCTGACCGCGACCCGGGAGGCGCTCGGCGACCAGGTACGTGGCTGGCTGGTCCGGCTGTCGCGACACGACCCGCACCGGTTGGCCCAGTTCCTCCAGGTGCACCACCTCGGCGTGAAGGCGCTGGCCCTGCACGACGACGACATGCTCCGGCTGGTCGACAGGTGGTGGCCGATGGACACCAACGTCGGCACGCTCACCCTCGCCGAGTTCCGGGAACGCCACGGGGTGGTCCGCTACGCGGCCAGCCTCGACGAGTTCCGCCAGCTCGCCGCGGTGGCCGCCGCGCAGGACCTGGCCGTCGTCAACGCCGGTTACACGTACGACACCGAGCTGATCGAGCGGCTGCCGGCGGTGGACCGCTCGGTGCTGATCGAACGGCTCGAGCCGAGTGACCTCACCACCCGGTTCGAGGCCCTCGACCCGTCCGTGGAACTGGCGCTGCGGCCGTTCCTCACCGCCGCGCAGCGGGCCGTCGAGCGTTCCGGCTGCGAGGTGGTCATCCGGGCGTACGACCCGGTCTCGCTGCCCACGCTCTACCTGGTGAGCCGGTCGGCGGCATTCAACGACCAGCTCGCCGCCAGCCGCGACCGGGCCGACGAGCTGTGGGGTGGGGTGCTCGACGCGCTCGCCGCCACCGCCCCACCGGACCGCCCGCAACTGGTGCTCAACCACCGCAACCCGCTGGTGCGACGGGTCACGATGCTGGGCGACCCGGAGCTGGTCGGGCTCGCCGTCGAGGCGCTGTACGGGCAGGCGCTGCTGCTCGGGCACCACCCGGTCCGCGCGGCCGACGCCGCGCTGCTGAACGACGCCTTCCTCGGCCTGCTCGGCCGGGCCGTACCGGGACGGGAGCAGGCATGAGCGACGAGGACCTGTGGCGGGTGCTGCGCGGCATCGCCGACATGCCGTACGGGGCGGGGCAGATCGCCGCGTTGGAGCAGTTGCTGCGCCGGGTGGACGCCACCGACGACCGGCACCTCGCCTATGTGACCCGGATGCAGGCGACGACCGGGTACGTCTACGGAGGCGAGCCGGCGAAGTCGTTCGTCACGTTCTCCTGGTGCCTGTCCGAGTTCGACCGAGACCCGCAGCCCTACCACCAGCAGCACCTGCACCAGATGCTGTGGCACTTCAAGTACATGGTGTCGGGTCTGCTGGAGTTCCCCGAGGTGCCACTGGACCGCACGTACGCCGTGCTCGACGACATGGAGCGGCACTACCGGGCCGGCGGGCACAGCCTGCAGACCGTCCACAAGCACCGGTTCCGGGTCGCCGACCACGTGGGTGACGCCGAGGCGGCCGCGCACTGGTACCGGCTGTGGCAGACGGCGCCCCGTGACGAACTGTCCGACTGTGCGGGTTGTGACCCGACGAGCCAGGTGGGCTACCTCGCCGCCACCGGTCGGGACGCCGAGGCGGTGGCCCTCGCCGAGCCGGTGCTCGCCGGCCGGCTCACGTGCACCGAGCAGCCGCAGGCGATCCTCACGGCGCTTCTGCTGCCGTACCTGCGCACCGGTCGGGGTGAGTCGGCGCGCGACGCGCACCGTGAGGCGTACCGCAAGCTGCGCGGCAGCCTCGCGGACCTGTGGGACATCGGCGACCACGTCGAGTTCTGCACGCTCACCGGCAACGAGGCGCGGGCGGTCGAGCTGGTCGAGCGGCACCTGGACTGGCTGGACCGACCGCCGTCGCCGGCCGCCGCCATGCACTTCGCGGCGACCGCCGCCGCCGCGCTGCGCCAGGCCGGTCTCGCCACCGTGTACCGGCGGGCCGCCGAGGGGCGGCCGGCGGCCGAGGTGCCGGCGTCGGCGCTGGCCGCCGAGCTGGCCGACAGGGCGACCGAGCTGGCCGCCCGCTTCGACGCCCGCAACGGCACCACCCACCAGTCGGAGTGGATCGCCCGTCGGCTCGCCGTACGACCCGGTGGTGAGCACCTGCCGCTGTCCGCGAGCGTTCGTCGCCGTTCGGCCCGAACCGGTGGGGACGCGCTGGCCGGCGGTGCGACGCCCGCGTCCGAACGGCCCGGCCGGGCACCCGTCGAGGTGTCCACCGTGGCTCTACCCGCCGACGCCGACGAGCTGCTGACCGTCGCCGAGAAGAGCTGGGGCCAGCACGACCGGGCCACCTTCCGGGCGGCGCTGGCCGCGTACGACGACCGGTTCGACGCCGCCGACCTGCCACCGCGTACGGTCGCGCACCGACTGGCGCTGCGGGCGGCCGAGCGGGGCGACGAGGACGACGTCGAGGGTGCGGTCGAGCTGAACCGGGCGGCGTTGGACCTGTACCGCTCGGCGGGTGAGGAGCTGCCCGCCCAGGTGGTCGCGGGGCGGCTGGGTGTGCTGCTGACCCGCGCCGACGAGCACGCCGAGGAGGGGCTGACGTTGGCCCGGGAGGCCGCCGAGGCGCTGGATCGACTCGGTGACCCCCGGCAGCGCGCCGCCGGTTACGACCGGCTGGCGTTGGCGCTGCTGCACCGGCAACGCTGGGCGGACGCCCTGACGGCCCTTTCCCGGATACCTGCCGACGCCGGTGGCGATGAGCACCTGGCGGCCCGGATCGCGCTGCACCGGGCACATCTGCTGGAGGGGTCCGACCGCGTCGACGAGGCCCTTGCCGCCGCCGTCCAGGCCCGCCGGATGGCCCGTGAGCTGGGCGTCGACGAGCTGATCACGGCCGCCTGCCTGGCCTGCGCCCGGACCGTCGACGATCCGGCGGAGGCGGTGGCCGCCTGCGACGAGGCGCTGCGGGTGGCGCCGGGGGACGCGGAGCTGCCCGTCCGGGTCGCCCGCGCGCGGGCACTGCTCTCCGCCGGCCGGGCCGCCGACGCGGTGGACGACTTCGTCGAGGCGGTGACGCTCTGCGTGGAGCGTGACGCCGAGGGGGACGCGTTCCTGCGCTGGGAGCTGGCGAACGCGTACCGGGTGGTGGGTCGGCTCGCCGAGGCGGCCGAGGTCGCCGAGGAGGCCGTGCTCGGCCTGGACCGCCTGGGCGCCCAGGCGGAGGCCGACCGCTGCCGGCACCTGCTGGCCGGGGTGTACGGCGGGCTCGGCGAGATCGACCCCGCGTTGGCTCTGCTGGAGCAGTTGTCCGTCAACCTGGACGGCCCGGACAACCTGCCCATCCGGGCCCAGGTGCTGGAGGAGGCCGGCGGGATCCTGTACGACGCCGACCGGGACGCCGCGGCCGCCGAGCGGTTCACCGCCGCCGCCACGGCGTACCGGCTCGCCGATCTGCCGTTGGACGAGCTGCGCGCCCGTCGCCGGGAGGCGTACGCCTGGTTCTGGTCCGACAACCTGCCGGAGGCGGTCCGGGTCGTCGAACTGGCGGACGGGTTGGCGGCGGTGTTGGCCGGGCAGCCGGAGCCGCCGCCACCGGTGACGTACGAGCTGGCGATGATGGCCGAGACGGGCGCGCGGGTGCTGACCGGGGAGGGCCGGGCGGACGAGGCGCTGGCACGGCTCGCCGGGGTGCCCGACCGACTGCGGTCGATCGAGGCGTTCGGTGAGGCGGCCCAGGTGGAGGTCCTCGTGGGTGAGCTGCTGCTCCGACTGGACCGGCCGGTCGAGGCGGAGCCGCTGTTGCGGCGCGTACTCGGTGGGTTGCCGGCCGGATCGCGGCCGGTCCGCCAGACCGCGTGGTTGCTGGCCCGCGCGTTGGACCTGCTCGACCGGCCCGCCGAGGCGGCCGCCCTGCGACAGGAGCACGACCTCGACCCGGACGACTGACCGCTGCGGGCCGCCGACCGGTATCCGTCGCCCCACGGTGTCCGGCTCGCGGTCTACGCTTGCCCGGTGACGGTGGAGCAGCAGGCACGGGGGGCGGCGGGTACGGGCCGGCGCCGGTCCCGCAAGGACGAGATCCTGGAGATCGCGGTCGGTCTGTTCGCCGCCCGCGGCTACCACGGCGTGTCGATGGACGACATCGGCGCGGCAGCCGGGGTGACCGGTCCGGCGCTCTATCACCACTTCGCCGGCAAGGAGGCGATGCTGGCCGCGGCGCTGATTCCGGTCAGCGAGGGGCTGCTGGCCGGCGGGCGGGAACGCGCCGCCGGGCACCCGGACGACCCGCGCGGCGTGCTGGAGTCCCTGATCGACTTCCACGTCGAGTTCGCGCTGGCCAACCCGGCCGTGATCGCGCTGCACCTGCACGAGTTGGACCGCCTGCCGGAGGAGCCGCGGCGACGGATCCGCCGGCTGCAACGGATGTACGTCGAGGAGTGGGTGACGGTGCTCACGGCGCTGCACCCGGGCATGCCCGACGGCGAGGCTCGGGTGCTCGCGCACGCGGCGTTCGGCCTGATGAACTCGACTCCGTTCCTCGGCGGCGAGGTGGACCGCCGACGTCGGGCCGAGCTGTTGCGTGGAGCGACCCTGGCCGCGCTGCTCGCCTGAGCCGACTCGTCAGAAGTACGCCGGTCATGATTCCCTGACATCGTCCCAACATCCGGACGCCGGGAGGAAACATGATCGAGTCACTGCTGGTCGCCAATCGGGGCGAGATCGCCCGCCGGGTCATCCGGACCGCCAAGCGGCTCGGCATCCGCGCGATCGCGGTGTACTCGGAGGCGGACGCCGACCTGCCGTTCGTCACCGAGGCGGACGAGGCGGTCCTCATCGGCCCGCCGAATCCGGCGCAGAGCTACCGCAACGTCGAGGCGATCCTCGCCGCCGCCAAGTCGACCGGCGCGCAGGCCATCCACCCCGGCTACGGCTTCCTGTCGGAGAACGCGGAGTTCGCTCGTACCGTCGAGGCCAGCGGGCTGGTCTGGGTCGGACCCGGCGCGGACGCGATCAGCGCGATGGGCGACAAGATCAATGCGCGGAACCTGATGGCGGCGGCCGGCGTGCCGGTCGCGCCCGGCACCACCGATCCGGCCGCTGACCTGGACGCGGCCGTGACGGCCGCCGCCGAGATCGGCTACCCGGTGATGGTCAAGGCCGCCGCCGGTGGCGGCGGCATGGGCATGGGCGTGGCCGTCGACGAGGCCGCGTTGCGCACCGAGTACGACAAGGTGCGCGCCTTCGCCGAGCGGATGTTCGGTGACGGATCGGTGCTGATCGAGCGGTACTTCCCCCGGGTGCGGCACGTCGAGGTGCAGATCCTCGGCCTGGCCGACGGTCGGGTGGTGGCGCTCGGCGAGCGGGAGTGCTCGGTGCAGCGACGCAACCAGAAGCTCGTCGAGGAATCCCCGTCGCCGGCCGTCTCGCCGGAACTGCGAGCGCGCCTGCTGGCGGCGGCGGTACGGGCCGGCGAGGCCGTGGGTTACCGCAACGCGGGCACGGTGGAATGCCTGTTGGACCCCACTTCCGGGGAGTTTTTCTTCCTCGAGATGAACACGCGCCTTCAGGTGGAACACCCGGTGACCGAGTACGTCTACGGGATCGACCTGGTTGAGGAGCAGTTGCGGGTGGCGTCCGGGCTGGCGCCGACGTTCGACCCGGACGCGCTCGCGCCGAGCGGGCACGCCATCGAGATGCGGATCAACGCCGAGGACCCGAAGCGGTTCCTGCCCGGCCCCGGCGTGATCCGGACGTGGGTGGAACCGACCGGCGAGGGTGTCCGGGTGGACTCCGGCTACACCGGGGGCAACACGGTCACGCCGTTCTACGACAGCCTGCTGGCCAAGCTGATCGTCACCGGCGCGACCCGCGACGAGGTGCTAGAACGCGCGCAGGAAGCGGTGGCCGCCTTCCAGATCGAGGGCCCGAAGAACAACGTCCCGTTCTTCGCCGAGCTGCTGGGCAACGAGGAGTTCCGCTCCGGCGCCTACGACACAGGAATCGTCCCCCGCATGCGCTGACCTGTTCCGATCCCCTACCTGTAGTTGATCAAGAGGTTTGCGTCATCCGTGGCCGGAATTTTGACGCAAACCTCTTGATCGACGCGGCTGGCGAGGGCCTGTCAGCGGCACCTGGGGAGGTTGTCGGGGTTGTCGGTCTTGTGCCAGGGTTGGTTGGCCAGGCGGGGTGGCTCGCCTCGGCTCTGGCCGGGGAGGCCGGGACCGCCGGTGTCCAGCCTCGGTGCACGGTGGTTGCCCGGTACCGGGCCGCTGGCCCGGAAGTGCCGGGCGCGCGTGCGCCGGCGCCCTCTCGACCGCACTCCGATGCGCTGCGGAGCTCTTGGAAGGACCGTCGCAGCGCTGACCACCGGAGGCGTCCAGACGGTGGGGTCGAGCCGATGGCTGGCCCCGCCGTCCCGCCGGCACCAACGTAGCCACCCGACCGCCCGCAGTTCCATGCCGCCGCCGGTGATGGCATCCTTCTGGCCTGATTCATCCGCCGAAGGGTGGTCCGGTGCTGGCTGGACGGCCCACCTCGGCGGAGAGCCATCGCACACCGTGTCCGTACCGTCCTCGACGCTGGCGGTTATTCGGGCCGATGTCGCTACCGTTGCCCCATCAGGGCAGACAGTGAGGTGACCCCATGGCGGAACTGCCAAACTCCGTGTCGATCCGTGAGGTTGGGCCGCGGGATGGATTGCAGAACGAGGAGCCCATCCCCGCCGACGCCAAGGTGCGACTGCTCGACGCGCTCTCCGCCACCGGCGTACGCCGGATCGAGGCGGTGTCGTTCGTGCACCCCAGGGCGATTCCGCAGATGGCCGACGCCGACGAGGTGTGGCGGCGGGCGGCGAAGGTCGACGGGGTGCGGTATTCGGCGCTGGTGCCGAACACCCGGGGCGCCCAGCGGGCCCTGGCCGCCGGCTTCACCGAGATCGAGGTGGTGGTGTCGGCCAGCGACACGCACAACCGCCGCAACGTCAACCGCTCGACCGACGAGTCGCTGGACGACATCGCCGAGCTGATCGACCTTCTGCACGGGGCCTCCGCGCGGGTCGAGGTGATCGTGGCGACCAGCTTCGGGTGCCCGTACGAGGGGGACGTCGACCCGCGCCGTGTCGCCGGCATCGTCGACCGGGTCGTCCGCGACGGCGCGGACCGGGTGGCCTTCGGCGACACGACCGGCATGGGCACGCCGCGTCGGGTCCGTGAGCTGCTGACCGCGGTACGCGACCGCAACGCGCACGTGCCGGTGCTGCTGCACTTCCACAACACCCGGGGTACGGCGCTGGCCAACCTGCTGACCGCGCTGGAGCTGGGGGTGACCGAGTTCGACGCGAGCGTCGGCGGTCTCGGTGGCTGCCCGTATGCGCCGGGTGCGAGTGGCAACCTGGCGACGGAGGAGGCGGTGCACATGCTGCACGACATGGGCATCGACACCGGCATCGACCTGGACGCCCTGATCGAGGTGGCCGAGTTGGCCGAGGAACTGCTCGGCAAGACGCTGCCGTCCGGTGTGCTGCGGGCCGGCCCGCGTACGCGACTGACGCCGATGCCGAGCTGAGAAAAGCGCGGAAGGGGCCGGCGCACTGCCGGCCCCTTCGTGGTGCGCGGTTCGGTCAGCCCACCGTGGTGAGCGCCGACGGCCAGCTGTCGCGGAAGATGTCCGCGCTGCGGTCGGTCGCGCTGAACGTACCGGCGAACAGGTTGCTCACCCGGTTCGCCTCGGCGCTGCTCGGGTACGGGTTGGTGCAGCTGGTGCCGGCGCTGCCGCCGGACATCAGGATCGCGCAGTTGCCGTTGTAGTTGTCCGGCAGACCGAGGATGTGCCCGATCTCGTGGGTCATGATCCGCAGCGGGCTGTACTGCGCCGCCTGCTGGGTGTCGATGTAGACCCGGCCGTTGCCGAGGCTGGTCCGCACGGCGTACGAGCCGCCGCCGGTGATCTGGTAGATCCGCAGGTTGGAGCCGCAGTTCGCGGAGAGCGTCAGGTTGACGGTGGCGTTGTTCCAGATCGAGGCGGCCTGGTTGGCGGTGCCCGCGTAGGCGCCTGCCTGGCTGGTGTTGTAGCAGATGGTCATCGCGGCGGACGCGGGCGCGGGGTTGGCGACCGTGACGCCGAGCGTGGCACCTGCCGTCGCGACCAACGCGACGGCGAGCCGACTGAGTCGTGAGGTCATCGCTGACTCCTTATCCGGGAGGGGGTGCCAGGAGCCTATCCACAGAGATTAATAGATTTCAATGTTTCGTTCGAAGGAGCGTCGGTGCGGCATGGGTCGCCGGAGGGTGCGCGGATGCGATAGCCTAACGATCGTTCAGGTCAGCACGGGCGAGGGAGTCGGCGTGACGCTCGACGGTGAGGCGCTGGAACAACTGCGCAAGCGGGCCCGGTCCGGTGGCGCGGACAAGTACCACGCGGCCAACGAGGCCAAGGGCAAGCTCTTCGCCCGCGAACGCGTCGCGCTCCTCGTCGACGAGGGCTCCTTCGTCGAGGACGGCCTCTACGCCAACGCGCTCGCCGACGGCCTGCCGGCCGACGGCGTGGTCACCGGCACCGCCACGATCGACGGCCGGCAGGTCTGCCTGATGGCCAACGACTCCACCGTGAAGGCCGGCAGTTGGGGCGCCCGTACCGTCGAGAAGATCATCCGGATCATCGAGCGGGCCTACGGGGCCGGCGTCCCGATGGTCTACCTGGTCGACTCGGCCGGCGCCCGGATCACCGACCAGGTCGACCTCTTCCCCGGCCGCCGTGGGGCCGGCAAGATCTTCTGGAACCAGGTCCGCGCCTCCGGCTCGATCCCGCAGGTCTGCGCGCTGTTCGGCCCGAGCGCCGCCGGAGGGGCGTACATCCCGGCGTTCTGCGACGTGGTGGCGATGGTCGACGGCAACGCCAGCATGTATCTCGGGTCCGACCGGATGGTCGAGATGGTCACCGGGGAGAAGACCACCCTGGAGGCGATGGGCGGGGCCAAGGTGCACACCGCCGAGTCCGGCGTCGGGCACTTCCTCTGCAAGACCGAGGCCGACGCGCTCGACGTGGTGAAGACCTACCTGTCGTACCTGCCGGCGAACTGGACCCAGGCGCCGCCGGCCGCGCCGGCGGTCGCCGCGCCCGCGAAGGCCGACCTGGCCGCGCTGGTGCCGGCCAGCGAGCGGCAGGCGTTCGACATGCGACGGTACGTCAAGGGCCTGCTCGACGAGGGTTCCTTCTTCGAGATCCAGGCACTGTGGGCCAAGGAGCTGACCATCGGCTTCGGCCGCCTCGACGGCCAGGTCGTCGGCGTGCTCGGCAACAACTCGATGTTCAAGGGCGGCGTGCTCTTCGTCGACTCGGCCGACAAAGCCACCCGGTTCGTGCAGCTCTGCGACGCGTTCAACGTGCCGCTGCTGTTCCTCAGTGACGTGCCCGGCTTCATGGTGGGCAGCGCGGTGGAGAAGCAGGGCATCATCCGGCACGGCGCCAAGATGATCACCGCGATCTCCGAGGCGACCGTGCCGAAGATCTGCGTGGTCGTCCGCAAGGCGTACGGCGCGGGCCTGTACGCGATGGCCGGCCCCGGCTTCGAGCCGGACGCGACGATCGCGCTGCCCAGCGCCAAGATCGCGGTGATGGGCGCCGAGGCCGCCGTGAACGCCGTCTACGCCAACAAGATCGCGGCGATCGAGGACGCGGACGAGCGGGCCGCCTTCGTGGCCGCCAAACGGGCCGAGTACGAGCAGGACATCGACGTCGTCCGGCTCGCCAGCGAGCTGGTGGTGGACGCCATCGTCGAGCCGCACGACCTGCGCGACGAGCTGGTCCGCCGGTTCGCGGCGGCCCGCACCAAGGACCGCACCTTCTCCCGACGCCGCCACGGCGTCACCCCCGTCTGACCCGCAAGGAAGGGCCCCTACTTAACGCCTGGGGTATAGGAGGGGGCCCTTCCTAACGCTTCAGCCGCTTCCGCGTCACGAGCGCCGGGCGGCCCGCCCAGTAGGAGGATCGAGATGGACTTCCGGCTCACCGACGAACAAGCGGCGCTGCGGGAGATCGTGCGGGACTTCGCCCGCGAGGTGGTTGCCCCGGTGATCGCCGAGCACTACGAGCGGCACACCTTCCCGTACGAGGTGATCCGGCAGATGGGCAAGATGGGCCTGTTCGGCCTGCCCTTCGACGAGGAGCACGGCGGGATGGGCGGCGACTACTTCGCGCTGTGCCTGGCCCTGGAGGAGTTGGCCCGGGTCGACTCCAGCGTGGCTATCACGTTGGAGGCGGCCGTCTCGCTCGGCGCGATGCCGATCTACCGCTTCGGCACCGAGGAGCAGAAGGCGACCTGGCTGCCCCGGCTGCTCAGCGGGGAGGCCCTGGCCGGCTTCGGCCTCACCGAGCCGGGCACCGGTTCCGACGCCGGCGGCACCCAGACGCGGGCCGTGCTGGACGGCGACGAGTGGGTGATCAACGGCGCGAAGGCGTTCATCACCAACTCGGGCACCGACATCACGGCCATGGTGACCGTCACGGCGGTGACCGGCACCAACCCGGACGGCTCCAAGGAGCTGTCGACGATCATCGTGCCCACCGGCACGCCCGGATTCACGGTGGCTCCGGGTTACTCCAAGGTCGGTTGGACCGCCTCGGACACCCACGAGCTGACCTTCGACGACTGCCGGGTGCCGGCGGCCAACCTGCTCGGTGCGCGCGGACGGGGCTTCGCACAGTTTCTGCGGATCCTCGACGAGGGCCGGATCGCGATCGCCGCGTTGGCTGTCGGCCTCGCCCAGGGCTGCGTCGACGAGTCCATCAAGTACGCCAAGGAGCGGCACGCCTTCGGCCGGCCGATCGGCGACAACCAGGCCATCCAGTTCAAGATCGCGGACATGGAGCTGAAGGCGCACACCGCGCGCCTGGCCTACTACGACGCCGCCGCCCGGATGCTTGCCGGCGAGCCGTTCAAGCGGCAGGCCGCCATCGCGAAGCTGCACGCGAGCACGATCGCGGTGGACAACGCCCGGGAGGCCACCCAGATCCACGGCGGCTACGGATTCATGAACGAGTACCCGGTCGCCCGGTTCTGGCGGGACTCCAAGATCCTGGAGATCGGTGAGGGCACCAGCGAGGTGCAACGCATGATCATCGCCCGCGATCTGGGCCTCTGATCCCACCCCTCGGGCGATCTCGGGGGTTACCGACCACTCCCCGTCGATCGACCCCTCGGCTGTCGGATTATCGGCGAGCGGACGTCGGCAGGACGACGTTCGACTGCCGATGGTCGGAGGCGAACCGTACTCTTCGTGCCCATGACTCCGGATCATGGGTGGTCGCGGAGCCCGGCCGGTCGTACCGGGCTGCCGGAGCTGCTCCGTGCGCACCGGCGCGCCGCCGGTCTGACCCAGGCGGAACTGGCGTCCCGTGCCCGAGTCGGTGTGCGGACGGTGCGGGACCTGGAGCGTGGCCGGTCGGTCCGGCCACAGCGCACCACCGTCGATCTGCTCGCCACGGCGTTGGGGTTGACCGGTGCCGTCCGGGCGGCATTCCTGGCCACGGCCCGTGGCCCTGTCGGCGGCGAGCCGCCGTCGGATGTCGGCCCGGGCGCGGTCGGCGTCGCGTCGGCGCAAGCCACCCGAGTCGACGCGCCGGTCGCCCTTCCGCCGCCGGTCGCCCTGATCGGACGCGATCGCGATGTCACCGAGTTGGCCGCGATGCTGACCGCGGAACACGGACCACGGCTGATCAGCCTCGTCGGCCTGGCCGGGGTCGGCAAGACCGCGCTCGCGCTCGCCGTGGCCCACGCGGCGGCACGGGCGCATCCGGGCGGTGTGGCCGGCGTGCTGGTCGGCGAGGGTTCGGACGGGCCGGACGTCCTCGCGGCCTCGATGACCGTCCTCGGCGCCGCCCGGTTACCGGAACTGGTCGCCCGCCTCGCCGGCCGGCGGGCGCTGCTGGTCATGGACGCCGTCGAGCGCGCCCCCGGCCCGGTGGCCGAGACACTGCACCGGTTGGGCACCGTACTGCCGTCGCTGCGGGTGCTGGTCACCGGCCGGCATCCGGTCGGGCTACCCGGCGAACGGGTCTGGCCGGTCGCCCCGCTCGAGGTGCCACCGCCGGACGGCGAACAATCCGGTCCGGCCACGCTCGTCTCGTGGCCAGCGGTCGCGCTGTTCATCGCACGGCTCGCCCAGGTCCGTCGGGAACCGCCCGGCCCCGACGAGCTACCAGCACTGGCCGCCCTGGTCCGCCGGCTGGGTGGCCTGCCACTGGCCATCGAGCTGATGGCCGCCCGGGGGCGGCTGCTCGACCTCACCGAACTGCTCGACCGGTACGGCGACCGGGTCCTCGACCTGACCACCTCGACCGAGGAGACCCGTGCCCGGTGGGACGGGCCGGAGTCGGCCGCCCGCCGTCCGTACGCCACCGATGCCACCCGGGCGGCGGTGGCGGTGACCCTGCGGGACGCGGTGGCGACCAGCTACCGCCTGCTCGCGCCGCACGAGCGCGACGCGCTGCGGCGACTCGCCATGTTTGGCAACCGGTGGTCGGTGGAGATGGCCGAGGAGATGCTCGCCGACGAGGCCGACCGGGACGGAACCGTCGCCATCGATCCGGTCCCGGTGCTGGACCGCCTGGTCGAGCTGGGCCTGCTGAGCGTTCGCGGCACCGGGCCGTTCCGGTTCCGCCTGCTCGACGCGGTCCGTGACTTCGCCGTGGAGCAGGCGGTCGGCGGTGGTGAGCTGACCTGCGTACGGCGTCGGCACGCGGAGGTGACCGCCCGCCTCGTGGCGCGGACCGCCGCCGACCTGGCCGGCCCACGGATGCTCGACGCGGTGCACCGGCTCGACCAGCTGAGCAGCGATATCAGCTCCGCGCTCGCCCACGCGGCCACCGATGACCCCCTGACCGCGCTCCGGCTCGCCGCCTGCCTCCCCCGCTGGTGGCGGTTCCGGGGCCGGGACGTCGCCGGGCGGCAGTGGCTGCGACGTCTGCTGGCCGACCCGCGAACCGCCGACGCGGACCCGATCCTGCGCGGCTGGGCCAGCCTCGGGATGGCACGGCTCGCGGCCGAACACGGTGCCGAGGCAGAAGAGTTACCCACGGCACGCGCCGCGTTGGAGATCTTCCGACACTCGGGCGACGTGACCGGCGAGTTGGAGGCGCGCGGGGTGCTCGGTGCTCTGCTGACCACCGTCGGCGGGCACGACGAGGCGCGGGATCAGGCCGAGGCGGTGCTCCGGCTCGCCGCCCGCAACGGTCGTACGCGTGATCTGGCGGTGGCGCAGAACAGCCTTGCCTGGCACGAGATCCGCGTCGGCGACCTGGCGGCGGCACGCCGGCGGCTGGCCGCCGTGGACCGGCTCGCGGCCGAGGGGGGTGAGCAGCGGTTGCGCGTGCTGGCCTGGGCCAACCGGGCCGAGGTGTCCCGCCTCGAGGGCCGGTACGCCGACGCCGTCGACCAGGGGCGGCGTGCGGTGGCGGCGTTGTTCGAGCTGGGCGACCCGGGACATCGCCGTCGGGTGCTCGGCACGGTCGGTCTGGCGCTGGCTCAGGACGGCCGTGCCGCCGAGGCGACCGAGGTGCTCACCGAGCTGCGCGCCGGCGGTGCCGAGGCGACCGTCGCCGTGCCGGGGCGGCAGTGGTTGGAGCGGGTCGGACTGCCGCGACCACGGTCGGACGACAGCGTGTTGTCGTGGAGCGGACCGGAGGCGGGGATCTGCGCGCTGATCGAGGGGAACCTGGCGCTGCACCGGGGTGATCGGGAGTTGGCGGCCGAGTGGTTCGCGGCCGCCGTCGAGGCCGGTCACGATCGCCGGGACGTCGTGGAGGCGCTGGTGGGCCTCGCCGCGAGCACCGGAGACCCGACGGTCCTCGATCGTCTGGACCAGGTCTGCGAGGAAACCGGGATCCGACTGCTGCCGCAGGAGTCCGGGCTGCTCTACGCGCTGATCGCCGCCCGGGGTGGAGCCACCGAACGGTGAGCGGTGGCCGGTCGGCGTCGATGGACCGCCGGATGGAGAGTGGCGCGGGCGAAGAGCCCCCTTGGTGCTACCCCTCGCTGTTCGCCCGCGCCGTCACCCCCCGGTGATTCCCCGGTGGGCGAAAGCCTGCCACCGTTGCCGGGGAAGAAGGTGTTTTTCAAGAGGTTTGTCCGGTCTTTGGGGTCAGTTCTGCCGGTCCTTCTGCCGGTACCGCCCGGAAGCCCATCTTGCGGGCCGACGGTCAGGTCGGGTCGCAGTCGTCGGCCGTCTCCTGCTCGGTACTGCCGGCGGTCGCGCCAGGATGGACCGCGTCCCGCACCCGCCGCAGGCCGTCGAGCAGTGCCGCCAGGGCCTCGGGTTCGAGTTGGCCGGTGAACCACTGTTCGATGATCCGCAGGTGCCCGGGCAGTGTCTCGTCGAGCCGCTGCATTCCGGACGCGGTGACCACCGCATACGAGCTACGGCGGTCGTTCGGGCATGCTCGACGGGTGAGCAGTCCGTCGCGTTCCATCCGGTCCACCACCCGGGTCACGCCGCTGGTGGACAGTGAGGTCTGTGCGGCGAGGTCGGTCATCCGTAGCTGGTTGCCGGGCGAGCGGGCCAGTCGGGTGATCACCTCGAACTCGACCTGGGAGAGGCCGTGCTCCTCGAGTTGGGCGGCGAACCGGGCTGAGAGCCCGGCGTGGGCCTCGTACAGGAGGCCAACCGCGGTGATCCGGGGGTCGTCGAACACGTTGGTCACTCGTTAATCCTACCAGTCCTTGACACGGGGAATGTTGTTGCGGTTATATTTGCTGAAGCAGTCGTTGGGCTACTAAACAATCCTCTGGAGGACACCAGTCATGACCAGCAGCATCGACGCGGTTACCCGCGACTGGGACGGTCTCACCATCCCGGCGGCCGGCACCTACGTGCTGGACGCGGCGCACAAGCGGGTCGGCTTCGTCGCCCGGCACATGATGGTGAGCAAGGTCCGCGGTGAGTTCAACGAGGCGACCGCCACCATCACCGTCAGCGAGGACCCGCTGCAGTCCTCGGTCGTCGCGACCATCCAGGCCGCCAGCATCGACACCACCCAGGACGACCGGGACGCGCACCTGCGCAGCCCCGAGTTCCTCGACGCGGAGCAGTACCCGACCCTGGAGTTCCGCAGCACCGGCGTCAAGTCCCGCAAGGGCAACGAGTTCGTGCTCGACGGTGAGCTGACCGTCAAGGGCGTCACCCGTCCGGTCGAGCTGGAGGTCGAGTTCGAGGGCGTGGGTCGCAGCCCGTTTGGCCAGGACATCTTTGGCTTCTCCGCGAGCACCGAGATCGACCGCGAGGAGTTCGGTCTGACCTGGAACGTCGCCCTGGAGACCGGCGGCGTGCTGGTCGGCAAGAAGATCAAGATCGAGATCGAGGGCGAGGCCGTCCGCCAGGCCTGATCCCACGGATCACCCGTACACCGGGCCCGCGCCGCACGTCGGCGCGGGCCCGGTGTCGTCCGTGCCGGGCGCGTGTGAATTGTCACGACTTGTTCTTGCCCCCGCGAGGTCCGGCATGCTGGCGACGGGGTAGAGATGGCGCCACGAGCGAATCCACTCGGCCGTCGTCGGATCACCGTCGTCGGCCTCTGGCCCCGGCCAGGCGAGCGCTCTTACCGTTGATGGTTCACAATGCGCTTCCGGGACGGCAGAATCCCGACCGCGCGGGTTGTCGGGAGGACACATGGGCAGGGACGTCTCGCAGGGCGCCTTCACCCGGGAGGACCGCGTCCGCTACCGGCAGAAGGTCCGGCGGTGCCTCGACGTCTTCGCCCTGATGCTCGACGACTTCGGGTTCGACGCCGACCGGCCGATGACCGGCCTCGAGATCGAGCTGAATCTGGTCGACTCGGCGGCCGAGCCGGCGATGCGCAACGAGGAGATCCTCGCCGAGATCGCCGATCCGCTCTTCCAGACCGAGCTGGGGCAGTTCAACCTGGAGTTGAACGCCGAGCCCCGGCTGATCGAGGGCGCCGGTTTCGCCGACTACGAGCACGACCTGCGTAGCAGCCTCTCCCGGGCCGACGAGCGCGCCGCCAGGTCCGACGCGAAGATCGTCCTGGTCGGCATCCTGCCCACCCTCACCGAGGGGCACCTGGTCGAGGACAACCTCTCCACCAACGAGCGCTACCGGGTCCTCAACGACCAGATCGTCGGCGCCCGAGGCGAGGCCATCGAACTCGACATCCGTGGCGTCGAGCAGTTGCGGACGCACACCGACTCGATCGCCCCCGAGGCGGCCTGCACGAGTCTCCAGTTCCACCTCCAGGTCGCGCCGGACAGCTTCGCCGACTACTGGAACGCGTCCCAGGCCATCGCCGGAGTGCAGGTGGCGGTCGGGGCGAACTCGCCCTTCCTCTACGGCCGCCAACTCTGGGCCGAGACCCGGATCGCCCTGTTCAAGCAGGCCACCGACACTCGTCCGGAGGAACTCAAGGCCCAGGGCGTACGCCCCCGGGTCTGGTTCGGCGAGCGGTGGATCACCTCGATCTTCGACTTGTTCGAGGAGAACGTCCGGTACTTCCCACCACTGCTGCCGATCTGCGAGGACGAGGACCCCGTGGAGGTGCTGCACGCCGGCGGGGTGCCCCAACTCAGCGAGCTGCGGCTGCACAACGGCACGGTCTACCGCTGGAACCGCCCGGTCTACGACATCATGAACGGCCGCCCGCACCTGCGGGTGGAGAACCGGGTGCTGCCCGCCGGTCCCACCGTGGTGGACATGCTGGCCAACGCGGCCTTCTACTTCGGACTGGTCCGCGGCCTGGCCGAGGCCGACCGGCCGATCTGGAGTCAGCTCACCTTCTCCTCAGCCGAGGAGAACTTCCACTCGGCGGCCCGCCGTGGTCTGGACGCCGTGCTGCACTGGCCCGGGGTCGGTGACGTGCCGGTCACCAAGCTCGTACTCGATCAGTTGCTGCCCGTCGCCGCGACCGGACTGGACGGCTTCGGCGTCGCGCCGGCGCAACGGGACCGGCTGCTCGGCATCATCGAGCAGCGCTGCCGTACCGGTCGCAACGGCTCCGTCTGGCAGACCGAGGCGGTCTGGGCGGCGGAGCACCACCACGGCATGGACCGCCCGGCAGCCCTGCACCACATGGTCAAGCGCTACGCGGAACTCCAACGCACCAACGAACCAGTCCACACCTGGCCCGTCCAGTAACCACCCCACCCCACCCCGGGCCTGGTTGATCAAGAGGTTCGCTTCAGAAATCGCGCCGCTGATGACGCAAACCTCTTGATCAACAGGTGGATGGCGGTGGGGTCAGGTGGTGGGGCGTCGGGGTGGGCGGGCTCGGGGCGCGGTTGGGGCGTTGGTTGGGGCGTTGGTTGGGGCGTCGGTTGGGGGCGCGGCGTCGGGGTTGGGGCGTGGGGCCGGGACGCGGGGTGCGGTGGTGGTCGCGTCGGCGGGCTGGTCCCCGCGCGGGCTTGTCGGTGCCGACGGCGTCCTGCCGCGTCGGGTTGCCGTGCCGGCTGCGGCGTCGGTCACCGAGCGGGCGCGGCGTCCGGGTCGCCCGGCGTCCGCCACGCCCTCTCTCGTGGGCGTCGTCCGATCGGTCGGGAGCCCTCCGGCCCGGGTGAAGTCCGCCGGAGGGGCCGACGTCGAGCCGGGTGAGCGGGCCGGAGGGGCCGACGCCGGTTCGCGTTGGCCGGTCGGAGCGGTCGACGTCGGGTCGGACACGTCGCCCGATGTCAGCTTGGGGTTCGCCGACCCACCCGTCGAGGCGGCGTCCGGACCGGCGGCCGGGGCGGTCGGACGGCGGTCGGCGGCCCGTCGGTGGCCGGCCCTCTCGGCGAGCCGGGCGACCAGTATCGAGCCGCCGACCCCGGCGATCACCGCGTACGGGGCGATGAGCTGGGTCGAGAACTGTGCCGGGCCGGGGGTCGCCCACCTCGGCACGGTGGTCAGGTAGGCGAGCGCGACGAGCAGCGGGCCGGCCGCACCGGAGGCCGCCGCGCCCACCCGGTGTCCGCCCGGACGCGCGGCGCCGCGGGCGGCGAGGGCACCGATCAGAAGCGCGGGTACGAGTGCCAGCAGCGCGCCCGGCCAGTAGATCTGGCCCCCGATCCAGTACCGCCCGTGGTCCGGGTCGAGCTGCCAGGTGCCGAGTTGGGCACCGGTCAGCCCGCGTCCGACGCGTACACCGTCGATGACCGAGACCACGGCGAGCAGCCACAGCCAGGCGGCCGTCGCGGTGATGTTCACCGCGACCGTGCGGGAGCGCAGCGCCCAGAGCGCGACGAGGACGCCGATCAGGATTCCCAGCGCCGCGTGCAGGGCCGCGACCCGCTGCGGCGCGCCGGTGTCGGCGCCTGCGGCGACCCGCGCCGGTACGGCGACCAGCAGTACGGTGACCAGTCCACCGAGCCCGGCACCGAGCGCCAGGGACAGCCGGCGGAGCAGACCGGGGTGCTCGACGGCCACCGGTTCGGCCCGATCGATGACCGGCCGATCCTGCGGATCGATGACCGGCCGATCCTGCGGCACGTCGGCGCCCTCGGCCCAGGTCGGTTGGCCCGGCGTGAGCGCCGGCGACTGCGGCAGGTCAGCATCGTCGGCCGCTGCGGCGCCGGTCGTCGGCGTGGGCGTGGGCGTCGCACGCTGGTGCAGTCGCTGCGCGCAGACAGCTCCCAGCACAGTGGAGCTGGCGGCGAGCCAGGTGGCCCAGGCGAGGCCGTCGGCCCAGGCCGTGCCGTTGGCCCCGGCCTCGGTGGGCGTCCAGGTGATGACGCCGAGCCCGTAGCCGAAGCCCAGTTGCGCGGCGCCCGCGCCGGCAGCGACCCCGACCGCCGTCGCGATCGATACTCCCCAGCCCCGTCTGGCCATGCCGGGCAGCGTAACGTCCCGTCGTCGGTGCGGCGAGTCGCGGCGACCCGCCGGTACGGACCGTCGGCACAACGTGGTGGGCGGCGAACGGTACGGTCGCCGGTGATGAGGCGGTGGACGGTATGACGGACGCGAACACGGGTCGGCAGGAATCCTCCGGTGGCCGGGACGGCGGTGACGGCCGCCGAGCTGGCGTGTTGCTCGGTGGCGGACTGGTCGCGGTGCTCCTCGCCGTGGTCGGCGCGACCGGCGGTTGGCTGCTGGCCGGCGAGGACGACGAGTCTCCGGGGACCCCGCAGGCGGTCGCCACCACGGCAGGTACACCGACCGAGGAGGCCACCTCGTCTCGACCGACCACCGGCCGGACCACCCCGTCCGCTCCCCGCACGACCGCCTCCGCGACGAAGGGGACCGGGCTGACCGTGCCCCCGGTGGTCGGGACCGACTTCCTCCAGGCGCGCGAGATGCTGCGCGAACAGCGGTTGGGTTGGCGGCTGGTCTTCGGCGTCGGCACCGGACGCAGGGTGGAGAGCGCCTCGCCGGCGGTGGGCACCCCGGTGACCCGGGGTACCACGGTTCAACTGCAGATCGCCGGGCCACCGCCGGCCGCCGAAGTGCCGGACGTGGTCGGCGACGACTGCGCCAAGGCAGCGGAAGAGTTGGTCGAGGAGGGGCTCTACCCGAGTTACCGCAGCGGGCGCAGTGGAAAGGTCAGTCGGCAGGAACCGGCCGAGGACGGTCCGGCACGCTGGAACGACGAGGTCAGCATCTGGTGCGGCGCGGCGGCCCCACCGAGCCAGCCGACCGCGAAGCCCACCCCCTGACCCGAGCGGCCCCGACCCGCCGGCGGCACGCGGTTCGTGCCACCGATACCGGCCGATGTCGACCTGGGCGGTTAGGTTGACGTCGAGGGCCAGGGCGCCCGCCCGGTTCGGGAAGGGACGTGCGATGAGCGACGACCGCCAGGAGCCCCCCGCCGGGACACCGGACGACGACCGCACGCGCCCTCTGCCGCCCATCGGCGGCGACCGCCCGCAACCGCCCGCGTCGACCGACGAGACGATGCCTATCGACCGGGCCGCGTCCGGCGGTGGCGCGTCGCCGGACGAGACGATGCCTATCGACCGGGCCGCGTCTGCGTCTTCGGCGGATCGGACGGCGCGGATGCCGGCCGAGCGGTCGACGCCACCGTCGTGGTCGGGGCGGGCCGAGGTACGGGCACCTCGACCGGCCGAGCCGTCCGCGGACTGGTACGTGGAGGAGCAGGGCGGCCGTCGGTGGTGGCTGCCGATCCTCTGGGGCGTACTCGCGTTGTTGTTCGCCGCCCTTCTCGGCGCGGCCCTGTGGGTGGTGTTGAGCGCGCGGGAGGACGACCCCGACGACCCGGCCACGCCGTCCGTCCCGCCGACCAGCGTCACCGCCGCGCCGACCAGCAGCGCCCCGACGTCGGCGGCGCCCACCAGCGCGACGCCGAGCAGCCCGGCGGCCACCACCGAGGGGGCGCAGCTACCGGTGCCGCCGCTGACCGGCCTCGGGCAGTCCACCGCCGAAGGACTGCTGGAGCGACTGGGCCTGAGCTACCGGGTGGTGTACCGCCCGTCCGAGCTGCCGCCGGGCACGGTGGTGCGGACCGATCCGGAGGCCGGCACCCTGGTGCCGACCGACCAGGAGGTGCTGGTGGTGATCTCCCAGGCCCGGCCGTCGCCGGGCGGCAGCTCGACCAGCCCGAGCCCGACGGCGACGGCCACGCCGTGACCGGTTCTCACCACCTACGGCGGCGGGTGCCGACGAGGCCGAGGCCGGCGAGCGAGATGGTGAGGCCGAAGATCCCGGACCAGAAGAGCGACCGGCGTACGTCGGTGCCGTGGTGGCCGCCCGACGTCGTCTCGGCGAGTGCCTGCTGACCGTCGGCCTGACCGCCGGCGCCGGAACCGGTGGCCGGGCCGGTCGCGTCGGCCGCCGCCCCGGCGTACCCGTCGGGGGTGTCGGCGCCGATCCAGCCGTACTCGTCCTCGGGAGGCTCGGAGCCGGCCACGGTGATCTCCGGCGCCGGTACCGGAACGGCCAGCCGGGTGGACGACGACGCCGGATCGTGGACCAGGACCACGACGGTGGTCAGGGCCCCGAGGAGGGCGAGCAGTCCGAGAGCGTAGGTGATACTCCAGCGGTGGTGCCGCCGCACGGCGGGCTGATTGACCATGACCATCCCAGGCTCAGGGTCCTGGACGTGCGGGTGGAACGGTGCCGGGGTGGGCGTACCGATTCTATGGCGACGGCACGCCTACCCGCGGCGGATCGCGCTGGTCAGCCGACTCTGACCGGCGTACGGGTAACCGGTCGCCGGGTCCGTACGGTGTGCGGGCGGGGCACCGGCGCGGCCTGCACCTGTTGCAGCCCTTCCCGCTGTACGAAGATCGACCGGCGGTTGACGGCGTCGCCGGCGGCGTTGAGCTCGTAGCCGTCGAGCCAGAGCCAACCGTCGTAGGTCGGCCAGTCGAGCACCCGGATCACCCGGAACATGATCGGCCTGAGGAACTGGACACTCGCCGCGCGAGTCACGTGCAGAACGTCACCGGAGCGGGGAAGCACATGGGCTCCTGGGGAGGGTAAGCCGGCGGCATGCCGGCGGTGACTGGTCTGGGATGTCTCGGCCCGGTTGCGGGATCGCGCCTCGTGGACCGTCTGGTGCTGGTGGTGGTCGGGCCGTACCCGCTGGTGGCGTGCCGCCACCCGACCATCACCTGACTGCTGCCGGGAACCGCGCCCACCGCCGCAGTCAGCTGGCTTGCAGCGGTGGGGTCATTACCCCGGCGCAGGTCCGGGTGTCGCTGGCCGGGCCTGCGTTCGGTCCGGCTGCCCGGGGTCGGTGGGTTCACCACTCCCGGAGAGCGGACCGGAACGCTGAGTGATCCGAGCCATACGGACAGAGTGCATCAGCGACGTGCTTCATGCAAGTTGCACGTCGACTTTTGCCGATACGTGAGTTCGCCACGCAAAGCGGCGCTTGAAGCGATCCGCGTGTGGGCGGCACACTGAGGGCCGGTTTCGCCCGTCGCGGCCGGCCGATGACCGGCACCATCCCTCGTCGCGAACGCTCGCCGGGCGACGGTCGCGCCCCCGGCAGGCGACAACCAGTGGCGCGGCGACCGGAGGTAGCCCGAGAGTGGGGTCGAGCAACCAGCGGCAAGAAACAGAAGTGTCGAGGCCGCGCGATGAGTGAACGGCGCAGCCCGACGATCCGACGGCGACGGCTCGGCGCGGAGTTGCGCCGGCAGCGGGAGTCGGCCGGGATCACCATAGAGGTGGTGGCCGAGCAGTTGGAGTGCTCGGCGTCCAAGGTCTCCCGCATCGAGACGGGCCACACCACGGCCACCCCGCGCGACGTGCGGGACATGCTGCGGATCTACGGCGTCGTGGGCGCCGAGAGCGACGAGCTCGTGCAGATCGCCCGCGAGGCGCGGCAGAAGGGCTGGTGGCACCCGTACAGCACGGTGCTGGTCGGGGCGTACGTCGGCCTGGAGGCGGCAGCCAGCTCCATCCGGGCGTACGAACAGCAGGTCGTCCCCGGCCTGTTGGAGACCGAGGAGTACGCCGGGGCGATGATCCGCGCCGCCCGTCCGGACTTCACGGCCGATCAGGTACATCAAAGGGTGCGTGTCCGTCTGGGCCGTCAGTCGTTGTTGACCCAGGACGATCCGGTCGATCTGTGGGTGGTGCTCGATGAGGCGGTGGTAAGTCGGCCGGTGGGCGGGGACGAGGTGATGCGCGGCCAACTCAGGCGGTTGGTCGAGGTGGCCGAGTTGCCGAACGTGACGCTCCAGATCCTCCCCTTCGAGGTGGGTGCGCACGCCGGCATGGACGGCACCTTCACGATCCTCAGCTTCCCTGAGCCCGGTGATCCGGATGTTGTGTACGCGGAGAACGCCACGGGTGGGCTTTTCCTCGAGAAAAGCGACGAACTGCAGAAGTACAGCTTCATCTTCGATCACATCCGCGCTGCGGCCATTCGTCCGGAGGAGTCCGTCGCACACATCGCAAAACTGGCAGAGGAGCCGAAATGGCGACCAAGAGGTTCCCCGTGGACCTGACGCAGGCGACGTGGTTCAAGAGCTCGAAGAGTGGGCCCAACTGCGACAACTGCGTGGAAGTGGCGTACGTGACCGGTGCGGTCGGCGTCCGGGATTCGAAGGACAAGGCCGGTCCGGCCCTGGTCTTCGCTCCCGGCGACTGGCGTGCCTTCGTTGCCGGAGCCAGGGGTGGTGTGTTGGGCTCGGCCTGACCGAGTGGTCGATGAACGTCCCCGTCCGGTCCTCGACCGGGCGGGGACGTTCCGTGTCCGCGCTCCTCGCGGCCGGCACGGCGAGGTTCCGCCGGGATTCCCGTCGCCACAGCGGGCCCGCCTCGTTGAACCCGTCGGTACGGCGTTGGTCGATGGCCCCCGCCGTACCGACCGCAACCGAGCGAGGTAGGCGAGACGGATGACGATCGGTTCAGAGAACCTCACCAACGGTCCGGGCAAGCCGGAGCGGTTCGGTGGCAAGTACCGCGGGGCGCGTCGGGACACCGTACTGACCGAGGTGGTCTCGACCGACCAGGAGTTGAACGGGCGGGACGTGTCGGCCCCGGACGCCGGGGACGCGCCGCTCTCACTGCCGTCGCTGGACCCGAACCCGCTGGTCGAACCGTCGTTCCCGCCGACCGGCTGGCCGATGGAGCCCACCGGTTCGCTCGCGGACCACCCGCTGCTGCGGGGCCTGCTGCTGGAGCTGCCGCCGAAGGGCAGCGTGCCGCCGCCCGGCTGGCTGGACCGCTGGTTCGAGGCGACCCGGGCGATCCTGGAGCTTCTATACGTGCAGGGGATCGGCCGCTCGCGCTGACCGCGTGGCGGCGGCGGTGGGCTGCGCCCGCTCGATGAGCCGGCTGTGTCGCAGCGCGTGCCGGACCCCGATGGCCGCCACCGCCAGTGCGCCGACGGTGATCGCCGGGCCGGTGATCCCGGGCTCGGCGCCGAGGTCCGTGCCGGCCGCCGCGATCACCGCCGGAAGTATCGCCAGGGCGGTGACCTGCAACGGCACGCCGACGAGCGGGTGGGCCGCGGCGGCCCGCAGCCCGTGCGGGGCGGGTGTGCCGGGTGCGCTGTCGAACGCTCCGGCCCCGGCCCGCAGCCGGCGGATTCGCCGTATCGAGCAGACGGCCACCACGAGCGCCGGGCCGGTGGCGAGGGTGAGCCCGGCGCCGGCACGATCGATCGGCGCGGCCCCGGCGCTCGTCAGGCCGCCGACGGCCACCGCCGCGATCAGCGCGAGGCCGACCAGCGCGAGCGCCAGCAACCATCCGGTACGCCGACGGAGCGCACGCGCGTCGCGCAGCCGGGGCAGTCGGTCGGCCAGGACCCCGGCGGCCAGCCAGACGGCGGCGACCGGCAACAGGATGGTGAGCTGACTCTCCATGTCGGAGAGTCTTTCCCGTTCTTCGGTGCGGTGAATCGGGGCCGGACCCCCGTTGGCCCCGGAGGTCGGGCCCGTAGGGGCATCCCATCCGGGTGATGGACGTTTCGACATGTTTATCTGTCGCACCGGCGGACCTACTCTCAGCGAGATCGGCAGTTGTCGATCGAAGGTGCCGGTGGTCGCGCTTCGCCGCCGGTCGGAGGGAGGTAGGGAGATGGGTCTTCCACGCAGGTTCGCACTGGTCGGGGTGGCCACCGCGACCGTGCTGGCCGTCGGTGCCCCGGCTCTGGCCGCCGAGCCGGTGGGCGTCGTACGGGAGGCTGGCGGAGCCACCGCCGTGCCCGACAGCTACATCGTCGTCCTCAAGGACGGCACCGTGGCGCCCAACCAGGTCGGCGACACCGCGCAACGGCTGACCGGCCGGCACGGCGGGAAGGTCGCCCGCACCTACGGCACCGCACTGCGGGGCTTCGAGGTCACCGTCAGCGCGGCGGCAGCGGCACGGATCGCCGCCGACCCGGCTGTCGCGTACGTCGAGCAGAACCACACCGTGTCCATCTCCGGAACGCAGGCCAACCCGCCGTCCTGGGGCCTCGACCGCATCGACCAGCGCAACCTGCCGCTGGACAGCTCCTACACGTACCCGAACACGGCGAGCAACGTGCACGCCTACATCATCGACACCGGCATCCGCTTCTCCCACAACGACTTCGGCGGCCGGGCCACCTCCGGCTACGACGCCGTGGACGGCGGGTCGGCCGACGACTGCAACGGGCACGGCACGCACGTCGCCGGCACTGTCGGCGGCTCGACGTACGGGGTCGCGAAGGGCGTCCAGTTGGTCGGCGTACGCGTGCTGAACTGCTCCGGCAGCGGCACCAACGCCGGTGTGATCGCCGGCGTCGACTGGGTCACCCAGAACGCGATCAAGCCGGCCGTGGCGAACATGAGCCTCGGCGGCGGGGCGAACAGCTCGCTGGACACCGCCGTACGCAACTCGATCGCCTCCGGCGTCACGTACGGCCTCGCGGCCGGCAACGACAACGGCGCGAACGCCTGCAACACCTCGCCGGCGCGGACCACGGAGGCGATCACGGTCGGCTCGACGACCAGCTCGGACGCCCGCTCGTCGTTCTCCAACATCGGCACCTGCCTGGACATCTTCGCGCCCGGCTCGTCGATCACCTCGGCCTGGTACACCAGCAACACCGCGACCAACACGATCAGCGGCACCTCGATGGCCACGCCGCACGTGGTCGGGGCGGCGGCCCTGGTGGCCAGCGCCAACCCGAGCTGGACCCCGGCTCAGGTACGCGACCAGTTGGTGTCCAACGCCACCCCGAACGTGGTCAGCAATGCCGGCTCGGGCTCACCGAACCTGCTGCTCTACGTGGGCAGCGGCGGCACCACCCCGCCGCCCACCGGCTGCACCGGCACCAACGGCACCGACGTCTCGATCCCGGACGCGGGCGCGGCGGTGACCAGCTCGGTCACCATCTCCGGCTGTGGCCGCAACGCCTCCTCGGCCGCCACGGTGGCGGTGAACATCGTGCACACCTACCGCGGTGACCTGGTGATCGACCTGCTCGCCCCGGACGGCAGCTCGTACCGGCTGAAGAACAGCAGCACCTCGGACAGCGCCGACAACGTGAACGCCACGTACTCGGTCAACCTCTCCGGCGAGGCGGCGGACGGCACCTGGCGGCTCCAGGTGCGCGACACCTACTCGGCGGACACCGGCTACATCAACAGCTGGACCCTGACCGTCTGACCTGTTCCCCAGGGACGAGGCCCCATCCGGACGATCCCGGCGGGGCCTCGTGTCGTCCTAGACCGCGAAGGTGGCCGGCCGCTCGGTCGCCGGGGCCGGCGGGCGGGCCTTCCACAGGCCGGTCTTCTGGCCGGCGAGCCGAGCCAGGTAGGCCGGGTTGAGGATCACGTAGCGACGCCAGAGCCGCTTCGGCTCCAGCCCGAGCCGCCAGAACCACTCCAGGCCGGCGCGCTGCATCCACGGCGGAGGTTGGCGCAGCAGCCCGGCGTGGTAGTCGAACGCGGCGCCGACCGCCATCATCGGCATGTCCAGCAGCGGGCGCATGGCGTACGTGAAGACCTCCTGGCGCGGGCAGCCGAGCCCGACCAGGACGAGCCGGGCGCCGCTGGACCGGATCCGGTCGGCGATCTCGGCGTCCTCGCCCGGCTGGACCGCGCGGAACTTCGACGGCTCCACCCCGGCGATCTTCAGGGCCGGGAACATCCGCTCCAACGCCGGGATCAGCTTCGCCAGCGTCTCCTCGGTCGAGCCGTACAGGTAGACGGGCAGCCCCTCGTCGGCGAACCGGGAGAGCACGTGCAGCGTCAACGTCGGCCCGTAGACCCGGTCGGTGAGGCCGGCGCCGTGCAGCAGGTTGAGCGCCCAGCGCACCGGCTGCCCGTCGGGGGTGACCACGTCGAAGGAGTTCAACCGGGCGTTGTGCGCCGGATCGAGCACCCCGGTCATCACGCCGTGCACGGCCAACGCCGTCAGCGCCAGGGGCCGCCGCTCGTGCGCCGCGGTCACCACCGCGTCGGTCGCCGAGGCGTAGTCGGTGGCGTCCACGAGGACGCCGAGCACGTTGCGCTTGGTCTGCGGAGTCATGGCTGCGGCACCCACTTGTCCACGTTCGCCTCGTAGATCTCCCGGAGGATCATCGGCACGTCGTACGTGATCTTCCAGTCCGGGTACTGCGCCTCGAAGCGGGCCATGCTGCTCACGTACCACTGGTGGTCGCCGGTGCGGTTCTGCTCGACGTAGTTGATCCGCGCCTCACGGCCGGTGATCTCCTGGGCGATCGCGAACGCCTCGATGTGGGAGGTGTTGGAGTGCCGGCCGCCACCGAGGTTGTAGACCTCGGCCGAGCGGGGGGCCCGGAAGAACGCCTCGAACGCGGTCAGCACGTCGTGCGAGTGGATCGCGTCGCGGACCATCTTGCCCTTGTAGCCGAACAGGTTGTACGTCCGGCCCTCCATGACGCAGCGCATCAGGTACGCCAGGAATCCGTGCAGCTCGGCGGCCGAGTGGGCCGGGCCGGTCAGGGTGCCGCCCCGGAAACAGGCGGTCCTCATGTCGAAGTAGCGGCCGTACTCCTGCACCATCACGTCCGCGGCCACCTTCGAGGCGCCGAAGACCGAGTGCAACGAGTGGTCGATCGACATCTCCTCGGTGATGCCCTCGTACCAGCGGTGGTCCTCGGGCAGCTCGTACCGGGTTTCCAGCTCGACCAGCGGCAGGCTGTTGGGCCGGTCGCCGTAGACCTTGTTGGTCGAGCAGTGGATGAACGCCGCCTCGATCGCGTGCTGGCGGGTGTTCTCCAGCATGTTGAGCGTGCCACCGGCGTTCACGTCGAAGTCCGTGTACGGCTCCTTGGCCGCCCAGTCGTGGCTGGGCTGGGCAGCGCTGTGGATCACCACGGCGATGTCCGAGCCGTACTTCTTGAACACCTGCTCCAGGCCGTCCCGGTCCCGGATGTCCACGGGGTAGTGGGTGTAGGAGTTACCGAGGTCGCGGCCGAGCCGCTCCAGGCTCCACGAGGTGGAGCCGTCCTCTCCGAAGAAGTACCGGCGCATGTCGTTGTCGATGCCGACGACGTCCAGACCGAGGCCGGCGAAGTGCCGGACCGCCTCGGAGCCGATCAGACCGCCCGACCCGGTCACCAACGCGACACTCACACGCCACTCCTGGTCCATCGGAGGCAGAAACCATCGGAGCATAGCGTGACGCCCGGCACGCCCCGATATGACGGAAGGGCCCCGCATCAAGCGGAGCCCTCGCCTTTTGGTGGGGATGGGGGGAGTTGAACCCCCACGCCCTTTCGGGCACACGGACCTGAACCGTGCGCGTCTGCCATTCCGCCACATCCCCGTGGCACGACCCGGGACACTATAGCCGCCCCGAACCCGCTGTCTCCAACAGGCCCCGGGAATACTACGCTGTCCCAGACGCTCGCCACGAGCGGTTACCGTTCGTGGCGGACGAAAGATTAGCACGGTGGTCCCGGTCCTTCCGAACGGGTCGGGAGCAGGCGGCCGAGCGGCGTGTGAGCTGCGCGCGCGCCGGCCGGATACCATCATGTCCTCGGGACCCGAGGAGGAGCCGGTGAGCGTGCTGCAACGCTTCGAGAAGCGTCTGGAAGGCCTGGTCGAAGGGGCTTTCGCCAAGGTCTTCAAAGGGGTGGTCCACCCCGTGGAGATCCTCAACGCCATGCAGCGGGAGGCCGAGGCGCACAAGGCGATCCTGGCCGGTGGGCGCACGTTGGTGCCCAACCGCTACGTGATCGATCTCTCGCCGTTCGACCACAGTCGTCTGGCGCCGTACGCCGCCGCGCTGGCCCAGGAGTTGGCCCAGTCGCAGGCGGAGTTCATCGGCGAGCAGGCCTGGACGGTCTACGGCGACGTGATCGTGGAGATCGAGCGGGGCGAGGGCCTGGACACGGGCATGTTCCGCGTCACCGCCGAGGTCTACACCGGCGGCGAGGTCGCCCCGGTGTCGGCGCCCGGCTACGACGCCGGTCCGCCCGCCTACCCCGCGTACGACCAGGGTGGCGGCTACGGCCCGCCGCCTGGGCACGGTGGCGGTCGCAACGTGCGGCTGGTCTCCGGTGACGGACGCACCTACCCCCTCCAGATGGGGTCGACGGTGATCGGTCGCGGCGACCAGGCGAACCTGCGCCTGCCCGACGTCGGTATCTCCCGGCGACACGCCCGACTGGATTTCGACGGCGGCCAGGTTGTGCTGACCGATCTGGGTTCCACCAACGGCACCATGGTCAACGGGCAGCGGGTCTCCGCCGTCGCGCTGAACCCGGGTGACATGGTCCAGCTCGGCACCACGACGCTGACCTTCCGCGTGGACGGCTGAGCCGCCTTGCCGGCACTGGTCATCACCGTTGCCCGGTTCGGGTTCCTGATCCTGCTGTGGATCTTCGTGTTCACGGTGGTCGGCGTGATCCGCCGAGATCTCTTCGCGGGAGCCCGATCCGGTCGCCTGGTGGCGGCACCGCGCGCGGTTGGCGCCTCGACGGGGCAGGCGGCCAAACCGGCGAAGGCGAAGCGGGGTAGGGCGGCCCACCAGCTGGTGGTCACCGCCGGTCAGTTGGCCGGCACCCGCATCACTCTCGGTGAAGCGCAGATCACCATCGGTCGGGCCGAGGACTCCACCCTGGTCATCACCGACGACTACGCCTCCGCGCGGCACGCGAGACTCCTACCGCGCGAGGGTCAGTGGTTCGTCGAGGATCTCGGCTCGACTAACGGCACGTACCTGGATCGCGCTAAGGTCACCGGACCAACCCCCGTACCCCTCGGCGTGCCGATCCGGATCGGCCGCACTTCCCTCGAATTACGGCCATGACTCTGACCCTGCGCTATGCGGCCCACAGCGACCGCGGTCTGATCCGTGACGGCAATCAAGACTCCGTCTACGCCGGGCCGCGGCTACTCGCCGTTGCCGACGGCATGGGCGGCATGGCCGCCGGTGACGTCGCCAGCAACATCGTCATCGGTGCCATGGCGCCGCTCGACGAGGATGTCCCCGGGGACGCCCTCGTCGACGCGCTGCGTTCGGCCGTGGGCACCGCCAACCAACAGCTCCGCGACACGGTGGACGCCAACCCGCAGCTGGAGGGGATGGGCACCACACTGACGGCGACCCTCTTCTCCGGCAGCAAGCTGGGGATGGTCCACATCGGTGACTCGCGGGCCTATCTGCTGCGCAACGGTGAGTTCGCGCAGATCACCAAGGACGACACGTACGTCCAGATGCTCGTCGACGAGGGCCGGATCAGCGCCGAGGAGGCCAGCAGCCACCCACAGCGGTCGCTGCTGACCCGCGCGCTGGACGGCCGGGACATCGACCCGGAGTACTCGGTGCGCCAGGTGCTCCCCGGTGACCGCTACCTGATCTGCAGCGACGGCCTCTCCGGGGTGGTGAGCGCCGAGACCATCGGCGAGACCCTGCGCGAGTACACCGACCCGCAGCAGTGCGTCGAGCGGCTGGTGCAGCTCGCGCTTCGCGGCGGCGGCCCGGACAACATCACGGTGATCATCGCCGATGCCACCGACCACGACATCGTCGAGGCGACCCCGATCGTCGGCGGTGCCGCCGCCCGGGACCGGGGCATGGCCACCTCCGCCGACGACTCGACCCCGGCCGCCCGGGCCTCGGCGCTCTCCGCGCCGCGCCCCGCCGCGCCCGAGGAGCCCGCCGCCGCGGACGACGAGCCGGAACCGCGCAAGCGCCGGCCGGTACGCGCCACCGCCATGGCCGTGGCCCTTCTGGTGATCCTCGGCGGCGGACTCTTCGCCGGCTGGACGTACACCCAGCGCCAGTACTACGTGGGCGCCACCGACGAGGGCCAGGTCGCCGTCTTCCGCGGCATCCAGGGGCAGATCGCCGGGATGGACCTGTCCACCGTGCACCGCACCAGCGGCACCCGGTTGGACGACCTCACCGTCGCCGCCCAGGACACGGTCAAGGTGGGCATCCGCGCCAAGAGCGAGCCGGACGCCGAGCGGCAGCTCGCGGAGCTGACCAGCGACACGCCGACCAACCCGAACCTGAAGCCGCTCTGTCTGCCCGATACGGGCGCGGTGACCGGCTCGCCGACGCCCACTCCATCCCCGACCCCGCCCGCGACGTCCCCGACGCCGGCCACCAGCCCCAGCGCGTCGGTGAACGGGGTCCTCAGCGCGAGCCCGACCACGGCGGCCACCGCCGGCGGGACCGATCCGACCACCGCACCCGACGCCACGCCCTCCGACTCGGCACCGCCGGCGCTCGACCCGGCCGGCTGCCGGTCTCCTGAGTGAGCGTCGACTGAGATCCCAAGGACTCCACCCGTGACCGTAGCGGCCACACCGGCATCCTCGCCCGCCACCACGGGCGGGGAGTCCGGCGTACGCCTGGCCCGGTCCCGGCGCAACGCCGAGCTGTCCCTGTTGCTGCTGGCCATGGTGCTGGTGGCCGCGTACATGGCGACCGTCGAGGCGAACCTCCTGGACACGGTCACTCCGGACTTCTGGATGCCCGCCGCCGCGCTCGGGGCGGTCTTCCTCGGCCTGCACCTGGTCATCCGGTTCCTCGCCCCGTTCGCCGATCCGGCTCTGCTGCCGGCGGTGGCCCTGCTCAACGGTCTCGGCGTGGGCTTCCTGCGCCGGATCGACCTGGGTGAGGCCGCGCCGGTGGACCGGGAGGACCTGGCCACGTTCGCCGGCATCGGCGGCCGGCAGCTCGCCTGGACGCTCGCCTCGGTGATCCTCGCCGCGGGCCTGCTCGCGATCATGCGCGACCACCGTTCGGTGTCCCGGTACGCGTACACCCTGGGACTCGCCGGCATCGTGCTGGTGATGCTCCCGGCGGTGCTGCCGCGCAGCATGTCCGAGATCAACGGCGCCAAGCTGTGGATCCGCCTCGGCGGGTTCTCGATCCAGCCGGGTGAGTTCGCCAAGCTGGCGCTGCTGGTCTTCTTCGCGTACTACCTGGTGCGCAAACGCGAGGTGCTCTCGCTGGCGAGCCGGCGGTTCCTCGGTATCGACTTCCCGCGCGGTCGGGACCTCGGTCCGGTGGTCGTGGTCTGGTTGATCAGCCTCCTGGTGCTGGTCTTCGAGAAGGACCTCGGCACCTCCTTGCTGTACTTCGGCATGTTCGTGGTGACCCTCTACATCGCCACCGAACGGGTCAGTTGGCTGCTGATCGGTCTACTCCTCTTCTTCGGCGGGGCCTACCTCGCGTACGTCCTTGGTTCGACGGTCGGCGGGCCGTTCGCCAACTTCTACGTGCGCGCCGAGATCTGGCTGGACCCGTTCGCCGACCCGACCGACAAGGGCTATCAGCTCGTCCAGGGCCTGCTCGCCCTCGGCACGGGCGGGCTCTTCGGCGCGGGACCGGGCGGCGGTCAGCCGGACATCCTGCCCGAGGTGCAGAACGACTTCATCTTCGCCGGCATCGGTGAGGAGATCGGCCTCTTCGGTCTCTCCGCGCTGCTGGTGGTCTACCTGCTGATCGTGGAGCGGGGTCTGCGCGCCGCGCTGGCGGTCCGTGACTCGTTCGGCAAGCTGCTCGCCGGCGGTCTCGCCTTCACCCTGGGCCTCCAGGTCTTCGTGATCGTCGGCGGCATCAGCAAACTGATCCCGCTGACCGGCCAGACCACGCCGTTCCTGTCCGCCGGTGGCTCGTCGTTGATGGCGAACTGGCTGCTCATCGCGGTCCTGCTGCGGGTCTCCGACGGGGCCCGGCGGCCGGTTACCGGTGGCGCCGGCAAGGCGGCCCGACCGGCGGGTGGTCCGCCCGAGCAGTTGCACGGTGCTCCCACGGAGGTGATCAAGCCGTGAACGCACCCCTGCGTCGTGTCGGTGTCGTCGTCATGGTCCTGTTCGGTCTGCTCTTCGCGAACCTGAACTGGATCCAGGCGTACAAGGCCGACGAGTACCGCACCAGTGACTACAACGGTCGGGTCCAGGTCGCCGACTACAAGCGCAAGCGCGGCAACATCGAGGCCGGCGGCACCGCGTTGGCCACCAGCAAGGAGACCACCGGCAAGCTGAAGTTCCAGCGCACCTACCCGGGCGGCGCCAAGTACGCCCATGTGCTCGGCTACAAGCCGGTCAACCTGGCCGACACCGGCATCGAGCAGTTGGAGAACGACTTCCTGGCCGGCACCAGCGACCAGTTGATCGGCGACCGGTTCAAGGACATGTTCACCGGCGACGAGACCGCCGGCGGCAACGTGCTGCTGACGCTCTCGAAGCGGGCGCAGGACGTGGCGTACGACCAGATGCGCAACAACCAGGTGGAGGCGAAGAGGGGCGCGGCGATCGCCATCGACCCGCGCACCGGCGCGGTGCAGGCCCTGGTGTCGATGCCCAGCTTCGACCCGAACCCGCTCGTCAGCCACGACACGACCGCGGCGGCTGCGGAGATCAACAAGCTGGAGCAGAACCCGGACGGTCCGCTGAAGAACCGCGCCCTCTCCGAGACGCTGCCCCCGGGCTCCACCTTCAAGATCGTGGTTGCCGCGGCGGCGTTGGAGAACGGCGTCACCAAGTCGACCCCGATCCCGGCCGGGTCCAGCTACACACCGCCCACCTCGGGCAGCCCGATCCGTAACGCCGCAGCGTCGATCTGCCCCGAGCCGCAGGTCACCCTCCAGGAGGCGGTCACCGAATCCTGCAACACGGGCTTCGCGCAGCTCGGCGTGCGGCTCGGCGCGGACAAGGTCAAGGAGAAGGCCCGTCAGTTCGGCTTCGAGCAGGAGGACCTCACCGTCGGCCAGCTCGGCGAGGGCGGCCTGCGGACGGCGGCCAGCCGGACCGGCGACATGCAGAACCCGGACGGCAGCACCGACCCGGCCGCGCTGGCCCAGTCCTCGATCGGTCAGAACAACGTCCGGATGACCCCGTTGCAGGGCGCGATGATCGCCGGGGCGGTCGCCAACGGCGGCAGCCAGATGCGGCCGTACCTGGTCCGGCAGCTCCTCGCCCCGGACCGGACCACCAGCTACTACACCGCGAAGGCACGGGAGCTGCGCCAGCC
Source organism: Micromonospora sp. NPDC049359 (assembly GCF_044466585.1). Lineage (NCBI taxonomy): Bacteria > Bacillati > Actinomycetota > Actinomycetes > Micromonosporales > Micromonosporaceae > Micromonospora > Micromonospora sp. NPDC049359. The sequence continues at coordinate 1,050,094 of NZ_JBITMW010000001.1, read as the reverse complement.
CGTCGAGCCGCAGGTCGCCTCCGACCTGCGCGACATGATGGTCAGCGTGGTGCAGAAGGGCACCGGCCAGAAGGCGGCGATCAGCGGTTACACGGTTGGCGGCAAGACCGGTACGGCGCAGTCGGCGCCGGACCGCCCCGACCACGGCTGGTTCATCGGCTTCGCCCTGGACAAGAACGGCAACCCGGTCTCGGCCGTGTGTGTCGTACTGGAGCAGGCCGGCAGCGGTGGCAGCGCAGAGGCGGCCCGGATCGGTGGCCAGATCATGCGGGCCGCCATCGCCGACCCGGGGGGCCGCTGACATGCTCAGCCCCGGCGTCCAGCTCGGCAACCGCTACCGCCTCGACGAGCGGATCGCAAGCGGCGGCATGGGCGACGTCTGGCGCGGCACCGACCAGGTGCTCGGCCGGACGGTCGCGGTGAAGAGCTTGCTCCCGGCGTTGCTCGACGACCCGGACTTCGCCGAGCGGTTCCGGGGCGAGGCCCGGACGATGGCCACGATCAACCACCCCGGAGTCGTCGACGTCTACGACTTCGGCAACGATCAGCAGATCGCGTTCCTGGTCATGGAGTACGTCGAGGGCGACGCCCTGTCCTCCACGCTCAGCCGGGTCGGCCGGCTCACCCCGGCCCGCACCATGGCGCTCGTCGCGCAGGCCGCGGACGCCCTGCACGCCGCGCACGAGAAGGGCATCGTGCACCGCGACGTGAAGCCGGGCAACCTGCTGGTCCGGCCGAACGGCACGCTCGTGCTGACCGACTTCGGCATCGCCCGCTCGGACATCGTCGGCCAGCTCACCGCCGCCGGCTCGGTGCTCGGCACCGCCTCGTACATCTCGCCGGAGCAGGCCACCGGGCAGGTGGCCACCCCGGCGTCCGACGTGTACGCGCTCGGCGTGGTCGCCTACCAGTGCCTCGCCGGCCGGCGACCGTTCGAGGGGGACAACCCGCTCGACATCGCCATGCGGCACGTCCGGGAGACGCCCCGCCCACTGCCCAACGACATCCCGCCGCAGGTCCGGGCGGTCGTCGAGCGGGCGTTGGCCAAGGACCCGGCCGCCCGCTGGCCGAGTGCCGCCGCCCTCGCCTCGGTCGCCCGGCAGCTCAAGGCCGCGCTGTCCCAGCAGGCCCGGTCCGGTGGTCACTCCGCGCCGATCTCCGGGGCGCCGTCCTCGCCCGCCGCCCCCGGGCGGGCGCAGGTGCCGCAGGCGCAGCAGTTCCGCCCGCCGGGCGCGCCACACCGGCAGCCGTCCGTCGGGCAGCGACCGACCGCGGTCACGCCGGCCCAACAACCCCGTCCGACCGCGGTCGCGCCGGCCGTACCGCACGCCCGGCCGCCGGTCGCCCAGGCCGGCTATCCGCGCGGCGCCGCGGCGGTGCCGCCGGCACAGACCCGGCAGGAACACCCTCCGGCGTACGCCCGGCCGGCCGGTGCGGCGTCCGAGCCCAGCCGGTCCCGACCCGGGATGGTGCTCGTCGCCATCCTGCTGGCCTTACTGGTCCTGCTCTGCTCCGGCGTGATTTCCTACAAACTGCGGAAGGCGTCGCAGACGGGTACGTCCGGGGCGACGACTTCACAAACCGTGACGTCCGGCGCGCTGCGGCTCGACGGACGCGACGATGCGACCCGGACGTCGTACCGTCGTGAGGTACGACTCCGGCCGGGTGACGGCGGGACGACGACGAGCGAAGGACGACAGACGCGATGACAGCGCAGGCCCGCCTGCTCGGTGGCAGGTACCAGGTCGGCGAGCTGCTCGGCTACGGCGGCATGGCCGAGGTGCATCGCGGTCGCGACCTCCGGCTCGGTCGGGACGTCGCGATCAAGATGCTCCGTACCGACCTCGCCCGGGACGCGACGTTCCAGATGCGCTTCCGCCGGGAGGCGCAGAACGCGGCGTCGCTCAACCACCCGGCGATCGTGGCGGTCTACGACACCGGCGAGGAGACCGCCCCGACCGGCGAGACGTTGCCCTTCATCGTCATGGAGTTCGTCAACGGACGGACGTTGAAGGAGGTCCTCGGCGTCGAGGGCCGGTTGCAGCCCCGCCGTGCGCTGGAGATCTGCGCCGACATGTGCGCGGCCTTGGAGTTCAGCCACCGGCACGGGATCATCCACCGGGACATCAAGCCGGGCAACGTCATGCTCACCCAGACCGGCCAGGTCAAGGTGATGGACTTCGGTATCGCCCGGGCACTGGCCAGCGGCGCGACCACCATGACGCAGACCAGCGCGGTCATCGGCACGGCTCAGTACCTGTCGCCGGAGCAGGCGCGCGGTGAGGCCGTGGACGCCCGCTCCGACGTGTACGCGGCCGGCTGCGTCCTCTTCGAGCTGGTCTGTGGTCACCCGCCGTTCGTGGGTGACAGCCCGGTCAGCGTCGCGTACCAGCACGTCCGGGAGACTCCGCCGACCCCGAGCGACATCAACCCGGACGTCACTCCGGCGGTCGACGCGATCGTGCTCAAGGCGCTGTCGAAGAACCCGCTGAACCGCTACCAGAGTGCCGGTGAGATGCGCGCCGACCTGCTGCGTGCCGCCGCCGGGCGACCGGTGCTGGCCACTCCGGTGCTGCGCGAGGCGGAGACGGTGGCGATGGCCCCGGCCGGCGGCGGTGCCGCCGGCTACCCGCCGGCCGCCACCGGGCAGCAGACCCGGCAGATCCCGGCCCGGGTCGGCGACCCGCGTCAGCGTAAGGCGTCCTCCTGGCTGATCGCCCTGTTCAGCGCGGTCGGCGTGCTGGCGGTGATCGCCCTGGTCGCCGCGCTGCTGTGGAGTCAGCAGCAGGACAAGGACCTGAAGGCGGTGCCGACGCTCGCCGGCAAGACACGCGACGTGGCGGTCACCGAGATCCGCAACGCGGGCTTCAACCCGGTGGTCGGCGATCCCGTCCTGGCCAACGACTGCACGAAGGGCACCGTCGCCAAGCAGGACCCGGCGGCGGGCGCCCGGCTGAAGCAGGCGAGCACGGTGACCGTCCAGATCTGCGACGGCAAACCCGACGTCACGATTCCCCCGGGCCTGGTCAACTCGCAGTTCGAGAACGTGAAGCCCCAGCTCGAAAGGTTGGGCTTGGTCGTGGAGGAGAAGGCCGTCGACAATCCCGCGCAGAAGGGCATTGTCGTCAAGGTCAATCCGCCATCTGGGTCCACCGTCGCCCAGGACACCAAGGTGACCGTCGAGGTCTCACGCGGCAATGTGAGCAAGGTGCCGAACGTCGTCAACTCCACGAAGGACGACGCCGCCGCCGAGCTCCGCGCGGCGGGTTACGTGGTCAGCTTCCGCGAAGGCGACGAGGTGCCGGCCGCCGAGGCCGGCCGGGTTCAGAAGCAGAACCCGAAGGGCGGCACCGAGCTGGCCCAGGGCAAGACGGTGACCATCGAGGTCGGCATCCCGGAGCCGGTCGAGGAGACGCCCACGCCCCCGGGGTCGCCGACGCCGACGCCGAGCGGCACGCCGACGCCGCCCGGCGGCGGTGGCGGCACGGGCCAGCCGATCTTCCCGCCGTTCCGGATGGACGGGGAATAGCCGTCCGCATCCGGGTGCCGGGCCTGTGGACACCCGTCGACGACCGCCCACCGGCGGCGGGTCGCTGGCGACGGCGGCTGCGACGCGTGGCGGTCCTGGGCGTGGTCGTGCTGGCGCTGAGCAGCGTCCCGTGGCTCTGGACGACGATCGGCGCGCACGGGCACACCCACGACGAGGCGGGGGCGCCCGCCGCCGACGTCGTGATCGTCCTCGGCACGGCGGCGGCAGCGGACGGACGGCAACCGGGTGACCGGCTCGCCGGCCGTCTGGAGACCGCCGCCGAGCTGGTGCGTACCGGTCGGGCGCGGGCGGTGTTGGTGTCCGGGGACGGGGGCGGCACCTCCGGCGATGAGCCGACGGTGATGACCGCGTACCTGACCGAGCGGCTCGGCGTCGACCCGGCACGGGTGGTGGCGGACCCGTTCGGCCTGGACACGTACGACAGCTGCGTCCGCGCCCGGGACGTGTACGGCGTCGAGCGCGCGCTGATCGTGACGCAGTCCTACCATCTGTCCCGGGCGGTGACGCTCTGCCGGCACCTCGGACTCGACGTCGACGGGGTGGCCGCCCGCTGCGACGGGTGCGGTTCCGTGATGCTCGCCGGTAAGGCGGTCCGGGACTACCTGGCCAGCGGCAAGGCGGCCTGGGACGCGTTCCGGGAGCGGCCACCCGCCGTCCGGTCACCCGCGAGCCCGGCCGTGCGGGACGCCCTCCGGAGCTGACCGGGCGTTTTCAGGTGGTGGCGAAGGCGGCGAGCCGCCGGGCGTCCACCTCGGCGGCCAGCGCCGGCGCGCGCTCCAGCGCCTCGGTGTGACCGCAGCTCGCCAGCCAGTTGGCGAGCATCAGGTGGCCGCCCTCGGTGAGCACCGACTCCGGGTGGAACTGCACACCCTCGACGGGCAGCGTCCGGTGCCGCATCGCCATCACCACTCCGGACCCGGTCCAGCCGGTGACCTCCAGCTCGTCCGGCAGCGTCTCGGGCAGGACGGCCAGCGAGTGGTAGCGGGTGGCGGTGAACGGGTCGGGCAGGCCGGCGAGTACGCCGACGGAGTGGTGGCGTACCTCGGAGGTCTTGCCGTGCAGCAGTTCGGGGGCCCGGGTGACGGTCGCTCCGAAGGCCTCTCCGATGGCCTGGTGACCGAGGCAGACGCCGAAGATCGGCAGCTTGCCCGCGTACTCCCGGATGACGTCCAGGCAGATGCCGGCGCGGTCCGGACTGCCCGGACCGGGTGAGAGCAGGACGCCCGCCGCGCCCAGCCGGCCGACGTCGGCGACGTCGATCTCGTCGTTGCGGCGCACGTCGCAGTCCACGCCCAGCTGGCCCAGGTACTGCACGAGGTTGAAGACGAACGAGTCGTAGTTGTCGATCACCAGGACGCGCATCGTCACCTGCTCGAAGGGGTCGGCTCGGGGTTGTTCCGTTCCGTGTCGTACGGCAGGTCGTGCTCGTCGTCGGTCGGCGTGTCGCCGGTCACCGCATCGCCGTCGCTCGGCTCGCCGGGAACGCCGGAGTCCTGGGTGACCTGGACGTCGTCGAAGGGCAGCAGGGGCTCGGCCCACGGGAAGGCCACATACCAGAGCAGGGCAACCGTGGCGGTCGCGAGCAGCACCGAACCGACGAGCTTGCCGGCCAGTCCGAACGGGAGCTTGCGCCAGATGAACGCGTACACCGGGTCAGCCTCCCAGCTCGGTCGGGCGACCCGCCGACTTGGGCTGGGTCCGGTCCAACTCCGCGTGGATGATCAGGCGCTGGTAGTTGTCCCACTTGGGGTTGCAGGTGGTCAGGGTGAGCATCCGCTTGGTCGGCTTCTTGTTCGGCTCGCCGGGCACGGGCGCCACCACCTCGACCTGCGTCGGCTTGACGATGCGGGTCTGTGCCACCCGGTAGACGTACCAGTCGGTCTTGCTCTCGACCACGATCGCGTCGCCGTCGTGCAACTCGTCCAGCCGCCAGAAGGTGGCCCGGTTCCGGTGGCCGGCGACGGAGAAGTTGCCGACCTGGCCGGGCAGCGCGCTGGTCGGGTAGTGGCCCGGCGCGTAGCGGATGTCGTCCTGGGTGACGCCCTCGACCACCACCCAGTTCTTGTCGAGCTTGGGGATGTAGAGGCCGGCGATCGGCTTGCCCCGCACCGGCGGGGACGGCTTGGCGCTCGGGGCCTTCGACGGGACGACCGTCGGGTCGTCGGTCGGGCCCCACTCTCGTGCGAGTTGGCTGCTGAGGTCGTTCTGGTGGGCGTCCACGACGGCGGACTTGCCCCACACCTCGTAGCCGGCGAAGAGGAGCACCACCAGGCCGAAGGTGATCAGGACTTCGCCGGTGGCCCGGATGCCGGTCCGGAGCCGGGAGGCGATGGACGGACGGGTCAGCTCCGAGTAGACGCTCTTGTAGCCCTCGCCGGTCTGGTGCGGCCGGAGTTGGACGACCCGCTCCCCCCGACGCGGCCGCGGCGGCTCGGCGGCGCTGTCGCCCTCGCCGGCCGACCCCTCCGGAGCCGGCGTACGGGGAACCGCACCCATCAGCGCCGTCGTGTCGATGGACGGGGGCCGGGGTGTCGGCCTGGCGGTCACGGTGGGGATGAGCGCGGTGGCGTTCGGGTCGGCGGTGCCGCCGGGGGCGGCTGGGGAAACCGGGGCGCCCGAGGCGCTTGCCGTCCGCGTGGACCCGGGGGTGACCTTCGGGATGAACGCGGTCGGCGCATTGCCGCCTGCTGAAGGGACACCGGGGGGCGGGGAGGCGCTCGGTGGCGTGGGCGTGCTCGGGGGTGTGGAGACACCCGGGGCGTTACCGGGCGGGGTCGGCGCGTGTGTGGGGTCGGTGCCCTGGGCTGTCGGCCGGACCGGCCCCGGTGGGGCCGGTGCGCTCGGTTGGCTGGGAGTGGCGGCGAGGGGAGGCCCGGACTCGGCGCGCGGTGCCGCGTTACCCGGCCAGCGCGGCGGCGCGGTCGGCGTCGGGCGGTCGGGGCTGCCCTGCCGGTCAGGCCGTCCGGCGCTCGGTGCCTCGAAGGCGGCGGGTGGGCCCGTCGGCCGTGACCGGCTGGGGAGCACGGGATCGGGCCAGTTGCCGGTCGGCGTCCGCCCCGGAGTCGGGTCGGGCCGGGACGGCGACGACTCGGGTTGACCTCCGGTGGACTCGGCCTGGCCCGGGGAGGATTCCACCGGGCCCGCAGGCGGCTCGGCGCGACCCGGCTCGGGCCGGTTGACCTTCGGCAGGAAGGCCGTCGGCTCGTCGGCCTGGTCCCGGTGTCGGCCGTCGCGGCGCTCGTCGGGGCCGCTCACTTGGGCACCGTCGCCGAGCGCAGGGCGGTCGAGTCCTCGAAGGCCGGGACGGTCACCGTGGAGACGGACTCCTTGTAGCCGAGTTGGTAGTCGTCGACTGCGTCCTTGAACAACCGGACTCCCTCAGAGCTGGCGAGGGCCTGCTGGAGGGCAGCGGGATCGCCGATTGCTACGATCTTGAACGGTGGGGAGTACACCCGGCCATGAAGCAGCAGGGTGTTACCGACGCAGCGTACCGCGCTGGTAGCGAGCACGCGGACGTTCATGATTGACATGGCCTCCGCACCACCCGCCCAGAGCGCGTTGACCACCGCCTGCACGTCGCCCTGGTGCACGACCAGGTCGTCGTTGGTGGCGTCGGAGTGGGCCTCGTCGTTGTGCTGGGGCGCGTCGTTCAGCTCGACCGTGACGGCCGTGCCCGTGAAGGGAGTGAACCCGGCTGCCGCGAGGCTGCGTTGGGCTCGGTTCTGCTGGGCCTTGATCGGGGCGTCCGAGTCGGCCAGCGTGTTGGTGCGTTGCTCGACCTCGCCGCGCAGGGTGGCGGCGCGGCGCTCGCTCGCCGTGACCTGCTGCTGCCGCTCCTCGATGAGCTGGTTGAGCTGGGGCCGCCGGTCCTCCCGGAGGGCGGTGCCGCCGGCGGTGGTCGCGGTGGTGGTGAAGAGCAGTCCCGCCGCGGCGGCGATCAGGGGCACCCCGATCGACCAGCCCGGTCGCCGTTGGCGTGGCCGCCGGGGCAGCAGCCCGGCGGCGGCCCGTCGGAGGACCTTCTGCCAGGAGGCGGCGCCGGATGTGTACTCCACCGAGCGTTCCTTCCGAGTGTCGGGGATCGGTTCGTGACGACTGGGCCGCGATACGAACAGTCCCGCCCTTTTCGGTCACTCCATGTACCTGCCTGACCCCATTCGTGGTCCAGGCGGCCGTTCGGGACTACGCTAGCTGTCGAACATTATTGGCCATGAACCGTCGCCTCCGCGTCCGGTTGTCAGGCCGGACGAGGTTGTCACCCCCTCTGGAGAGCGCCGTGCCCAAGTCTCAGGTCCGCAAGAAGAAGGTGTACACCCCGCCGACGGACGTCCGTCCGACGACGACGGCGGCGTCGCGCAAGCCTAGCCCGGTGTGGCTGCCGATCACCGCGGTCGCTCTGATCGTCGCGGGCATCGGCTGGCTTGTCGTCTACTACCTCTCCGAGCAGGAGTACCCGGTCGCCTCGTGGCAGTACTGGAACCTGGCGGTCGGCTTCGGCGCGATGGTCGCGTCGCTGGTGCTGCTCTCCCGCTGGCGCTGAGCCCGGTCGGGCCGCCGCCGCACCGCGCGATCCACCACCGGACCGCAGGATCTCCGTCACCCGCCATCCCCCTGCCCGGCAGGACCGGGCCGGGCACCCTATGGTGTCCGCAGGCGGCGTGGCCTACTGCGAGATGACTCACGTTACTGCTGGGTAACCTTGCGCGTAGGCTGCACTGCATGACCGAGCGGAGCGAGGTCATCGACCGGTCCGGTCGCAGGTGCGGCGGCGCGACGCTGTCCTACGCCTGTCCCGGCCCCGGTTGCTGAACCGCTCGACGAGCAGCAGACCGGGGAGGCCAACTCGATGGGCAGCGTCCAGATCGTCACCACGATCCTCGCGGCTGGCATCACCGCCGTGGCGGTGTGGCTGGCGGTGCGCGCGGTCATGAAGATGACGGCCGTGATCCGGCTGGGGCAACCCGCTCCGGAGCGGTTCGCCGACAAGGGCGCCCGCACCAGGAAGATGCTGGTGGAGACCGCCGGCCACACCCGGATGCTCAAGTGGGGTGTGGTGGGCGCCGCCCACTGGTTCGTGATGGTCGGCTTCATCGTGCTGTCGCTGCTGGTGCTCGAGGCGTACTTCGAGGTCGTCACGCCGACCGGTGGCCTGCCGATCGTCGGGCACTGGACCGTCTTCGGGCTGGCTACCGAGATCATCACCGTGCTGGGGTTGGTCGGCATCCTGGTGCTGATGGCGATCCGGCTGCGAAACCGGCCGAACCGGCCCGGCGGTCGCTCCCGCTTCACCGGCTCGACCATGTGGCAGGGCTACTTCGTCGAGTGGGTCGTGCTGCTGGTCCTGATCTTCGGCCTGGTGATCCGGGGCTTCAAGGTCGCCACCGACCACTTCGAGTACCCGGTCTGGGCGACCCCGGTCAGCCACGCGGTCGGCGCGATCCTCCCGGACTGGTCGGACGGGGCGAGCGTCGCCGCGCTCATCAAGATCGTCATCTCGATGACCTGGCTGATCGTCATTTCGCTGAATGTCACCATGGGCGTCGCCTGGCACCGCTTCCTGGCGTTCCCCAACATCTTCTTCAAGCGCGACCCGGAGAAGCCGGCCGGCTCCGGGCTGGGTCCGCTGCGTCCGATGACCAGTCAGGGCAAGCCGCTCGACTTCGAGGAGGCCGACCCGGAGAAGGACCAGTTCGGCGTCGCCCAGGTCGAGCAGTTCACCTGGAAGGGCCTGCTGGACTTCAGCACCTGCACGGAGTGCGGCCGCTGTCAGTCGCAGTGCCCCGCCTGGAACACCGGCAAGCCGCTGTCGCCGAAGCTGCTCGTGCTCAGCCTGCGCGACCACGCGTACGCGAAGGCGCCCTACCTGCTGGCCGGCGGCGGCAAGGACCTCACCGGCGAGGAGAAGGCCACCCAGGCGCAGCTCGCGCACCTGGACGTGCTGTCGCTCGCCGAGGGTGACAAGCCGCTGATCGGCACGGCCGAGGAGGGTGGGGTCATCGACCCGGACGTCCTCTGGTCCTGCACCACCTGTGGCGCCTGCGTCGAGCAGTGCCCGGTGGACATCGAGCACGTGGACCACATCGTCGACATGCGGCGCTACCAGGTGCTCATCGAGTCGAGCTTCCCCTCCGAGGCCGGCGTGATGCTGCGCAACCTGGAGAACAAGGGCAATCCGTGGGGTGCGCCGCAGAACACCCGCGAGGACTGGACCAAGGGCCTCGACTTCGAGGTGCCCCGGGTCGGCGAGGTGGACGACTTCGAGTACCTCTTCTGGGTCGGCTGCGCCGGCGCGTTCGAGGACCGGGCCAAGAAGACCACCCGCGCGGTCGCCACCCTGCTCAACGAGGCCGGCGTGAGCTTCGCGATCCTCGGCGAGGGCGAGACGTGCTCCGGCGACCCGGCCCGCCGGATCGGCAACGAGTTCGTCTTCCAGATGCTCGCCCAGCAGAACGTCGAGACGCTGAACGAGGCGTTCGAGGGCCGCGAGAAGACCAAGCGCAAGATCGTCGCTACCTGCCCGCACTGCTTCAACACGCTCGGCAACGAGTACGGCCAGCTCGGCGGCGAGTTCGAGGTGGTCCACCACACCCAACTGCTGGCTCACCTGGTCTCCACCGGCAAGCTGACCCCCGTACAGCCCGTCGACGGCGGTGTCACCTACCACGACCCCTGCTACCTGGGCCGGCACAACCGGGTCTTCGCCGCCCCGCGTGAGGTGCTGGGCGACTCGATCCAGGGCGAGCTGACCGAGATGCCGCGCAACAGCGAGCGCTCCTTCTGCTGCGGCGCCGGCGGCGCCCGGATGTGGATGGAAGAGAAGATCGGCAAGCGGATCAACGTGGACCGGGTCGAGGAGGCCATGGCCACCGGGGCGAAGACGGTAGCCGTTGGTTGCCCGTTCTGCTCGACCATGCTCAACGACGGCGTCAACGGCAAGGGTGCCGGCGAGCAGGTCGAGGTCATCGACGTGGCGAGCGTCCTGCTGCGCTCGGTCAAGCCCGAGCAGCCGCGCGGCGACAAGGAGTCGACGCCGGTCGCCGGCTGAGGCGTACCCCTCGGTTCCGAACATCGGTGGCGGCGGCCCGCAGGGGCCGTCGCCGCCGTGCAAGAATCTCGCCGAGGTGAGGGGACATCGACGGCCTGCTCTTGATGACGCTGCTGCCGCTGGTCGGGTTCGTTGCGCTGACCGCCGGCAACGCGTTCTTCGTCGCGGCCGAGTTCGCCCTGGTCACGGTCGACCGCGCGGAGATCGACCGGCGGGCCGCCGCCGGCGACGAGGCCGCCCGGACGGTACGCACCGCGCTGCGCGAGCTGTCCTTCCAGCTCTCCGGGGCGCAGCTCGGGATCACCATCACCGCCCTGCTCACCGGCTACCTGGCCGAACCGGCGCTGGCCCGGATCTTCACCCCGCTGCTGCGTCCCGTGGCCGGGGAGAGCACCGAGCGCTTCACCCCGTTCCTGGCGCTGGCCCTGGCGACGCTCCTGTCCATGCTCTTCGGTGAGCTGGTGCCCAAGAACGCGGCGCTGGCCCGGCCGATGCCCGCCGCGCTGGCCACCGCCGGGCCGATGCACACCTTCTCCCGGACGTTCGGCTGGTTGATCCGGGGCTTGAACGGTTCGGCGAACCGGCTGGTCCGTGCGCTCGGCGTGGAGCCGCAGGAGGAGTTGGCCAGCGCCCGCTCGCCGGAGGAACTCGGGCTGCTGGCCGCCATCTCGGCCCGCGCGGGCGCGCTGCCGCCGGACACGGCGATGCTGCTGCGGCGCACCATCCGGTTCGGCGACAAGCGGGCGGCCGAGGCGATGACCCCGCGGGTCGACGTGGTCGCGCTACGGGCCACCGCGACGGTGGCCGAGCTGCTGGAGGAGTCCCGGCGGACGGGACGGACCCGCTTCCCCGTGTACGAGGAGACCCTCGACCTCGTCACCGGCGTGGCGGGCGTGCCGGACGCGCTGGGCGTGCCGCTGGCCGCGCGGGCGTCGACGGTGGTGGCAGCGGTGGCCCGTGAGCCGGTGTACGTGCCGGAGAGCCTGGACCTGGACGGCGTGCTGGCGGCGTTGAAGGCGGCCGGGGCCGACCTGGCGATCGTCGTCGACGAGTACGGCGGCACCGATGGCGTGGTGACGATCGAGGACCTGGTCGAGGAGTTGGTGGGCGAGATCGCCGACGAGTTCGACCCGGCCAGCGTGGACGATGTCGAGCCGTTCGAGCTGACCGTTCCGGGCGGCGAGCGCACGGTGCTGGTCGACGGGGTGCTGCGCTCCGACGAGTTGGTCGAGCAGACAGGCTTCCGGCTGCCCGAGGGGCCGTACGAGACGCTGGCCGGGTTCCTGCTGGCACGGCTCGGGCACATTCCGCTGCCCGGCGAGACGGTCGACGCCGACGGCTGGGAGTTCACCGTGGTGGAGGTGGAGCGGCACCGGATCGAGCAGGTCCGGGTGCTGCGACCGGCGGAGCCGGACGCCGATGACTGAGCTGCTGGTGGCCGTGCTGCTCCTGCTCGGCAACGGCTTCTTCGTGGGTAGCGAGTTCGCGCTGATCGCGTCCCGGCGGACGGTGATCGAGCCGTTGGCAGCCGGTTCGAAGCGGGCCCGCTGGGCGTTGTCGGCGATGAACCAGATCCCGCTGATGATCGCCGGCGCGCAGCTCGGCATCACGGTCTGTTCGCTGGGCCTCGGCGCGATCGCCGAGCCGGCGTTGGCCCATCTGCTCGAGTCGCCGTTCCACGCCGTCGGTCTGCCCGAGCGCGCGGTGCATCCGGTGGCGTTCGTGCTCGCGCTCGGTGTCGTCGTCTTCCTGCACACGGTGGTCGGCGAGATGGTGCCCAAGAACATCACGCTGGCCGGTCCGGAGGTCTCCGCGCTCTGGCTGGGCCCGGCCATGCTGGCGTTCTGCGTGGCCACCAAGCCGCTGCTGCTGGCGATGAAGTGGGCGGCCCGCCGGGTGCTGGCCCTCTGGCGGATCGAGGCGACGGAGGCCGTGAAGACGGTGTTCACGGCCGAGGAGTTGGCGGGCCTGGTGTCGCAGGCGCGTACGGAGGGGCTGCTCGACGCCGAGGAGCACGCCCGCATCACCGGCGCTCTGGCCCTGCACACCCGTACCGCGGCGGACGCCCTGCAACCGTGGTCGACGGTGACGACGGTCGCCGAGGACGTCTCACCGGCGTCGCTGGAGGTGCTGGCGACCCGTACCGGCCGGTCCCGGTTTCCGGTGGTGCAGCGGTCCACCCGGCGGGTGTTGGGCTTCGTGCACGTCAAGGACGTGCTCGGGTACGCCGGGCAGGGCCGCCGCGCCCCCGTGCCGGAGGCGGTTTACCGGCCGTTGGCGGTGGTCCCGCCGGACCGTACGCTCGCCGATCTGCTGCTGGCCATGCGCAGGGAACGGCGGCACATGGTGCTGGTCAGTGACGGGCGCCGACCTCTCGGTGTGGTGACGCTCGATGATGTATTGACCGCAATCGTTGGTTAATTGACCAACACCCTTGGTGTGCAAGTGGTTGCGCGACAGTGACGGTGACTCGGCTCGCCTTGAATTCGGTCCGGCGCTTCCCTAATGTGGTGCACCGACCGCTGTGGGTCGTCTGCCTCGGCCCTTCCCTCACGCGAGGCGCCCGGCGGTCGGTTGCAAAGGAGTCGGTGCCGGTGGCAACCATGCCCCCTCATCGTCACGCACCAGGGTCGCCCGTTCGACCGCGTGGTCTGCGCCGGGTCGCACGTCGCCTGATCGTGCTGGTCGCCGCCGCCGCGGTCGGTGCCGGCATGATCGCCGTGCCGGCGCAGGCCGAGCCGACGGTCGACGAGATCGAGGCGCAGATCGACAAGAAGTGGGAGGAGTTGGAGCCCACGATCGAGAAGTACAACAAGGTGCGGGCGCAACTCGCCGTCAACCGCAAGAAGTCGTCTGAGCTTCAGAAGAAGATCGAGCCGCTGGCCCTGCAGAGCGAGCTGGCACTCAACCGGGTCGGCGACCTCGCTTCCCGTTACTACATGTCGGGCCCCTCGCAGGAGATCGGCGCGCTGCTGGTCAGCGCCAAGCCGGACACGCTCACCGAGCAGCTCACCCTCCTCGACCGGCTCGCCTCCCAGGAGCGCAAGCAGGTTGAGGGTGTGCTCGCCGTCCGGGCCAAGTACGACGGCGAGAAGCAGAAGCTGGACGCGCTGATCGCCACCCAGACCAAGCAGCAGAGCGAGCTGGCGGCCAAGAAGAAGCAGATCGACGCCGAGATCAAGAAGCTCGAAGCGTCGATGCCCAAGACCACGGTCAAGACCGCCGGCTGCCCGACCATCAACGGCGTGGTCTCTGTGGCGGCGCGGAAGGCGATCAAGACCGCCTGCCAGCAGGTCGGCGATCCGTACGTCTGGGGCGCCACCGGCCCGAACTCGTTCGACTGCTCGGGCCTGACCCAGTACGCCTACAAGTCGGCCGGGATCTACCTCACCCACCACACGGGTGATCAGTGGAACGAGGGCAAGGCCGTCTCGCGCGCCGACGCCCGTGCCGGTGACCTGGTCTTCTTCTACTCGGGCCTGAGTCATGTCGGGCTGTATCTGGGCAACAACCAGATGGTGCACGCGCCACGCGCCGGTAAACCGGTGCAGGTGTCCAGCATCAACACCATGCCGGTCGCCGGGTTCCGCCGACCTGGCTGATCCCCAGCACGCACGACGACGGCCCCCGGTCACCTCGACCGGGGGCCGTCGTGGTTCCTCAGCGGGGTGCGCCCACCGGGGACGGCAGCAACTGCACGTCGGCGAGGTCGACGTACATGACGCGGTGGCCGAACTGGATCTGGGCGTACCGGTTCTGGCCCCGGATCACCGTCCAGTCGCCGGGCGAGGAGCCGTCGAACGTGCTGGCCCGGTAGTACTCGCCGGGCAGCACCGCGCCGACGGCGTACCGCTGGCCGGCGGCGAGGGTGTACTGCAACGGTGAGATCGCCTGGTACGGCACGCCGGCCGGGTAGGCCGCCTGCTCCGGGTACGCCCGCCCGTAGACGGGGATCGTGGCCCGGCCGGGCTTCGGGGTGACCACCATGCCGACCGTCCAGGTGGCCGTTGGCGCGGACGCGGGGTTGTGGAACCACGCCCGCTGCCCGAGGTACCAGATGGCCGTCCAGTCGCCCTGTCGACCGGCCAGCGCGTACGTCTGGCCGGCGGACGCGCGGGCACCGTGGTCCGACACGTCCATCGTGTTCGGGGTGCCGTCGGGGCGCAGCGCGATGTCGTTGACCAGTGGCGCGTCCGGAGCCGGCGCGGTGCGTAGCACCACCGACGAGGAACCGCGGGGCGCGCACGGTGCCCCCGGGGTGACGCATCCGGTGAACGCCGGCTGGTTTGTCGCGTAGTCGGGGTCGATCCGGACCAGCCCGGTGGCCGGGGTGCCGGTGTCCAGCCGAGGGGCGTGCAGCAGGTCGAAGTAGTGCGTCCAGTCCCAGTACGGCCCCGGGTCCCAGTGCATCCCGCGGACCGTCGCCGCCGTGGTGCCGGGCACGTTGTCGTGGCCGATGATGTGCTGGCGGTCCAGCGGGATGCCCAGCCGCAGCGCGAGGTGCCGCACCAGCTTCGCCGACGTGCGGTACATCGCCTCCGTGTACCAGGTGCCCTGCGCGGCGAAGCCCTCGTGTTCCAGCCCGATCGACTTGGCGTTGACGTACCAGTTGCCGGCGTGCCAGGCGACGTCCTTGGTGCGGACGTGCTGGGCGATGTGCCCGTCCACCGAGCGCAGCGAGTAGTGCCAGCTCACGTAGGTCGGGTCCTGGACGAGTTGCAGGGTGGTCGCCCAACTCGCCTCGGTGTCGTGGATGACGATGTACTCGATCTTCTGCCGGGCGGGCCGGTCGGACAGGTCGTGGTTGCCGTAGTCGCCGTCGCCGAACGCCGCGTAGGGTGCCGGGATCCACTCACAGGACACGGTGCTCGGGCACTCCAACCCGTCCGGGCGGGCGAGTCGCCGCAGCCCCAGTCGGTCCAGCCAGGACCGCTCGGGTCGTACCGCTTGGGCCGGCAGCGTGACCCGCTGGCCGTCGTCGGTCACCCGCGTCTCGCCGGCGCCGATCGTGGTGAAGACCTCGTCGGCGAAGGCCGCCGCGGCATCGGCGCTGTCCGCGCCGGCATATCGGGCCACCGCGCCGTACCAGGTGCCCGGGTCGGTGCCGACTCCGACCGGGGCGCCGACCTCCCGTTGGTACGCGGCCAGCAGCGCCGCCCCACCCCGGAGGTTCGTCGTCGGGTCGGTGCGCAGCGCCTCGGCGGTGGCGCCGGTGAGCGCGGCGGCGGCGTCCACGGTCTGCAGCGCGGCGCTGGGCGGCGCGTTGCCGGTGGCGGGCGCCGGTGCGAGAGGACGACGGGACTCGTCGCCGCGCGGATCCTCTCCCGGGGCGTCGTGGTGACCGCCCCGGGGCAGGGCGGCCACGTGCCGGGCGTCGGTCAGGTGCATCGGGCCGTAGCCGCCGCTGGTGCTCGGCGTGCCGGCATTGCTGTCCCAGCGGGACTCCAGGTAGGAGACGCCGAGTAGTACGTCGATGGGTACGCCGTACTCGGTCGCCGCGGCGGCGTACTGCTGCTGGCGGTCGGCGGCGGGGGCCGCGGTGGCCGGGCCGGCGGGCAGCGGTACGGCCGCCGTGGCGGTGACGAGCGCGACGGCGAGCAGGGTCGGACGTTTCATCGAACCCCCTACATGTGAACTGGTGTCGGTGCCGTCACCTTCGTCCTGCTCGGGAGCCCACGTCAATACCTTTCTATGTTTCGAAACGTACGGAAGGAAATCTTCACGTCCGCTCGATGGCCCGCCGCAATCGGTACGGAGTGTCACGGCCGCACGGGTTGCGGATCGGTAACGGCCGTCTCTACTCTGGTCATTCGTCGGCCCGGTAGCAGGTCTGCCCACCCCGGGCGGTAACGGACCGACACCGCCGAGTCGCTCGCGAGCGAGCCGGGGACCCAGGTTCCTCGGGGTGAATCCGCAGTTCCTGCGGTAGGGCGCCCACTTCCCGCCCGAACCCGTCAGCTAACCCGGTAGGCGGTCAGGAAGAAGGAGTACGGAACCCGGTGGCCCTCCAAGCCCCGCGGCCGTCGTCCGGACGGTCGGCCCCGGCCGACCCGACGTCGATCGTGCCGCGTCCACGCTGGTCCCGCTTCACCACCGCCCTCGCCGCCCTGGTCGGCGTCGCCGTCGTCCTGACCGGTAGCGCCACGGTGGCCCACGCCGACCCGTCCGTCGCCGAGATCGAACGGCAGATCGACGACGACTGGAACAAGCTCGAACCGATCATCGAGCGGCACAACGCCACCCGAGCCGACCTGGCCCTCAAGCGCAAGCAGGCCGACACGCTCGCCGCCCGCATCGCGCCGCTGGAGCGCCAGGTCGACGCCGCGATGGACAAGGTCAGCGCGCTGGCCGTCCGCGCGTACATGGGTGAGAACCTGTCGACCGTCAACACGATGCTCGGCAGCCGGTCGCCCAGTGAGATGGTCGGTCAGCTCGAAATGCTCGACCGCTTCGCCCACAACCAGCAGGAGGACGTCCGCCAGGTCGCCGACCTGCGCAACGAGCTGGCCCGGCAGAAGGCGCCGCTGGACGAGATGGTGGTCCAGCTGACCCGCACCGAGGCCCAGTTGGCGGCGAAGAAGAAGCAGATCAACGAGGAGATCGACCGGCTACAGAAGCTGCGCCTCAAGGTGTACGGCAACGGCGGCGGCGGTTCGCTGCGTCCCGCGCCCTGCCCGGCCAGCTACCCGGGTGGCGGTGCCGGCATCGCGGTCAAGTTCGCCTGCGCCCAGATCGGCAAGCCGTACGTGTGGGGCGCCGAGGGTCCGAACTCGTACGACTGCTCCGGGCTGATGCTGGCCGCCTGGGCGAAGGCTGGTGTGTCGCTGCCGCACAACGCCGCCGCGCAGAGCAGGGTGACCAAGAACGTCAGCAAGGGCGAGCTGCGCCCCGGTGACCTGGTCTTCTACTACAGCGACATCCACCACGTCGGCATGTACGTCGGCGACGGCTGGGTGGTGCACGCCTCCCAGGCCGGTGTGCCCGTCAAGATGAAGAAGGTCGACGACGGGCCCATCCACAGCTACGGCCGCCCCGGCTGAGGTGTAAGGAAGGGCCCCCTTCTAACGCCTCAGGTATAGAAGGGGGCCCTTCCTTACATCGCAAGGGCGGATCAGCGCGTCGGCCAGGCACGCCAGTTCTGCCAGGAGCGACTGGGCGTCGGGCCTCGCTGACCCTGGTAACGCGAGCCGTAGACCACCGAGCCGTACGGGTGTTCGGCGGGCGACGAGAGCCGGAAGATGCAGAGCTGACCGATCTTCATACCCGGCCAGAGGGTGATCGGCAGGTTCGCCACGTTGGACAGCTCCAGCGTGACGTGCCCGGAGAAGCCCGGGTCGATGAACCCGGCGGTTGAGTGGGTGAGCAGGCCGAGGCGGCCCAGCGAACTCTTCCCCTCCAGTCGGCCGGCGAGCTGGTCGCCGAGCGAGATCACCTCCAGCGTCGAGGCGAGCACGAACTCTCCCGGGTGCAGCACGAACGGCTCGCCGTCGGGCACCTCGACCACCGAGGTCAGGTCGTCCTGCTGCATGGCCGGGTCGATGTGGGTGTAGAGATGGTTGTTGAAGACCCGGAACAGCCGGTCGAGTCGTACGTCGATGCTGGAGGGTTGGACCAGGGTGGGCTCGAACGGCTCCAGGCCCAGCGTGCCGGCCTTGATCTCGGAGACCAGGTCACGGTCGGAGAGCAGCATCGGACCACCATAGCGAGGTGGGCGGTGACCAGCGTGTCGAGGTCGCTCCTCGTACATTTGTTCGATAGAATGCTCGCATGGCTTCCTGGTCCGATTTCGCCGTCGACGAGCCCCGCCTCGCCGACGGCATCCGCGTTCTCCTGCAGCAGTACGGGCCGGGCTTCGG
Source organism: Micromonospora sp. NPDC049359 (assembly GCF_044466585.1). Classification (NCBI taxonomy): domain Bacteria; kingdom Bacillati; phylum Actinomycetota; class Actinomycetes; order Micromonosporales; family Micromonosporaceae; genus Micromonospora; species Micromonospora sp. NPDC049359. Next base: position 1,031,643 of record NZ_JBITMW010000001.1, on the reverse strand, counting down.
CTATCTGGCCACGGTCCGTGCCGACGGTGGGCCCCGGGTCCATCCGGTCTCCCCGGTCATCACCGACGAGGGTCTGTTCTGCTTCATCATCGACTCGCCGAAGCGCCGGGACCTCGAACGGGACGGCCGATACGCGCTGCATTCGTTCCCTCCGGAGGAGAGCGACGACGAGGCGTACGTGGCGGGTCACGCCTGGCCGGTCACCGATCCGGTCCGGGTGGCCCGGCTGGCGCAGAGCGCTCGGGCCGAGCCGCGGGCCGACTGGCGGCTGTTCGAGTTCACCGTCGACGTGGCGATGCTGACCCGTCGTGACCAGCACGGCCTGGGCATCGCCGTGGGGCGTCCGGCCGTCCAGGTCTGGCTCGATCCGCAGACCCCGCCCGCGGCGGCCGCGCCCGCGGCCGTACCGCAGACGCGCCCGACCCGCCGCAGCCGCGACGTTCAGTGCACGGCCGCCTGACCACGGCCCTGGGGGCAGAGACGCCGGTGCCGGCTCCGTCGTGACGGAGCCGGCACCTGGTGTACGCGAGGAGCTAGGCCGCGCGGTACGCGTTCCACGCGGTCAGCATGCGGCTCGCCTGACCCGCGGTGAACTGGTACATGCACGAGTCGTAGGTGTAGTCCATGAAGTTGGTGATCGGGTCCAGGCCGGCCGCCGAGCAGGTGTTCCGGCCGGTCGGGCACTCGTACGCGGGCGACGCCTCGGCCGGGGTGTCGCTGACGCCGTCACCTGAGCCGCCGCAGCCACCCTGGAAGGTGTGGTAGAGGTTCAGCCAGTGGCCGACCTCGTGGGTGCCGGTGTCGCCCTGGTTGTAGTTGGTGGCGGTGCCGCCCGGCAGCGACTCGTTCAGCACGACCACGCCATCCATGCTGCTGAGCCTGCGCTGCGGGAAGGTCGCCCAGCCCAACAGGTCGTCGCTCAACTCACCGAGGTAGATGTTGAGCGTGTTCTTGCCGCCCACCCGTAGCGACGACTTCATCGACCGCTCCGCCGACGAGCCGTCGACGATGGGATACCAGGACGGGTTCGTCACCCGGTCGATCGAGTCGAGTCGGAAGGCGAACGCGGTGGCCGCGCCGCCGGTCCCACCCGCGTAGGCCTGGTTCAGCACGCTGATCTGCGAGGTGATCATCGAGTCGGGGATGTTTCCGCCGGCCCGAGTGCTGTTTTCCTGGATCACGTGCACCACCACCGGGATGGTGACCGTAGCGGCCAGCGTCGTGGCGCCGGCGCCGGCCCGGTAGTTGGCCCGCTCGCGCAGCGCCGCCGCGAGGTCGGCGTCCCGCTCGCGGACCTGCTTGGCGGTCAGCTCGTTCGGCTCGTGCAGGGCCCCCGCGCCGGGCTTCGCCCGGGCGTTGGCGTGGCTGTCGACCGGCTGCGCGCAGGCGCCACCCGGTGCTGAGGAGAAGGCCGAAGCGGCCGGAACGACGCCCACCGCAGCGGTGCTGAGCAGCAGCGCGAGAGTTGTCGACGCGACACCGGCGACGCGCCGGGTCAGCAGGTTGGGACGGAGTCCCATGGGCCCACCTCTTTCTGGCGGCGCGGCAGGGGGTGTGTCACGCCGTGGCTGGGAACGTGTGGCCGACGTTACAACTCATCGATGCATTTGAGAACGGTCATATGTTGCCGTCTGGAAACTTCTTCGGGCAGGAGCGGGGGCGGTCGGCGCGTGGGGGTGGTTGGGTGCATGGCTGCGACGACTCGGGTACAGTGGTGCCGCCCGCGGGTGTAGTTCAATGGCAGAACATCAGCTTCCCAAGCTGACAGTGCGGGTTCGATTCCCGTCACCCGCTCCACGTACGGAAGCCCTGGTCAGGACAGATGTCCCGCCAGGGCTTCCGTGGTTCTAGGTCATGCTGAAACAGGGATGGGCCATCAGCGCGGCACGCGGGCTGTCGTGCCCCATCCGCGCCATGACGTCGCGCAGGCTCGCCCCGGGTGCCCGCGACGCGAGCGTGTTGCCGGTATGCCGCAGGTGACCCCCGGGGCACCTGGGCGCCCAGATGCCCCGCGGTCCGGTGCGCGGGCTACCCGGTGGCGCAGTTGACGTTGTTGAGCGTGAACGCGATCGGCACCGCGTCGCTGGCCTGCCAGGTGCCCAGGACGCCGAAGACCACCGAGGCGCCCGGCGTCACCAGGGGGTTGTAGCTGAGGTTCCGGGCCGTGACGGTGGCACCGCTCTGCTGGGCGGTGGCGGACCAGGACTGGGCGATGTGCTGGTCACCGCGGAAGGTGAAGCTGAGCGTCCAACCGTTGATCGGCGCGGTGCTGGTGTTCATGATGGTGATCTGGGCGGTGAAGCCTCCCGGCCACTCGCTCCCGGTGCGGTAGCTCACGGTGCAGGGCGCCGCCTGCGGCGGGCCGATCGGCACCGTGTCGGTCCGGGTGAGCAGGGTGCCGGTGGCGTCGTCCCCGACCCGGGCCGTGACCTCCAGGCCGGTGGCCGTACAGCCGGGGGACACCAGGTAACCCATGCTCCAGCTGAAGGTCGCGCCCGGATCGACGGTGACCGCCCGGCCAGGCAGCGGGTCGAGGGCCCGGCAGCCGGTGGGGAGGCCGGGGGTGGAGCCGACGAACCGGGCGTAGATCACCGTGGAGAACTGTTTCTGTTGGGCGGTGCAGTTCTGCCCGAGGGCCGTGGCGGTGATGGCCTGGCCCGGAGCCCCCCGCGGCGGGTCGAAGGTGAGCGACTAGAGCTGGACGGTACCGGCGCAGCCGTCGGCCGGATCGGCCTGCGCCGCCGCTGCGGGGACGGCCAGTGCACCGGCGGCGCAGACGGCGGCCGCGGCGAGGGTCAGGAGCGTACGCAAGAGGGTCCTCCTGGGTGAGCCGGGGGATACGGGCGCCGTCAGCGGACCGTATCAATCAATGTATGTCAATTTACCGGATCGGCGGTCGTCTCCACCATGCCCTGCCCTGCCCTGCCCCGGCCTGGCCTGGCCCGCCCCGGCCTGGCCTGGCCCGCCCCGGCCTGGCCTGGCCCGCCCCGGCCTGGCCTGGCCCGCCCTGGCTCAGCCCCACATCTGGGGCAGCTCGACAGGAGTCGAGGACACCGTCAGCCCTCGACGGGGACCTGTCGGTACGACGCGACCGATCGACCCCGTCCGGCAAAGGCATCTCGAACCCTCGTTCGTGACGTTGCCGCCGTGCGCCTTTGGGGGAGACATGCTGAGCCTCTTCGCCTTCCGCTGGCTCGCCGGGTTCGAGAAGTTCGCGCTGCGTCACCGCCGCCAGAACAGCAGGTGGGTGACGCCGCTGGGGCTGGGCACCGTGTCCAGGTGGAAGCGGTCGAGCAGGTCGGTGTGGCTGTCCCACAGCCGTTCGCCCCGGTGCAGGTCGACGGGGGCGACGGCGATGTGCATCGTGTCGACCAGGTCGGCGTCGAGGAACGCGCGGATGGTCGCCACCCCGCCGCCGAGGCGTACGTCCCGACCGTCGGCCGCTTCTTTCGCTCGGGCCAGCGCCTCGGCCGGGCTGGCGTCGAGGAAGTGGAACGTGGTGTCGGCGAGGGTGAACGACGGCCGTACGTGGTGGGTGAGCACGAAGACCGGCGTGTGGAACGGCGGGTTGTCTCCCCACCAACCCTGCCACTCGTGGTTCTCCCAGGGCCCACGCTGGGGGCCGAACTTGTTGCGGCCCATGATCTCCGCGCCGATGTTGTGCTCGGCGTCGCGGGTCAGGTAGTCGTCCAGGCCGCGGGTTCCGCCGGGCTCGGCGCGGTAGACGAAGCTGGCGGTGGCGGCACGCCAGGAGAACAGCGCGGTGGGGTCGGCGTGGCCGAAGGGCCGTTCCAGGCTCTGCCCCTCCCCGGTGCCGAACCCGTCACGTGAGACGTTGAAGCACTGCACCCGCAGTAGCTGTGGCATGGGAACTCCCCGATGTCAGTTGGTGGTCGCCGTCGGTCCGCCGCCGCGACCCCGGTCGTCGAGCACGAGCGGGGCGCGACCGTCCACGACGTACCGGATGTGGGTGACCTGCGGCGTAGGGATCACCCGGGTGGGCGTCAGCTCGATCGCCTCCTTGTCGCCGAGGTCGAGGTCGGCGTCGAGGAGCCGCAGGCCGGTGCCGAGCACGACCGGCACGACGTGCAGCTCCAACTCGTCGAGCAGGCCGGCCTTGAGTACCTGTCGTACGAGGCCGCCGCCGCCGGCCACGGCGACGTTCTTGCCGCCGGCCACGGCTCGCGCCTGCTTGACCGCGCTGGCCACTCCGTCGGTCACGTAGGTGAAGCTCGTGCCACCGCCGCGCAGCAGGGTTTCGCGGGGTCGGTGGGTGACGACGAAGACCGGTGCGCGGAACGGCGGCTCCTCGCCCCACGGCACCTCGCCGCCGTCGGCCATCCGCCGACCCATGACGTACGCGCCGGCCGCCTCGAACGTCTCGGCCATCACGTCGGAGTTGGCGTCCCGCTCGCCGCCGGCGAAGCCCTGTCGTTCGCGCCAGGCCGCCGCTTCGGTGGCCCAGCGGGTGATCCGGAAGAAGCCGGCGGCCTCGGCCGAGTCGATCCAGTCGCCGTCGCCGTCGAACTGCGGGCCGGCGTAGAACCCGTCGACCGAGACGGACAACTGTGCGGTCACCTTCGTCATGCGTTCGTTCCTCTGCTCGGGCGGCACCCCTCGGGTGCCTGCTCGCAACGAGGTCGGAGCCGAGCAGGACGCCCCTACGGGGGTTACCTGTGACCTGGATCACATTAGAGTCCCGGTAGGCTGGCGATCATGCGGATTGGCATCGTGATCCTGCCGGACCAGCGCTGGAGCCAGGCGCAGCACCGCTGGCGGCAGGCCGAAGAGTGGGGCTTCGACCACGCGTGGACGTACGACCACCTGGGCTGGCGGGACCTGGTCGACGGCCCGTGGTTCGACTCCATGAGCACGCTGACCGCCGCCGCCACCGTGACGTCCCGGATTCGACTGGGCACGCTCGTGGCGTCGCCGAACTTCCGCCATCCGGCCGCGTTCGTCCGTCAGATCACCACGGTGGACGACGTGTCGGGCGGTCGACTGCTGCTCGGTCTCGGTGCGGGCGGGATCGGGTTCGACTCGGCGGTGCTGGGTGGCGAGACGCTGCCGCCGCGCCAGCGGGTCGACCGGTTCGCCGAGTTCACCGAACTACTCGACCTGATCCTGCGCGAGGACGGCACCACCTGGCGGGGTGACTGGTTCGCCGCGGTGGACGCCCGCAACAACCCCGGCTGCGTGCAGCAGCCCCGGGTGCCGTTCGTGGTGGCCGCCAACGGGCCGCGCTCGATGCGGCTGGTGGCCCGCTTCGGGCAGGGGTGGGTGACCACCGGCACCGGCGACGACAACGACCTGGCGAGCTGGTGGACCAGCGTCTCGACGCTGTCCGAGCGGATGGACCGGACGCTCACCGAGGCCGGCCGCGACCCGGTGACGCTGGACCGTTACCTCCTGCTGGACTCCGCGCCGGTGTTCTCGCTGACCAGCGCGCAGTTCTTCGCCGACCAGGTCGGTCGGGCCGCGGAGCTGGGCTTCACCGACGTGGTGACGCACTGGCCGCGCGCCAGCAGTTGGTACGCCGGCGACGAGGCCGTCCTGGTCGACGTGGCGACCCGACTGCTGCCCGAGCTGCGCGGATAGCGCCGGCTCAGGTGCCCAGGTCTCCGGTGGCTACGCCGCCCTCGCCGCCGGAGACCAGCCGCAGGCGCAGGCAGACGATCGGGGTGTCGTCGTCGACGGGGGTGCCGAGCCGCGCCCAGTAGGCGGCGTGCCCCGTCCGCCACTCCTCGATCGAGCGGTCGCCCTCGCCCTCGGCGCGGGCGAACTCCCAGGGCACGTCGCCGAAGCGGACCACGTCGACACCGGTGATCTCGACCATGCCGGCCAACGCGTCGTCGTCGTCGACGAGCGCCAACCGTTCGCCGACCTGCTCCAGCTCCTCGCCCTCCTGCGCGTACTCGGCCAGCCGTCCGGCGGTCGCGGTCTTCACTCCGGCCAGCACCAACGTGTTCAGGGTCGTCCGCAGCTCGCCCGGCGTGCCGAGGGCGAGCGTGCGTAGGTCACCGATCCGAGGCCACATCCTGCCGAGGCTAGGCCAGCGCGGCCGGACGCGCCGCCGTAATCCGCCCCGCGCGGCTCAGATCAACTGCACGGCGTAGCCGGCGGCGTCGAGCAACCGCTGGTCACCGGTGGCCGCGTGGGCATCGAGGACCGCGTCGGCCAGCTTGACCACGTGCTCGTCGCCGTGCCGGACCGCCCGGGCGAAGACCTCCTCCGGGGTCCCGGCGGTCACCGACGGCGGCTTCACCGCGTCGCTCGAGGCGTACACCGAGGTCACGGCCGCCGTCGCGGCCCAGGCCGCGGCGAAGCTCGGCGCCCAGAGCCCCCGGTCGAGTGCCGGCAGGGTACGCAGCACGGCGGTCGGCGCCGTCACGGCGTGCACCAGCATGACCGGCTCGGCGTGCCCGAAGCGCAGGTAGTCGAGACCGGCGCGGTACACGAGCGTGTGGAGCCCGCGCTCCGCCTCAGCCGGCGTCCGCGCGGGGCGCAGCGCCGTGAGCGCCGGTTCCCACCGGGGTACGCTCACCAGCCGCCCCAACCGCTCGCGGATGCCCCCGGTCCGGTCGTCGATGCGGGGCAGCCCGGCCAGCGCGGCGACCACGTCCGGCTCAGCGGTGCCCGGGTGGCCCGACGGGACCGAGCTGAGCAGCCGGTCGGCGCCGGGCACCTGCTGCCAACGGGCCGCCCAGTAGCCGAGGGCCTGGCCCAGTTCGGTGAGCCGGGGCGGGTTCGCCCCGTACAGGTGCAGGGCGCGTACCGCGTGCCCGACCCGGATCACCCCGTGGGTGGCGCCCGCGGCGATGCCGGGCAGCAGTCGGGGCCACCAGGTGCCGAGCACGTCCCGCCACGGCGTCTCGCGCAACTGCCGGTCGAAGTACGCCAGCCAGTCGCCGGTCCGCTTCGCGTCGCCCAGCGCCGCCCGCCAGTCGTCGATCGGACGCAGCCCGCGCGGCAGCTCGTCCAGTCGGGTGAGGTAGTCGTCCAGCCAGCGGTGCACCTGTCGCTCGTGTCCGTGCCGGGCCAGCGCCTCGACGGCCATCGGGCCGTGGTTGGAGAGCCAGCCCTCGAACTCGGGACCGGTGTGGTGCAGCCGTTCGTACGCCTCGTCGAGGATTCCGTCGCTCATGCGTCGATCGTCGAAGGTGAAGTGCGCTTCAGGTCAACCCGGCAACTCTTCACCGCTGATCAGGCCGGTGATCCGCAGCGCGGCGGCGGTCTCCGGCGGGCAGTCCACGGCCACCACGGCCGCCCCGAGGACCTGTGCGCCGCGCAAGGCGCAGATGTCGTAGAGGGCGCGGATCTGGGCGCCGGTGCGTACCCAGTCGTCCACCACGAGCACCCGGTCTTCGGGGCCGAGGTGTCGCTCCCGGACGGCCAGGTCGACCTGCCGGCCCCGGTAGTCGGGCGGGCTCTGCGCCCAGGTGAGCGGGCCGGCCGGCAACCTGCCGTCGCCGGGTTTGTGCGCGGCCACGAAGCCGACCCCGAGGGCGGTCGCGGCCAGCGGTCCGAGCAACAGGCCGGTGACCGCCGGGGCGAGCACCACCGTCGGTCGGGCCTTCCGGTACGGGGCGACCAGGGCGGGGCCCAGCTCGGCCAGGACCGTCGGGTCGCGCCACCAGCCGGAGATGTCGCTGACCAGGTGGCTGACGTCCGGGCCGGGGTCGATCCAGCGGAACAGGTCGGCCAGACGTCCGGTCAGCTCGGCGGGCATCCGTCCATCGTGCGGCACGGGCGCTCGGCGCGTCCGCACCTGGGCCGCTCGACCCACCCCGCCTCGGATGATCGGCTATAGCTACTGGGGCAAATACTGGCATACCACCATGATCACGTTGACTTCGGAAGTGCTTCTCTCGTTACGGTCCGACCCGGTTTGTTCAATCGACGAAAGGACCGGGCCGGTGGCAGGTAGGCACTCCCGTACCCGCATCTTCTCCTCCCCGGCGGGCATCGCGGCCACCGCGGCGGTCGGCGTCGCCCTGGCCGTCGGCGGTACCGTCGGCGCCGTCCAGCTCACGTCGGGCTCCGGCCAGTCGGGGCAGGCGGCGCTGGACTTCACCCCCACCACCGCCGCCAGTCTCACCCCCGCCTCCCCGAGCGTCTCGCCGAGCGCCAGTGCCACCGCGACACCCAGCGTGACGGCGAGCCCGTCCGCCAGCCGATCGCCGCAGGCCGCCTCCCGGGGCAAGGCCCGCACCGCGTCGCCGAAGCCGAGCCCCAAGGCCAAGAAGACCACGGCGGCGGCGAAGGTCCTGGAGAGCGGATCGTGTGGCGCGTCCTTCTACTCCGACGGGCAGCTGACGGCCAACGGTGAGTCGTTCAACCCGAACGAGTTGACCGCGGCGCACAAGACCCTGCCGTTCAACACCAAGGTCCGGGTGACCAACCCGAGCAACGGCAAGTCCGTCGTCGTGCGGATCAACGACCGTGGGCCGTTCATCGACGGTCGCTGCCTCGACCTGTCCCGGGCCGCCTTCGCGACCATCGCCTCGGTCGACGTCGGAGCGCTCACCGTTCGCTACGAGGTTCTCGGCTGAGCGTATTCGAGAACGCCGATCCGGCCGCCAGTGTGGGCCGGGCGGACAGAACATCCTCGGACGACGGGCCAGGTTCATTCACCGGTTCACGTCGATCAGGCATGCTGTCCCTCGTACCCACGCGACTCCTCCAGTCGGGCCGTAGCCCGCTGAGCCCCGGATCCCGCGCCGGCATCGGCGCGGCCGTCGTCCTGCTCGCGATCGTCTCGGTGCTGGAACTGGCCGACGGCCGCCGGGCCCACTATGTCGCGCTCCTGGCCGCCGCCCCGATCCTGGCCGCCGCGCTGGCGGCCTGGCGGGTGGTGCTGGGCGTGGGCGCCGTGGCGACCGTGATCGGGATCGCCTTCGCGGCGACCGACCCGAGGATGATGTTGGTGACCTCGGTCAACATGGTGGCGGTCGGGATCGCGAGCGGGCTGGCCGTGGCGGTGGCCTGGGTACGACAGCGCCAGGCGGAGCAGATCGCCGAGCTGACCAAGCTCGCGTCGGTGGCCCAGCAGGCCGTGCTGCGGCCACTCGGACCGCAGGTCGGCATGCTCTCGGTGGCCGGCCGCTACATCTCCTCCACCGCCACCGCCGAGATCGGCGGGGACCTGTACGAGGCGATCGACACCCCGTACGGGGTCCGCATGATCATCGGTGACGTACGTGGCAAGGGTCTGGACGCGGTCCGCCTGGCCAGCATCGTCCTGGGTTCGTACCGGCACGTGGCCTACGAGCGGGCCGACCTGCGTGCCGTGGTCGCCGACCTGGACCGCGCGGTGGCCCGCAACGTCGGCGACGAGGATTTCGTGACGGCCGCGCTGGTCGAGGAGCGGGGCGGGACGCTGACGATCGTCAACTGCGGCCACCCCTCTCCGCTGCTGCTGCGCCGGGGCGCGGTGATCCCGTTGGAGCCGCCGGCGCCCGCGCCGCCGCTCGGGTTCATGCCGGCGGTCCGGCCCCGGGTGGAGCGTCTGGAGCCGGGCGACCGGCTGTTGTTGTTCACCGACGGTCTCGGTGAGGCCCGGCGGGACGGCGAGTTCTTCCCCACCGCCGACCGGGCGTGGCGGTTGCTCGGACACGGCACGGTCGCCGACGGGCTCGCGTCGCTCGAGACCGCCCTCGTCGAGTGGGTGCACGGTCGCCTGGACGACGACATCGCGCTGGTCCTGATGGAGTACGTCGGTTCCCGCACCGGGGTCACGTCGGCCGTGCCGAGCTGGGAAGTCGGCGCCGCCGAGAGCTGAACGGGACCACCGCTCGGGAACTGTGTAATCGCCGTCACTCAGGTGATCGGCTTGTCGCTGCCTACCCACGAGTAATACAGTCGGGGTTACTGATCGGTAACACCTGTCCGGAAGCGGGGCCAGCGAGCATGACCCACTACAAGAGCAACCTTCGGGACCTCGAGTTCAACCTGTTCGAGGTCTTCGGGGCGGACCGGTCGTTCGGCCAGGAGCCGTACTCGGAACTGGACACCGACACGGCCCGGAGCTTCCTCGCCGAGGTGGACCGCCTGGCCCGCGAGGACCTGGCCGCCAGCTACCCGGACAGCGACCGCAACCCACCGGTCTTCGACCCGGCCACGCACACCGCGCCGCTGCCGGAGTCGTTCAAGAAGTCGTACCAGGCGTTCATGGACTCGGAGTTCTGGCGGCTGGACCTGCCTCCGGCGCTGGGTGGCACCAACGCCCCGCGTGCCCTCTGGTGGGCCCTCGCCGAGCTGGTGCTCGGAGCGAACGCGCCGGTCTGGATGTACTCCTCCGGCCCCTCCTTCGCGCACGTGCTGCACGTCGAGGGGACCGAGCGGCAGAAGGGCTGGGCCAAGCTCTTCATTGACAAGCAGTGGGGCTCCACGATGGTGCTCACCGAGCCGGACGCCGGTTCGGACGTGGGCGCGGGTCGTACGCGGGCGATCCAGCAGCCCGACGGCAGCTGGCACATCGAGGGCGTGAAGCGCTTCATCACCTCGGGCGAGCACGACCTGAGCGACAACATCGTGCACTACGTGCTGGCCCGTCCGGTCGGTGTGGAGGGCGTCGGCGGCCCCGGCACCAAGGGCCTGTCCCTCTTCGTGGTGCCCAAGTTCCACTTCGACGAGACCACCGGCGAGCTGGGCGAGCGTAACGGCGTCTACGCCACGAACGTCGAGCACAAGATGGGCCTGAAGGTCTCCAACACCTGCGAGATGACCTTCGGCGAGCACGGCGTACCGGCCAAGGGCTGGCTGCTGGGCGACAAGCACGACGGCATCCGGCAGATGTTCATGATCATCGAGTACGCCCGGATGATGGTCGGCACGAAGGCGATCGCCACGCTGTCCACGGGCTACCTGAACGCCCTGGAGTACGCGAAGAACCGGGTGCAGGGCGCCGACCTGGTCCAGCAGGCCGACAAGACCGCCCCTCGGGTCACCATCACCCACCACCCGGACGTGCGGCGCTCGCTGCTGCTGCAGAAGTCGTACGCCGAGGGTCTGCGGGCCCTGGTCCTCTACACCGCCACCTGGCAGGACAAGGTCGCGCTCGCCGAGGCGGCCGGCGACGAGAAGGCCACCAAGCTGGCCAAGCGGGTCAACGACCTGCTGCTGCCGCTGGTGAAGGGCGTCGGTTCGGAGCGGGCGTACGAGTTGCTCGGCCACGAGTCCCTGCAGACCTTCGGTGGCTCCGGCTTCCTTGCGGACTATCCGCTGGAGCAGTACGTCCGGGACGCCAAGATCGACACCCTGTACGAGGGCACCACCGCCATCCAGAGCCTCGACCTGATCTTCCGCAAGATCGTCCGGGACAACGGCAAGGCGCTGCTGGCGGTGTCCGGCGAGATCCAGGAGTTCATCTCCACCGAGGCGGGCAACGGCCAGCTCAAGGAGGAGCGGCAGGCGCTCGGCAAGGCGCTCGCCGAGATCCAGAACATCCTCGGTGTGCTGACCGGCTGGCTGGGTGAGGCGCAGGCCGGCGACCCCCGCGCGCTCTACAAGGTCGGCCTGAGCAGCCGGCGGTTCCTGCTGGCGATCGGTGACCTGGTCGTCGGTTGGCTGCTGCAGAAGCAGGCCGACGTCGCGCTCAAGGCCCTCGCCGGCGAGGTGTCCGCCACCGACAAGGCGTTCTACACCGGCAAGGTGGCCGCCGCCCGGTTCTTCGCCCGGGAGGTGCTGCCGCGAATCGGCGCCGACCGGCGCATCATCGAGGGCACCGACCTCGACATCATGGACCTCCCGGAGGAGGCCTTCTGACCGCGCCACGGCACGCGTGAGCGGTTCCGGGTCGCACCACCCGGCACCCTCGGTGACGGCCGGTGGGGCCCACGCGCCCCGCCGGCCGTCGCCGTCTCCGAGGGCCACCAGCCGAGCGGTACGACGCGCGGCGCGTGTTGGCCGGGCGCGGTCGGGTATGCCGCTGCCGTGGCGGGTAACCCGCCTCGACCACGGGAACGCCCAGAGCCACCGCACGGGGGAGTGCAGCGCACATGGGTGTAGGAAGCGGCATCTTTCTCATCGCGCTCGGCGCGATCATGACCTTCGCGATCCGGGCCAACGTCTGGTGGATCGACCTGCGCGCGGTCGGCTGGGTGTTCATCCTGGCCGGGCTCGCCGTGCTCCTGACCACCCTCTGGTTCTGGCAGGACCGGCGCAAACGGGCCCGGACCCTCATCGTGGAGGAGAACCGGCTGTCCCATCCCACGGCGATGATGCCTCCGCCGCCGGACCCGCCGCCGCCGACCGCGCCACCGTCCTGACCCCCTGAGCGCGTACGCCTGAGCCATCCGCCGAACGGCGGGTGGCTCAGCCGCGTGCCGTGTGCCGCTGGGCGATCGGCGCTCCACCCCGGTCCCACTGGGTCCAGGTGGCCGCGCTGCGGTGCACCGCCAGTTCGGCGGTCCGCAGCCCCTCCTCGTCCGCCGTCTCCGGGTCGAGAAACGCGGAGAGCAGCGAGACGCCCGGATTGTGGGCGATCAACAGCACCACCCGAGCCGCCGGATCGGCCGTCCGGGCCAGCGACAACAGCTCCTCGGGGTGGGCGTCGTACGCGCCGGGCTCGTAACGCACGCTCGGGCGGGGACCGGCCGGCCCGCCCTCCGGGGGCGAACCCGTCATTCCCATGGCCACGCCGTGCCAGGTCTGCCGGGTCCGCAGGGCGGTCGAGCAGATCACCACGTCGGGCAGCAGGTCGTGGTGGGCCAACCACGCGCCGGCCGCCGCCGCGTCGGCCTCCCCGCGGGCGCTCAACGGGCGCTGGGCGTCGTCCGTACCCTCGCTGCCCGGCTCGGCCTTCGCGTGCCGGAGCAACACCAGTGTCCGCGCCTCGGCAGGGCTGTCCGTCATGCCCCCAGCTTGCCCGATTGGCGATCTCCCTGCCGGGGTAAGTCCACGGATGCCGCACCCCCTACCAACGGCCGCGGCGGGTCGTACGCCAGGTTAGAGCCGAGGAGCGAGACATGGGCATTGGTGGCAGCATCTTCCTGATCGCGCTGGGCGCGATCTTCGCATTCGCCGTGGAGGCCGACCTCGGGTGGCTGAACCTGTCCGTGGTCGGCTGGGTGTTGATGCTCGCCGGTGTCGCCGGCCTGCTCGTCACCCTCTACTTCTGGAACGGTCGCCGTCGTACCGTGGTCGCCGCGCCGGTCCGCGAGGACGTGGTGGTCGACCGGGTGGTGCCGGTCCAGGACGACCAGGTCATGCGGGAGTACCGCGAGGTTCGTCGGCCGGGCCGTCCGGTCTGACCCGCAACCGCGTCAGCCGGGGCCCCGCAGCGTGGCGGGGCCCCGGCTCGCGTCTGCGGCTGCGGTAGCTCAGGCGAACAGCGCGAAGTAGATCGCGACGTGGTGGCACAGCGCGGCCACCAGCGTGCACGCGTGGAAGAACTCGTGGTGGCCGAAGACCGTCGGCCACGGGTTGGGCCGGCGCAACGCGTAGAACACCGCGCCGACGCTGTAGATGGCACCACCGACGATCAGCAGCACCAACGCCGTGACACCGCCGCCGTGCAGGATGTCCGGCAGCATGGCGACCGCGACCCAGCCGAGCGCCAGGTAGAGCGGCGCGGACACCCAGCGCGGCGCGTGCGGCCAGACGAGCTTCAGCGCCACGCCGCCGAGAGCCCCACCCCAGACCAGGGCCAGCATGATGGTGGCCTGCCGGGTCGAGAGCAGCATGGTGCAGAGCGGGGTGTACGTGCCGGCGATGAACACGAAGATCATGCAGTGGTCCATCCGGCGCATCACCTGGTAGCCGCGCTCCGACCACACTCGACGGTGGTAGAGGGCGCTGGTGCCGAACAGCCCGCAGACCGTCAGGCTGTAGATGGCGCAGCTCACGAGGGGCGCCCAGCCCGGGCGGCTGGCGGCGATCGAGCAGAGCACGATGCCGGCGACCAGCGCGACGAAGAACGCGTACGTGTGTAGCCAGCCGCGCATCCGGGGCTTACCGATGTCGACCGGCTTCAGGCGAAGCGGGGCGGAGGTGCTCACGCCCTCAGGTTACGGCACCGTAGGTTACTTTCAAGTAGTCCAACCGGTGACGCGTGGCACGCGCCGATCTTGCGGTTTCGGTGGTTGAAATGAGTGGGCAGCTCCTTGTGTCGCCACAGAAAGTGCAAGATCGCGAGGGATGGAAACGACACCCGTCGGTGAAGATGGGGCGATGCGGATTCGGCCCGTCGGGGCGCACGCCCTTCTGATCGAGTTCGGCGCACTTGCCGGCCTGCCTGCGGCTCACCTGGTCGAGGCGTGGCGGGCCGAGTTGTGGCAGCGCCGCGAACGCGGGGACCTGGCCGCAGTGGAGATCGTTCCCGCGGCCACCACGGTCCTACTGGACGGGCTACCAAACCCCACCGCGACCGCCACCCTGCTGTCCCGCTGGGCACCCGAAGTCACCACGGCAGCGCGTGAAGCCGCCCGCGCCCACCCCGCCGATCTTGCACTTTCTGTCCCGACAGAACGGCCTGATCGGGTCATGTCGACAGCAGAAACTGCAAGATCGACGCACGGGACAGGCGCGGAGGTCGTCGTTCCGGTCTTGTTCGACGGGCCGGACCTGTCGGTCGTCGCCGAGCACTGGGGCGTCGACGTGCCAGCGGTGCGGCGTCGCCTCACCGGCACGCCGTTTCGGGTGGCCTTCTGCGGGTTCGCCCCCGGCTTTCCCTACCTGACCGGGCTCCCCGCCGAGCTGGCGTTGCCCCGGCTGCCCACCCCACGCCCACGGGTACCGGCCGGCTCGGTCGCCCTGGCCGGCCCGTACGCCGGGATCTATCCCAGCGCGTCCCCCGGCGGTTGGCTGCTGGTCGGCCGGACCGACCTGACCCTCTTCGACGTCGACAGCGACCCGCCCGCCCGGCTTGGTCCCGGCACCCGCGTACGGATGGTGACGGCGTGACAGGTCCCGCCGAGATCGAGGTGCTGCGCGCCGGGGCGCTCACCACCGTGCAGGACCTCGGCCGGCCCGGCTGGGCGCACCTCGGCGTACCCCGCTCCGGCGCTCTCGACCCGGCCGCGCTGCGGCTCGCCAACCGGCTGGTCGGCAACGCCGAGGAGGCCGCCGGCCTGGAGATCACCCTGACCGGCTGCGCGCTGCGGCTGACCCGCGCCACCACCGTGGCCATCACCGGCGCGCAGGTGACCGTCCAGGCCGGGGACCGGGCGGGCGACACCGGACGCCCGCTCAGCCTGCCCGCCGGTACGGTGCTGCGCGTCGGCCCGGCCCGTCAGGGCGTACGGAGCTGGCTGGCCGTGGCCGGGGGCATCGACGTGCCGGCGGTGCTGGGCAGCCGCGCCACCGACACCCTCGCCGGGCTCGGCCCGGCCCCACTGCGCGACGGTGACCGGCTGCCGCTCGGCGTACCGACCGGCGAGCCCGCACCGGTGGACGTGACCATCGGTGCGACTCCCGCGCCGGAACTGCGCCTGGGCGTACGCCTCGGCCCCCGTGACGACTGGTTCACCCCGACCGCGCTCGACCGGCTGTTCGGCAGCGCGTACACCGTGAGCCCGGTCAGCAACCGGGTCGGCGCGCGGCTCGCCGGCGCGCCGCTGCCCCGCGCGGTGGCCGGCGAACTGCCCAGCGAGGGCATCGTGCTCGGCGCGGTGCAGGTGCCAGCGGACGGCCAACCCCTGATCTTCCTCGCGGACCATCCGACCACCGGCGGTTATCCGGTCATCGGGGTGGTCACCGACGTGACCCCGCTCGCGCAGGCCCGCCCAGGTACTACCGTCAGATTTCATGGACCTCAACGCTGACCTGGGCGAAGGATTCGGCATCTGGCGGCTCGGCGACGACGACGCCCTGCTGGCCCTGGTGACCAGCGCCAACGTGGCCTGCGGCTTCCACGGTGGCGACCCGTCCACGATGCGACGGGTCTGCGAGGGCGCGGTACGGCACGGGGTAGCGGTGGGCGCGCAGGTCGGCTACCGCGACCTGGCCGGCTTCGGTCGGCGACGGATCGCGTACGACTTCGCCGAGCTGCGCGACGAGATCACCTACCAGTTGGGGGCGCTGGACGCGTTCTGCCGGATCTTCCGGACCCGGGTGCGCTACCTCAAGCCGCACGGCGCGCTGTACCACGCCGCCGCCACCGACGAGTCCCAGGCGGCGGCCGTGGTCGCCGCCGTCAGCGACCACAACCCCGACCTGCCCGTACTCTGTCTGCCCGGCTCCACGCTCGCCCAACTCGCCGTCGGCGCGGGCCTACCGGTGGTCGCCGAAGCCTTCGCCGACCGCGGCTACCTGCCCAACGGGTCGCTGGTGCCGCGCGGCGCGCCCGGCGCGCTGATCAGCGACCCGGAGGAGGTGGCCACCCGGGCGGTACGGATGGCCACCGAACGGACCGTCGTGGCGGTGGACGGCACCGTGATCCCCTGCCCGGTCGAGTCGATCTGCGTCCACGGCGACACCCCGGGCGCGGTGTCCGCCACCGAGCTCGTACGCGCCAGCCTGATCGACGCCGGCGTGACACTCACCCCGTTCGCGTGAAAGGAAGGGCCCCTTGTTATCGGATTTTGTATAACAAGGGGCCCTTCCTTTCACTTACGCGTCGAGGCCGCGCAGCACCAGGGGCAGCCGGGTCGCGGCGCCGTCGACCACGCGGACCGGGACCCCCCAGTCCTGCCGGGTCAGGTGGCAGGCCGCGTGCTCGACGTCCGCGTCGCAGGTCGCCGCCTGCGCGGTCACCTGGAGCACCCCGCCGGTGACCTCGCCGTTGAGCACCAGCCGGCGGGACAGTTCGGTGCCCGTACCGCCGCCGTCGAGCAGCAGCTCCGGCGGGGACGCCGAGACGACCAGACGGGTGGACGGCCCGTACGTCTCGTCCAGCTTCTGGCCCGGGGCGGGGGTGAAGACGATGTCCAGGGTGACCTCGCCGGCCGCCACGTCGGTCGGCTTGCGCTCGGTGCGGTGCCGAGGGCCGTCCACCGTGCTCGCGCCCGCCGCCGACAGGGCGCCCGGAGCGAGCCGGGTCAGTCGGTGCGCGGCGGACTCCACCACCAGCACCTCACCGGACGGGGTGAGCACCAGGTCGCTCGGCTCGGCCAACCCGTCCGCCACCGTGGAGACCTGGTTGCTGGCCGGGTCGAAGCGGCGCACCGCGCCGTTGTAGGTGTCCGCGATCAGCACCGAGCCGTCCGGCAACGCGCACACGCCCAGCGGGTGTTGCAGCAGCGCCGACTCGGCCGGCCCGTCCACGTGCCCGAAGTCGAACAGACCCTGGCCGACGGCGGTGCCCAGCACCCCGTTCTCGACGTACCGGACGGCGCTGGTCTCGCTGTCGGCCACCCAGAGCCGGACGCCGTCGGCCGAGACGGACAGCCCCGACGGCTGCGCCATCCACGCCTCGGGCAACGGCCCGTCCCGCAGCGCCTCCACGGTGGTGCCCGCGTACATGCCGGCGGTCCGCTTGATCGGGTCGAACCACCAGAGCTGGTGGATACCCGCCATCGCGATGATCAGCTTGTCGTCGTACCAGGCCAGGTCCCACGGGGAGGAGAGGTCCACGGCGAGCGCGTCGTGGGCGTGGTCGTCGACTGCGGCACGCCACTGCCGGCCGCTGCCGGCGACGGTGACCACCTCGCCGGACTCCAGCCGTACGCCGCGCAGGAGGTGGTTGACGGTGTCGGCGACCACCAGGTCGTAACCGGCCACCTCGGCGACGTGCGTGGGCAGCAGGCACAGGCCCTGCGGCTCGGAGAAGGTCGCCGAGCCGACCGGCCCGTCGGCCCGACCCCGCTCGCCCGAGCCGATCCGGCGTACCGGCGTCTCGCCGTCCGGGGCCACCTCGACCAGCGAGTGCCGCGCCGAGTCGGAGACCAGCAGGTTGCCGTCCGGCAGCAGCACCGCCTTGCCCGGGAAGCGCAGCGCCGTCTCCGGCGCCGGCGGAGGAACGTACGGCCCGTCGCCCCGGTGCAGGGTGCCCTTCGCCTCGTGGGTGGCGATCAGCTCATCGATCAGCCGGGCCAGCCCTTCGGCGTGACCCTCGCCGGCCATGGTGGCCACCACGTACCCCTCGGGGTCGATCACCGACAGGGTCGGCCAGGCGCGGGCCGCGTACTGCTGCCACATGTCCAGCTCAGGATCATCGAGTACGGGGTGGTGCACCCCGTACCTTTCGACGGCGGCGACCAGCGCGTCGGCGTCCTTCTCGTGCTCGAACTTCGGCGAGTGCACGCCGATCACGACGAGCACGTCGCCGTACTTCTCCTCAAGCGGCCGAAGCTCGTCCAGCACGTGCAGGCAGTTGATGCAGCAGAAGGTCCAGAAGTCGGCAAGAACGATCTTGCCACGCAGGTCCTGGAGAGTCAGATCCTTGCCGCCGGTGTTGAGCCACTGCCGGCCCCGAAGCTCGGGGGCCCGTACGCGCGCTGTCGTTCCCATGCCTGCCAGCCTGCCACGCGGCATCGGTGCGGCCGTCGTGACCCGGACGACATCACGCGCCGGGACCACCGGACGCGAAGCGGCGGGGCCACGGTCGCCCGTGGCCCCGCCGTCGTCGGTCCTACTTGGTGGCCGGCTTGAGGCAGAGCACCCGGTTGGTGCCCTCGCCGGGTAGCACCACGTGGGGCTGCGCCGGGTCGGCGCACTTGTCCTTCGCATCCACCTTGGAGACGATCGTGAATGCGCCCGCCTCGGCGCAGTTCACCTCGGAGGCGCCCTGGCCGACCTGCTTGACGCAGGTGCCGACCGCCGGGTCGAAGGCGGGCGTGTCGTTCCCGCCACCGAACTTGCCGAGCAACATGAGCAGGCCGAGCGGCACCGCCAGGATGAGCACGGCGGCGATCAGCACCGCGGCCAGGACCCGCCCGTTGCGCACCTTCGGCGTGGGCGGTTCCACCTTGGGCTCGTCCGCGTCCGGCTTGAACGAGTCGAACCGGCCCTGGTCCGATTGGCTGGCCTCCTGGCCCCAGGACGGTGTGGGCTGCGGCGGCGGGAAGGCCGGGAACTGCGCCCCTGGCGGCTGCTCGACGCTTGGTCCGAAGCCCGCAGCGCCGTTCACCGTGGCGGTGCCGGCGGCGGGCGCGCCCGGTCCGAATCGGTCGTCGGGACGCTCGCCGCCGGACTGCGGCCGTACCCCGTTCATCGGCCGGTTGTTGCCCGGCGTGTCGACGAAGGACGGCACACCGGGCGGGAAGGCCGGCGGCGCGGCTGCGGCCGCCGCGGGCGGCTCACCGAAACCGTTCGGCGCGGACGGCGCTTCCTCGCCCCATCCGGGGAAGCCCTGCCGTTCCGGCCCGTTCTGCCAGTCCGGCGGGCTCTGGCGCTCGGGCGCCTGCGGCCAGTCGGGCACGCTGGGACGGCCGGCGTCCTGCTGCCAGTCCGGTACGGCCGGACGCTCGGGTGCCTGCTGCCAGTCGGGGGCGCTGGGGCGGTCGGCGTCCTGCTGCCAGTCGGGCGTGCCCGGGTGCTCGGGGCTCGGGTTGGCCTGGAACGCCTCGGGACCCGCCTGCTGCGGCTCGTCCTCCTCGGGCCGGGACGGACGGCCGTACACCCGGGGTTGGGGCGCGGCCGCGCTGGCCGGCCGCATCGCCTGGTCGGCCGGGGGCATCACGCGGCTGGCCAGCGGCACCGAGGCGCTCGCCGAGGCACGGCCCGCCGCGCCCGCGGCCGGTTCGGCGTCCGCCGCCGGTACGACCGCGCGGCCCGCCCCGGACTCCGGCGAGGTACGCGGAGCGGGCACGAGGGCGGCACCCGGCGAGGCCTCCTCGCCCCGGCCCCAACCGACCGGCTCGGCGTCGTGCTGCACGTCCGGGGTGTCCCGCTCGGGGTACGCCGGCTGCTCGGGGAGCGCGGCGAATGGCGTCGGGGGCACGTAGTCGGCCGGTGGGGCGGCGGCGAGGCTCGCACCCGGTACACGCTGCTCCTGCGGTGGCAGCGGCACGGCGTTGGCGGGTGAGATGCCGGGTGCGGGCGCGGGCTGGTACACCGGCGGCTCGTCGCCCCGGTCGGCGTCCCAACCGCCGCGGGCCTGTGCGGATGCCTCCGCCTCGGCGCGGCCCCACACCTCGCCCGCTGACCACGGCTCGGCCTGGGCGACGCCGGGAGTGGCCGGCGCCTGGTTGTCTGGGCCGGCGGCGGCCCAGCCGGGCGTCGCGTCGTTGCCGGGCACGCTGACGCTGGCCCGGGCGGACGCGGGGCCGGCCTGCTCGGCTTGGGGCCATGCGGTCGGTTCCGGATGCTCGACGGGCTGGTCCTGGGACGGAAGCACCCAGTCCGGCTGCTGCGGACGGCTCTCTGCCGCACCCCAGGCGGTGGGCTGCGGGGCGTCGTCCTGCGCGGGCCAGGTACCGGCCGGGACCTGGGCCGCGCCGCGCGCTCCGGCCGCTTCGGCCGGCGCCCAACCAGGGGATGCCTCTTCGGCCTGCCCGGCCGGTTGGCCCCAGGTCTGGGGCGGCTGCTCGGCCGGCGTCCACACGGGCTGGTCTTCCCGGGCGGCGGCGGCCCCGACGGGCCATCCGCCCGATCCCGACGGGTCGTCCTGCTGCGCGGGTACGCCAGCACGGCCGGCGTGCTGCGCCGGCTCGGCGTGCCACTGGGGGGCTGACGGGCTGACCGGGGCCGCCCCGCCGGCCCATCCGCCGGAGCGGGACGGGTCGTCCTGGGCGGGCCAGGCGGCGGTGGCCGGGGGCACCTGGGCGGCGCCACGCGCGGCCGGTTGGGTCTGCGCCCAGTCGGGCTGCTGCTCGGCCGAGGCGGCGGGCCAGGCGGGGGCCGGCTGCTCGGGTGGCGTCCAGGCCTGCTGCGCGGGAGTCCACTGGGCGGTCGGGGCCGGCTCCGGAGGGCCTCCGGCGGCCCAGGCGGGCTGTGCCGGATCGCTGGGCTGCGGCGCGGCGGCAGCGCCCCATGCGGGGTTCGGTTGCTGCTCCACCTGGGTCGCCCAGGACGGGTTCGGTCGCGCGGGCGGCGGGGGTGGTGCCCAGCCCAGGTCGGGGCCGGCGGCGTTGCTGCCGTTGTCCGGCTGCGCCGGGCGGTCGCCGTACGGCGCCGGTCCGCCGGCGCCCGGTGACACCTCGTCCGGCTCCTGGCCGGGACGGTGCGGGCCCTCGGACGTCATGGGTGCGCCTCCTCCATCACATGTCGGCCGCCGGTGCCGATCGGTCTCCTCGGCATGGCTGCCGGCGTCACCGGCGTACCGCCGTGCCGGCTCCCCGCACCGTATCCGGTGGCCCCTTGGGGCGTCCAAAGGAGCACCGGTCGTCACTGCCCGTCGCCGGGTGGTGTCGAGCAGCTTCTATCGGCTCGGCGTCGGCCGGGCCGGCGGGCGGCGACCGAAGCCCACCGTACCGGGCGCTGCGGCGGTGCGGAATCCCGGTGTCACGTGCGGGCGTCCCGGTGTGACGCACGGGCGGAACGCCGATGGCCCACCCGGTGGGCCGGGTGGGCCATCGATCTGGAGGAGGTGAGGAAAGTTGTGGAGCGTCAGCTCATGTGACGCTGGGCGATGACGAGAAGCTCCTCGCGAACGGCCGGCGAGTTCGCCGAGCGCAACGCGTGCTCGATGGCACGGGCGCGGCGGTTGGCGTCGCGGTGGTTGCGGATTCGCTCGATCATGCTGCTCATTGCTGGGTCCCCCTGGCTATTCGGTTGTCGGCCCCTGATGTGTCTATTCAACCGCAGAAGCCGGCCAACTTCCATCGATTATTAGGTGAGCTGAGACACCTGCCTAACAATCAAAGGTCAACAGGGCTCGCCGCCGACGGTTCCTTCGCCCAACGGACACGGCCGGTGTGCCGGGCGTTAACCCGTGGCACACCGGCCGTGGCTGGCGTCTCGAACCGTCAGGTCCAGGCGAGCAGCGCCGCCTCAGGGTCGGCGAGGAAGTCGCCGATGTCGCGCAGGAACTTCGAGCCCAGCTCACCGTCGATGATCCGGTGGTCGAAGCTCAACCCCAGGGTGGTCACCTGGCGAACCTTGACCTTGCCCTTGTGCACCCAGGGCATCTCCCGCACCGCGCCGAAGGCGAGGATCGCCGACTCACCCGGCGGCAGGATCGGCGTTCCGGTGTCCACGCCGAACACCCCGACGTTGGTGATGGTCAGGGTGCCGCCGGACATGTCGGCGGGTGAGGTGCGGCCGGACTTCGCCGTCTGCACCAGGCCGTTCAGCGCGTCCGCCAACTCGCGCAGCGAGAGCCGACCGGCGTCCTTGACGTTGGGCACGATCAGGCCGCGTTCGGTCGCCGCCGCGATACCGAGGTTGACGTACTCCTTGACCACGATCTCGTCACCCGCCCAGGTCGAATTGACCATGGGGTGACGCTTGACGGCCAGCAGCACGGCCTTCGCGACCAGCAGCAGAGGCGAGACCCGTACGTCGCGCCACTCGCGCCGGCCCCGCAGGCGCTCCAGCGCCCGCATCGCCCGCGTCACGTCGACGGTCAGGAACTCCGTCACGTGCGGGGCGGTGAACGCCGAGCGGGACATGTTCTCGGCGGTGAGCTTGCGGACCCCCTTGACCGGGATGCGCTGCTCACGATCCGCGCCGAAGCTCGCGGCGCTCGTCGTGGTCGAGGTGGTCGCGACCGACTCGGCCGCCACGGCCCCGCGAGACGCCTGCTGTACGTCCTCCCGCGTGATCGAGCCGAGTGGCCCCGACCCGACCACCGCCCGCAGATCAACCCCGAGATCCTTGGCAAGCTTCCGAACCGGCGGCTTCGCCAAAACGCCCGCCCCGCCGGACCCCGCCCCGTCGCGTCGATCATGGACTCGTGGTGTCGTACTTGCGGGAGTTGGGATGGCTTTGTCACCCACCACAATTCCATGATCGACCCCAGCGGGGGCCGCGGGGGTCGCGGGGGTTGCGGCCTGCGCTGGGACGCCGTTCTTGCGGGGGCGACGCTTCGCGCTGGTCGTACGGGGGCCGTAGCCGACCAGGACCGCCGTGCGGCCGCCCGGGGCGGCGCCGCCGATGAGGCCGGGCTCGACCATGCCCTCGGCCGGGGCCACCTCCACGGCCGCCAGCGACGCCGCCGACGGAGTGGGCAGGTCACCGGTGGGCGTAGCCGTGGTGGACGGGACGTCCAGTGGACCCGCTCCCGGGTCGGTGTCGATCGCGATGATCGGCGTACCGACCTCGACCGTGGTGCCCTCGGGGTGGTGGATGGCTTGCACCTGTCCGGCCCACTTCGCCGGGATCTCCACCGCCGCCTTGGCCGTCTCGACCTCGACGATCGGTTGGTTCAGCTCGATGGTGTCGCCGACCTTGACCAGCCAGGCCAGGATCTCGCCCTCGGTCAGCCCTTCGCCCAGGTCGGGCAGGTTGAACGTCTTGATCCGGGACATGTCGCTCACCAGCCGAAGGTGCGGTCGACGGCGTCGAGCACCCGGTCGAGGTCGGGCAGGTACTCCTCCTCCACCCGGGCCGCCGGGTAGGGGGTGTCGAAGCCGGTCACCCGCAGCACGGGCGACTCCAGGGAGTAGAAGCACTCCTCGGTGATGCGGGCGGCCAGTTCGGCGCCCAGCCCGATGTTGGACGGCGCCTCGTGCACCACGACCGCGCGGCCGGTGCGCTTCACCGACTCGTAGACCGCGCCCAGGTCCAGCGGGGACAGCGTGCGGAGGTCGATGACCTCCAGCTCCCGGCCGTCCTCGGCGGCGGCCGTCGCGGCCTCCAGGCACGTGCGCACCATCGGGCCGTACGCCAGCACGGTCACGTCCGTGCCAGGCCGCACCACCCGGGCCGAGTGCAGCGGGTACGCGTCGGACAGCGACGCGTCCAGGTCCACCTGGCCCTTCTCCCAGTAGCGCCGCTTGGGCTCCAGGAAGACGATCGGGTCGTCGGAGGCGATGGCCTGCTGGATCATCACGTACGCGTCCTGCGGGTTTGAGCAGGTCACGACCTTCAGGCCGGCGGTGTGCGCGAAGTACGCCTCCGGCGACTCGGAGTGGTGCTCGACCGCGCCGATGCCGCCG
Source organism: Micromonospora sp. NPDC049359 (assembly GCF_044466585.1). Taxonomy (NCBI): domain Bacteria; kingdom Bacillati; phylum Actinomycetota; class Actinomycetes; order Micromonosporales; family Micromonosporaceae; genus Micromonospora; species Micromonospora sp. NPDC049359. The sequence goes on along the minus strand of NZ_JBITMW010000001.1, from coordinate 1,007,722 downwards.
CCGAACGGAATGCGGATCACCATCGGGATTCTGAGCTTGCCGCCGGAGCGGTAGTGCATCTTGGCCACCTGCGACACGATCTGGTCGTACGCGGGGTAGACGAAGCCGTCGAACTGGATCTCGCAGACCGGTCGGTAGCCACGGATGGCCAGGCCGACGGCGGTGCCGATGATGCCGGACTCGGCGAGCGGGGTGTCGATCACCCGTTGGTCGCCGAAGTCCTTCTGCAGTCCGTCGGTGATCCGGAAGACGCCGCCGAGCTTGCCGACGTCCTCGCCCATGATGACGACCTTGTTGTCGTTCTCCAGCGCGCGGCGCAGACCGGTGTTGAGGGCCTTGCCGAGGGTGAGCGTCTCCGTGGCCATCAGTGGGCGCTCCCCTCGAACGACTCCATGTAGCGGTTGAACTGCGCACGCTGCTCGTCGAGCAGCGGCGAGCCGTTGGGGTAGACGTGGTCGAACATCGTCACCGGCTCCGGGTTGGGCATGCTGAGCACCCGCTCGCGCAGGTGCACTGACTCGCGGCGGGCCTGCTCGTCGACCTCGGCGAAGAAGGCCGCGTCGGCGATCTGCTGCTTCTCCAGGAAGGTCTTGACCCGCAGGATCGGGTCCTTCGCCTGCCACGACTCCACCTCGCTGGCGATCCGGTAGCGGGTCGGATCGTCGGAGGTGGTGTGCGCGCCCATCCGGTAGGTGTACGCCTCGATCAGGCTCGGGCCCTGCCCGTGCCGCGCGTTGTCCAGCGCCGTGCGGGTCACCGCGTACGACGCCAGCACGTCGTTGCCGTCCACCCGTACGCCGGGGAAACCGAAGCCGGCGGCCCGCTGGTAGAGCGGGACGCGGGTCTGCCGCTCCAGCGGCTCGGAGATGGCGTACTGGTTGTTCTGGCAGAAGAAGACCAGCGGCGCGTTGAACACGCTGGCCCAGACGAACGCCTCGTTGACGTCACCCTGGCTGGTGGCCCCGTCACCGAAGTAGGCGATCGCGGCCTCGCCGTCGTCGGTGCCGACCTTGCCGTCCATGGTGATGCCCATGGCGTACCCGGTCGCGTGCAGGGTCTGCGCCCCGATGACGATCGTGTACATGTTGAACTTGAACTCGTTCGGGTCCCAGCCGCCCTGGTCGACGCCACGGAACAGGCCGAGCGGCATGATCGGGTCGATGCCCCGGCAGTAGAGGACGCCGTGCTCCCGGTAGGTCGGGAAGGCCATGTCCTGGGTACGCAGGGCGCGCCCCGAGCCGACCTGCGCCGCCTCCTGGCCCAGCAGGCTGGCCCAGAGGCCCAGCTCGCCCTGCCGCTGCAACGCGGTCGCCTCGGCGTCCAGCTTGCGGACCAGCACCAGGTCGCGGTAGAGCCCGCGGTACTCCTCGTCGGTGAAGTCGACGCGGTACTCGGTGCCGTCCGGTCCGGTGGCGCTGTCGATCCGCTCGCCTTCGGGGGTGAGCAGCTGCACCAGCTCGGGATTGCCGGCCGCGCCCTTTCTGGAGCGGGGAGCTGCCCGCCTGCTGCGGGTGGTGCCCCCGGGGTCGCCCTTTGCCATCGGTCTCTCCCTGTCGTGTCTGCGTCGGCACCGGGGGGTCACCCGGCCACGCAACTCGTGCGCCTGTCCGGCTGCTGCCGGACCGGTTCCTGGCGGCCGCGCCTAGCCCGGGTGGGGGTTGCCGCGCGGCGTGAGCCGGGTTCTGGCCGAACCCGGATCGGGAGCGCCGGCGCCGGGCCGCGTCTGCCGCGGGGGTGCGCGGAGGTCGCGGCTGCGTTGCCGTCGTGCTCCATATTCGCAGAGCAGGTGAGCGTGCCCACAGTACGCCCAGGTCGCATTCCGACCGTCTACGGTTTGCCACCCTTTGTCGCCATGATGCCGCTGCGCGTCCACCGGGTGATCCGGTGCTGATTCGTCACCCTTCGGTCAGTGCCGCGTGTCGACACGCGGTGGGTGTTGGCTGACGGACCGTAACTGGGCGAGGCTGATTACGCAGGATCGCGCCGATCGGGTGATTAGCCGGATTACACCCTCGCGCGGTGCCCACAGCGACCCGCAGGGTCCGACGACGAGGGGTGTGCGGTGGACGAGTCAGGTGACGGGCCCGGCACACCCGTGCTCGGTCGCCACCGTTCGCCGGGCGGCTACCGCCGGGTGATCGGAGCGCACCGGGCATCCGGCGCGGGTGGTCCCTCCCGGGGATACCTGCTCACCGTCGCACTTCTGGCCGGCACCGCGTCGATGCCCGTGCTCGCGGCGATCAGCGCGGGCTCGGCCACTCCCGGCACCTCCGCGTTGCCGGACACCAGCACGCCGTTCATCCCGACCCCGTCGGTCGGACCGGTGGTCATCCCGATGCCGGTGACCAGTCAGCCGCCGTCGCCCGTGCTCCCGTCCCCCGGCCCGCCCAGCGCCGGCCCGACCGCGACCACCGGCTGGCTGCCCGGCGCGCCCCGGCGTGTCCCGGACGACTCGTGGTACGGCCCGCACGTCGACGAGCGGGTGCCCACCCGCCGGGTGGTGTCCGCGCCGCCGGCGCCCCGGCCCACCCGCAGCGCCCCGCCGGCCGGGCCACCGGCCAGCCCGTCGCCGGTGCCGTCGCCGACCGCGCCCCCGGATCCGGATCCGGACCCGACCGAGACGTCCACCCCGAGCCCGTCGCCGACCGATCCGACGACCCCCACCGCCACCGATCCGGGAACCCCCGCCACGACCGATCCGACGACCCCCACCGATCCGACTGCCCCCACCGATCCGACGACCCCCACCGATCCGACGACCCCCACCGCCGTCCCCACCAGCACCCTCTCCGCCCCGGCGACCACCGCCCCGCCGTCGCCCACCCCACGCCCATCCGCCACCCCACGCCCATCCGCCACCCCACGTCCATCCGCCACCCCACGTCCGTCCCCCACCCCACGCCCATCCGCCACCCCACGCCCATCCGCCACCCCACGCCCGTCCCCCACCCCAGCCACCTCACCCGAGCCCACCACCGCGCCGTCCCCGACGCTCACGCCCGGTCCCGCCGCCGCACCCGGAGACCGCCGCGATCTCGCACTTTCTGTCGCGACATAAGACTCGATACGGCCCATAACGGCAACACAAACCGCAAGATCGGCGCGATCGTGGACGCCCCCGCCCGGACCGACGACGTCAAGCGCTCCGGCGACCCAGCGCAGCCCATCACCCGCCGAACTCCGGTGATCAAGAGCTTTGCGTCAAGGATCGTGGTCGCGGTGACGCAAACTTCTTGATCACCGCGAGCGACCGCGGGGGCGGGGGGCGTGGGGGTGGGGGTGGGGGTGGGGGTGGGGGCGTTGGGTGGGTCTGTCTGGCGGCGGCCGGACCCGTGCATTCGAGGGCCGTCTCGGCGGTACGGTGACGGGCAGGTGCCGCCGAGACGGCGCTGGTCAACGGTGGCGAGTAGCAGGGGGTGGCGTGGGCGGCGGTGCGGAACCCCGCCCGGTCGCCCCTCGTCCCGGTCCGGGGCTGCGGGTCGCCCGGCTCGTCACCGAGCTGACCGCGCCGGCCGTGCTGGTGTCGCTACTGATCATCACCGTGAGCTGGCACAGCAGTCGGGACAGCGTTCGAGGGCTGGTGTGGGGCCTGCTCGCGACGGTCTTCGTCACCGGCATCCCGTTCGCCTACATCGTCGGTGGGGTCCGCCGGGGGCGACTCACCGACCACCACATCGGCCGTCGGGAACAGCGCCGGGTGCCGCTGCTGGTCGGACTCGGCTCGGTCACCGCCGGGCTGGCCCTGCTCGTCGTCCTCGGCGCACCACGGCCCCTGCTGGCGCTGGCGGTGGCGGGGCTGGTCGGACTGGTGGTCGCCGTGTCGGTGAGCCACTGGTGGAAGATGTCGATCCACTCGGCGGTCTCCGCCGGCACCCTGGTCATCCTGGCGCTGACCTTCGGACGCGGGCTCCTGGTCGCCGCGCCGCTGTTGGGCGTGGTCGGCTGGGCCCGGGTACGTCTGCGGGACCACACCGTCGCGCAGGTGCTCGCCGGCGGGGTGCTCGGCGCGCTGATCGCCGCCGTCGTCTTCGGTGCCCTGCGTTGAGCGGGCGAAACCACGCGGCCGAGCGGACCCATCGGGCGGGTGGCCTGGTGCTGCCACCCGCCCGGATGCCGTCAGGCGCCGTCGTCGGCGAGTCGGTGCCGGTTCGCCTCGATCCAGGCGTCGAGCGCGGCCGGGTCGTCCGGGTCCACGCCGTCGGCCATGAGTTGCGCGACGGCCGCCGTGGCCGGGCTACGCCGCTCGCCGGTCGAGTAGAGCCGGGCGAACTCCGGCACCATCTCCTCGATCGCCTCGTCGGTCCGTTCGGCGGCGGCCTCGGGCAGCCCGCGCTGCTGTGACGCGTACCGGGCCCAGGCGCGCAGCACCCGGGGCAGCATCGCCGCGTCGTCCATGTCGAGCACGGCACGGCGGTGCACCCAGTCGAGCAGGAAGAGCCCGGACACCGCCGGACTCCACCGCATCGGGTCGGAGTCGGGGAAGGACGCCGCGTGGTCCAGCAGCAGGCTCAGGCAGAAGTGCAGCGACGCGAGCTCGGGACCGTCGACGCTGTCGAGCCCGAACCGGGCGGCTTCTGGCGACGCCAGGAACCGCCGGACCAGGTCGGTGCGCTCGGCGGCGGACAGCGGTTCGACCTCGGCCGGGCCGGTCGGCCCGGCGGCCATGGGCAGCACCGCGAGCCGGGCGCCCACGAGCGCGCGGTCGGTGGCGAGCGAGCCCTCGCCGGGCAGTTCGCCCAGGTCGTCGGTGACCGAGAGGTGACGGGCCACCTCGCCGCGCAGCCGGGACGGGTCCTCGGTGCGGAACCAGGTCAGCTCGTCGTCCGCGCACATCTGCCGGACCTGGTCCAGGATCCGTTCGGCGGGCCCGCCGACGAAAATGTCCTTGGTGATTCCGATGTTGTGGTCGACGAGGGCCACCAGCGCGTGCTCCGGGCCGCCGGCCGCGTCGTCGTACGCGAAGGTGGCGAGGTAGGAGGTCTGGTCGCCGTAGACGTCGCCGTACGCCCAACTGCCGGTGAGGTGCACCCGGGTGAGCTGGCTGGACCAGGCGGGGGCCTGGGTGCCGGGGCGTACCCGCTCGACGCCCTCGGCGGTCGGGACGAGCGCGGCGAAGACCTGGCGGATGGTGGTCGCCGCCGCGATCCGGCGGCGGGCGGTGGCGGCGAGGAAACCGGTGACGAACTCCCGCACGGCGGTGTCGCGGTCGGTCTCCGCGATTGCGTAGACACTGCCCAGCAGCGCGCTGCCGAGCATCTCGGCGTCGAGGGCGGACTCCAGCTTGGTCACGTCGCGTGCGGCGTGCAGCACCGCGTCGTAAGGGGTCTGAGGCGTGGCCATGCTTCGACCCTACGCCGCTCGGGGCGTACGCAGAGGCGTCAGCGGCGGGCAGCCTCACCGAGCGCGTCGCGCGCCTGGGCGTACGAGGTGAGCACGATCCGTACCGGGGCGAGCACGTACTCCTCGCCGACCTCGGCGACCCGGACCGTCAGCCGCTGCCGGGCGCGGGCCCGCGCCCGTTGGGCCGCCCAGCGCACGACCGGTCGGGTCAGCGCCGCCGTCAGCAGCCCGGCCAGCAGGCCGCCGAGCAGCAGCACGGTCGGCATGGGCACCTGCCCGACCATGGGGTTGTCCAGCGCGGGCAGGCCGAGCGCCCGCAGCGCGTAGCCGAGCGCCAGCCAGCCCAGACCGACGGCGGCGGCCAGGGTGACCAGCCACTGCACGCCACCGACGACCCGCCACCACACCGGCTGGTGGTCGAGGCCGAGGTCCGTGCCGGCGATCGCGCGGTCCAGCGCGTCCGGCAGGTCGTCGAGGCGGGACCGGGCCGCGGAGGTCACTGCCGTCGGCCAGGCGGCGGGCAGGTCGCCGCCGGCCCGGTCGGCCACCGCACGGATCGCCAGACCGAGCGCCGACCGCTGGGCGGCCGTCGGATCGGGCACCGAGGTGGCCGCCACCAGGCTCTCGGCGGGGTCGGCGTCCGCGCCGGCCGGGCCGGGCAGGTGCAGCCGGCGCAGCGGGTCGGGCCGCAGCCGCCGCCAGCCCCGGACGACCGGCCAGCCGGTGGCCGCGCCGGCCCGATGTCGGTACGCCCGCTCCACCGCCTCGCTCACCGCCGGTACTCCGGCGGCGCCGGCCAGTGCCCGGTTCAACCCGGCGACGGTCGCGTCGTCCGGACCGCCCCCCGGCCGGGCCGAGCCGATCATCTCGTCCAGCCCGGCGACCACGGTGTCGACGTCGCCGGCCAGTCGACGCAGGGCGGCCTGCCGCTCGGCGACCGTGCGCTCCAGCGCGCTGCGCAGCCCGACCATGCCGGCCGGGTCGATGGCGGTGGTGGCGAGCAGGGGTACGCCGGTCAGCCCGTCGGAGTCGAGCAGTCGGCGCAGGTCGTCCAGGACGCGGGGCAGCTCGGCCGCCGGCAGCCGGTCGGCCTGGTTGAGCACGACCAGGGTGACGTCCCGGTGCCGGTGAAACTCGCGCAGGTAGCTGTCGTGGATGACCCGGTCGGCGTACTTCTGCGGGTCGACCACCCAGACCACCTGGTCGACGAGGCCGAGCAGCCGGTCGACTTCGAGGCGGTGGGACCGCTGCACCGAGTCGAAGTCGGGCAGGTCGAGCAGGATCAGGCCGTGCAGGGGCGTCTCGTCGTCGCCGTCGAGCGCGCTCTCGCGGACGAAGCGGTGCCGGGGCAGCACCCCGATCCAGTCGAGCAGCCGGTTGGCGTCCTCCAGTGGCCCCCACACGCACGCGTGCGTCACGCCGGTGGTGGGTCGGCGGACGCCGACCGGTGAGAGTTCGAGCTGGGCCAGCGCGTTGAACAGGCTGGACTTGCCGCTGCCGGTCGCGCCGGCGAGGGCGACGACGGTGTGGTCGCGGGACAGCGCGAGCCGGGTGCCGGCCCGTTCGACCAGGGTGTGCGCGGGCACCAGTTCGGCGTCGGGCAGCAGACCGTCGACGGCGGTCAGGAGGCGGCGTACGGCGTCCAGGCGGGCGATCAGCCCGTCCGGGTCGATCCGCTGGTTGCCGCGGAAGGCTTCGCGTACCCGGCCGGCGATGTTGCTCATCGCGAACTCTCCTCGTCACCGGCCGGCAGGTTGCCGTCGTCGCTGGCCAGGCCACTGCGGTGCCGGGCCAGCTCGACCCGCCCGGCGGCCTGGCGCAGCGTCTCGCCGGCCGCCTCGGTGGGCCGGGCGTCGGCGGTGCGGGTGAGGAAGCGGTCGGCCTCCGCGTCCAGCAGCGTCCGCACCCGCGCCAGGAGGTCGACCCGGGCCTTGGCGGCAAGGGTACGCACCGCCTGGTCGCCGAAGATCGCCTGGAGTACGGCCTGCGCGGCGACCGTCGTGCCGGCCCCCGTCGCCACCTCCAACCCGGTGGGAATGAACGCGGTCGAGGCGAACACGGCGATCATCACGGCCAGCCCGGTGGCGTTCACCGCGTACGCGGCCGTCCGGGCCACGAAGCGCTTGTCGCCGCCCTCGACGCGGACCAGCTCCAGCACCCCGCGCTGCCAGTCCCGGACCATCCGCTCGGCGCGTTCGGGCAGGTCGCCACTCGGGTGGGCGAGCGCCGGATCGAGCAGATCCGCGCCGGCCGGGTGCGCTTTCCACCCGGTGTACGCGGATTCGGCGGCCTCGGACGCCACCCCGCGCAGCAGGGTGACGAGTTGCGACTCGATGGCGTTGCGCAGTTCGGCGGAGGGCGCGGGACGGCCGGTGACGGCGGCCACCACCCGGTCCCGGAGACGCCCGATGCGGGCCTCCAGCGTGCGGAAGAACTCGCCCGTGCCGACGAACTCCTGCCAGCGGGCCAGCACCTCGCCGCGCAACAGTCGACCGTCCTGCAGACCCTGCTCGACGGTCCGTTCGGCACTGCGGTACGCCGCCCGTACCCTCTCGTCCAGCGCGTCGGCGGCGGTGACCTGCTCGTCGGCGGCGTCGGCCAGATCCTCGACGGCGGGGTGCAGGGCGGCCAGCGCGCCGTCGAGCGTCTGCCGGACCACCGCGGCGCGGGCGTCGGCGTCGGCGGCGAGTCGGGCGAACCACTCGGCCAGCGGCGCCGTGACCCCCTCGGGCAGCAGCCCCTGACCGTCGACCCAGGTCTCCGGCAGCACGAACAGGGGGGCGCGGTCGAGGCCCTGGGCGGCGAGCATCTCGGCGAGGTGCGCGGCGATCTCGTCGCTGGCCTCGGCGGGGACGCGGTCGAGCACCATGGCGATCACGGCACCCCGGGCCCGTGCGCTGCGCAGCAGCTCCCACGGCACCGCGTCGGCGTACCGGGCGGCGGTGGTGACGAACAACCACAGGTCGGCGGCGGCGAGTAGTTGGCTCGCGAGCGCGCGGTTGGCGTCGACCACCGAGTCGATGTCCGGCGCGTCGAGGAACGCGAGGCCCGGGGGGAGGGCCGGAGCGGTCACCAGGTGCAGGGAGCGCGGGTCGTCGCTCGGCTCGGTCGTACGCGTCAACCCGGGCAGCAGGTCGCCCTGCCGGAACCAGGTCGCGTCGGCCGGGTTGCACACCAGCACCGGGGAACGGGTGGTGGGTCGCAGCACCCCGGCGGCGCTGACCCGGGCCTTGACCAGGCTGTTGACCAGGGTCGACTTGCCCGCGCCGGTGGAGCCGCCGACGACCACGAGCAGTGGGGCGTCCAGCCGGGCGAGTCGGGGCAGCAGGTAGTCGTCGAGTTGGTCGGTGAGGGCGTTGGCGGCCTGCCGGGCGGAGGTGGCCGAGGGCAGCGCGAGCGGATAGCGGGTGGCGCCGATCGCGGCCCTCAGGCCCGACAGCGCGCCGGGGAGGCTGTCGTCCCCGCTGGTGACGGAGGGCTCCTCCGCGGCGTCCGGAGGGACGGTGCGGGCGGCGACGGCGGGCGCGCCGGAACGGGTGGCGGAGTCGCCGTGCGTCGTCACCGCTAAAGCGTGCCCGACCGATGCAAGGGAAGACAACCGGACGGTAATAACGTCTGGGTTGCGTCGGGTCGGCTCAACTCGACTTGACGATTCGCAGGCGCGTGGCACTATTGAGTCAAGTTCACTCAACTTGTGGTGGGGCCCGCTGCGGGCGGCGCCCGCCGAGCAGTCGCGGGCGGTGCCCGTCACCTGCACAACCTTACGAAGCGAGGAAGCGAAGATGGCACGTGCGGTCGGTATCGACCTCGGCACGACGAACTCCTGCGTCAGCGTTCTCGAGGGCGGTGAGCCCACCGTCATCGCCAACGCTGAGGGCTCGCGGACGACCCCGTCGATCGTCGCGTTCGCCCGCAACGGCGAGGTGCTCGTCGGCGAGGTCGCGAAGCGCCAGGCGGTGACCAACCCGGACCGGACGATCCGCTCGGTCAAGCGTGAGGTCGGCACGAACTGGTCCGTCGACATCGACGGCAAGAAGTACACCCCGCAGGAGATCTCGGCCCGGACCCTGATGAAGCTCAAGCGGGACGCCGAGGCGTACCTGGGCGAGCAGATCACCGACGCGGTGATCACCGTCCCGGCCTACTTCAACGACAGCCAGCGTCAGGCCACCAAGGAGGCCGGTGAGATCGCCGGCTTCAACGTCCTGCGGATCGTCAACGAGCCGACCGCGGCCGCCCTGGCGTACGGGCTGGACAAGGGCTCCAAGGAGCAGACCGTCCTGGTCTTCGACCTCGGTGGCGGCACCTTCGACGTGTCGCTGCTGGAGTTGGCCGAGGGCGTCATCGAGGTCAAGTCGACGAGCGGTGACAACCACCTCGGTGGCGACGACTGGGACCAGCGGATCATCGACCACCTGGTCAAGACGTTCCGCGGTGAGCACGGCATCGACCTCGGTCAGGACAAGATGGCCCTCCAGCGCCTCCGTGAGGCCGCCGAGAAGGCCAAGATCGAGCTGTCCGCCGCCACCACCACCAACATCAACCTGCCGTACATCACCGCCGGTTCCGCCGGCCCGCTGCACCTCGACGTGACGCTGAGCCGCGCCGAGTTCCAGCGGATGACGCAGGACCTGCTGGACCGCTGCAAGGGCCCGTTCGAGCAGGCCGTGAAGGACGCCGGGATCAAGATCTCGGACGTCGAGCACGTCATCCTCGTCGGTGGTTCGACCCGGATGCCCGCCGTGACCGACCTGGTCAAGCAGCTCACCGGCCGCGACCCCAACAAGGGCGTCAACCCGGACGAGGTCGTCGCCGTCGGCGCCGCCCTGCAGGCCGGTGTGCTCAAGGGTGAGGTCAAGGACGTCCTGCTGCTCGACGTGACCCCGCTGAGCCTGGGCATCGAGACCAAGGGCGGCATCTTCACCAAGCTCATCGAGCGCAACACCACCATCCCGACCAAGCGCTCCGAGGTGTTCACCACCGCCGACGACAACCAGCCGTCGGTGCTGATCCAGGTGTTCCAGGGCGAGCGGGAGATCGCCGCCTACAACAAGAAGCTCGGCACCTTCGAGCTGACCGGCCTCCCGCCGGCGCCGCGCGGCGTGCCGCAGATCGAGGTCGCCTTCGACATCGACGCCAACGGCATCGTCAACGTGCACGCCAAGGACCTGGGCACCGGCAAGGAACAGAAGATGACGATCACCGGCGGCTCCTCGCTGCCGAAGGACGACATCGAGCGCATGCGCCGGGACGCCGAGGAGCACGCGGAGGAGGACAAGCGCCGCCGCGACGACGCCGAGACCCGCAACGTGGCCGAGGCGCTGCAGTGGCAGACCGAGAAGTTCCTGGCCGAGAGCGGCGACAAGCTGCCCAGCGAGAACCGGGAGCAGCTCAACGAGGCGCTCGGCGAGCTGCGGGGCGCCCTGGGCGGCCAGGACATCGAGAAGATCAAGTCGGCGCACGAGAAGCTGGCACAGGTCTCCCAGCAGGCGGGTTCGCTGCTCTACGCCCAGCAGGCCGAGCAGGGCCAGCCCGGCGGCGAGGCCGGCCCGGGTGCGACCGGCGCGACCGGTGCCACGGGTGGCGCCCAGACCGGCGGTGCGGACGACGTGGTCGACGCGGAGATCGTGGACGAGGACGGCAAGAAGTGACTGCCCACCTCCGACACGTATCCACGGCGAAGGGATGAGGTAGCCCCATGACGCAGAAGCCACGAGCCGCCGACTCGGACGACACCGGGTCGACGCCGGGTGGCTCCGCGCCCACGGAGTCGACCACCGGCGCCGAGGAGCGGGTCGTCATCCGCAACAACCGCAAGCTCAGTGACGCGACGGAGCCGGAGGGCACCGCCGCCGACGCGGAGACCGGCGCACCGGCCGAGGGTCTGGTCGAGGACGCCGAGGTCGTGGTCGACGAGATCGAGGTCGAGGTCAACGCCACCGACGGGCCGGAACCCTCCGGTCCGCCGGTGGTGGACGCCCCGGCGCAGCCGGTGGGCGGCACCGGGACCACGCTCGGCGCCGAGTTGGAGGCGCTCCGCGCCGAGCTCGACGAGCGGACCAGGGACCTGCAGCGGGTGTCGGCGGAGTACGCCAACTACCGCAAGCGGGTCGACCGCGACCGTGCCCTGGTGCAGGAGCAGGCGACCGGCTCGGTGCTGGCCGCGCTGCTGCCGATCCTCGACGACCTGGACCGGGCACGGGAACACGGCGACCTGGTCGGACCGTTCGGAACGGTGGCGGACCAGCTCACCGCCGCGCTGGGCAAGTTCGGCCTGACCGCCTTCGGCGAGCAGGGCGACCCGTTCGACCCGACCCGGCACGAGGCCGTCGCGCACCAGACCTCGGCCGAGGTCGGCGAGCCGACCTGCGTGCAGGTCATGCGGCGCGGCTACCAGCTCGGTGAGCGGCTGCTGCGCCCCGCGCTGGTCGCGGTCGCGGATCCGGAATAGTGCGAGACGGTGACCAGGCCGTCCCGCCCCCCGCACTGCGGCGGGCGGGACGGCCGGGCCACGACGGTCGGAAGGGGGTGGACCGGTGAGTTCGAAGGACTGGCTCGAGAAGGACTTCTACGCCGTGCTCGGCGTGGACAAGGCCGCCTCCGCGGATGACATCAAGAAGACGTACCGCAAGCTGGCCCGGGAATCGCACCCGGATCACAATCCGGGCGACCCGAAGGCCGAGGAGCGGTTCAAGGCCGTCTCCGAGGCGTACAACGTGTTGTCGGACGCCGGCCGTCGCCGGGAGTACGACGAGATGCGTTCGCTGTTCGGTTCGGGCGCGTTCCGGCGCAACGCCCGCGCCGGCGGCCAGCCGGGCGGGATGCCGTTCGACGTCTCCGACCTGTTCGGCGGCGGAGCGGGCGGCGGCGACCGCCGTTTCGGCGGTGGCGCCGGTTTCCAGGACCTGTTCAGCTCGATCTTCTCGGGCGGGCAGGCCGGTGGGCAGGCCGCGGCGCGTGGTCCGGCCCGGGGCCGGGACGTCGAGACCGAGGTGGCGCTCGACTTCGGCGACGCGGTGCGCGGGGTGACCCTGCCGCTGACGTTGCGCGCACCCGGTGTCTGCGACACCTGTCACGGCAACGGCGCCAAGCCCGGCACCCAGCCGCGTACCTGCCCGGTCTGCCACGGGGCCGGGGTGACGACCCGCAACCAGGGGTCGTTCAGCTTCTCCGAGCCGTGCGGCAACTGCCAGGGCGTCGGGACCGTGGTGGAGGAGAAGTGCCCGGAGTGCCACGGCAGCGGCGGGGTCACCAAGACCCGCACGATGAACGTGCGCTTCCCGGCCGGGGTGGCCGACGGCCAACGCATCCGGCTGGCCGGGCGCGGCGAGCCGGGTGAGCGCGGTGGCCCGGCCGGCGATCTGTTCGTGCACGTGAAGGTTCGACCGGACGAGTTGTTCGGGCGTACCGGAGACGACCTGACGTTGACGGTGCCGGTGACCTTCCCGGAGGCCGTGCTCGGCACGGACCTGCGGGTGCCCACGCTCGACGGCGCGGTGACGCTGCGGGTGCCGCCGGGCACGCCCAGCGGGCGGGTGCTGCGGGCCCGGGGCAAGGGCGTGGTCCGCCGCGACGGGCAGGCCGGGGATCTGCTGGTCACCCTGGACGTGGTGGTGCCCGCCCGACTGACGGACGAGGCGCGGGCCGCGCTGGAGGCGTTCGCCGAGCAGAGTCCGCCGGCGGCGCGGGAACATCTCGACGCGCGTGTGCGTCGGGTCGGATAGTCCGGTGGGATGGACGCGGAGGTGAGCGGGATGTCGGGCGAGTTCCTCGGTTCGGGTGACCCTGCCTACGAGGCCAAGGTGCTCATGATCTCGGTGGCGGCGCGGATGGCGGGGATGCACCCGCAGACCCTGCGCCAGTACGACCGGCTGGGGCTGGTGCAGCCTGGCCGGGCGGCTGGTGGTGGTCGTCGCTACAGCGTCCGGGACGTGGTGCTGCTGCGCGAGGTGCAGCGGCTCAGTCAGGACGACGGGATCAACCTCGCCGGCGTCAAGCGGATCATCGGCTTGGAGCGGCTGCTGGAGCAGGCGCAGCAGCGGGTCGCGCGGTTGGAGGCGGAGTTGGACGCCGCCTACCGCCGGGTGGCCGAGCTGGAGTCGCTGGCGCGCTTCCCGGGTCGGGATCTGGTGCCGACCAACCGCACGTCCACCGCGTTGGTGGTCTGGCGTCCCCGCCGCAACACCGACCGCTGACCCCACGTACCGCTTCCTCGGCCCGGCCCGCGCTCCGATTTCCCGGCGCGGACCGGGCCGCTTCCGTTAACCTGTCGATACGGGGTCCAAACGGCTTAATTCGGGCCTACCGGCATGGCGAGGGGGAGCGATGGCGGAGCCGGCGAAGAAGGTCGCTCAGCAGACGGAGGAGCGGTTGGAAAGCCTGGCCGACACCGTCCGCGAGAAGTTCGACAAGGTCACCGAGGGAACGTTCCGCGACCGGATCAAGGAGGGGCGATTCGCCGAGCAGGGCGAGCCGACCCGACCGGAACCGGACCGCAAGCGCGACTGAACCGGCGACCGACGTACGGGCCGGGACCCACGGGGGGTCCCGGCCCGTTCGCCATGCCGCCCCTACCCCGCCGATCTTGCACTTTCGTACGGTGAAATGTTCCGATTCGCGCAGGAAGTCGGCACAGAAAGTGCAAGATCGGCGCAATGAGGGGCGCGGGCTCAGCCGAGGCGGCGGTTCTCGCGGACCAGGCCGCCCTCGCACCAGTCCCGGTAGACGAAGAGATCCGGCCGGGCCAGCAGTACGCGGCCGTTGTGCGCCCAGATCTTCATCAGCTCGTCGCCGTCGCGTTCGGCCTGCTCCACGAGTTTGCGGAAGCGGCGCTTGGGATGGGCCCGGAAGTTCGTCCGGATGCCGTCGGCGGCGTAGATGTAGAGGCAGTGCAGCGCGAAGCGCCGTGCCGGGCACGTCGGGTCCATGGCCAGCTCGAAGAGCGTCAACACCAGCCGGTCACCCGAGACCAGCAGGTCCCAGTCGGGTGGCATGGACGCCAACGGGACCGAATCCGGCTGGTACGCCCAAGCTCGCAACTCCGCCGGGCTCGGATCGACGGGGTTCGCGAAGCCGTGGAACGTCGACTCCTGCACGCTCACCGGCCAACCTTCCGCTCTCGCCCGCGGGTGGCAACGCTGCCTGCGGACCCTGGCTGCTGGGGCGAAACGGTAACCCGCCGTCGGTTACTGCGGTAGTACCCGTAAGGCGCAATTCGGCAACCGTTGGCCGGCCCGACCCGAACGGCCGTTCGGGTGCCCTGGCCAGCGCCGCTGTCGCACCTCACCCGGGCAGGACAGCGGCGGCGAACGTCAGTCGTGGACGGGAACCGGTTGACGCCGCTGGGCCGAGGCGCGGTTGCGCAACCACCGCTTGAACCACGGGAAGTCGGGCAGCCGGGCCAGGACCGGTCCGGTCACCACGGTGATCAGGACGTACGTCGCGGCGAGCGCGGCCAACCGCGGCTCGACGCTGCCGGCCGCGACCGCGAGGCCGGCGATGACGATGGAGAACTCACCTCGGGGTACGAGCGCCAGACCGGCCCGCCAGCGACCGGGTTCGGCGATGCCGACCCGGCGGGCCGCCAGGTAACCGGTGAGCGTCTTCGTGCCCATGGTGACCACGGCCAGCGCGAGCGCCGGCAGCAGCACCGGCGGGATGTCCTGCGGGCTGGTGGTCAGGCCGAAGAACACGAAGAACACGGCTGCGAACAGGTCCCGCAGTGGCGAGAGCAGCTCGGTCGCGTGGTGGGCCACCGGGCCGGAGAGCGCGATGCCGACCAGGAACGCGCCGACGGCCGCCGACACCTGCAGCGACGCCGCGATGCCCGCGATCAGCAACGTCAGGCCGAGTACGCCGAGCAGCAGCGCCTCCGGGTCCTTCGCCGACAGGGCGGACGAGATCAGGTGGCCGTACCGGATGGCGACCACCAGCACGATCAGCACCGTGCCCACCGCGACGGTGAGCGCGATCCCGCCGCCGAGCAGGCCGGTGCCGGCCAGTACGGCGGTGACCAGCGGCAGGTAGAGCGCCATCGCCAGGTCCTCGATGACGAGCACCGAGAGGATCACGGGGGTCTCGCGGTTACCGAGCCGACCCAGGTCGGCGAGGACCTTGGCGATCACGCCGGACGAGGAGACCCAGGTGATGCCGCCGAGTACGAGGGCGGCCACCCAGTCCCAGCCGAGCAGCAGGGCGAACCCCGCGCCGGGCAGCGCGTTGAGCACCCCGTCGATCAGACCGGCGGGTGCCGCTGAGCGCAGGTTGCCGACAAGCTCGTTGGCCGAGTACTCCAGGCCGAGCATCACCAGCAGGAGGATCACGCCGATCTCGGCGCCGACCGCGAAGAACTCCTCGCTGGCGTCCAGCGGCAGCAGCCCGCCGTGCCCGAACGCGAGCCCGGCGAGCAGGTAGAGGGGGATGGGAGAGAGGCCGAAGCGGCGACTGAGCCGGCTCAGGAGCCCGAGCAGCAGGAGGAGCGCACCAACCTCGATGAGCAGTGTGGTGAAATCGTGCATCCGCCTCAGCCGTCCGGGTCACTGTCGGCGAGGATGGCGGACACACCGTCGAGACCTCTGCGGGTCCCGACGACGACCACCACGTCACCGGCGGCGAAGCGGAACGAGGGGAGCGGCGAGACGATGACCTCGCCGTCACGCAGCACCGCCACGATGGAGGCACTGGTGCGGGTACGCGCCTTGGTGTCCGCGAGCGGACGGTTGACGTACCGCGACCCCGCCGGGATGGCGATCTGCTCGGTGAGCAGCCCAGCGGCCT
The DNA here is from genome assembly GCF_044466585.1 of Micromonospora sp. NPDC049359. Taxonomy (NCBI): domain Bacteria; kingdom Bacillati; phylum Actinomycetota; class Actinomycetes; order Micromonosporales; family Micromonosporaceae; genus Micromonospora; species Micromonospora sp. NPDC049359. The sequence goes on along the minus strand of NZ_JBITMW010000001.1, from coordinate 991,606 downwards.
GCTCGCGCAGCCCGGAGAGCTGACCGAGCATCAGCGAAGCGCCGAGGATGTCGGCCAGCGCCTCCGCCTCGTCGTCCGTCAGCGGAATATCCGCCTGGCAGGCGTCGGGATCGTCGGGGTCGTAGAGGACAAGATCACGGCGGCCGTTGCGGTGGGAAACCACGCCGAGCCGCCGGCCGGATTCGGTCACCAGATCGTGACGCACTCCGATGCCCGGTAAGGCAGTCTGTTCCACACGTACTCGCACCCGGGCAAGGCTACCGCTTCGGAGACGCCGATGATCGGACGGATATCGGGTCGGACAGTGGTGCTGCTGCTCGTAACTCTGTTGGCTGCGTGTTCGATCGGCGATGTCCGCCGTAAACCGCCGACCGCGTCGCCCGGGGCAACCGTCACCGCGCCGTCTCCAACGGCCGCCGTCGCGCAGGAGCGCCGCGTCCGGGTCGCCGTTCCCCAGCGGTACGACCCGCCGTACGTCGAGTTCGTCGACGCCGAGCGCGGCTACGCCCTCTTCGCCAACTGCGGCGAGCCGCCGCCCGACGACGACTGTCCGGCGCGACTGTTCAGCACCGATGACGGCGGACGGTCCTGGCGGGAGTTGCGACATCCCCACCCGGCGGCGGAGAACCACCAGCTCTACGCCGCGCCGGGGGTTCTGACGCTGTGGAGTGAGCCGCACGGCTGGTGGACCTCGACCGACGGTGGCACCTCGTTCACGCACGCGCTGGACGGGCCGCCGCCGCAGTGGGTCGGCGCCCAGAGTCGATTTCAGGTGATCGAGGGCAGTGATCAAATCGGCGAGTGGGACGGCCAACGGCTGCGCCCGCTGGCCGCGCAGCCCCGCGTACCCGGATTGAACGCGGTCGACGCGGGCGACGGCCCGCTGCTGGTCGCGACCGGGGAGAAGGACGGGAAGCTGTACGCGGCTGTCTCCTTCGACCGGGGGCGGAGCTGGCAGCAGACCCCGGTGCCGGCACCCGACGGGCAAATCGCCGCTCTGAACGCCCACGTCGAGGGGGACGGGACGGCCTGGCTGGTCGGGACGCGCCCGGACCGCAGATCCTTCCCGGCGCTCTGGCGACTGCGCCGAGGGTGGGATCTGATCCGCGTCGACGGCGCTCCGCCACAAATCCAATCCGTCGCACCGATCGGCGGCGGGCTGCTCGCGGTGACCGGCCCGGCGGGCGCCGGGGCTGTCGGGGAGGACGGTCGCTACACCGGGTTGCCCTGGCCGATCGGCCCCGACCGCAGCCTGTCCGTGCTGACCGACGGCACGATCGTGGCCATCGGCGGGGACGGTGGGATCCTGCTCGGCGTCGGCTGGGTGACCGAGCGTCGCTGGACGAAGATCATCCTCGACAACGCCTGACGTCTAGCCTGATCGACTCGACGTCACGCAAGTCGGGGTGTCCGGACCTCCAGGACACCCCAACTTCCGGGAAACCGAGTCGATCAGAGCTGCGCGAAGAACTCGCGGATGTCGTCGACCAGGACGTCGGTCGCCTGGTGGGCGGCGTAGTGGCCGCCGACGTCACCGCGCCCCTCCACGTCGGTCCCGTAGGCCGTCCAGCGGACGATGTTCGCGTGGTCGCGATCGGCGAAGCGGCGGATGGACTGGAAGTCACCGGGGAACATGGCCACCGCGGTGGGCGTCGTGGTCGGCTCGGCCGGCTGCTCGTCGGCGTGGGCGTCCTCCCAGTAGAAACGGATCGCCGAGGCGGCCGTGCCGGTGAACCAGTAGAGGGCCACGTTGGCCAGGACGAAGTCGGCGTCCAGGCTCTCGTCGAAGAGTTGCGCGTTCCAGGCCAGCAGCCCGATGGGCGAGTCGGCCAGCGCGTACGCCAGGGTCTGCGGCTGCTGGCTGTGCACCTGGTTGAAGGAGAACTTGTTCTCGTAGAACCACTGGAGGTGCCCCAGCGCCGCCTGGTCCGCCTCGGAGAGGTCGGCGAACTCGGTCGGGTCGCCGGACGGGAACGAGAAGATCTGGGTGACGTGCACGCCGAGCACGTGCTTGCGGTCGATCCGACCCAGCTCCGGCGAGATCAACGAGCCGCCGTCGTTGCCGACCGCGCCGTAGCTGTCGTACCCCAGGCGGCTCATCAGCTCGGCCCAGGCGCGGGCCGTGCGGTGCCGGTTCCAGCCGGCGCTGCGGGTGGGGCCGGAGAATCCGAAGCCCGGCAGCGACGGGATGACCACGTGGAAGGCCGGTGCGGCCGGGTCGCTCGGCTCGGTGAGCGGGCCGATGACGTCCAGGTATTCGAGCACCGAGCCCGGCCAGCCGTGGGTGAGCACCAGGGCGGTGGCGTCCGGCCGGGACGACCTGACGTGCAGGAAGTGGATCTGCTCGCCGTCGATCTCGGTGACGAACTGCGGGTGGGTGTTGAGCCGAGCCTCGACGGCTCGCCAGTCGAACCCGTCGCGCCAGCGGTCGGCGAGCGCGCGGACCCGGTCGCCGCTCATCCCGTACGTGTCGCCGACGCCGGGCAGCTCGGCGGGCCAGATCGTGCGGTCCAGGCGGGCGGCCAGGTCGTCGAGGGCGGTCTGCGGGATCTCGACGCGGAACGGGCGGATCGCGGTGCCGGTCATCTCGGGACTCCTTCGGAACGGAATGTTTCGTTCTGCAATCACGGTAGCAGACCGGAACGATCCGTTCCAGTGGTAGCCTCGACCCATGTCGACGAAGCCCCTGGCCGGCCGCCGCGCCCAGGCCGCCCGCAACGACGAGGTGATCCTCGAAGCCGCCCGCGCCGTCTTCCTCGACGACCCGAAGGCCCCGATCGCCGCCGTCGCCGACCGCGCCGGCGTCGGGATCAGCGCGCTCTACCGGCGGTACGCGGGCAAGGAGGCCCTGCTGCGCCAGCTCTGCCACGACGGGCTGCGCCGCTACATCGCGGTGGCCGAGGAGGCGCACGCCGAGCCGGACGACTGGGCCGCGTTCGCCGGGTTCCTGGCCCGGGTGGTCGACGCCGACGTGCACTCGCTCACCGTCCACCTGGCCGGCACCTTCACGCCGACCGAGGAGATGGGTCGGGACGCGGTACGCGCGGGCGAGCTGGCCTCGGCGCTCGTCGAGCGGGCGCACGCCAGTGGGCGGCTGCGCGCCGACGTGGTCGTACAGGATCTGGGGCTGGTGTTGGAGGGGTGTGCGGCTGTGCGCGTACCCGACGTGGAGCGCACCCGTGAGCTGCGCCGCCGGCAGCTCGCGGTGCTGCTGGGCGGCCTGTCGACGGTGCCGGAGGCGGGCGAGCTGCCCGGCCCGGCGCCGGCCGCCGGGGAGTTCGACTGGCGGTGGCGACCCCGCGAGTGACAGGCGTCACACGGTAAGGTTGAGTGGAATACGCTCAACTCTGGTTGCGTCCAAGACAGTGGACAACGCCGATCCGGGGGAGCCCATGAACACCGAGAAACTCACCACCAAGAGCCGCGAGACCATCACCGGTGCCGTCTCCCTGGCCAACCAGCGTGGCCACGCGACCGTGGAGCCCTGGCACCTGCTGCTGTCCCTGCTCGACACCGAAGGCTCGACCGCCGCCGGTCTGCTGCGCGCCGTCGGGGCCGACCCCGCCGAGCTGCGCCGGGCCACCGATCGTGCGGTCGACGCCCTGCCGGCCGCGCGGGGCTCCAGCATCGCCGAGCCCACCCTGGCCCGCGAGTTCGTCAACGCCATCGGGGCCGCCGAGCAGATCGCCCGCCCGCTGGGTGACGAGTACACCTCCACCGAGCACCTGCTCGCCGGTCTGGCCCGGGTGGGCGGTGCCGTGTCGGCCGCGCTGAAGTCGGCCGGGGCCACCGAAGAGGCCCTGATCGCGGCCTTCCCGACCGTACGGGGCGGAGACCGGCGGGTCACCACCGCCGACCCCGAGCAGACCTACCAGGCGCTCAGCAAGTACGGCGTCGACCTGACCGCCAGCGCCCGCGACGGCAAGATCGACCCGGTCATCGGCCGGGACTCCGAGATCCGCCGGGTCATCCAGGTGCTCTCCCGGCGTACGAAGAACAACCCCGTGCTGATCGGCGAGCCCGGCGTTGGCAAGACGGCCATCGTCGAGGGTCTCGCCCAGCGGATCGTGGCCGGTGACGTGCCGGAGTCGCTGCGCGACAAGAAGCTGGTCTCGCTGGATCTCGGGGCGATGGTTGCCGGCGCGCAGTACCGGGGCCAGTTCGAGGAGCGGCTGAAGTCCGTCCTGGAGGAGATCAAGAACTCCAACGGGCAGGTCATCACGTTCCTCGACGAGCTGCACACCGTCGTCGGCGCCGGCAAGGGTGAGGGCTCGATGGACGCCGGCAACATGCTCAAGCCGATGCTGGCGCGTGGTGAGCTGCGGATGGTCGGCGCCACCACGCTGGACGAGTACCGCGAGCACATCGAGAAGGACCCGGCGTTGGAGCGCCGCTTCCAGCCGGTGCTGGTGGGCGAGCCGACGATCGAGGACACGATCGGCATCCTGCGCGGGCTCAAGGAGCGCTACGAGGTGCACCACGGCGTACGGATCACCGACGCCGCGCTGGTCGCCGCCGCCACGCTCTCCGACCGGTACATCACCGACCGGTTCCTGCCGGACAAGGCGATCGACCTGGTCGACGAGTCCGCGTCCCGGCTCCGAATGGAGATCGACTCCCGGCCGGTCGAGGTGGACGAGATCGAGCGGGCCGTACGCCGGCTGGAGATCGAAGAGATGGCGCTGGCCAAGGAGCCCGACGCCGCCTCCGCCGAGCGGTTGGCCCGGTTGCGCCAGGAGTTGGCCGACAAGCGCGAGCAGCTCACCGTGCTCTCCGAGCGCTGGCAGACCGAGAAGAGCCACATCACCAAGCTCTCCACCGCGAAGGAGGAATTGGAGCGCCTGGGCGGCGAGGCCGAGCGGGCCGAGCGCGACGGCGAGCTGGAGCGCGCCGCCGAGCTGCGGTACGGGCGCATCCCGGCCCTCAAGGTCGAGCTGACGCAGGCCGAGGAGGAGCTGGCCCGGCTCCAGGCCGACGGCGCGATGCTCAAGGAGGAGGTCGGCTCGGACGACATCGCCGCGGTCGTCGCCTCCTGGACGGGCATCCCGGCGGGCCGGCTGCTGGAGGGCGAGACGGCCAAGCTGCTGCGGATGGAGGAGTCGCTCGGCAGCCGGGTGGTCGGCCAGGCCGAGGCCGTCGGCGCGGTCTCCGACGCCGTACGCCGGGCTCGGGCCGGTGTCGCCGACCCGGACCGTCCGACGGGCAGCTTCCTCTTCCTCGGACCGACCGGTGTCGGCAAGACCGAGTTGGCCAAGGCGCTCGCCGGGTTCCTCTTCGACGACGAGCGGGCGATGGTCCGCATCGACATGAGCGAGTACGGCGAGAAGCACTCCGTCGCCCGCCTCGTCGGTGCCCCGCCCGGCTACGTCGGCTACGAGGAGGGCGGCCAGCTCACCGAGGCCGTCCGCCGCCGGCCGTACTCGGTGATCCTGCTCGACGAGGTGGAGAAGGCGCACCCGGACGTCTTCGACGTGCTGCTCCAGGTGCTCGACGACGGTCGGCTCACCGACGGCCAGGGCCGGACGGTCGACTTCCGTAACGCCATCCTGATCCTCACCTCCAACCTCGGGTCGTCGGTGATCAGCGACCTGACGCTGGCCGAGGAGCAGCGCCGCGAGGGCGTCCTCGCCGTCGTCCGGTCGCACTTCAAGCCCGAGTTCCTCAACCGGCTCGACGACATCGTGGTGTTCGCGGCGTTGCGCGGGGACGATCTGCGCTCCATCGTGGACATCCAGCTCGACCGGATGCGAAGCCGTCTTGCGGACCGTCGGTTGGCGCTGGACATCACCGAGTCCGCCCGTGGGTGGCTGGCCGAGCACGGCTACGACCCGATCTACGGCGCCCGACCGCTGCGCCGCCTGGTGCAGACCGCCATCGGCGACCAGTTGGCCAAGGCCCTGCTCTCCGGAACGATCCGAGACGGCAACACGGTCAAGGTCGACCTGAACCCCAACACCGCGCCCACCTCCCTGACGGTCACCCCCGCCTGAGCCCCGCGATCAAGAGGTTTGCGTCATCGGGACGTCTTCCCATGACGCAAACCTCTTGATCAACAGGGTGAGAGGCGGGCCGGCGGGGAAAGGAGTGGGGCATGTTCGGGATGAGTAGGTGGGAGCGGGACCTTCGGGCGGCGGTCGACGAGCTGATGACCGCCGACACGCTGGCCTTCGGCGGTGTCGGGTTCGCCGGTGAGGTGCTGCCGGTGACCGAGGCGTACCACCGCGTCGAGGCAGCACTCGACGAGCACCCCGAGGAGGTACGCCGGCAACTCGACCACCTGCTGGCAGAGGGATCGCCCGCCGGCCGCGCGTACGCGGCGACGCTGCTGGAACGAGTCGACCCGGCCGCCGCCCAGGCGACCTGGACGTCGCTGCGCGACGACTCCACCGAGTTCACCACCTTCGTCGGCTGCGTCATGGGTCGCTCCACCCTCGGCGACTACGCCACGCAGCGACTCGCGGCGGCCTGACAATCGCCGCACACCCCCACGCGTTCCGCGGTCCGTCGTGGGTGGCTGAGCTTTCGGTCACGACGCGACTCATTTCGGTGCGCCAGGTTGTTACCGTCTGCGCCGACGTACCTGGGGAGGTGGTCGGGTGGACGGGTCGCTGGCGTCCCTGGTGGGGGCCGTTGTCGTACTCATGACGGTCGTGCTCGTGGCCGTCGTGCGCGCCCGGCGCCGAGCCGCGGCCCGGCCCACCGGCCTCCCGCCGACCCGCCGGCTGGCTCCGGGTGACCGCGTGCGGATCCGCCAGCGGGAGTACGTCGTGAGCGGCACCATCCGACTGGTCGAGGGGGGCTGGACGTGGGTGCAGCACCTCCTCGACGACGCCTCCGGCACGCCGCACCGGCTCTCTGTGGAGGGTGATGGTGGTCCCGAGCTGGAGCTGGTGCTCTGGACCGCCGAGCCCGGCGCGACAGTCACCCCCGGCGCGCCGACCATCGACCTCGGCGGGCGGCGGTACACCTGGGCCGAGACCGGGCAGGCGCGCTACACCTCCACCGGGGAGACCGGCCTGCCGGCGGCGGGGACCATGCGCTACCACGACTACGAGTCGGGCGGGCGTGACCGGCTCTCCTTCGAGGCGTACGGCGAAGAGGGCTGGCGGGTCGCGCGCGGTGACCTGCTCGATCCGGCCGACCTGACGATCCGACCTGTCGACGACGCGCGCTGAGCGACCTCGCCGGGCGCGCCGCTTTCGTCACGGCATGCCGGAGTGGCCGGTTGCCGATACGGTGTGGGCCCAATCTAGGAAAGGAGAATCGTGGTCGACTCCCCGAGCACGCCGACCCGCCAACGGCCCTCCACCGTGACGATTTCCAGCTATCTGCTCTACCTGTTCCTGGCGTGCCAGGTGATCAGTCTCATCATCACCCTCTCCACCATCGGCAAGACCCGGGACGTGCTCCGCGACGCGTACGCGGGCAGTTCCGCCGACGGGGCGGAGCAGGTCGCGGACTTCTTCTTCGCCTTCGGCCTCGGCAGCGCGATCCTCGTGCTCCTGCTGGCCGTCGTGCTGGGCGTGCTGGCCATCTTCAACAACCAGGGTCGTAACGGCGCCCGGATCACCACCTGGATCGTCGGCGGCATCATGGTCTGCTGCACGGGTGGCACCCTGCTCAGCGGGGCGGCCGGCGGTTTCAACACCGGTGGGAGCGGCAGCGGCGACATGCCGAGCCCCGAAGAGGTCCAGCGCCGCCTCGACGAGGCGCTGCCGTCCTGGATCACCCCGGTCAGCCTCCTGCTCGGCGTGGTCAGCCTGCTCGCTCTGCTGGCGGCACTGATCCTGCTGGCCCTGCCGAAGTCCAACGAGTTCTTCCGCAAGCCCGCCGCCGCGTGGGAGCCGCCGACCCCGGGCGCCAGCTACCCGGCCTACCCGCAGGCGTCCGGCCAGCCCGGCTACCCGCAGGCGTCCGACCAGCCCGGCTACCCGTCGACTCCCGGTCAGCCGTCCAGCGGGGAGCCGGCCTACCCGTCGACTCCCGGCCAGGCGTCCGGGCCGGAGCAGCCGACCGCCCCGCCGGCCAACCCGTCCAGCTCGGACCGTCCGGACGACACGCCGCCGGCGGACCGCCCCGGCAGCACCGGGCCGTCGACGAGTTGATCCACGGATAGGCACGACGCGGACGATCCCTCCGAGTAGGTTGCAACCCGACGCCTACCGGAGGGATCCGTCGTGTCGTACCCCGAACCGGCACCGCCCCGCCGGCCCGCCGTGGTCCCGGCGGCCACGGCCGTGCTGCTGCTGATGGCGGTCGGCGCGCTCGCGTACGCCGCCGTCGACCTGGCGGTGCTGGGCCGGACGGTGGACGAGTTCCGCGCTGTGGCGCGCAACACCTCGGCCAGCCCGCAGCAGATCGACGGCGTGGTGGCCCTGCTGCGCGCGTCGGCGGCGCTGACCGCGGTGGTCGCCGGGCTGTCCGCGCTCGTGCTCGCCGGACTGGCCCTCGGACTGTTGACGGGTCGACGGGGCGTACGCGTGGCCACCTGGGTGGTCTGCGGGCTCGGCCTGCTCGCGGGCTGTTGCAGCGTGGCGGTGCTCGTCGGCGAACGCGCCGCGCCGCTGCGGCTGGGGGCGGACGAGCGGGCCACCGCCGAGCTGCTGGGTCTGCTCTCGGACGCGTACCCGTCCTGGTGGATTCCGCTCAATGCCGGGCTTTCCGTCGGGCAGGCCCTCGGTTACCTTGTGGTAGCCGCGCTGCTGGCCCTGCCGGCGGCGAACGCCTGGTTCGGTCGACACCGCCGCACGGCACCGACCGCGCCGTCCACGTTCCCGCCCGCGTCGCACCAACCCCCGCAGGCACCGGCCACGCCCCCGTACCCGCCCAGGTGAGGACCGCCCGTGACGCTCGAATCCACGACCCCCGAGCGACGGGCCCTGATCACCGGTGCCACCGCCGGCATCGGCGCGGCGTTCGCCCGGCGCCTGGCGGCCGACGGTTGGCACCTGGTGCTGGTCGCCCGGGACGCGGATCGACTGGCCGCGATGGCCACGGAGCTGGGCGCCCGACACGGGCACGACGTCCAGACGCTGCCGGCGGACCTGTCCACCGATGACGGCTGCGCCACCGTCGAACAGCGGCTGGCGTCCGACGCTCCCGTTCACCTCCTGGTCAACAACGCCGGCATCAGCCTGAACAAGCCGTTCCTGCGCTCCACAGCGGAGGACGAGGCGCGGCTGCTCCGCCTCAATGTGCACGCCGTCATGCGATTGACACTGGCGGCGCTACGTCCGATGACCGAACGGCGCGATGGGGCAGTGATAAATGTCTCTTCAGTTGCTGGGTTTGGCGCGGTGATGCCCGGGTCGACCTACTCGGCCAGCAAGGCGTGGGTCACCAATTTCAGTGAGTCCGTGGGCCAGTCGGCCCGCCCTTTCGGCGTCCGGGTGATGGCTCTGTGCCCCGGTTACACCCGTACCGAATTCCACGAGCGGGCCGGCATCAACATGTCCAAAACGCCGAACTGGATGTGGCTGCGAGCCGAGGACGTCGTCGAAGAGGGCCTGCGTGACCTGCGCAAAGGCAAGTTGGTGAGTGTTCCGGCGTGGAAGTACAAGGTGGCCGTCGCCGGTCTGCGGCACGCGCCGCGCCGGCTACTCGAAGTGGTCTCGCGCGACACCCGCGGCCGGATCGGTCGCGAGGAACGCTGAGCCCTGGGCGCGTCGTCGCGCCGGAGACGCCGCCGTCGGTCGTTGGCGCACCGCGACCGAGCCAGTCGCTGAGCGTAGTCGGACATCGCCCGTCATCGGTGTCTCACCGCCCTGATTCGGCAGGCCCGTCCACACGGCGTTCAGAGTTGCGCAGTAACCTCTATCGCCATGGGGGACCACGACGACCTGCGCAAATTCATTACCGACCTGGCTGTGGTCCACGGACGGGTCACGTTGTCATCGGGGCGCGAGGCAGACTGGTACGTCGATCTGCGACGCGTCACGCTCCATCACCAGGCCGCTCCGTTGGTCGGTAAGGCGCTGCTCGACCTGACCGCCAACTGGGAGTACGACGCGGTCGGTGGCCTCACCCTGGGCGCGGACCCTGTCGCGCTCTCGATGCTGCACGCCGCCGCTGGAACCGGCCGCGCCTTGGACGCCTTCGTGGTGCGCAAGGCGGGCAAGGCACACGGTCTACAGCGACGGATCGAGGGACCGGAGGTGGCCGGCCGCCGGGTGTTGGCGGTGGAGGACACGTCCACAACGGGCGGAAGTGTGTTGACCGCCGTCGAGGCTCTTCGCGAGGCCGGAGCCGAAGTCGTGGGCGTGGCGGTTATTGTTGATCGAGGCGCCGGCGACGCGGTGCGAGCCGCCGGATTGCCGTACCGGGCGGCCTATACGTTGGCTGACCTCGGCCTTGTGGCGTAAAAGTCTGCCGATTCGTATCTGCTGATATGCAGGCGGATCGATGCTGCTGGTGGAAGGATGGAATACGTGGGAACTGCGTTGGCCGAAATGACTATGCCTCAGATCTCGCCGCTTGCCGGTGAGCCGATCGAACGTGCCGATGCCGAGCGTCTCGCGGGGGTCCTCAAGGCCCTTGCGGATCCCGCCCGGTTGCGGCTGCTCAGCCTGATCCAGTCGGCCCCCGAGGGCGAGGCGTGCGTCTGTGACCTGACCGCGCCGCTCGGCCTCTCCCAGCCGACGGTCAGTCACCACCTGCGTATCCTCACCGAGGCCGGCTTGCTGGAGCGGGAGAAGCGCGGTGTCTGGGCGTACTACCGGCTGGTCCCGAGCGCGATCGCGACGATCGCCGACCTGCTGACCCCGCCGCGTAAGCGGGCCACCAAGAAGGCCCGCTGACGTAAGGCGCTGCGCACCGTCTCGTACCCGGGGCGGTGTCCGGTGGCGAACCAGGGGTGGCGCCACCGGTAGCTGATACCTGCTCGTCCCCGGCCGCACCGCCGGAGGCCGGGTCCGCCATGCCGACGGCCGACCCCCACACCAGGGGGCCGGCCGTCGTCGTACCCGGGATCAGCGCTGCTGACCGTGGCCGTGCCCCCCGCGACGGTCGTGCGGGTGCTCGTCGTGGTCGAACTTCTCACGCACCGCGTCCACGGCGCCCGCGGCGCTGGCCGCCGCGACGACCGCGACCGCCTCGCCCCGCTTGCGCGCCCGCCGGTCGCGGAGGAACTCGAAGAAGATCGGCAGCACCGAGATCAGGATGATCAGTGCGACCACCGGCAGGATGTAGTGGTCGATCTTGTCGCCGATCGCCTTGTAGATCCGGTCGGCGAGCAGGTAGCCGATCAGCAGGATGCCGTCCACCCAGAGCACCCCGCCGACGATGTTCCACAGCAGGAACTGCCGGGCCGGCATGCCCAGCGCCCCGGCGACCGGGTTGAGGAACGTCCGCACGATCGGGATGAAACGCGCCAGCACCACGGCCTTGGCCGGGCCGAACTTCTGGAAGTAGTACTCGGCCTTCTCCACGTACTCCTTCTTGAAGAGCCGCGAGTTGGGTCGCTCGAACATCCGTCGGCCGTACCGCGCACCGAGCCAGTGCCCCAACTGCGCGCCGAGGATCGCGCAGATCGGTCCCCCGATCAGCAGACCGGCCAGCGAGAGCCGGGTGCCGTCGCCGAAGATGGCGTCCGCCACCGGCGAGGCGGCCACCCCGGCGAGGAACAGCAGTGAGTCGCCGGGGAAGAAGAAGCCCACCAGCAGGCCGGTCTCGGCGAAGAGGATCACCCAGACGCCGACCAGCCCGAAGGTCTGCAACAGGTCCTTGGGATCGAGCGGGTTCAGGGCGACGCTCTCCGTGAGAGCGCGGGTCTTCTCAGCTGTGTCCACGGCCACAAAGGGTACCGAAGCCCGCAGTCCGGGCCGCGCCGGACCGGTGCTCACCACCCGGTTGCCGGATACGACGGTGCCCCGCCGACCAGCGTGGTCGACGGGGCACCGGTACCGCTGGGATGGATCAGGCGACGAAGCGGGTCCGGCGGCGCTTGGCCACCAGGTAGCCGCCGACGCCCGCGGCGAGCAGCAGCGCGCCGAGGCCGGCGAGCAGGCCGGTCGACTGACCGGTGATCGGCAGCGAGCCACCGTCACCGTTGCCGCCACCCTCGCCGCTGGACGAGGCCGGGTTGATCACGATCGTCGCCGTGTTGTTGCCCTTGTTCGGGTCACCGGCGAGCACGGTGGTGACAGCACCCGAGGCGTTCGCGTCGACCTTGTCGATCCGAAGTCGGAACTCGTACGTGGTCACGTCGTCCGGCCAGGTCTCGAGGCTCAGGCACGCGTACTCCTTCGCGCCCGGCTCACCCCAGGCCGCGTCCCACGGGTCCCACGCGGTGCCCGGCTTGAACGGCACGCAGTTGGGGTCGACCTCTACCGCCGTGGTGCCGGCCGGAACGGTCACCCGAACCGGCAGGTCCTCCATCCCGAGGTCCGGCGTGCCCTGGCCGATGTACTCCAGCACCGCCGGCCCCAGGTTGGTGAAGCTCGGCGCGACGGTGACCACGTCGCCCTTCTTGCCACTTGCGGTCGCGCCCTTGGCCGCGAGGTCAGCCGAAGTGTTGCCGGTTACCCGAACGCTCCCGATGGTGACGTCGTTCGACACGTCGACGTCGGTCTGCGGCACCCGTGCTGCCTGCATCGACTGCTCGACCAGGCGGAGCTTGTCGCCGTTGCCGGGCTTGAAGTCCTCCATGGGCGAGTCCTTGGACGCCAGGTCCCAGTCGTCAGTGGTCCACCAGGACAGCGCCACTGAGAAGGTCGCACGGGTGCGTGCCTTCGCGCTCACCTTGATCGGCATGCCGTTCGAGAGCTTGTACGACTTGCCCGGCTCGATCTTCGTGTCGAACGCGCAGACGGCGACCATGCCCCACTCGTCGGACCTGCAGTTCGAGTGGTCGCCGCCGTAGGCGGCGAGTTCCTGGGCCTGCAACACGAGAACGGCGCCATCGATGGCGGTCTCGCCGGTGTTACGAACGACACCCGGCAGTCCTGCCGTGGTGCCCGGGGCGCCGCTGGCCTCGACGGTCGGGTCGCCCGCCAGGTCGACGCCCTCGGCGATGGTGACGCCTGCCGTCGCCTTGGCGGTCTTGCCCCCGGAGGTGATGCTGATCGCCAGGGATCCCTGCTGCCCCGGCTTCGCGTCGTCCTTACCCGAGACCGTGTAGTCGAACCACGGCGGCATGCCGTCCTCGGTTTCGCTCTCGCAGTGCAGCTTCGTCGGCGAGACGTCGCAGGTCCAGCCCCACATCGGCTCCACGATGGCGAAGTCCGCGACCGCGGAGAGGTCGACGTCCACCGAGGTCTCTCCGAACGTCGGCTCGGACTCGTCATCGGTCGGCCGGGCGTAGAGGTAGCCGGACGTGGAATGACCCGGTGCCACGAGCACGTCATGCGTGGCGATATCGAAACGGGCCTCGTCGGCGAGGGCCGGGCTGGCGGAGGCGGCGACGAACGCGCCTGCGACGCCCAGTCCGGCGAGCCAGCGCCGGCTGGAGTGGGTGAGCATGAGGGGGATTCCTCCAGTAGGGGGATTCAGGTGCAGCCTGTGGATCTTAAGGAACCGCTAAGGTTCGGCGTCGTCCCTGATCACCGCCTGGTCAGCAGGACGAACCGAAAGGCTGATCACCGCCACCGCAATGTTCAGCGGGTCCGCTCCCGTCAACTGAAGCAGGAACCCGGGAGGTGCAGTGACGTACGAGGAGTTCGCGGACACGCGGCTTGCCCCGCTGCTGCGGTACGCGGTGATGCTCACCGGTGATCCGCACCAGGCGCAGGATCTGGTGCAGGAGACGATGGTCCGGGTCCAACTGAACTGGCGGCGGGTCGCCCGCGCGGACTCGCCCGAGCGGTACGTGCGCCGCATGCTCACCAACCAGTACGTCGACTGGAAGCGCGGCTCGTGGATGCGTCGGGTACTGCTGCGCGGGGAGCCCGACGAGTCCCTGCCGGCGTCCGCCGACCACGCCCAGTCCGCCGTGGACCGGGACCAGATCTGGACCTGGCTGTCCCGGCTGCCGCGCCGGCAGCGCGCCACCCTCGTGCTGCGTTACTACGAGGATCTGCCCGACGCCGAGATCGCCGACATCCTCGGCTGTGCCGTCGGGACCGTCCGTTCGTCCATCTCCCGGGCCCTTGCCACGCTCCGGGCCGAGTACGTGGAGGTTCCCTCATGATCGAGGATGACCTGCGTGCCGCCTTCGCCCGGCACGAGCCGCTGACCCCGCCGACCGGCCCGCTGCGCGCGGCGATCGACCGCCTGACCATCCGCCGTCGCCGTCGGCGTCGCCGCTGGCAGGCCGGTGGTGTCGCGTTGGCGCTGCTCGGGGTGCTGGGGATCGGGGTGCCGCTGCTGACTCCGGAGCGCGGGGGGCCGCCGCCGGCCGCCGAACTGCTCGGTGAGTCCGCTCGACCGGTGCCAACCGGCGCGCTGAACATCCTGCTGCTCGGCATCGACGGCGACGGGCCGGCGGCGACGCGGGCCGACGCGGTGCTGTTGGTGCACATCCCGGCCGACCGCAGTCGCCCGTACCTGGTGTCGCTGCCCCGCGACCTGGGCGTGTCGATCCCGGGCCACGGCACCGACAAGCTGAACGCCGCTTTTCCGGCCGGCGTCGGGTCGACCCGGCCGGAGATGACCAAGGGGTACGAGTTGACCCGGCGCACGGTGGCCGAGCTGACCGGGGTACGGGTGGATGCCGGCGTGGTGCTGACGTACCGCACCGTGAGCGCGCTGACCGACGCCGTGGGCGGTGTGCCGGTCTGCCTGAGCGAGCGGGTGCGATCCGTGCACACCCGGCGGGTCTTCCCGGCCGGCTGCCAACGTCTCGACGGCGCCGCGTCGGTCGACCTGCTCCGCCAGCGCTACGGTCTGCCCGCGGGGAGCCAGGACCGGGACCGCAACGCCCGTCTCTTCGCCGCCGGTCTCGTCCGCCAGACCACCGACCGGGGCGCACTCACCGATCCGGTACGCCTCGCCAGACTGCTGGCCGCCGTCGGCCCGGACCTCGTGGTGTCACCCGACCGGGCGGCCGTGCTGGACCTGCTGCGGCTCGTGCCCACGCTGCGGTCGGTCGAGCCGGTCGGGCTCGGTCTGCCGGTGGCCCTGCCGAGCGCGAGGGACCGCTCGCTGCGGGCCGACCCGACGTTCGTGCCGGATTTCCTGAAGGCGCTGCGGGAGGACCGCCTCGGCGACTGGGCGGCCCGTCACCCGACGTTGGTCGACCAAGCCCGGTGACTCCGTGGACTGCGACGGCACCCCACCGCCAAGGGGACGAACGACGGCGGGGTGCCGGTCAGGCGGGGTCGGTCAGGCGACGAAGTGGCTGCTGCGACGTCGGGCGATCAGGTACGCGCCGAGGCCGGCGGCGAGCAGCAGGCAACCGAGGCTGGCGAGCAGGCTCGTGGGGGTGCCGGTGATGGGCAGCGAACCACCGCCACCGCTGCCACCGTCACCGCTGCCGCCGCCCTGGCCCGGGTTGACCAGGATCGTGGCCCGGTCGTTGGCCGGCTTGATGTCGCCCCTGAAGCCCTCGCCGGCGGGACACTCACACGGCGCGTTGACCCATACCGTGCCCTTGGCGTTGGGGACGACCCTGTCGATACGTAGGCGGAACTCCACGGTGTAGGTCTCGCCCGCCACCAGGAGCATTTCCGATGCGCACTGGTACGTGCGGGTGCCCGGCCGCAGTTCGCAACTGTCGGGGACTCCGACGGCTGTGGTGCCGGGCGGCAGCTCGACGACTGTGTGTGTGGCGGCCTCGTATTCCTCGCTCACGTTGTCGAGCGTCGCCGGGCCGTTGTTCCGGAAACCGACGGTGGCCGTGACGACAGCGCCGGCCCTGCCCTTGAGCGTGGCGCCGATCGCCGCGAGGTCGGTGCCGTTCCTGCCGGTGACCTTGATGATCCAGCCGGTGTAGTCGTAGCCCGGGCCGACGTCGGTCTGGTCGGCCTGCCGCATCCCGCTGGGTGCCCCGGTCAGGGTCAGCTTCGGGCCGCTGCCACGCGCGCCCTCTCGCGCGCCAACGGCTTCGCGAACCCGGGTCAGGTCCGCAAAGTCGGCAACGGTCATGAACTGGGCAAAGCCGGACAGGTTGCTCGGGGCGTAGGTGTCCCTGGCGAGTTCGAGGTTCAACGTGGTGGCGAGCCCCTCGCCCGCCGGGATCTCCTGGTCGAACTGGCAGGAGACCAGGTGGTCGTCGGAGTACAGGCAGTTGCTGAACCGATCCTTGGTCCGGATCGCGTACGGAAGGTCGAAGACCGCGACGAAGCCCGTGACGGTCTCGTCGCCGACGTTGGACACGGCCAGCGGCACCGAAACCTTCCCGCCCGGCTTCGAGGAAGGGTAGGTGAACGGCCCGCCGGCCAGGTCGACGCCCTCGCCGATGCGGACCCGCGAGGTGTAGCTGCCCTGCCGCCCGCCCGCTGCCTCGAAGCTGATCACCACGTCGCCGGAGTCGCCGAGCTGCGCGTCCTGAGTGGCGGTCAGGGCCACCCGTTTGGTAGCGCCTCGGTAGATCCCGCTGCCGAGCGGCGGCAACTCGTTCAGGGTGACGCCGAAGGACTCCGCGCAGACGAGAACGCCCGGCTCCGGTGTGGCGCACTCCTGCTGGTCAAAGGGGGCAATAGTGATCTTGTTGGCCAGTGAGCGGTAGTCGTACCGCACGGAGACGTCGCTGAGGCTCGTCGCCTCGTCGGCGTACAGAAACAGGCTTCTGACCTTCTCCGAGCCGCTGGCCAGGGTGGAGTCCTGGAAGTACGGCTCGATCGTTGCCGCGGCGACGGCGGGGGTTGCCGAGGCAACGATCAACGCTCCTGCGGCACCCAGCCCCGCCAGCCAGCGGATCGATTGCTTGAGCATGGGGGTCCTCCCGATGAGACAGTGGTGGCGCTCGCCCAACCTAGGGAGACCCCGACACTTTCGGTGACCCGGTGCTATCGATATTTGTCGAACGAACCGAACGGCTGGACACCTCTGCCCCAACGGACAACGGTCGTGGGGCAGGTCAGCGGTAGTCGTCCTCGTCCCCGGTGACCACCCGGGCCTGCTCCATGGCGTCCCAGTCGTCGACCTCCATGCCGCGGTGTGGCTCGCCGTCGACGTAGGCGGGGTCGACCGAGGTGGCCTGCTCGACCGCGTCGGCCGGCTCCGCCTCCGGATCGCGTTCGTCCGCGGCGAGGTGCTCGCCGGGGGTGAAGTCCTCATCGGGCTGACCCATCGTCCCTCCCGGGGTCTCGGGGCACGGCTCCCACCACCGTACGGGCTGCGGCCACTCCGCGCCGGCAAGCCGAGTCGGCCGAATCACCCCGGGACGGCGGGAGCCGGTGCCAGGATGGTGCCGTGGGCTTCCTCATCCGACTGGCGATCACCGCGGTCGCGCTGTGGGTGACCACGCTGATCGTGCCCGGGGTGGACGTGCACGGCCGTTCGGGTGGCAACACCGTGCTCACGCTGATCGTGGTGGCGCTCATCTTCGGTGTGATCAACGCCGTACTCAAGCCGATCATCCGGGTGGTCGGCTGTGTGTTCTACCTGCTCACCCTCGGCCTGTTCGCCCTGGTGGTGAACGCGCTGCTCTTCCTGCTCACCGACCGGATCGCGCGCGGGCTCGACCTGCCGTTCCAGGTGGACGGCTTCTGGGCGGCGTTCTGGGGAGCGATCGTGATGACCGTGGTCACCTGGCTGATCAGCGTCATCGTGCCGGACCGTCTAGACACCCGGTGAGCGGCTGACACCCCCCTCGGTTGGTCCCGCGCACCACACCTGCGGGATACTGCCGGGCGGAGGACAGCGCGGTCCGGCGCACACGTGAACAACAGCGGCCAGCACGGCCGAGAGTGGTAAGTAAGGAGCGCATCACATGCCCATCGCTTCCCCCGAGGCCTACGCGGAGATGCTGGACCGCGCCAAGGCTGGCCGGTACGCGTACCCCGCGATCAACGTGACCTCCTCCCAGACGCTGAACGCGGCGCTCAAGGGCTTCGCCGACGCGGAGAGCGACGGCATCATCCAGGTCTCCACAGGTGGTGCCGAATACCTGTCCGGTCCCTCGATCAAGGACATGGTCACCGGCGCTGTGGCGTTCGCCGCGTACGCGCACGAGGTCGCCAAGAAGTACTCGGTCAACATCGCGCTGCACACCGACCACTGCCCGAAGGACAAGCTGGACAAGTTCGTCCGTCCGCTGATGGGCATCTCGCAGGAACGGGTCAAGCGCGGCGAGGAGCCGCTGTACCAGTCGCACATGTGGGATGGCTCGGCCGTGCCGGTCGCCGAGAACCTGCAGATCGCCGCCCAGCTCCTCGACGAGGCCGCCAAGGCCAAGATCGTCCTGGAGATCGAGGTCGGCGTCGTCGGTGGTGAGGAGGATGGCGTCGAGAACGCCATCAACGACAAGCTCTACACCACCACCGAGGACGGCCTGGCCATGGTCGAGGCGCTCGGCCTCGGCGAAAAGGGCCGCTACATGGCGGCGCTGACCTTCGGCAACGTGCACGGCGTCTACAAGCCGGGCAACGTCAAGCTCCGCCCCGAGATCCTGAACCAGATCCAGGAGGCGGTCGGTGCCAAGTACGGCAAGGACAAGCCGCTGAGCCTGGTGTTCCACGGCGGCTCGGGCTCCCTGCTCAGCGAGATCCGTGAGGCGCTGGACTACGGCGTGGTGAAGATGAACATCGACACCGACACCCAGTACGCCTTCACCCGGCCCGTCGCCGACCACATGCTGCGCAACTACGACGGCGTGCTGAAGATCGACGGCGAGGTCGGCAACAAGAAGCAGTACGACCCGCGCGCCTGGGGCAAGGCCGCCGAGGCCGGCCTGGCCGCCCGCGTCGTCGAGGCGTGCGAGCACCTGCGCTCCACCGGCACCACGATGACCAAGTAGTTGCTTGAAAGGAAGGGCCCCTTATTAACAGACGTCTGTTAATAAGGGGCCCTTCCTTTCAAGCGGTCAGCAGGCGGACGGCCTCGCGGACGTCGTCGGTGAGGTGGATCGTCGACGACAGGTCACCGAACGGCGAGGCGGCCAGCAGCGGGCGCAGCAGCGCCTCCACCGGCAGCTCCCGCGTCCAGTAGTCACGGTCCAGGAAGATGTACGCGCCGCTGGCCCCGTCGGTGCCGTAGTAGGTCTTGGTGGCCGCCTGGAACACCTCCTGCACCGTGCCCGCCCGCCCCGGCGCGAACACGATGCCGCCCCGGGCGAGGCGCAGAATGGTGTCCTCCCGGATCGCGTTCGAGAAGTACTTCGCGATCCGCCCCGCGAACAGATTCGCCGGCTCGTGCCCGTACAACCAGGTCGGGATGGCCAGCCCGCCGGCCCGCGCCCAACCGAGGTCGTCGCCCCGCTGGCGGGGTACGCCCGCGTACCGCTGCCGGATCGTCAACGCCACCGCCGTGTACCGGTGGTGGTCGGTGAAGTCGGGCGCGGTGGCCAGCAGGTCGATCGCCGCGGTCAGGTCCGCCGCCGGTCGGTCCGCCAGGTAGGCGCCGAGGTTCGCGGCCTCCATCACCCCGGGGCCGCCGCCCGTCACCACCAGCCGGTCGGCCCGCGCCAGCTCCCACCCCAGCACCGCCGCCATCCGGTACGCGGGACTGCCGCGCCGCACCGCGTGACCGCCCATGATGCCCACCACCGACTGTGACCCGTGCGCGGCCAACCAGGCCCGGGTGGCGTCACCCAGCGCGTTGTCCACGCCGTGGTCGTGCAGCCGCTGGCCGAGCGCCTCCTTCACGTCCGGCAGCGCGCCGCCGTGTGCCCGGTAGTGCTCGTACACCCGGGTGTCGTACATCCCGGCGAACCCGCCCTCGACGAACCCGGCGGCAAGGTCGTCCGGGGTGTAGAGGTGCGCCGGCTGGGTCGGGTACGGCAGCCCGGAGAACGGCGGCACCACGTTCGCGCCGCGCCGGACCAGGTCGGCGCCGACCTCCCGGGAGGCGAACCGGCAGCCGACGAAGAGGGCGCCGGTGACCTCGATGCCGGTCAGGTCGGGCACCGGGGCGAGGTCGAGGCGTAGCCCCTGCACGGTCAGCCCGGTCAGCCGGCCGGTGACCAGTTGCCGGTCGAATTCGTCCCGGGTCTGGATCTCGTCGGCGTGCAGGTGCGGTTCGATGACGTCGGTGGGTGGTGGGGTCGGCACCGGGCCATCCTGCCCCTTCGGCGGGGTCGGCCAAACCCCGGACGGCCCCGGGACGCGACAGGAGCCCGGCGGTCGTGGCCACCGGGCTCCTGCGTAACCGGGTCCTGGGGAGGCTCCGGACCATTAGTTGTAGTGGAAAACACCTGGCGGCGGCATAGGCCGCAGGCGTGATGAACTCCTCAGCCGTTCAGCGGGACGCGTCCGCCGACCCGCTCGCATGTCGCCCTGTCCAGCGGGTTGAATGGGGCGATGCAGAACCTTTTGCCGGAGCCACCGGCCACCCTCCTGCCCGCGAACGACGAGGCCGACGCCGCCCTGGCCGCTGCCCAGGAGGCCGGCACCGACGAGGCGTACGCCGAGGTCGCGGCCCGCTTCCCGACCTTCAGCGCAGCGTGGGGCGCGCTCGCCGCCCGGGCGTTCGCGGCCGGCGCGGTGGTGACGGGCTACGCGTACGCGCGCACCGGCTACCACCGTGGCCTGGACCAGCTCCGCCGCAACGGCTGGAAGGGCCACGGGCCGGTGCCGTGGTCCCACGAGCCCAACCGGGGCTTCCTGCGCTGCCTGTACGTGCTCTCCCGGGCCGCCGACGAGATCGGCGAGGCCGACGAGGCGGCCCGCTGCGCCCAGTTCCTGCGCGACTGCGACCCGGCAGCGGCGGACGCGCTGGCCAGCAACTGACCTCATTCCGACGGCCGGCCCGACACCGGGCCGGCCGTCGGCTGCTCAGAGCCCTTCGGCGACCGCTGCGGCGATCTTCAGCCAGGCGTCCCGGGTGGCCGCGGAGAGACCGCCGTACCGGATCGGCTCGCCGCTGTCGATGAGCCGCTCGTACGGCGCCAGCAGCACCGCCCTGGTGCGAGCCGCGAAGTGCTCCTGAATGGCCGGCAAGTCGATCTCCTTGCGGGACGGCGGCATCGACACCACCGTCACCGCCTGCCGGACCAGCCGCTGCCGGCCGCTCTGCTCCAGGTGGTCGAGCATCCGGGCGGCGGTCTCCGCCGAGTCGTTACGGGCGGACATGGTGACCACGAGCTGGTCGGTGGCGTCCATCGACGCCTGCCAGTTCTGCGCCCGTACGTTGTTCCCCGTGTCCACGAAGATCAGCTTGTAGAACCGGCTGACCACCTCGCGGATCTCGGCGAACGCGGCTGCGGTCAGCATTTCGCCGCCGGTGGCCGACTCGTCCGAGGCGAGCACGTCGAACATGCCCTCGCCCTGCGACCGCACGTACTGCGACAGGTCGCCGACCCGCCCGTGCGCGCCCTGGAACTGCCCGAGATCACGCAGCATGTCGCGCACCGTGCGGGCATGGAAGTCCTGCTGGGCGCGCATCCCGAGGGTGCCCTGGGTCTCGTTGTTGTCCCAGGCCAGCACGTAGCCGCCGCGCTTCTGACCGAACGTCATGGCGAGCAGCAGGATGGCCACCGTCTTACCGGCGCCGCCCTTCGGGTTGACCACGGTCACCTGCCGCAGCCCGCCGAAGTTGCGGCGCACCATCTCGATGTCCCGCTTGAGCTCCTGCTCGTGCCGGCCCGGAGAGAGCCGGAGCAGGCCCATCTTGTTGACCACCGCCCGTACGCCCATGGTGGCCACCGGGTCGGCGGGCCGGACCTGCCGACGGCGGGCGAAATCCTCCGCCGTCGGCGCGGCCGTGGTCTCCGGCGTCCACGTGGCGTCCGGGTAGCCCGTGGCCGGCACCCGTGCCACCGGGTCGGTCTCCTGGTACTGCTGCGGCGGGACCGGTGGAGCCGCCGCCGCGCCCTGCTGCCAGGGCGGCGGATACCAGCCCGGCGACGGGGGGAACGGCCCCGGCGGCGGGGTCGGCACGGCGTCCTGCTGCGGTGGCTCCGCCGGGCCGGCCTGGCCAGGAATCGCCGCCTGGCCGCCGTAGACCTGCCCCGCGTACGTCTGCCCCGCCGCGCCGCCGCTGTCGACGGCGGGTGTCGGGGGTGGCGGAACCGGCGGGGTGGGGATCGGTGGCGGCGGAATGTCGACCTGCTCCGGTGCCGATGGGGTCGGGCTGGCCGGTCGCTGCGGTGGATACGCCCAGGGTGACTCGGCCGCGGGCCGAGCCGCCCCGACGGCAGGCGTGGTCTCCCCGCCACCCTGCGACACCGGTTCCGCTGCCGGCCCTGCGGCCTGGCCGGCCGTGCCGGGGTCCGCCGTTGCCGCGCCGGCTGCGGGCTGCCCTGCTGCGGGTGGCGCTGTTGCTCCGGGGCTTGCGGTGGCCGCACCGTCGGCGGGCGCGGCCACGACCGGCGGGCGATCCAGGGAGAACGGTAGGTCCAGGTCGACGCCACCCGACGCGCCCGATTGGCCGGGGGTCGGGACGGCGGCGGTGGCCGCCGGGTTCGGCGTGGCGCCCTCGGCGGTCGGCGTGCCGGTGGACGACGGCGACGAGTCGTTGCCGGCCCCGATGAGCCCGCCCACGGCGGGCGGCAGCGGTGGCGTCGGCGGTGCGGGCAGCGCCGGAGGAGCGGGCGACGTCGTCGACGCGGCCGGCGGGTCGGCCGGAGGCCAGCTCGGTTGCGCCGGCGCCCAGCCCGTGCCCGGCCCGCCCGGCCCGTTCGCGCCCCAGCCCGTCGGTGGCGGCACCGCCCCGGTCAGCGACGGATAGTCCGACGGCGACGGCGGCGGCAGGGCCGCCGCGCCCGGCTGCCCGGGGACGCCAGGACGGCCGACCGACGGCGCCGTGATCGGCGGTGCGGCGACCGGCGGTGACACGGCCGCAGGCGCGGACTGCGACGGCGCGACCCGCTGCTCGGCGACCGCCGCCCACGGCGGTACCACCTCTGCGCCCTGCTCGGCCGGATCCGGCGGCCACAGTGGTTCGATGTCCCGCTCCGGCACCGGCTGCTGGCCGGGCACCTGCGCCCGGTCGGCGTTCTTGTCCATTACGGTTCCTCCCCAGTCCTCCTGCGAGGATAGGCCCACCGGCCGACCGGGGCCGGTCGGCGAAACGGGGGTCAGACCACCCAGACCGCCCAGGCACCCGGTTCGACCCACCACGAGCGCTTGCGGGTCAGCTCACCCTCGACGCCGTCGTCGAGGTAGGGCACCTTTCCCTCGCGGGGCAGCACCGACACCGCCCGTCCGCGAGCCCGCCGCACTTCGAGGCGTACCCGCTTGCGACCCCACGTCGACCTGACGACCACCGGAACGGCCACCGCGACCTCGACCTGGCCGTCCGCCGGGTCCGGCGCGGCCAGCAACGTCACGTCGTCGAGCGACGCGTACCCGCCGGCGTTGCCGACCGCGCAGGCCAGCAACGGTTCGTCACCGTTCGTGAGGACGGTGTCGTCGACCTCCACCCGGGCCCGCCAGTGCAGCGGCCGACCCGCGTCGTCGGCGGCCCCGAACAGCGCGCCGTCCAGGGTCACCGAGCCGCCGTCATTGCGCAGCAGATCCAGCCGACGCGGCGTGCCGTCGAGCACCGCGGCCGCCACGGCCGCCGGGTCGCGGGGCAACCCGAACTGCGCGGCCAGGTCCCGCTGGGCGCCGCCGCGCGCCGGGTCGAGCGGGAGTACGGCGACCGGCGGCAGGTCGGGCAGGGTCCGGTCGTCACGCAGGTCCGCCGGGCGACGGCTCGGCGCTGGCGCGTACCGCCGAACGAGCCGGCGCAGCACGGCGCGCAACTGACCGTCGCTGGCCGTGGCGACGACCAGCCGGGTCTTGCCGTCCGCGTCCGGCCAGGTGAGGCCGTCCGGACGGGCCGGGCCGTCGAGCTGCGCGAGTACGGCGTCGATCTCCGCGTCCGAGCGGGCGGTGACCATCTGCACCCGGGCACCCCGGGCGGTCAGCGCGTCGGCGCAGGCCAGCACCGGCACCCGGGGCCGATCGGTGGCGCAACTGTCGGCGTCACCCGGCGTCGGTCCGGTTCCGTCGACGCCCGCGCCGGTCGCGTCCGCGCCGCCGCAGCAGGCCTCGCCGCTGCCGCACCCGCCGGAAGCGTCCCGCTCCGACGAAAGGGTGAGCAGCACCACGTCGTACACCGAAGGAGCCTCCCGCCTCTCGACGCGACCCCTGCCGGTCGCGCCGTCACTACTTGTTAACCTGACACCCCGGGCTCGCCAACCGGTCGCCATCTGGCACCCGAGCCTTCTGGAGGCGGAAGAGATGCCAGCGATCGTGCTCATCGGCGCTCAGTGGGGCGACGAGGGCAAGGGCAAGGTTACCGACCTGCTGGGTGAGCGGGTCGACTACGTCGTGCGCTACTCCGGCGGCAACAACGCCGGGCACACGGTGATCACCCCGGACGGCCAGAAGTACGCGCTCCACCTGATGCCCTCCGGGGCGCTCTCGCCGAGCGCGATGATCGTCATCGGCAACGGCGTGGTCGTCGACCCGAAGGTGCTCCTCGCCGAGATCGACGGTCTCGCCGAGCGTGGCGTGGACGTGTCCCGGCTGCGGATCTCCGGTGACGCGCACCTCATCATGCCGCACCACCGGGCACTGGACCGGGTCGTCGAGCGGTACCTCGGCTCGTCCCGGATCGGTACCACCGGTCGGGGCATCGGCCCCGCGTACGGCGACAAGGTCGCCCGGATGGGCATCCGACTCCAGGACCTGCTCGACCCGGGCATCCTGCGCAAGAAGCTGGAACTCGCACTGCGCGAGAAGAACCAGATGCTGTTCAAGGTCTACAACCGCAAGGCGATCGACCTCGAGGCCACGGTCGACGAGTACCTGGAGTACGCGGAGCGGCTCAAGCCGTACATCGCCGAGACGCGGGCGATGCTCTGGGACGCGCTGGACCGGGGCGAGACGGTGCTGTTGGAGGGCGCGCAGGCCACCATGCTGGACATGGACCACGGCACGTACCCCTTCGTGACCTCGTCCAACCCGACGGCCGGTGGCGCCTGCGTGGGCGCCGGCATCCCGCCGACCGCGATCAACCAGGTGATCGCGGTGAGCAAGGCGTACACCACCCGGGTCGGCTCGGGGCCGTTCCCGACCGAACTGTTCGACGCCAACGGCGCGCACCTGCGCAAGATCGGCGCGGAGTACGGCACCACCACCGGCCGGGAGCGCCGGTGCGGGTGGTTCGACGCGGTGGTGGCCCGGTACGCCTGCCGCCTCAACGGCGTCACCGACCTGGTCATCACCAAGCTGGACGTGCTCACCGGGCTGCCGAAGGTGCCGATCTGCGTCGGCTACGAGATCAACGGCAAGCGGGTCGACGACATGCCGATGAGCCAGACGGACTTCCACCACGCCACGCCGGTGTACGAGGAGCTGGACGGGTGGTGGGAGGACATCACCAAGGCCCGCACCCCCGAAGACCTGCCGGAGAACGCCCGTCGCTACATCGCCCGCGTAGAGGAACTCTGCAACACGAGGGTGAGCGTCATCGGCGTAGGCCCAGGCCGAGACGAAAACGTACTCCAACACCCCCTCCTCCCCTAACCCCCAAACCCCACCCCACCCCACCCCATTCGCCTCGGTGATCAAGAGGTTCGCGTCAGGAATCGGCGCGAATTTGACGCGAACCTCTTGATCGACGGGAACAAGCCTTCTGGGTTTTCCACAGGGGAACTGGGGTTATCCACAGGGGCTTGGGTGCGGGTGTGGCGGTGGGCAGGGTGTGGGGGTGGGACCACACCAGGTGCTTCGTGATGTAGCGGCCGGGCAGGACGGGATCGTCACCCTGGCCCAGGCCCTGCGCGCCGGTCTGACGAGAGACCAGGTCCGACAGTTGTGTCGGTCCGGCAGGTGGCAGGGGCTCCTGCGTGAGTGCTACGTCCCGGAGGCAGCGTCGTCCGATTCGACGCTGCGACGCGCCCGCATCCGGGCAGCGACCGCGAGCCTCGGGCCGGCTGCCTTCGCGGTCCTCGACACGGCGCTCGAGGTGCACGGCATCGCCGGCCTGCGGCGGACGTCACAGGTACACGTATCGGTGCCGGTCGACAGGCCCCGGCCTCAGCGCGCGCTGGCGCCCTGGTTGGTCGTACACCAGGTCACCGTTGGTCCCGGCGAGATAGCAACGGTCGCGGGTGTCCGCGCGACCGCTCCGCTTCGCACGATTTCGGACGTCATTCTGCGTGCTGATCGATACTCGGCAGTCTCCGTCCTCGATTCGGCGCTCTGCCAGGGGCTCGTCACGCCGGACGACCTCGACGTGATCCCGCGTCTGATCCGGGGTCGGCGGGGTGCGGTCGCGGCACGACCCTGGCTGGCGGAAGCAGACGGCCGTGCACAGTCGCCCCTGGAAACGCGTACCCGGCTGCGATGTGTCGACGGAGGGGTGCCGCCGGACGCCTTGCAGTTGGAGGTACGCGACGACGACGGATACCTGCTCGGCATCGGTGACCTCGGGTGGCGCGCGCCGAGGGTGATAGCGGAAGCCGACGGTCGCAGCGCCCATGACACCCCGGAGGCGGCCTTCGCTGACCGCCACCGTCAGAATCGCCTGGTCAACGCCGGCTGGACGATCCTCCGTTTCACCTGGCAGGACACCCTGCGCCCCGACTACATCCCCTGGACCGTCCGCCGGGCGATCACGAAAAACCAGGACCAACGCCGGTGATCAAGAGGTTTGCGTCAAATCCGCGCCCCTTCCTGACGCAAACCTCTTGATCACCGGGGGGGCGGGGGCTGGGGGCCGGGGGCGAGGGCCCGGGGGGCGGCGGGGCGGCGGGGCGGGGTGGGGGGTTGGGTGGGCAGTAGGATGGGGCGTTGTGCGGGTTCTCTTGGTGGGTGGTGGGGGGCGCGAGCATGCGCTTGCCCTCGGGTTGGTTCGTGATCCGGCTGTCGACGCGTTGATTGCCGCTCCGGGTAATCCGGGGATCGCCGAGGTCGCCGAGCTGAAGGCCGTTACCGCGACCGATCCGGCCGCCGTGGCGGCGCTGGCGGTGGAGACCGCAGCCGACCTGGTGGTGATCGGCCCGGAGGCGCCGCTGGTCGCCGGTGTCGCCGATGCCGTACGAGCCAAGGGCATCGCCGTTTTCGGCCCGTCGGCCGAGGCCGCCCAGTTGGAGGGTTCGAAGGCGTTCGCTAAGGACGTGATGACCGCCGCCGGTGTGCCGACCGCCCGGGCGTACGTCTGTACGGACGAGGAGAGCACCGCGCGTGCGCTCGACGAGTTCGGCGCGCCGTACGTGGTGAAGGACGACGGTCTCGCCGCCGGCAAGGGCGTGGTGGTGACCGACGACCGGT
Source organism: Micromonospora sp. NPDC049359 (assembly GCF_044466585.1). NCBI lineage: Bacteria > Bacillati > Actinomycetota > Actinomycetes > Micromonosporales > Micromonosporaceae > Micromonospora > Micromonospora sp. NPDC049359. Next base: position 964,364 of record NZ_JBITMW010000001.1, on the reverse strand, counting down.
CCGCCGCGCTGGCGCACGCCGCGGAGTGCGGCCGGGTCGTGGTCGAGGAGTTCCTCGACGGCCCGGAGGTCAGCCTGTTCGTGGTCACCGACGGCGAGGCCGCCCTGCCGCTGCTGCCAGCGCAGGACTTCAAGCGGATCGGCGACGGCGACAGCGGCCCCAACACGGGTGGCATGGGAGCGTACGCGCCGCTGCCGTGGGCACCGCCGGGCCTGGTCGACGACGTCATGCGCGACGTGGTGCACCCGACGCTGGCCGAGCTGCGCCGCCGGGGCACGCCGTTCGCGGGCCTGCTCTACGTCGGCCTGGCGATGACCGCCGCCGGCCCCCGGGTGATCGAGTTCAACGCGCGCTTCGGTGACCCGGAGACCCAGGTGGTGCTCGCGCTGCTGGAGACTCCCCTGGGTGGGTTGTTGCAGGCGGCGGCCACCGGCACGCTGGCCGAGCACCCGCCGTTGCGCTGGCGGGACGGCGCCGCCGTCACCGTGGTGCTCGCCGCGCAGGGCTACCCGGCCGCGCCGCGCACCGGCGATGTGATCACCGGCGCGGACCGGCCGGGAATCATCCACGCGGGCACCGCCCGCCGGGCCGGCGACGGCGCGTTGCTGTCCGCCGGCGGCCGGGTTCTCTGTGGTACGGCCACCGGCCGCGACCTGGCGGCTGCCCGGGAGGCGGCGTACGCGCTGGTGGACGGGGTGGAGTTGGCGGGCTCGCAGCACCGCACCGACATCGCCGCGGCCGCGATCGCCGGCCGGATCACGATCCCGGGCTGACCTCTCAGCCGTAGTAGCGGCGCAGCTCGCGGGCGAGGACCTTGCCGGTGGCGTTGCGGGGCAGGTACTTCACGTAGACCACGTCCCGGGGTACGGAGAAGCGGGCCAGGTAGTGCCGGACGTACTCGCGGACCGCCTCGGGGTCGAGCGTCTCGCCGGGGTGCAGGGCGAGGAACGCGGCGAGTCGCTGGCCGTACTCGGGGTCGGGTACGCCGATCACGGCGGCCTCGCGTACCTGCGGTAGCTGGGCGAGCAGGTCCTCCACCTCGGACGGGAACACGTTCTCGCCGCCGGAGACGATCATGTCGTCGGCCCGGCCGTCCACGAAGAGCAGTCCGTCGGGGTTGAGCCGGCCGAGGTCTCCGGTGTCGAGCAACCCGTCGCGGGTCTCCCGGGTGGCACCCGAGGTGTATCCCTCGAAGAGCATCTCGTTGCCGACGAAGATGCGCCCGACCTGTCCCGGCGGGACCGGTTGGCCGGCGTTGTCGAGCAGTTCCAGTCGGGTGCCGTGTGGTGGTCGGCCGGCCGTGGTGGGTGCCTGGCGCAGGTCCGCCGGGTTGGCGATGGACGCCCAGGAGACCTCGGTGGACCCGTACATGTTGTAGAGGACGTCTCCGTACGCGTCCATGAACTTCGGTGCGAGCCCGCCGGGCAGGGCCGATCCGCTGACCGCGACGACCTTGAGCGTGGGGCGTGGGTCCGGTGGGGGCACCTCCAGCAGTCGTTGGAGCATCACGGGTACGGCGAAGAGGGCGTCGCAGCGGTGGGTGACCAGGGCGGCGAGCGTGGCGGCCGGGTCGAAGCGGCGGTGCAGCACGATGGTGGCCCGCAGCGCGAAGCACACCTGGAGCGCGGCGAATCCCCAGGTGTGGAAGATCGGGGCGGCGATCAGCACCCGGTCCTTTGTGTGCAGGGGTATGCGGTCGATGATGGACACGAGCGGCCCGAAGCCGCTGGGTGTGGGACGGCGGGCGCCCTTGGGAGCACCGGTGGTGCCCGAGGTCAGCACGATGATCCGGCCGTCGCGCTCCGGCGGGCGCAGCTCGCCCGGTAGCGCCCCGGCCACCAGTTCCTCGCGGGCGCGTTCGTCGAGGCGGGGCAGTTCGGCGGGGAGGCCGAGGACCCGTTCGGCGAACTCGTCGTCGTGCACCAACAGCCGCAGCCGCTGTTCCTCGGCGACGGTGGCGAGTTGGGCGGCGGAGAGGCCCGTGTTGACGAGCACCGCGTCGACACCGAGCAGGGTCGCCGCGACGATCGTCTCGATGAGCCCGTGGTGGTTGCGGCAGAGGACGCCGATCCGGTCGTCGGGTTGTACGCCGAGCCCGGACCGCATCGACCGGGCCATCCGCTCGGCCCGGTCGAGGAGCGCCTGGTAGGTCAGCTCGACGCCGTTTTCGTCGATGATCGCCGGTCGCCCGGGGTCGCGGGCGGCCGCCTGGCGTAGTTCGCCGGCGAGGCTCCATCCCCAGGTACGCAGCGCGTTGAGCTGCGAGGCGATTCGGACCGGGCGGCCCGGGGTGAGCAGACCGCGACGGGTCAGCGTGGTGACGACGAACGGCAGGTCCATGCCGCAGACCTCCTTGGGGGCGGTGCGCGGACAGCCCCATCCGGCGGGGCGTCTTCCTTGATCATGCACCCGACGCGCCGGGCGGCCCAGCCGACGTCGGCGTGGGGTGACGTAGTCGGCACGGTTAGGCAGAAGCAGGATCGCCGGGTACGGGTCTGGCGGCACCGACCCCGGCCCGCGCCGACCGGTCGGGCCGTCGGCCGGAGCGGCCGCCGACCCGACGCTGGTCGGGCGCGAGGAGCGGAGGGTCAGCGGATCTGCATGCCGGAGATCGCTCGGGAGATGACCAGTCGCTGGATCTCGGACGTACCCTCGAAAATGGTGTAGATCTTGGTCGGCGGCGACCAGACTGGGTTGGTCGTAATGGGAGGCCGGCCTTGGAGGGGCTAGTGGAGAGTTGTTTTCCCAGTTCAGCGCGGGTGCTGCGAGGTGCCATAGTGCGCCAACTCTGAGTGACTCAGTAGTCACTTTTTGGAGTATCTTCGGTTAGCTCGGGCAGTTTTCGATCGTCGTTATGGGGAAATCCTGGGCAAGTTCATCGTTAAATCTGCATGTCCCAAGTTCCTGGTTGACGGTCCGAGGGGGCCTTCGGGATGCCGGGTTAGGTTCACTCAATGGGGGAACGCGGCTGAGTGTGGGCCCGGGTGGACGCTACGTACGGTGACGTCGCCAGTCGAGGCCTCGTCAGCCATGCCAAGGTACGGCCTCGCCGGCACGGTCGCATCCAGCTGGGTGCCGCCCTCGCTGCTACGGGAACTGGCCGAATCGTTCTTTGATGGAACGGCTGCCGAAGGGCGTTCGTGGGAAGCCGTCGCGCTTGCGTCGGTGGCGCTGCAACGGAGACCAGGTCGTCTCCGACCGGTGAAGTCAGCCGCCACCGCTCAACCAGCGGCCGGGCGTGGGTGCTGCAACGGAGACCGGCCTTATCCGGCCGGTAAAACTCCCAGACCCCGCCGCACCACCTACTGGGCCAGATCGCGCTGCAACGGAGACCGGCCGTAACCGGCCGGCCGGTGAAACTTGATCTGCGGTGCCAACTTCCGCTTCACCCCGGCAGCGCCGCAACGGAGACCGGCCGTGTCCGGCCGGTGAAACTGTAGTGCTCGGTGCGCCACGGCGCGATCCGTTCGTCGCTGCAACGGAGACCGGCCGTGTCAGGCCGGTGAAACCGTAACGGGCCTTCACCTTCGCTAGCCAGCCGTCGAAGCTGCAACGGAGACCGGCCGTGTCCGGCCGGTGAAGCACGCCGGCGTCACCCTCGGTCCGCTGTCCGCGTCGACGCTGCAACGGAGACCGGCCGTGTCCGGCCGGTGAAACGTACAGCAGCTTGGTGCCGGTGGTGGTGTTGACGGCGCTGCAACGGAGACCGGCCGTGTCCGGCCGGTGAAACCACCGTCGACTACGCGCTCCCGGGCAACGCGCAGGCGCTGCAACGGAGACCGGCCGTGTTCGGCCGGTGAAACTCGCTCTCGCCAGTTGGGCCGAGGATCACAAGGGCAAGCTGCAACGGAGACCGGCCGTGTCCGGCCGGTGAAACCCTCTACCTCCCGGACGTGCCGCTCGACGCCAACACCAAGCTGCAACGGAGACCGGCCGTGTCCGGCCGGTGAAACCCTTCCTGAACTGGTCAAATGCATGGGCACTAATGTAGTCGCGCTTATGCTGTGCCTGCTATGCCAGATTTGCCCGGGTTTGCTGGTTCGGAACCTCGCGCTTGTGGCGTGATCGCCTACGGTTCCGAACCGCGGAGGCAGCGTGTGCCTGCCGGAGATGGCCGCGCTTTAGTTGTCAAGGTCCGTGGCCGGGGGCTGGCTGTCAATGAATGGCCCGGTGCCGCTGGCGGCGATACCTGCGTGAGTTCGCCAGACTTACTAAACCCAATCGGGTCCCGTCGCGTCGTCGTCGTGTCGGGCGGTGCCAGATTAGCTCGGAGTCTCTACCGGGAGAGTCGAAGCAACATCGACGCGGTGCATAGCTTGACGTGAGGGTCCCTGGGCGTGCGCCTGGCGTGCGGGGCAGTGTGCCTGGCGTTGGTCGGTTGGCGGGCTTGGGTCGTGGCCGGGTTTCGTCTGGATCCTGACAGTGTCATACCGAGGGTGTATGACGTGGAGTCGATGAGGCTGTCTCCCGATCGTCTGGTGGTCCGGCTCGATGGGTTCGGGTGGACGATGCTCCCGGACGGGTCCGATGAGGAGTTTGTGTGACGTCTTTTGACGCGTTCTTCGAGTTGGCGTCCGGTGAGTTGCCGTATGGGTACCAGGCGCGGTTGGCGCACGATGGTCTTCCTGCGGTGGTTCAGGCGCCGACGGGTGCGGGGAAGACGGGCATCATTCTGGCGTGGCTCTGGCGGCGGCTGCACGGGCCTGATCCGGTCGGCACGCCGCGGCGGATGGTCTTTGCGCTGCCGCAGCGGTCGTTGGTGGAGCAGGTAGCGCGGGAGACCGAGAGGTGGTTGGCGAACCTTGGGTTGTCCGAGACGGTCGCGTTGCATGTGGTGATGGGTGGGGCGGGGGAGTCTCAGCGGCGTTGGCGGTTGGAGATGGATCAGCTGGCGATTCTGATCGGCACGGTGGACTCGCTGGTCAGTAAGGCGCTCAACCGCGGTTATGGCATCTCTCGGGCCATCTACCCCATCGACTTCGCCCTGGTCCTGAACGGCGCCCAGTGGGTGATTGATGAGATCCAGTTGTGTCCGGAGTCGACGACGACGTTGCGGCAGCTCGCGGCGTTCACTCGTACCGGTGGCGGGGGGTCGTGGCCGACGGCTGAGCCGACCGGCCTGACGTGCATGTCGGCCACCGTTTCCGCGAGCCTGCTCGACACGGTGGATAACCCAGTCCCGGTCGAGTCCGACGTGGTGCGCGTCGAGGCGGGCGACCGGGTGGGGAAGTTGGCTGTCCGGTTGAACGCGAAGCGTTCGGTTGCCCGGCTTCCGGTGGAGCCCGGCGACTACGCGTCGATCGCGGCGGCGGTGCTGCGGCGGCACCGGCCGGGGACTTTGACCCTGGTGGTGATGAACACGGTCGCTGCGGCACGCGGTGTGCACGCGGCCCTGCGGAAGGAATCGGTACCCCTCACGCTGCTGCACTCCCGGTTTCGGGGGATAGAACGGGAGCGCTTGGCGGAGGCAGTCAGCGCCGAGCCTTCGGGCGCTGGTCACGTGGTGGTCGCTACTCAGGTGGTCGAGGCCGGCCTTGATCTTGATGCGGCGGTGTTGGTCACGGAGGCGGCTCCGTGGCCGTCGGTTGTGCAGCGGGCGGGGCGGTGTAACCGGCGGGGTCTGCTGACCGATGCGGAGCTGTGGTGGCTGCCGCCGGTCAAGCACCTGCCGTATGAGGAAGCGGATGTGCGCGCGAGCGTCGCCGAGCTGACGGTGCTGGACGGCGTTGCGGTGACGAGTGAGGATCTCCTCGCTCGCGATGTGCTCGTTACGGAGCCTGAGGTCACCGTTCTGCGCCGGGCGGATCTCCTCGCGTTGTTCGATACCGCACCGGATCTGACCGGGGCGGATCTGGATGTGGGCCCGTATGTGCGCGATGCCGACGAGCTTGACGTGTTGCTCGCCTGGGCGGTGTGGGCGCCTACGGACGCCAGCGGGCGGCCGGCGGGGGAGGCGAAGGCGCCGGAGGCGAGGTGGCGTTGCCGGGTGCCCCTCGGTGAGTTGCGCGCTCTCGCGAAACGCGTCCCAGTGTGGCGCTTCGCGCAGGCGACGGGTCAGTGGACTCGGGTCAGTGATCGGCAGCCGGCCCGCCCGGGTGAGGTGCTGGTGGTCGCGGCGAGCGCGGGCGGTTATGACCCGGAGTCCGGCTTCGATCCATCGGTGCGTCGGCCGGTGCCGGGTTGCCCCTCGCTGGACCCCGTTCCCGTGCCCGCGACCGGTATGGACCAAGCCGCCGGGGCGGAGGACGCGTATCAGCAGGATGATGCCAGCGTCGCGCAGCCGCAGTGGGTGAGCCTGGAGCAACACAGCACGGATGTACGCGCCCAAGCGCGGGCGTTGATCAGCGGCATCAACCCGGTTCTCCCGGCGCCGGTGCTGCACGCCGTGGCCGTCGCCGCGTACGCGCACGACGCGGGGAAGACTCATCCGGCCTGGCAGGACGCTCTCTGCGCCCTGGCGCCGCCGGATGAGCGTGAGCACGTTGAGGGTGGGCGTCCGTGGGCGAAGTCCGCGGTCGCCGGCCGGCTGGCCTACGCGGGTGGGGTCACGAACTTCCGGCACGAGTTGGTGTCGTTGCTGCTGTTGGATGGTCCGTTACGTGGCCTGCTCGCCGGCGTTGAGGATCCGGATCTGGTGCGGTATCTGGTGCTGGCTCATCACGGGAAGCTGCGGGTCCAGGTCCGCGGGCCGGATGACACCGACGACGACCGGCTGCTCGGGTTGAAACGCAACGAGGTGGTGCTGACCTCAGACCTGCTGGGACAACCAGGCGGCACGTTGACCGTCGACCTGGATCAGTTCGGCCTCGGTGGTGCCCGGTCATGGACGCGGACTGCTCTTGGTCTGCGGGATCGGTACGGGCCGTTCGTGCTGGCGTACCTGGAGACGTTGGTGCGGATCGCCGACTGGCGGGCCAGCGCGAACCCGGGGACAGCCGCGTGACCCGGCACGTGTTGGCGGGGCTGCGTCCGACGCCGTTGAGCGCGTACCTCGCTGGTCTTGGCCTGTTCCGGGTGCTGGGCGAGCAGACCGACCCGGAGGTGACCGCCTGCTGGACCGACGACGGGCTGGTGCTCGACACGACGGTGCCAGACCTTGGCGGGTGGTTGGTGGATCGGTATACGCCGACGCCGGTGCTGAGCCCGTGGAACGAGGGAAGCGGTTTCGGGGCGAAGGACAAGACCCCGAAACAGGCCCTCGACGCGTTGGTCGCGCATCCCTCACCTCGCCTCGACGCGTTCCGGCAAGCGATGGTGACCGCCACGGCAGTGGGCGAGCGGTCTCGTTCGCAGGGGTGGACGAAGGAACGCACGATCCGCCAGTTCCGGAACCGGGCCCCGGACGCGTTGCTGCCGTGGATCGACGCCACGGTGGTCCTCGTCGGCGACCAGAGTTACTTCCCGCCGTTGCTGGGCTCGGGTGGCAACGACGGCCGGTTGGAGTTCTCCACCTCCTTCCATCAACGGTTACTCGAGGTTCTCGCGACCGAGCCGGTGCAGGTCGACCGCTCTCGTGCCCTCGCCCAGGATTTGCTCACGGGTCAGGAGACGGTGCCGCTGAGTCGGGCCTCCGCGGGTCAGTTCGACCCGCTGTCTACGGGTGGGCCGAACTCGTCGCCGTTCGGTGCGGCGGAGGCGATCGTGAATCCGTGGGCTTTCGTGCTCATGGTCGAGGGGGCGTTGTTCTTCGCCTCCACCGCTGTGCGCCGCCATCAGCATCAGGCGGGGCGGGCGGCGATCCCGTTCACGGTGGCTGCTACCCCGGACGGGTCGACGAGCGGCGCCTCCAGTGAGGTGAGCCGGGGTGAGATCTGGGCGCCGCTGTGGGAGCGGCCGTTCAGCCTGTCCGAGACCCGGCAGTTGTTCTCCGACGCCCGCGCGGCCTGGCGTGGGCGGCCCGCCCGCCGGTCCGTCGAGTTCTATGCCGCCACCCGCAGCCTCGGCGTCGCACGCGGCGTCGACGCCTTCGCCCGCTACGGCCTGCACCAACGCAACGGCCTCGCCCACGTCGCGGTCCCACTGGACCGGGTGACGGTCGTGGACCGACCGGAGGTACGCCTCGCCGCCCGGCTGGAGGACTGGGTGTCCTGGGTACGCCGCGGCGCGGGCACCGGCTCGGTCGGGGAACGGCTGCGCCGCTTCGACACCGCCCACCTCGCCTACGTCCGCGACGGCGGAGCGCTGCCGCTGGCCCGGCTCCTCGCCTCGGTGACCGACCTCGAACAGGCCGTCGGCCGCAGCGGGCGCACCCGTGACGCTGTGCCCGTGCGGACACCACCGCCGGCGGGCGAGTTTCTTGAGGTGCTCACGCGGGCCAGCCGCCCCGAATTGCGGATCGCGGTGGGCATAGCCTCCGCCGCCACAGCAGCCCCCCGGCAAGAGTCGCGGACCATGCGTCACCTGCTGCTGCCCGTCGACCCGCACCCGCGGTGGCGTGCCAGCCCGGTGGTGCCCGGATTCGGACTGCGACCGCTGCGCCAGGTCCTGACCGACGTGCTGCTGTGGCGCAGCCGTACCGCCGTGGACGAGCCCAGCGAGCAGACGTTCCGCGGCTTCCCGACCTTCCGCCGCGGAATACGGGTTCCCCCTCTCGACCTACACGCCTTCGCCACACCCAACCGCCTCGACGACGACGCCCTGGACCTGTGGCTACGCGCCTGCCTCGCCCTGCGCTGGGACGGCGTCGAGCACACCTGGGCCGACCCCGACGAACCCGTCGTCCCGATCGCCACCCTCGGGCTCCTTCACCCCCTGGCCGAGGGCATGGCACCCCCACGCCGCGCCCAGGGTGACGTGCCCCGGTGGGCGCTCAGCCCGGACTGGCCCGCCCGGCTCGCCGCTGGACACCTACCCGCCGTGCACGCCGAGGCCGTCCGCCGGCTCCGCCAAGCCGGCTGGGACGCGGTGCCGGCGCCGGCACAGATCCCGATCGACGGCCACGCGCTCGCGGCGGCGTTGGTCCCGCGCTGCCGGCAACCCCAACGAATGCTGCGCCGCTACTTCGGCACCCCGATCGCCTCCGACGAACCGCGCGAGACCGCGCACGCCCCCGAACTCCTGAAGGAGACGTTGTGACCAACCACCGCACGGTGATCAAGGCTGACCTGCGTCCGCTCATGGGATCCCGGTTCCAACCCGCCGGGTTCCCCGACCTCGGCGCCGCGGAGTTCGACTCCACCGACGGGAGGGCGTTGCTGGTCGAGTCCACCCAGTCGATGGCGAACCGCCTGGAGGCGACGACCTGGGACGACGCCCGCGCCGAGCAGCGCGAAGAACTGTCCGGTCTGCCGTACGTGCGCGTCGTCGACGGCGACGGCGCGTTCCTGTCCTCCAGCCGGCTTGAAGCACACCGGTTGGCCTCCGCTTATGTCATGAACGGCGCGGTCGACGGCGTCAAAGGTGAGCAGTGGATGCGCGAGCGCCTCGGACTCACCGCCGGCCGACCGTTGGATCACCGCGCGGTGGCCCGCGCCTGCTTCGCGCTCGACCCGGTGTCCCTGGTCCACGGCGTGTTCTTCGCCCGCAAGGGGTGGCCGTGGCAGCCGCGGATCGCCCGCGCGGTCACCAGCTTCATCGAGGCATACGACGTCCGCCCGGCGGTCAGCGGCGGGGTCAAACGCGACGTGGTGATCAACGAGGCGAAGGACGGCGCGACCGCCGAGGGATACGGGACGGTGCCGCACCACCGCGTCGAGTACACCGCGAAGCAAATCACCGCCTACTTCTCCGTCGACCACGCACAACTACGCTCCTACGGCCTGTCCGACTCCGCCACCGCGCTGCTGGAAGCACTCATCGACTTCGAAATCGGCACCCTGCTCGACGGCGGACTCCGCCTGCGAACCGCCTGTGACCTGGAAGTCGTCGGCATGGAAGGGGAACGGCCGGACACCGCCGAGGCCACCCGCCGCGTCGCCAAACTCATCGAGGAATGCGGCGACCAGCTCGGCACCGTCACCACCGCCGTCTGGACCGGACGGGGCAAGGGATGACGATCACCCTCGCGGTCCGCTTCCCCCTCGGCCGCTACCACGCCACCGCCTGGGACCGCAGCGTCAACGAAGGAGCGGTCGAATGGCCACCATCACCATGGCGGCTGCTCCGCGCGCTCGTCGCGACCTGGTACACCCGCTGGCCCGACCTCCCCGCCCCCACACTCGACGAACTCCTCCACACCCTCGGTGACCTGCCCATCTACCAAGCCCCACCCGCAGGCCCTGGCCACAGCCGCCACTACCTGCCCGACGCCGACCACACCACGGGGGCGACTGGGTCTACCGACCTCACCCTTGATCCGTACCTGTCCGTTCCGCGCGACCAAGACCTCTTCATCCAGTGGCCGGCGACCCTCTCAAACGAGCAGCGGAACACCCTGGCGAAGCTCGTCGAGTTGATCCCCTACCTCGGCCGAGCCGACTCCGTCTGCGAAGCCCGGCTCCTTGACACCAACCCTGAGCCCGACGCCAGTTGGTGGCGACCGACGCCGGCCGGGACCGAAACCGTACGGCTACTCGCTCCGGCAGGGCCGATCCGACGGGCAATCCTCGAAGCGACAACCCTGGAAGTACGCAAGGGACGCCGCACCCTGCCACCCGACACACGCTGGGTCCGCTACGCCCGTGAACCCGCCGAACCATCAGCACCCGCTGGGAAGCGGGACGTCGACAGCGCGGTGACCGCGATCCGCTTCGCCATCACCTCACGTGCACCGCTCAAGGCCACCCACGCCGTCCTGCTCGCCGACGAAATCCACCGACTCGCCGCCACCAAACTCGACAGCAACCGACCCGGACTGTTCGGCCAACAAGGGGCCGCCACGAACCACCAGCACGCACACTGGATCCCCATCCCCAGCGGAGCGCAAGCCGGCGCTGGCGTGACCAGCTTCCTTGTCTGGGTGCCCGGCGGACTCATGCTCGACGAAATCGGCCAACTCATCGGCATCCGCAGCGCCTCCGGACGCCGCGGCGACTACCACGTGAAAGGCCTCCCCGACGTCAAGCTGATGCTGCAAGCCACCGGCACCGTCCAGCAGGTCGCACCAGAGCTGTGCGGCCCCGCCCGCCGATGGCGCAGCCTCACTCCATACCTCGCCGTCCGATACCCGAAACGGCAAACCCTCGACCAATACATCACCGCCGACATCCGAACCGAACTCGGATACCGCAATCTGCCACCAGCAACCGTCACCCGCCTAAACCCAGAAGAAGGAATGTCCGACCGATGGGCGTTGACCTACCGCCGATACCGTCAGTCGGAGAAACTCACCAACGCCCGCCGCGGAATCGGACTACGCCTGGAGTTCGACCATGAGCAGCCGGGGCCACTCATTCTCGGACAACTGAGCCATTTCGGATATGGCATCTTCTTGCCGGAACATAGTTCGGCCGCGAAGACTGCTCAGCCGACTGGCGGGCGACAAGGAATCCGCTGAGGGAAGGCCCTTCGCCGGAGATTGCAGCCACGGGAGATTCCTTCGGCGCTCCGGATGCCCTGTCGCCTGCAGTAACAGAGCCCGGCCGTCTCCGACCGGTGGAACGGCGCGCGCCCACGAGGCGACCGCGACCGCGACGACGCTGCAACGGAGACCGGCCGTCTCCGACCGGTGGAACCGGGGGGAATCCTGCCTTGCCCCCAACGGACCAGAGTTGCAACAGAGACCGGCCGTCTCCGACCGGTGGAACGCAGCGAGTCGCGGTCGTGGTAGCGGTGCCCGTACCCGCTGCAACGGAGACCGGCCGTCTCCGACCGGTGGAACCCCGACCACGGCCGCTCCGCGAGCAGCGTGACCACCCTGCAACGGAGACCGGCCGTCTCCGACCGGTGGAACTGCGGCAAGGGCGGCGACGTCTGGACATTGATCATGGCCCTGCAACGGAGACCGGCCGTCTCCGACCGGTGGAACGACATCTTGAGCTGGGTGACGATGACGTCTGCCCAGGGCCTGCAACGGAGACCGGCCGTATCCGACCGGTGGAACCCGGACCCCGATGCACATGCTGCAGCCCGCCGGCGACCTGCAACGGAGACCGGTCGTATCCGACTGGTGGAACCCTTCGCGGACTGGGAAAATAGATGAGCACTCATGGATCTGGGTCTGGCTGGTGTCTGCGATGACGGTTTTGAGTGGGTTTGCTGGTTCGGAACCTTGCGCTTGTGGTGTGATCGCAGACGGTTCCGGACCAGCGGAGGGTGGCGGGTATCTGCTGAATGTCAGGGCGCTTCAGTTGTCAAGGTCCGTGGCCAGGGAAGGCTGGTTGTCAATGAATATCGCTACGCCGCTGACTGTGATGCCTGCGTGGGTCCACCGGGCTTCCCAGGCCGGTCGGATCCCATGGTTCATTCGTCCGTGTTGGACGGTGCCAGATTAGCTCGGAGGGTCGAAACGCGAACGCGCGAGCGTGCAGCCCGTGGAGGTTTCGTTCGGAACGTCGTCGTCTGACTCGTTGACTTGGGCCTGAGCAGTTATTCCCTACGTCACGATCAATCTAGGTGGACGCCGCGAGTGGTCATGAACGCGAAGGGCTCTGTGGCGTTGGCGCTGTTCGGTGGGTTACTGGTGTGGGTTTCGAAGTGCAGGTGTGGCCCGCTGGAGTGGCCGCTGGTGCCGACGACGCCGAGTTGCTGTCCGGGGCTGACGGTCTGCCCAACGGTGACGTATGGGCGGTGGAGCATGTGGCAGTAGCGGGTCGCGGTGCCGTCGGCGTGGCGGATCTGGACGTACCATCCGCAGCCTGGCGTGTTGAGTGAGCCGTCGATGTCGCAGTTGGCGCTGCCGCACTTGGCGGTGATGACGACTCCGGCGCTGGCGGCGTAGATCGGGGTTCCCTTGGGTGCGGCGACGTCCACGCCGTCGTGCGTGGGGCGTTCGGGTGTGCGGAAGCCGCTGGTGAAGGTGCCGTTGATGGGCTTGACCCAGGTGCCGGCCCCCGGTGAGCAGGTGAGGCTGCCGTCGGTGAGTGCGCTGACGATGGCGGTGGCGAGGGGTTCGTGCTGGGCGTAGGCGTCGGGGAAGGCGCTGACCTGGACGCGCTGGGCCACGACAGTAAGGGGGAGGGTTTCCCAGCCGGGTATGCCGCGCATCTTGGTGAAGAACTTGGTGGCGGAGATGGCCGGGGTCATGAGTTCTTGGACGGTGCCCCATCCGCCTGCTCCGTCGGGCGGGAGTGGTCGTTGTTGGAAGAGCCCGACGCTGTCATGGTCGGCGCCGACTCCGTCGTGGGGGAGGGTCAGGGAGCGGGGGACGTTCGCGTTGGCGAGGTTCCTGAGGTGGGACTCCTGCAGAGCGGTGGCAATGCCGATCACGGCGGCCCTGGCGGGCAGCTTCATCTGAACGGACGCGGTGTAGATGCTCTGGGCGTGCGCCAGAGCGGTCGGCGCGAGGTCCTTCAGTTCGGTCTGCGCGGCGCTTCCGGGCGCCAGGGCGGGTAGGCAGCCTGTGGTGGAGGCGGCGGGTTCGAGGCTGCCGCTGCCGGTGGCCGCGACGGCGACGCTCAGGGCGAGCGCCAGGGGTACGAGGGGTGCGAGCGTGAGCGATCTCATCGCCGCCTCGGCAGGGGCGTAGGCATGGGGCACCTCGGACGGACGCAGGTCAGCCTGTATGCGATTGCAAACGGCACGAAGTGTCGCCGAGAATAGCCGAGCGAGGCGCTCGGCTGTCAACTATCGCTAACGGGATCAGGTGAGGCTAGCGAAGATCAGGCCCGCGACGACGGTGCCGAGGAGCCCGCCGGCGACGACCTGCGCCGTGGTGTGGTCGCGCAGCGCGACGCGGGACCATCCCACGGCCGCCACGACGACGGCCAGGGCGGCGATCGAGAGAGTCGGTAGCTGGCTGGCGAGCATGGCGGTGGCGCCGGCAGCCACGGCGGTGTGCACGCTGATCTTCCAGCGCAGAGTGATGGCGGCGAGTGCGGCGAGGGTGGCGAACATGGCCAGGGTGAGGGCGATGACCGCACGAGGTGCGTCGCCGACGGCCATGGCCCCGATGCCGATCCCGACCGAGGTGAGGATGAGGGTCATGACGGTGAGGCGGTGGCTGCGTACGCCGAGGTGCCGGTCTGCCCACCGCCCGGCGGTGACGCCGCGCTTGATGAGCAGGACCGGGATGACTGCGGCGAACACCGCGCTGACGATGCCCCATCCGAGGCCCTCCCACCGGCCGGAGGTCCAGCCGGTGATGAGGCTGACGGCGATGATCCAGGTCTTCGGATCGAGCCAGTCGGTCACCCGGCGGGCAGTGCGGGATTCGGTGGTGAGGGTGGCGGTCATCGGTGCGGCTCCGGTGCGGTGCTTGCGTGGGTCAGGGCGTCCCGGACCGCCGTGGTGTCCCAGACGTGGGCGAGGTCGAGCAGCCGGGCAAGCCGCTCGGCCGGGTCCGGTGACGTGGGCGGCGCGGCGTAGGGGGCAGCGGGCGTAACCGTGGGCAGCAGCGCCTGGGCGATGCGGAGCAGGCTGGCTTCGGTCGCTGCCGCGAGATCCTGGCTGATGAGCCCCTCAGTAACGAGACGGTCGTGGACGCGATGGACGAGTTGTTCATCGGTACGGCGGTACAGGTCGTGGATCGTGTCGTGGAGTTCGACGACGTGACGGGAGAGCCGCTCGCGGGGACTGAGCCCGGGTGAATCGAGGCGGTGGTCGGCAGGCACGAGATCGTGCCAGAGCGGGTCGAGTGTCCGTAGATGCCGGCGAGCTCTCAGGTTGGCTCGCGTTCCGGGCGCACCGGCGATGGTGAGCCCGGCCGTGATGAGCAGCATGGCGAGGTACTTGATGTCGTCGGAGAGGTCGACGTAGAAGATGTCACCGCGGCTGGGTGGACCGACGGCGAGACGTGCGCCGAAGTAGGCGGCCCGATAGAGGGCGTACCCGGTGCCGATGCTGCATCCGACGACGAGCACCAGTTGACCGGCGCGTACGACGCGGTGTCGGCTGGCCCGGTGGGCGCGGCGGAACAGCCGGGCGGACAGGGTTATCGCGACGCCGAGATACACCGTCCAGCTCAGGATGTACGCCGTGGCGATGGGTTTGCCGGCCGCCTGGTCAGCGAAGTCCTCGGAGTCGACGCGGGGCATCGTCCAGAACAGGCAGGTCATGATGACGACGGTGACCGCCAGGCCGGCCAGGGAAGCGCGACGCCGGACATGGGTGGCCGTGCCCAGGACGGCAAGGTCGAACAGGGCCGCCACCGCCACGAGTCCGGCTACGTGCTTCACCAGGACGCCGGCGCCGTGTACGCCAGCGAGCTGGTCGATTGCGTGCGCGATTGGCTCGACACGGACTGTCATCGACACGGCCAGCCCGGTGATGGCCGCCCACACCGCACGGTGAGCGGGCCCGCTGCGCAGGGCGTGTACCCGAGCGACTGACACGATCCACAACGCGGCCACCACGACGAGTTCCGCGGCGGAGGGTTCAGACATCGTCGAGCGCGAGGGCGGATGCCACCTGAGACAGCCCGGCGGGTGCGCCAGGCGCGGCACGGCCGGCACGGTCGATGATGACGGTGGCCATCATCTCGGCTTCGCGCTCCTGGTCGCTGGTGAAGTCGTGTCGGCCGAGCATGGCGCGTACGACGGTCATGTCGAGGTCCGGCAGCAGGATCTCGCCGAGGTCGACGTCGGATGCCTCGTGGCCCCACAGCATGTGGCCGACCTCGTGCGCCGTGATGTGGTCCTGCTCCCACGAGCTGCGGGTGGGGTCCACGAAGATCAGGTCCTGGGTGGCGGTGTGCACCCACAGCCCGGAGTGCTGGCCCGACCGCGAGGGCACGGGAAGGTCGCGCAGAGTCACGGGCCGTCGTCGGTGCCGGGCGATGGCGGCGGCGAGAGCGTGCCGGTCAAAGGGAGACGGGACCACGATGCCGTTGTCATCGAGTAGCTGCTCGCACCGCCGCCGCAGATCGCGTAGATGTGCCTGACTCTCGGGTCCGGCGGCCCGTGGTCGGCGCATTGCCTCTCCCATCGACTGACGAGCCGGGCCACAGGGCGATCCGGCTGTGTGCGATGAGTCAGGCTAGTGGGCTGCGGTAGTCCTGCGTCAAGCTGAAGCCGCAGGTCAGGGGCATTTCACACTCGATTGGACGGCAGTGTCCCATCGCTGTCGGCCTCCGGCAGACCCTCAATGCGGCGGGCGTAGCGCAGCTGCGCCTTGATGGGTTCGAGTGCCTCCGCGGAGAGCCCGGCCGCGAGCCGGGCGAGTTCCCGCACACCATCGTCGCGCAGCTCTGTGACGATCTCCAACTGAGCGTCGACACGTTCCGCGGTGGCGTCATCGCCGAAGTAGGTCACCGGAACGCCGAACAGTCGGGCTACCCAGGCGAGCTTGTCCAGGCTCGGGGTCTTGCGCTGGCCGGTGCGGATCTGCTGGAGGTAGACCGGAGAGATCACCGCTTCGCCACCAGCCAGTTCGGCGATCTTCGCCGCAGCCTCGCGGTAGCTGTAAGGGCGGCCCAGCGTCGCGGGGTAGACCGTGCGGAACAGGTGATCCAGGCGCACGGCGACGCGGTGGGTCCTGTCGTCGGTCGTCATCCCGGCATTGGCCTTCCTGTAAGCGCGTCGGTCAAGCCTGCAATGACAGCAATCGCAGACGCAAGTTGCCACATGACCTTTGTCACCCAGTCGGGTCTATCCCTGCGGACGGCGGGCTGCTTAAAGTCTGACCCTGCTGTACGCGATTGCTAACACTCCTGGTCGGCTCGCGGCGGCATGTCCCTCCGCTCTGCAAGGAGTTCCTCATGCACACCCTTTCCTCCGCCCTGTCCGTGCTCGCCGACGTGCCCAACCCGGCTCCGGCTGACCCGACGGGTGGCAGCAACGGCATCTCGCTGCTGCTGTCGTACGTCAAGTGGGGTGCACTGATCGGGTGCGCCATCGCCGCCCTCGCCTCGGGTGGCCTGATGGCCGTCGGGAAGCTCTCCAACCGGCCCGGCACCGCTGAGATGGGCAAGAGCGCCTTCATCTGGTCGCTCGGAGGGGTGATCGTCACCGCCATGGCGATCCCCCTGGTCAACACCGTCTTCGGCGCAGCGAACTGAGCTGAGCCGTGAACGACTTCATCGACCCGGGACCGCGCCGTGCCCGGTGGGTCGTCATCGCCTGCGGAGCACTCGCGACCCTGGTCGCGGCCACCGGGCTGATCGTCTGGGTGCTGAAACCCCATCGCGGTGACGCCACAACGGCGATGCCGGGCGCGTTGGCGCCCACGGCCACCGGATCCTCAACGTCAGTTCCGAGCGGGCCGGTTCAGCTGGGCGCCGGTAGCCAGATGGTGCAGGGCATCGCGGTGGGGCACCCGCACTCACCAGCGGGTGCGGTGACGGCCGGCACGGAATACCTCACGCAGGTGCTGTCGAACCTGGATCCGGATCGCGCGCGGACGATCGCCACCGTGATCGCCGACCCCTCGTTCGCCGACGCCAGCGACTACCTCGCCGAGGGGGCGATGAACCTGCGGCGAACCCTCGGCGTGTCCACGATCGGGCCGGTGCCGCTGGGCGCGTCGCTCACCTTCGGACCGGCCGCCTACCAGCTTCGCGACGCCACACCGGACACGACGACCGTGCTGGTCCTCGGCTACCTGTCCACCACCGCGCCCGGCCGGCAGGTCGCCTCCACCATCGGCGTGTACCCGATCCGGCTGCACTGGGCCGCCACCGACTGGAAGGTCCTCCCGCCGGACCCGGCGGACGCCACCGACTACACCAGCCTTGCGGCTCCGCCCGGCAGTGTCGAGGCCGCCGCCCGAGGTTGGCAGGAAATCACCTCGTGAACGCCGCAGCCTGCGACCCGCTCAACGGCCAGATCAGCGGCTGCACCCCGGGCGGCATCATCGACGGCGCTGCGGCCAACGCCTGGGAGTCAGTCTGCCGCTCGTTCGCCGACGCCGCGACATCGCTGCTGAAGACCTTCGCCGATGCGTTCGTCGCGTTTCCCAACCTCGACCTGATGAGCATCGACCAGCCACTGGCGATCTCGCGGTGGCTGGCGATGGGCATTGCCGCCCTACTACTGCTCCTCCAGGTCGTCCGGACCGTCGCCACCCGCGACGGCTCCCCGCTGGCACAGGGACTCGTCGGCGCGGGTAAGGCGGTGCTGGCGTTCCTCGTCACGATGGTCGTCGCCAACGCCGCCCTGATCGCCGCCGACGAAGTCAGCCGCGGCATCATCAACCGATCCCTGGGCGGCAACGAGGGCCTCAAGGCCAAACTCACCGTCCTGTTCCAGATGGGCTCGGTCACCGGCTCCTCGGGGTCGCTGATGCTCATCCTCGCGCTGGTCGGCATCGCGCTCACGCTGGTGCTGTGGTTCGAGCTGCTACTGCGCAACGCCGCGATCGCGGTATTGCTGGCCACCTCGCCCATCGCCGCCGTCGGCAACATGTCGGAGACGACGCAGAGTTGGTGGTCGAAGCTCTGCGGCGCCACCATCCAGCTGATCATCCTCAAGCCGGTGATCGCGCTGGTCTTCGCGATCGGCTTCGGCGTTCTCGGAGACCCGACCGACCCCACTCGCGCCAAGGACGTGACCACCCTGCTGACCGGCATGTTGGTGCTGCTCATGGCCGTCGTCGCGTGGCCGGTCATCGCCCGCTTCTTCACCTTCGCCACCGTGCAGGCCGCCGCCGGTGGCGGGCTCGCCGGGATGCTGGGCTTCGCCGCTGGTAGGGCGAACGCCAGCGGCCCGCCGAGCGGGGTGAACCCGGCTCAGTTCAGCCAGGCCAGTGAGGCACGCACCCTCGCCTCGGCTGCCGGCAAGAGCGGCGCCGCTGGCAGCGCGGCAGGTGGTAGCGCCGGCGCGGCGGGAGGCGCGACCGCGGCACTCGGGGCGGTCGCCGCGCCGATCGCGGTCGCCGCCGCCGGCGTCGACCTGGCCCAGCGGGCGGTCAACTCCCTGGCCGGGCGGATGGAACAAACCGCCGGGCACGCTGGCGTACACGGTGCGAACCCGCATGCCCGCCCGGCGGGCTACTCCCGGTACGCCGGCAGCTGGACTGGCGCCCTCACCGGCACCGCTGGCCGCTCCGCCGCATCAACCGGCCCCACCGGAAGCTCTACCGCAACGGCTGAAGCGAACCCTGGAATCCCGGCCTCCTCCGGTGACATGACCGGACCCGCTCCGACATCTGCGCCGAGTCGAGCGGCCGAAGCCGTGCCGCCGCCGCTCCACACGCCTCCACCAGCCCCCGAGACCAACCCGACGCCAAGACCCTCGGCCAGCGAGGTGAGTTCGGCCGCGCCTCCGACCCAACCAAGGGGGACGGGCGTACCCGATCCAGCGCCGCCAGCCCCGCACGACTCTCCATCCGCCAACCCAACCGAGGAGGCCGACCGGTGACCACCCCCACCGCCGAGCACCGCACCCGCAGCTACTTCGGATGGCAGCACGAGAAGGTCGCATTCCTGTTCGGGATGACCCTGCAGCGAGTCACGATGCTCGCCGGCGCCGTCCTTGCGGGGATCTGGCCGCTCGCCGCCGCCCGCCCCGCCGCCGGGGCACTACTCTGGCCGCTCGCCGTCGTGTTGGCGACGTTGGCGTTCCTGCGCGTCGGAGGCCGCACCACCGACGAGTGGGTAATGGCGTTCACCTCCTATCACTGGGGCCGCTCCCGCAGCCGCCACCGCTTCCTCTCCGCCGCGTTCGCTCCTGCCCCGGCCGACGCGATGGCCGCGAAACCGATGGACCTGCCCGGAGTCCTGGCACCGCTGACGATTCTGGAGGCGCAGGGTCCGTCGGGGCAGCCGCTCGCGGTGGCGTACCACCGTCTGGACCGCACCTACACCGCGGTCGCGCGAGTCCGCTACTCCGGAATCAGCCTGGTCGACTCCGCCCGCCGGGACCAACGCGTCGCCGGCTGGGGCGCGCTGCTGGCCGGGCTGTGCACAGAGGGGAACCCGATCGTGCGGGTGCAGGCGCTGCAGCGCATCGTCCCAGAGTCCGGAGCGGAGCTGCGCCGCTGGCACGTCGACCACGTCGCCGCCACCGCCCCGGCCGAGGCCGTCGCGGTCACCAGCGATCTGCTCACCGCCGCCGCCCTGTCCAGCAGCGGCCGGGAGGCGTACCTGGCGTTCACGATGGACCACCGCCGGGCGGCCGGGGCGATCAAGAGCGCCGGTGGGGGCAGCGCCGCCGCCGCGGACATCCTCACCCGGCACCTGCGAGCCCTAACCGCGTCGATCGCCGGCGCGGACCTGCAGATCGAGTCCTGGCTAGGCCCCCGCGACCTCGCCGAGGTCATCCGCACCGCCTACGACCCGCACGCCGGCCGGCACCTCGCCGAACGCCGCGCCAACGCCACCACCCCGGGTGCCGGCGGCCTGCCCGCCGGCGTCGACCCGGCCGTCGCAGGCCCCGCCGCCGCGCTCAGCTCCCCGGGTAGCTACGCCCACGACGGCGCCCACTCCGTCACGTACTGGATCCACGACTGGCCCCGCAACCAGGTCTACTCCACCGTCCTCGCCCCGCTCCTCGGCGACGGCGTGCACCGACGGGCGTACTCGATGCACATCGAGCCCCTCGGGCCGCGCGAGGCGTCCCGCAAGGTGATGGGGGAGCGGACCCGCCGCTCCGTCGCCGTGGGGATGCGCCACCGCACCCAGCAGATCGTGCCCGAGCACGAGCGGCAGGCCCTGGCGCGCGCCGAGGCGCAGGACGCCGAACTCGCCGCCGGACATGGCCTGGTCCGGTTCACCGGCTACGTCACCGTGACCGTCACCGACCCAGTCCAGACCGAGGACGCCTGCGCGGCACTGGAGGCCGACGCCGCCGCAGCCCGCATCGAACTGCGCCGCATGTGGTACGCCCACGACACCGGCTTCGTGATGGGCGCCCTCCCACTCGGCTTCGGCCTGCCCCGGAAGCGGTGGTGAGCCCGATGCTGCGGCGTACCCGACGCAACAACCTGCCAGTCGCCGACCTGAGCGACCTCCTCGGTGACCTCCCGACCCCGACCACGCCCGCCGCGACCCCCTCGAAGCCGGGGCGGACCCGGCCGGAACCGACGCCGCCGCGGCGCGGATGGTCGCGGCCGTTCGCCGGGCAGGCAGCCCGCGCCCCGCAGATCCCCGTCTTCCGGGCCTCCACCGGCCAGATGCAGGGCCTCTACCCGTGGCTGTACGGGCAGACGATGCCCCCGGCCGGCACCTACATCGGCATCGACACCCAGTCCGGAGGCAGCTTCTCCTGCCACCCCATCGAGTGGCTGCGCCTGCAACTGATCACCAACCCGAACTTCCTCATCACCGGCGTACCCGGCTCCGGGAAGTCCGCCACCATCAAGCTGCTCTGCTACCGGCTGATGGCCTACGGCGTGCGCGCCTTCGTCCTCGGTGACATCAAGAACGAGTACGCCACCCTTGCCCGCCACCTCGGCGTCGAGCCCCTCGAGCTCGGGCCAGGCCTCGGCAACCGGCTCAACCCCCTCGACAGCGGACCCCTCGGCCGCAACCTTCCCGGCGACACGGAGAAGCTCCGCGAGCGGCTGGACGAGATCCACCGCAGACGCATCACCCTGCTCTCATCGCTGCTGGTGATGCGCCTGGGTCGGGCACTGTCCCCGACCGAGGAGGCGGCCCTGTCCCTGGCCATCAAGCACGCCTCCGGCGAGGCCACCGGCGACAGCGACCTCACCGATCCGACCATCCCTGCCGTCTGGGCGCTGCTACGCGACCCACTGCCGGACATGGCCTCCGAACTGCGGGTCCGCGGCGACGACACCGGGGAACTGCGGGAGATGATCCGCCCGACGGCCGACGCCCTCGGCAACATGGTCCAGGGGTCGCTGAGCGGCCTGTTCGACGGGCCGACGACCATCCGCCTGGACTTCGACGCCCCTATCCAGACCGTCGACCTGTCCCGCATCGACGGCCGCGGCGATGAAACCGTCGCCATGACCCTGGCCTGCGTCTCCTCCTGGGGACAGGCCGCCATCGACGAACCCGACGGGCCCGTCCGCATGGTCATCCGCGACGAGCTCTGGCGGGCCATGCGCGTCCCCGCCATGATCCGCAAGGTCGACTCCGACCTGCGGCTGTCCCGCGCCCAAGGAACGATCCAGGTGCTCAGCACCCACCGGCTCGCCGACTTCGAAGCCGTCGGCCCGGCCGGCAGCGAAGAGGTCACCATCGCCAGCAACCTCATCGCCTCCTGTGACGTACGGGTCTGTCTGCGGCAGGACACCGCGCCGCTGGCCATGACCAAGGACCAGATCGGGCTCACCGACACCGAGTGCGCCCACATCGCCTCCTGGTCGGGCGAACACGTCGGCCGGGCGCTGTGGAAGATCGGCCGGCAGCCCAGCCAGATCGTGCAGACCATCCTCACCCCGCAGGAACGGCAGCTGTTCTACACCAACGAACGCATGGCGGTGTAGATGAGCGGCAACACCACGCGGCTCGGCGGGAGTCTCACCAACGGCTCTGACTGGGTGGTGGGAGCCGTCGTCGCGGTGGCCGCCGGGACCATGATCGGCATCTGGATGACTGGGCAGGTCGCCGGGCTGCTCGCGCTGCACTGGCCGGCGACCTCCCCAGCCGACGCGTATGGCATCGCTCTCGCCCTGCCCCGGCACCTCAGCGACCCTCGACTGGCCTGGCCACCACCCGCCCAAGGCCAGCTGCCGGGCCCGATCCGCTTCTACACCGCCGCGGTGCTCGTCACCGGCGCCCTCTCAACAGCAGGAGTGCTGCTGTGGCAGCGGTGGGGAGACGGACGCCAAGCCCGGGGGATGGCATCGCGGCAGCAGCTGCGGCGCACCCTCTCCGCCGAGGCCGTTCTGCGGGCGGCTCCACGCCTGCGGCCCGGACTGGACCACAAACCGGAGCTGACGGATGTCGCGGTGCCGTTGGGCGACGCCGGACCCATGCGCCTGCACGCGGGCCTGGAATCCTCCGTGCTCCTGGTCGCACCGCCCCGACAGGGCAAGACCAGCCAGGTCATCATCCCGTGGCTGCGTGGCTTCCCCGGCGCCGCCGTCGTCACCTCCGTACGTCCCGACGTCCTGGAGAACACCGCCACGCTTCGGGCCGGAACGGCGTGGGTGATGGAGCTGACCGGCGACCTCACGTGGCCGCACCGCATCGCCTGGAGCCCCATCGCCGGCTGCGACCGGTACGACATTGCTCGCAAACGGGCCGGCGTGATGATCCAGGTTGGAAAACAGGAGGGCACCGACGCCACCAACGCCGGCTTCTTCGGCATGACCGCCACCAACCTGATGGCCGCCTGGCTGCACACCGCCGCCCTCACCGGCCGGACCATGACAGACATCCTGGCCTGGTCGACCGACGACACCAACGACCAGCCCGTGAAGCTTCTGCGCGATGCCTACGGCGCCCGCGACGGAGTCCTGAAAATGCTCGACGGGTTCTACCGCCAGCCGCACACCACCCGGTCCAACCTGTGGGCCACCGTCCAGACCGGCACCAGTTGCCTCTTCGGCGAAGCGGCCCACCACGTCTTCGCCGGGACGGTCCACGAGTCCTTCGACATCGAGGCGTTCCTGCGCTCCGGCACTGACACCGTGTACCTGCTCGTGGACGAACAACAGGCCGAAGCCCTCGCTCCACTCGTCACCGCCTTCGTCGACGAGATCACCACCACTGCGAAACGCCTCGCACTGCGCGCCCCCACCGGCCGACTGGACCCGCCCCTGGGCCTGATCCTCGATGAGGTCACCAACGTCGTCCCGCTGCCGGACCTACCGCAGCTGATGTCCTACGCCGCAGGAAGCGGCATCTTCGTCACCGCCGTCCTGCAGAACCTCGCCGCCGCCGAACAACGCTGGCGGGCCGTGGGCCGCCGAATGCTCTGGGCCAACTCCACCATCAAGATCGCCCTCGGCGGCCTCGCCGGCGACGACCTCGACGACTTCTCCCAACTCGCCGGCACCTACCGCGAAACCCTCCTCGTCCCGCAGCGCAACGACCGTGGCGTCACCGTCCAGACCACCGTCACCGACCGCAAGACCATGTCCCCCGAAGCAATCCGCACCCTCAACGAGCAGCGCCGGGAGGCGCTGGTCATCCATGCCACCACCCCGGCCGTCCTCACCCGCATGGCCCGGCACTACGAGAGCCGACACGCCAAGGAGTACGCGGACGCGGTTCGCCACGCCCGCACCCTGATGGGCCACACCCCGGAGACCCCGCGATGACCATCGACCCACCGGCCGCTGCGGCAACAGACGCTCCTGTACGGCCGATCCGAGAGTGGCACGCCCTCACTACCGAAGAGCAGAGCGCCGAGTGGACGGCACTGGTCGGTTGGGTCACCTGGATCCACGACCTCTACGAACTCTCCCGCGAGGAGCGACTGCCGCTGTGCTGGCCACAGCATCCCGGGCTCGTCGAAGAACTCCGCAGCCTCAAGTTCTGGCGCGACGTCCTCTACACCAGCCGCGACAGCGCTGCCGCCCATTCTCCCCGCTCCTGGCACGGAGAACTGCGCCAAACCCTCGCTGCCGCAGGCAACTTCTGGGCACCGACCTGCCGGGCGGGTCACACCAGTGCCGCTCTGCTGAGCGAGGCGCACCCCGACCTTGCCCAGCGCTGGCACGCCCACGGGCCGCCGCTGATGGCCTCCAGCCCTGCCCTCGGCCCGGCCAGCAGCCTGCCCGACATGCTCGCCGACGCGGAGATGGCCACGGCCCTTGACCAGGGCGAGGCCCGGCCACACAGCCGCAGCATGCCCTACTACGCCCACCTCGCCGGCGCGTGGTGGACCCGCAGCAGCGACGGCGCGACGTGGCTTCGGTGTACCGACCCCGACCACCACGCCCACCTCGACGAAACGAGCGCCCGGATGCGCGCCGCCGACACCGTCCGCGACCAGCTCACGAAGCAGTAAGGACCCGCCATGAGTGACCTGATCATGCGCGCGGAGCAGGGCGTTCTCGGTGCCCTCCTCGCCGATCCGAACCAGCCCCTCATCACTGACAACCTCATCAGCGAAGACTTCAGCCACCCCGCCCACCGGGCCATCTACGGCGCCATCCTGGACATCCCCGCCACCGGCGGCGACCCCGGACGGATTGTTGCCGCTGTCGTCGCGATCGTCGACCGGCCCGACGTCGACACCAATCTGCTCGACGCTCTCGCCGCCGCCGCCCCGGATGACCAGCGGGTTCGGGCCTACAGCCAGATCGTCATCCAAGCCGCCTTCGACCGCGACACCATTGACTTCGCCGAGCCCTACCTCACCGCCGCGACACAGACCACCGATCCGGTCGCCCGGGACGCCCTCGCCCGCCTCGGCCAAGCCCTCACCGCCCAAGCGGAGATCTTCGCCCCCGCCAGCACGATCGATCCGGACCAAGCCCTGTCCCTACCCACAGTCGTGGCCTTGGCCGCCGCCGACCTGCACCCCGAAGACGCGATCATCGCCGACCTTCTACAGCACCCCGAACAAGCCCGCGACGTCGCCGCCTGGCTGACCTCCGACGTCTTCACGACAGACGAACGGCGCCTCACCTACGAACTCGCGGTCTCGATCGCCTATGACCACGACCCCATCGACGCCGTCATCCTCGCCTGGAACGTCGAACGTGCACGGGAGGTCCAATCACTCTGGGCCCCGCACTATCGGCTTCCAGAGACCCCGGGCCACTACACCCACCTCGCCCGGCTGGAGGTCACTGCCGTCGCAGTCGGGACCGCCGTCACCATCGGCCACGACCTGGTCTCCGAACACGTCACGGTCACGCTCACCCGCAGCGCCAGCGCAGCCGAGGCCGCCGCTACCGCCCGCTCCGCGGAAGTTGGTGGCTCGGTTGCCGGGCTGGAACCGCCTCTCGAGAACAGCCCAAACCACAACGCCCCTCGTATCGAGCTGTGAAGGGAGTGCCAGCCATGAACACCAACCCCGAACCCGCGACCACCATCAGCGCCGGCGCCCCGCCCCGCGTACCGCGGACCATGAGCCACGACGAGATGCGCCGGCACGAAGAGCAACAGCGGGCCAGCCGCCTCTCCCCGCGAGACCGACACCACATGTTCGTCCGCCACGACGATGTCTGGTGGATCGGCGACCACGACGGCTACGTCGAGATCACCAGCGAGGAGCAGAACCTCAGGCTCGATCAGTGGCACGAGCGGCTCAACAACGGCGCGCTCTGGGTCTGAGCCGTCGAGGCTTAGCAGCACGCTGCCTGTGGGTTGTCGGCGAGCGGTACAAGCGCTGAATCCGGTACTGACGGCTAGGCGTGTCTCCACCACTGCACCGCTCGACTAGTCGACACATCCATGCAACGATCAAACATGTGTTCGATACTTGGAGACTGTGAGTCAAGGGCGGTCCCCTAGGTCGCCTGCAGTTTGGCCCGTAACGGGTTATCGTCGCTGGTGGGGACGGTTGCGATGGCTATGAAGGCTAGGTCTGCGGATGTCGGACCGACGTGGGCGGCGTGACGACGGTTGTCGACGCCGGCATGATCGTGCCTGCGGCCCGTCGGCTGATTCCGGGGGCTCTGGCTGCACGACGGTTGACGTGTGGCTTGGCGCGGCGCGATGCGGCCGTACGCGCAAGGCTGTCCGCCCGGAAGGTGTTCCTCTTTGAGGAAGGTCTGCTTGCGGCGACTCCGGCTGAGGTGGAACGCCTGGCCGAGGCAGTGAGTTGCCGCCCTGATGAGTTGATCGACATCGTGCCAGGCCAGGAGACGCTTGCCGATCTGCGCTTCTTGATCGGGCTGACGCTGGCCCGCACGTCGGAGTTGTTGAAGGCATCTCACGCCGGTCAGGATCTGCGTGTGTCGGCGGAGGCGCTGTCTGCGCTCGAATGCGGTGAGTCGATGGCCGGCCGGGATTGGGTGGAGCCGGTGATGACCGGTCGCCTCTTGCCGCCGCTGGCAAAGATCTATCGGGTGCCGACCCGGATGGTTCTGGACGCGTGGATGCGCACCCGACCGAAGGATCCTGCGCCGGCGGTGGAAAGCGGAGGACGCAGGGGGCCGTCTCGGGCCGCTGCCGAGGCGTGGGCATCGCTCAATGAGCGGCAGCGCGTGTATCTGGGCGAGATCATGCGCGACGACCGGATGACCGAGACCGAGATGTGGATGCGTCGGCTGCAGCGGTTACCGGTGCCGCCTGCCGCCGAGTGGCGTCAGCTGCCGCTGGCCCTGAAAGCGGCGTCGTCAGAGCCTGGTCATACGCGTCTCCAGGAGCGGCTGCGCCGACGTGGGGTTCATGACCCGGGCGCTGGCCGGACCCTGCACGCCCTCGCTCGCCGGGGCCTGGTGATCGTGACCGAGGATGTCATCGATCATCCGGATGCCGGTGAGGTCGTTCGGATTGCTGTCAAGATCACCCGACGCGGACGGGCTGCCGCCCGGGCGGGTCTGGATGAGGCTGTCGAAGTGGATCACGAGCCGCATCTGTTGTCGGAGTGGTTGTGGGGCGTATTGGCCCGGGTCGCGGCGGCCGAGCCCGAGGGCCTGCCGGAGGACCGGCTGGCGGGCAGATCTTTGTTCTTTCTTGGCGTCGGTTATCGCAACGCGGCCGGTGGCCCGCCGAGCAGAGGGCTGATCGAGGCAGTGCCCGTGCTGGCTCCCGGCGGAACGCACGTGGTGGAGTTCCGTTGGCAGTTAACTGATCTCGGCCGGCGTCACGTCGTCGAGTTCGCGGACACCTATCGTCAGCGGTATCCGCGCGTGGAGTGCCCCGGACTCGAACGCCTCGTCGTCTGATTTCTGACACTGACCTCGACCGCTTTCGGGACCTCGTCTTGTCAGAGGGTGGGTCTAACATCCGCCTTCGTGACCCATGCTGTCGATGACGACGCGCGCACGTTAAGTGATCTTCATGTTCGCTACCTCGTGACCAAGGCGGCCCTGCATGCCGCGAAGGCTCTCACTGCTGCTGGGTGGAAGCCGGAGCGGCGGCTGGAGACCTTGATGGAGTGCCACGGGATTGTGCTGGCTGCCCGCGGCCCGGGAAGCCCGTTGCCGTTCGGCTGGTTCCGGCAGGCTCTTTCGGGTGACCTTGCGCAGCTACTGCCCGAGGGGGTGGAGCCAGTCGATCTCAAGGGGTTGCTCGTCATGGATCAGGACGGGCAGGTCACGGAGGACGCCTTCGATCTGGACTTCGAGCAGAGGATGCTGCTGCACACTCTGCGCAAACTCGATCGCAGCTCGGACATGCTCGCGGGTGTGCGCGAGCTGCGGGAGGAGGTGGAGCAGGAGACTGTGTATCTGGCGCTGAGCAAACAGGGCGTTCAATCGGTCTACGAAAACGGGCGTGCGGATCTGATCCGATATCCGTCCGGGCCGACCGATGAGCTGGCGGACTTGCGGCTGCCGCCGACCGTGGTCGAGTTCTACACCGACATCCCGTACGCCTCGATCCACCAGGGCTGGTGGTACGAGTGTCCTATCTGCCGGTGGCCGATGCGGCTGGCGTTGGCGAAGAGCGCCGGTGCGCTGGTGGGGTCGGCCCGATGCTGGCACACCCCGCACGCCGATATGGGGGCCTCGTACCTGTTCCGTCCGAGCGATGACGGTTCTGCTGCCGAACTCCTTCCCGAACCACGCCCGGACCGTCCCGCCACCCGCGAAGCGGTGCTGTTTCCCGACATCGATGTTGTTCCCCAGCCGATGCCGGCGGAGAACCACAAGGCGCTGGCCCGGGGCATCTGGCGATACACCACAGTGCCAGGGATTCCGGAGCTGGCGCTGCGGGACCGACTGGTCGAACGCGGGCTGAAGGTGAACCTGTGGCCGGCCCTGGACGCCTACGACCTGAAGGTGACGATCCCTGGCACCAAGACGTCCTTCAAGGTCGACGTCAAGGACTACACCTCGGCGACGACGCTCGCGAGCCTCATCCATGCGCAGGAGGGTGACCGCGGCGGCGCCGAATGGCTCGTGGTCCCGGACTACCGGGCCGGGCAGGTCCCCCTGTTGTCCGAGGTGTGCCAGAAGTACGACATGAAGGTGGCCACCGCCTCGGCCTTCGGTGAGCTGGTCTGCAAGCAAGCGGGGGTGAGGTGGGCATGAGCGACCCGACCGTGCAGACCAGCGTGGTGCACGCCGCCCTGGCACTGGCAGCCCACTATTTCCCACGCCGTATCCCCGGTGACGCACGTGACGCCGCCGGGTTCGCCGACGCCGCGTTCCTGCTGTCCGGGAAATACACGGTGTGGGACCGCTGGAGCAGGCTTACCCGCGACGAGAAGCAGCGGATCGCGCTGGTCGGATCGATCGCCCCAGCCGACCTGGCCGAGCATCGTGCCTTCTCGGTCGCCGCCCGCACCGCCCTCACCCCTTCCGATCCAGGTCCGGACGAGGAACAGGCACCCATCGCAGCCTTTGAGCTCGCCGGGAACAACCCGTTCAGGGCTGACGCCGCGTTTCCTCGCGTTGGCGGGAACCTGCTGGACTACGTCGATCGCCAGACCGCCCGGTTCCGGCGCCCAAGCGTCCGCCCGAAGCCGCCGGACTTCGCGGGCCCCGGAACGTGGAGTACCCCCACGATCTACGTCAAGGACGGCGGTCAGATCCACGGGCGGGTGCGGATCCCGCGCTATCCGCATTTCACCGAACCGTTCGCCCTCGACCAGCTGCCGCACGTGTCGACCGTCCCCTACACGCCCGAGCTGCAGATTCCCACGCACGAACTCCTGACGCTGGCCGCCCAGATCGACGAACGCTTCCCGCCGGACAAGCGGTTCCTGCACACCACGCTCACCGGCCTGGTCGACGTGCTGCAGACCACCGACGTCGTCTCGCCCCGTGAAGTTTTAACAATGTCGGCCGTCGGCCTGGAGATCTTCCACGCTCCCACCGGCACCGGCAAGAGCGTGCTGGTCCGGGTCATGGCCAGCTGGTTCGCCCTGCGCAACCTACGAGTCACGCTCGTGCAGCCGGACATCAAGTCCTGCCTGGCGATGACCTCGAACATCCAGGGCGACCTGGCCTATCTCCGAGAGCAACAGGACCTGGACCACACGCCGACGTGCGCGCACCTGATGTCCTCGAGCAGCATGCGCGAGCGGGCCGTCAAGCACGCTTCGCTGATCGACGAAGACCCCGAATCGCCCGGCGACTGGGGTCTACGCGGAGAACGCGACATCGACCCGCTCGCCTACGGATGCGCGCAACGCGAGTTCACCGAGTCCACCGGCGACTACCCGCCCGGACGTGAACCCTGCCTCTCGCTCGGCCGTCAGGGCGTCGGAGTCTCGGCCTGCCCGTGGATCCCGACCTGTAGCAAGTTCACCCCGGTCTACGAGGCGTGCGACGCGAACGTGGTCGTCATGAACCACTTCTATTTCCTGCAGGGCACCCTGCGGATCGGCGTCAATCTCGATGGCCGCCCCGTGCGGACCCTGACGGCTGCCGAGTTCGCGCTGCGTACCAGCCATGCCGTGCTCATCGACGAGGTGGATCAGTTCCAGTCGAGGGCCATCGAACGCTGCGCCAGCGACGTGAAACTGCACTCGCGCCGTCATTGGACCTCGGCCCCTCAGGAGATCGATACCGACGCGAAGCGGCTGCCCATCGACGACGAGAACGTGCTGCTGCCGTCGGTCAGCCACGTGCGGCTCATGGCTGAGTTCCTGCTGCTCAGCATCTGCCGCAACGCGCTCAAACTGCACGCTGCCGAGGACCAGCGCGCCGAGGAACGCATTCCCGATCAGACCAGCAGCCGCTGGCACATGGCGCGTGGCCGCGACCGCACACTGGCCCGACTGCTGTGGCCCGATTCCGATATCGGCGACGCGGGCATACCCACCGAGATCGTCGAGCGGATCAACGCGCTGATGCCTGAGCGCTACCAGCATGCCGACCGGCACGGACGCGCGAGCGGCGCGCTCGAACCGGTGTGGGCGGACGTCCAACGGGGCCTGAGCGCACTGGTAGGACCACGAGGCGAGAGCCTGCTTGACGCGGTCAAGCTCGAACTACACGAGTTGTTGGGCGACGTCATCAAGGACGGGCACCGCCGAGCCCAGATCATCAACCTGCTGGCGACCCGCGCGGTGATGATCGAACTCGACGAGGCGCTCGCAGAGGTCCGCAAGAACGCGCAGCGCTTCCGGTCGTCCGGGTTGCGCTCCGCTCAGAAGATCATCGAGCAGCTCCAGCACTCGGCGATCACCACCGTGATGCCGATCGGCATGCTCGGCCGCTCCCTGACCGGCTACCGGGTCACCGGCCTCGATGACAGGCAGAAGAGCGCCGAGCTGGTCGCCCAGACCATCGGCGGCGACCCGCACCTGTTCACCGCCGAACTCGGCGGGATCGTCTCGCTGAGCCTGGCCGGAACGCAACGGCCCGTCATGGGGCTGTCAGCGACGGCGTTCTTCCCGCAGGCCGTCCGCGAACACGTCCACGCCCCGGTCCGCTGGTGGATGACCGACGCACAAGCCCGCTCCATCCGCGCCCGGAAACGGCGTGTCGACTACGGCAAAGGGCACCCGCTGCTCGGCGAACCGATCAAAGTCTCGGGACTGCACACCAGCCGAAAACGAGACGCCCTGATCGAGCTCGGCGACCAGCTGTACGACCGGCATATCCGCCGGGAGCTGGAACGGGCAGCTCGCGAGGACTCCGACCGCGCCCACGTGCTCGTCGTCGCGAACTCCTACGAGCAGTGCGCCTTGCTCGCCCGCGGCATCGCCCAGTCCGGGAACTACCGGTCCGGACTGTGCGTGGCCGTGCGCGCCGAGGACCGGCACAGCCTCAATCCGGACCTGCCCCGCGAGAACCTCGCCGTCCGGCTGACCCAGGAAGAGTTCGAGACCTTCCCGGACCGGGGCAACATCCTGGTCGTGCCGCTGTCGCTGATCGCGCGTGGCCTCAACATCGTCAAGGGCATCCGCTCCGCGGTGCGGTCGGTCTACCTGTGCGTGCGGCCCCTGGCGTTGCTGAACGAGCCGTCCGAGATGTACGGGAGCATCAACGCAGCCGGCATGCGCGCCCTCCCCGCCGGTGGAAGCAGTGATCCCGTCGCCGCGCTCGCCGCCGCCCGCGACGCCGCGTGGGAGAGGCTGAGGCTGTTGCTGCGCTCGGCGAGCCAGTTCGCCTCCATGCAGAAATCCCTGCAGGAGGAAGTGGTCGCCGGCATGATCGTCGACCTCATCCAGCTCGCCGGTCGGGCCCGCCGTGGCGGTACCGAAGCCGTCCTGCACATGGTCGACTTCGCGTTCCACGAGGACACCTGGAGCGCTGACCTCGACACCATCCTGCGCCGCATTCACGCGAAGTGGCCGCCCGACGTGCGCAAACAGATGAACGACCTGTACGGCGAAGCGCTTAACGCATTCCTGTCGTACGCCGGAATCGACCCCAACGAGCCCACCGTGCTGGACGCTTTCCGAGAAGAGGACGAGTGACCCGACACCACCGCGAGCCCGGACGCTATCTCGACACGCTCGCGTACCGCTGCACCCCCGACCTCGTCGGCAACGACCGCGTGTACCTGAGAAACCTGGACGCCGAGACACGCACCCTGTGGGAGAACTTCGACCGCGCCTGCCAGAGGCGGTACGGCAACGACTCCGCCCAGGCCCCGTACTCGATCGCCACCACCGTGCTCAGCGTCCTCACCGGCGGATACGTCTACTTCGAGCCTGGTGGGCCCCAGCCGTTCCTCGCATCACGGGAGCGGATCGACGACAAGCTCCTGTGCCGGGTGTTCACCCTCACCCACGGGCTGGCCCAGGGTATAGCGATCCACGAAATCGACCTGCGGCAGCCGCCGGAGCTGGCACAGAAGATCGCCGACACTCCGGAGAGCGAGGTCTACCTCGCCGAGCACGTCCGGCCGCAGACCGGCAATCAGCCCGTCGCCCCGAACTGGGTGTTCCGCACCATCGCCTGGGGCCTGGCGCAGAAGCTGGCCGGCCCCTGGACGGTCCGCGAAGGCCTTGCCATCCCACTGCGGCCAGACGTCACCGGCGGGTTGATCGCTCTCGACGACCCCTGGGAAAATGACCAGGGCGGCCGGTACGCACTGTCACGTACCGCCCTCACGCTGCAAACGGTGCCGAACATCGCCACCCCCGTACTCATGGTGACCTCCCGGGTGACCCGGATCTCGGACTCACTGATCTACAGCAGGACCGTGCTGGCGGTCCAGCCCGGTGACAACCGCCCGGTCCTCGAAGTGGGCCTGCACGGCGGCGGCGGCGCCCGCACCATCAGCCGCTACGCGCTCGAGGCGCTCGGACGCCTCGAGATGGACTACTCCGTCCTGCAGGCCATCGCGACCCGCTCGCAGGCCGAACAGCGCATGCGCGCCGAAGCCATCGCCGAGGCAGGCAAGGACCGCAGGCCCACCCTGAGCTTCTCCCGTGAACGCCCTGCCCAGATCTGGCCCGTACTGCCGAAGAGCCGGCCGTTCCCCATCGGCGTCGGCACCGGCATGCACCACCTGCGGGTCCTCAACGAGCACGTCCTGGGCCGGTTTGAGGGCCGGGCAGAGCCACTCATCGCGCGCGCCACCACCATGGCTCTGCCGCACCGACCGACTGACCCCGAGCGGGTGCCCAAGGCGGAGCTGGACCGCCGCAAGGCAGAACGCGAAGCCACCGGGTCCAAGAAGGCTCTGCGCGGCAAGGGCAGCGCGTTTCCCGAGCCCGCCTCCATCGCCGCCGCAGTCAAAGCGGCCGGCTTCACCAAGCTGCGCCTGGTCTGCCTCTGGTACCGCGACGAAACCCGGCTGCGGATGATCGCTGCCCTCGCCAAGACGTACGGCCTCGAGACCGAGGGCCTCGACCCGCACGACGGCGAAGAGATCGATCTCTTCGGCGGGACGATCACCGCCGTCTTCCACCTCGCGGCGAACTTCCTGGCGCACGGTAGCCCGAACGGCCGGACCAAGGCACTGAACCCCGCCGCCGCGGCACTCGACACCAGCGGCGACGTCCTGATCGGTGCTTGGTGCGAAACCCACATCCCCACCACCGAGGACATCCCAGGCCTCAAACCCGCCGAACTGGAGGAAGCGGACGCGAAGCCACAGAGCAAGATGATTCTGGCGAGCAAGGACATCGCTAGCCAGTACCTGCTCGGCAGGAACGCCAACGGCATCATCGAGCCAAAGGACCCCGACCACCCGGCAGAGATGGCGCTGCTCGACCTCTACCGCTCGCTCGGCATCATCGACGACCGCATCGCCAACGCCCTGCGTCCTGAGAAACGACACGCGGGGTACGGGGCCGACCGTATCGCCCACGTCGGCTTCCACATCCGCCAGCAGAACAAACGCAAGGGTGAGAAGAGCTCTCCCAGAACGGTCGTGACCGCGACCGCGTTGATCCCGCCGCCGACGCCAGGCGACGTGTGGCAATTGCTCGGCTGGAGCTCGACTGTCGCCTCATGGCAGCCCTACCGCCAAGCCCAGAACCAGTTCCACGAGACCGAATACCCGCAGGAGACCGGCGGCAAGAAGTCGTACCGTCAGCGCTGGGACGACGTCGGCGACGTCGTCGAACAGGCACTGCAGGACCTCGCCGAGGACCTCGATGGCCGGCCGTACGTCGTCACCGTCGACGAGGACAGCGCCCGCCGCATCTGGGATGGGTTGCAGAACAGCAAGCAGGGCAGCCAACCCGGAGAATGGAAGAGTAAGCGGTGGCTGCCGGGCTACAGCCTGCAAGACGATGAACGCCCCGACGCGATCATCCGCGTCAACATCGCCGACGACAGAGTGCCCCCACCGATCGCCTACACCCACGTACTCAGCACAAAAGACGCCGTACGAGAAGGCGAGACGACCAACGCTCTCTACGAGATTGAGACGGACTTCGGCACGCCGGTCTGGGTCCTGTGCAACGTGCCGCGCAACTACGACGGTGGCAACTCGGGCCGGCTCGGCGCGAAGTACACCAGGTGGGACGCCAAACGGTCCGTTATCTCCGAGAACCGCGAAGAACGCCGCAAGAGCGAGATGCCCGAACCGTGGTACTCGATGACCGCTACCGAGATCTACCCCATCGCCCTCAATGACCGTGTCTCTCATGAGGCACTCGCGGTCGCCACCGCTCAGCTCTGTCACCAGACCATGTATTGGTCCGGCCGCGCCCGCTACCCAGTCGCACTGCACGCGGCCATTCAGATGGACGAGGGCCATCCTCAATATCGCCGCACAGCACAAGCGTCCGATGAGGAGGAAGACGGCCCGGGACGATAAGTAGCTCCTGCGTCAAGTCCGGGGTGTGCATTCGGTGCCTGAGTCTCGGTAGACGACACCGGACAGGCGTCGTTCTCGTACGCAGAGGGATCGAGGCCGCCGTCGCCGGCGGCCTGCGCCCGTGCGCGCCTCCACTAGGTGCCCGAATTGACCCAATGCTATGCGTAAGCTGCATTGGTCCGCCCGGCTCACTGTCGCTACACGTTGACGGCCGGTGTAACCCAACCGAAAGGTAAGCACGTGAGGGCCGTCATCGCTGTCGCCGGCATGGGCAGCCGCTTCTTCCCGATCGGCAAAACGATCAACAAGTGCATGCTGCCGATCCTCAACCAACCAGTCGTCGCCTACGCGGTCGCTGACTGCGTCGCCGCAGGCACCCGTGAGATCGCGATCGTCACCGCCCCCGGCGAGATCGGCCGCCAGGTGCGTCATTACTTCACCGAAGACCACGACCTGAAGGACTACTTCACCGCACGCGGCTGGCAGGACAAGTACGCGTCCGTCGTCGACCTGCACAGCCAAGCCGACTTCACGTTCATCGAACAGCCGCGCGACGACCGTTACGGCACCGCGCTGCCCGCGATCGTCGCCGCTGACTTCATCGCTGGCGACGACTTCCTCCTGGTGGCCGGCGACGACCTTTTGCTTCGCAACGACGGCGGATCGGACCTGGCCGACCTCGCCGCGGCCCGGGTCGCCGCCGGAGTGCCGGCTGCGCTCGCCGCCGCCACGGTGCCCGGCGCCGAGGCCCACCGCTACGGCATCCTCCACCCGCGAGCATCCGAGGGTCATGAACTGCTCGACGAGCTACTAGAGAAGCCGCACGACTACGACGAGCCGACCGCGTACATCAACATCAGCCGTACCCTGCTACCCGCTGACGCGGTGGCCTACTTCCAGGAGCTGATTCCGGCTGCCAACGGGGAGTACCAGGCCACCGACGCCGTCATCGCCTTCGCCCGCGACAACGACGTACTGATCCACCCCGTCACCGGTGAGTACCATGACTGCGGCAGTCCCGCCGGCTGGCTCGCGGCCAACAACGCCGCAGCCATGCCCTAGGCCTGACCGGTCCCGGTCGTACAAGCGCCTTCAGACCGGCTAACCCGGCGGCGGAAACGCTGCCCGTCTGCGCGTGCCGTGACCCTCCACGCCGGCCAGTCTCACAGGAGGTCCCGCAGCGGCGGTGCCGTCCCCACTGTCATCGCGCAAGCAGCAACGTCGTCGGACCTCGCTAGGGTTTCGGAGTGGCCGAGGTGATGCGGGTGGGGGCCTGTCAGACCCCGGAGATTCTGGGCGATGTCGGCGCGGCGGTGCAGTGCATCGAGGAGTTCGGCCGCGAAGCTGATCAGCGGGATGTGGAGTTGCTGCTGTTCCCGGAGTGCTTTCTGCAGGGCTATCTCGTGCAGGAGCAGCACCTGGACGCCCACGCTATGGATCTGCGCTCCGCGTCGTTCGCTGCGCTGCTGCGCCGTGTGGGCCGGATCGGGCAGACCCTTGTCCTCGGTGTCATCGAACGACGGGCGGGCCAGTACTTCAACTCAGCGGTCGTCGTGGCCGGCGGTGAGCTCCTCGGCGTCTACCGTAAAACCCACCTCATGCCGGGAGAATCGCTCTTTACTCCAGGTCAGGACTACCCAACCTTCGAGGTTAAAGGCGTGCTGTTCGGCATCAACATCTGCTCTGACACCCGGGTACCTGCTGCGGCCGCGGCGGTGGCGGCGCAGGGCGCACAACTGCTCCTCGTCCCAGCGCAGAACATGATGCGCCGCGCCTCCGCCCTGCATTGGAAGGACCGGCACACCCCGATCCGCGCCGCCCGGGCCCGGGAGAGCGGCATGTGGCTGGTGTCAGCTGACGTCACCGGTGAGCGTGGCGCGGACCGGATCGGCTACGGGCCGACGAACATCATCAGCCCGCAGGGCGAGGTCGTCGCGCAGGTCGCGGAGATGACGCCGGGCATGGCGACCGCCGACATCGGACGCTGTGAGCCGCCGGGTCAGGCCACGTGTGGGTGACGCTGCCGCTGACGCCGGTTGGAGCCCGAGGCGATCCCCGGGCGAACGCAGGTGGCCTATTTAGGTGATCCGCCATCCGCTGCTCCAGCAGGGGAACTTCGTCGTGAAGACGTCGACGTCGAGGTTCAGGGTGTGGGCGGCGGGTGCGAACAGCGCCGCGTACTCCGCGTCGGGGGAGAAGAGGGTCCAACGGCGCCTTCGGGCGTCGAGCACGAAAAGCAGACCCCAATGGGCAGTGTCGCTGGCGGCTAGTTCCATCAGTTGTTTCCGCAGGCTGGCGGGAACGTGGGCGTGGTCGAATCGACCATGACCGACGATCATCAGCGGGAACTGAGGTCGGCCACGGTACAAGCCGCGTAAGTTCGGCACCCCTGTCACTCCCAGTACGCTCGTGGCTGCGCGAATCGTCCACGCGCCGCGCGAATAGTCGATGCGACGATGCCCGATCCGCGTCCCATAGCCGTCAACCGAGCGGTGAAGGCATTCCGCAGTCGGGACTACCGTCATCCCCCTACGGCAATCGGGGGACCGGGACTTGGTCGAGCCGGACGGGGCCCCCGGGCAGGTGAATCAGCACATCGCTGGTGGTTTCGTCGACGCCAATCGGAGCGTCGCCGATGGCATCGAGCAGCGCCGTTAGGCGGGGGAAGGCGGTGGTCTGCCGGATGCGATCGGCGGCTCCTGCATCGCGGAACGCCTGTACGGCCATTGCGGCAAGGTTGACGGCGCCGCGCCGATACTGGACGTCGTTACGTGCCAGCAGCGGCCCGCTCAGCAGTCGATCCCGATGCTCGGGCCGGACCGGCTGGTACTCGATGAGCAGGTCAGCGCGTTGGACGGCGAAGCTGGTCTCGCCGTCACGCAGCGCCTGCCGGTTCGGCTCAGGAAGCCGCCCGATGACCGGACCTTGTCGCAGTGCCCGGACCTCTGGTACCTGCTCGATGGTCGGATCCACCAGTCTGTCGTGTTCGGGCAGTAGCAGGATGGTGTGCCCGACCAGGGTGGTGTCGTCGTACCAGCTCGGCTCGTCGGTCGCGTACCGGGTACGACCGCCGTCCGGGTCGTGGATCACCACACCGACCGGCAGGATCTCGGCGGCGATCCCGAACTGCTGGTAGGCGTACCGCAGCTGCGCACACGCGTCGATGCAAGCGTTGGCGCGCTGCCCCTCGGCCATCTTGACCCAGAGCAGGGGCAGGAACTGGATGGCGAGCAACTCCCCAGAGCCCTGCGTCAGCAGTGCCGGCAGGTGATCGTCATGCAGGGCCAGGGTGCCCGGGTCAAACGGCGTCCTGCTGCTGTGTCGTGGTGCCGGCACCCGACCGGGCCTCCGATTCGCGCCTGCCTTCTGATGCTGGACGAACGTGCGCTCACCCGGGTCGGGGCGGATCTCGGCGTGAACCCCGAGGACCACCCACGGGTCGAACCCGCTGTCACGCTCCAGCACGTCGAAGCCGTGGCTGCGGTAGAACCGCTCCAGCTCCGGGCTGTCGGCCATCTGCCCATACGTGATCATGTAGCCGCAGTGCGCGTAAATCTGCTGGCAGCGATGCAGCAACGCACTGCCGATCCCGCGGCCGCGCATCGTTTCGTCGACCGCGATCGCCTTGATCCGCACCATCCACATCACGCCAGCCATGACCAGCTGAAACAGCTGCTGACTGCCCAACCCTGCCCGCCGTTGATGCTCGACCAGCTGCTTGAGCACACCACCCGGCGGGTACGCGACCACCGCTCCGACAACGCCGCGCTGGTCGTGCTCGGCCACCAGCACCAGCGTCGCCGGCGGCAGCAGCCTCCTCGGATCCATGGCCTGCGGGCCGGTGAACTTCTCGGCCATGTATCGCATGAACGTGTCCGGACCACCGTCCAAGCCGGCCCGCAACGCGGCCCCGCCGACACCGGCGTCCACGTCGTCGACGACCTCGTCCTCGAGATGGACACCGGCCAGCGCGGTGAGCCGACGCACTGCGGCCATATCCGCGCCGCGGGCCAGCCGCACTCGCACCTGCTCGGTCACCGGCCAGCCGTCGACCAGGCGCTGCCCGGTCAGGTCGGTGACCCTGTCCGCCGAGGCGGACAGTCGTGTTGCTGGAATCGGCCGGCGAATCGGTTCCCTGCGCCGAGATCGGCTGCTGCGCTTGACCACGAGCAAGCTCCCTCCACCACAACAAACTGCCAGGAGTGACCGTACCGTCGCTATGCGACATTGTTCGATGGGTGGCGCCTGGTTCGGCGCCACTGTCACCCCTCGGTGCGGTTGTGGCTGCGCGGATCGTCCACGCGCCGTTGCCGGTAGATGGCGCCGTCGCGGGCGGTGGTGCGCCAGGGGCGGGCGTGCTGCACGGCGATGCGCAGCTCTGGGGCGTCACGGTCGAGCGTGGCGCAGACCAGGTCGGCTGTGCCATCGGGTGCGCAGCGGGCGAGCCAGCCGCCGTGAGGGCCGATAATTCCGGTGGGCATGGCGGTGCTGCATTGCGCGGGCACCGAGACGCTCACCCACTGGCTCATGGTGGCGGCGTGGCCCTGGGCGATCACGGCGAACATCGGGTCTTCGGAGAAGGTGGAGAACAGGACGCAGTCCACGCCCCTGTGCAGGTAGTCGAGGAACATCTCCGGGAAGTTGATCTCGATGCAAAGTGCCAGCCCCAGCTTGAATCCCGCGATGTCGAGGACGCTTGGTGTGAAGCCGGGGGTGTAGAAGCGGGTGATCTCCGTGTGGGAGAGGTAGCGCTTGTCGTAGCGGTCGACGATGCGTCCCTGGTCGGAGATCACGTACAGGCTGTTGTGCGGACGGTGCTCGCCGCTGAGTCGGTGATTGCTGCCCAGGATCACCCACAGGCCGAGTTCACCCGCGAGCGCGGCCGTCTTGTCCAGCTCCCGCCGTAGCATTGTCCAGTCGACGTTCCAGCCGGCGAAGTGGTCCTTGGCCTGCCCGGCGTAGCCGGACAGGGCGCCTTCGGGGAACTGCACCAAGTAGGCACCCTGCTGACGTGCGCGGCGCATGAGCGCACGGATTGCGGTGCCGTTGAGCGTGGCGTCGCAGGTGACTGGCGGTTGGGCGGCAGCGATCGTGAGAGTGGACGAGTCGTCCATTCGGCGGGCGTCGAGCATTTGGGGCGAGCCTCCTGGCGTCCATCGCGGGTGATCAGCTGAGGACTCGGACTCGGGGCCAGCGGTGGGCGGGGCGTTGCCGCGCTAGTCGTTGCGCGGACACGACCTGGCTGACTCGGGTCGGGTTGCGTTGCCAGATGCCGTCGAGAAGGTCATCGAGTCCGTGGGGTGCGCAGACAGCGATGTGCCCGCCGGCGTCGAGACGGATCGCGACGGCGGTGGCGTATTCGGGCCAGGTCGCGACCGCGTCGGCGATGCTTCGCAGCGCGGGGACGGGGTCGCCTCCGAATCGGGCGGGGTACCAGGTGTGCACGGCGGCCTGGTTCTTCGCCTCCCATGGCGGTCCGAGCCAGATCGCCGTCAGATGTTCGGTGGCGTGCTCGTCGTTGGTGCGGGTCAGGTCGGTGGGGTCGAAGAATGCCACGTCGATATCCCGAGCTTGCGAGAAGTCGAATCCGTGCCCGTAGCGTTGGTCCCACACCAGGTCCCTGAGGACACCGGCGCCGATCCAGGCGTCAGGTAGGCCCGAGTCCCGCACGGTGCGCAGCGCCCGCATCAGCGGCTGGCTCCCGCCAACCAGACCGCGTAACTCGTCATCGCGCATGCCCTCTTCACCTCCGGCAGGTCCAGGTTGATCGAGGTCGGGTCAGCTGCGGGGGTGCGGCAACCAGCTGGCCGTGGGCAGTCGTGGCTGCGTGCTGGTTTGAATGTCTCCAGGCAGCTGCGCGGCGTCTGGGTGCGGCGGGGTGCTGATGTGTTGCTGGTGGAGGCGGTGTGCGAGGTAGTCGCTCAGCGAGGTCGCGTGCGGCACGTCCGGGTCGGTGGTGGCGCCGGAAGGGGTGTAGTGGGTGTGCCGTAGCGGGGCCACGAACTCGGACGGGGGCGCGCCGGCTTGCAGACCGGTGGTGATCGCCGTGGACAGCGCCTCGGTTAGGCCGGCCAGGGTGGAGCCGTGTTTGCCGACGCGCAGCTCGACGTGAGTGAGCTGCCCGGACGAGGTGGCCGTGGTGAGGCGCCCCGTGGTGCCGTCCAGCACGAAATCAGTCGTGGTGCCGGCGTACCGGCGAGGTGCCCGCCGCTGCGGGTTGTCATCGCTCATTCTGCGTTCTCCCTGGGTGTGGTGGCGGTGGCCGTGACGGCGGTAGACAGGCCGGTGCTCGCGCTACCGGAACGACGTGCCAGTAGGCGACGTCCGCTGGGCGGGTTCGCGGCGGGGGTGTGGGGCGGGCTGTTCGGGGTGGTCTTCCATGGCAGGATCGCGGCGCTGGTGAGGGTGAGGGCGGCGGTTGCCGTGAGGGCGGTGCGGGGGCCGGTGGCGGCGGCGAGGATGCCGGCGGCTGCGATGAAGAGGGGTTGGGTGAGTTTGCTGGTGATGGACCAGGCGGTCAGGACGCGGGACAGGCAGTGCTCGCTGGTGTGGTTCATGCGGTAGGCGGCGAAGGTGGGATTGAACGTTCCCGCCATGAACAGCAGGAGTGTGTCGGCGAGGGTGATGATGATCAGGCCCGGTGTGCCGGGCGGGGCGAGGGGGATGAATCCCATCCAGAGGGTGCGGGCGACGCCGGTGGTGAGCAGGACCCTGCGGAGGCCGTATCGGGTGGTGAGGGGGCCGGCGGTGAGGGAGCCGAGGATGCCGCCGAGGCAGGGCAGTCCGAGGGCCAGGCCGTACTGCCAGGGCGCCAGGTGTAGGTCGCGGAGCATGAACACCGCGATGATGGGCGTGCTGGCCGTGATGGCGCCGCCGAAGACGACGGCGTTGACGAACAGTGCCCGCAGGCCCGCGTGGTGAAGGATGTGCCGCCATCCTTCGATGGCTTCCCGGCCCCGCCTCGGGGCGGGTTGCCGCGCAGGTGGCGGCGGTTCGGGGCTGCGCAGGCGGCGGATCCCGAGCGCGGACATCAGAAAACTCGCGGCGTCGACGGTGATGGACGCGGTAGCGCCGAGCCAGGACACGAGGACACCGCCGATGGGTGAGCCGAGGCTGTTCGCCGTCCACTGGGAGGTCTCGAATCGGCTGTTGGCGGTGACACGTTGATCGACGGTGACCAGGTGCTTCAGGTGTGCGCCGCTGGCGGCGCCGAACACGATGGTGCCGGCGGTCTGCACGACGGCGACGACGCACAACTGCTCGTACGTCAGGGCGCCTAGCGCGGCGGCGATGGGGACGCTGGCCAGGGCCGCGAAGCGCAGCAGGTCGGCGCCGATCATCACGGGCCGTTTGCGCCGGAACTCCACCCAAGGGCCCAGGGGCAGGACGATGACCGCCGAAGCGAGGCCGGAGATCACCGCGAGCAGGGAGATCTGCAGAGCCGATGAGTCCAGCAGCAGGATCGCGACCAGCGGCAGCGCGCCCGCCCCGACGGCGGATCCCAGGTGGCTGACCGAGTATGCGCCCCACAGCCGGTGGAAGTCACGGCTCAGCGGGGGAGGTGCCTGTGAGCCGTCTGCGGGGCTGCGGTGGGCCCGCGGGATGGCGGTCGTCCGGTTCATGCCCATCGCATCAGTGCCTGAACGTCGCGGCGTGCTTGGCTGAGTAGCTGTCGCAGGTACGCGAGCCGGGACGTGGTCGAGTCGCCTGCTGGCAGCACGGTGTGCAGGCGGATCTCTCTGCAGGTCAGCAGGAGCAGGTTGACGTAGTAGGCCGTCGTGATGTCGGCGGTGTGCACATGTTCGGCGATCGCGGCAGTGAGGGTGGGGCTGGCTGCGGCGCCGATGATGTGCAGTAGCGCGAGGTCGTAGCCGGGTAGGTAGCTGCCGGTGTGCTCGAAGTCGATGAGGGCGCAGTGCTCGCGGTCGAGGAGCAGGTTCGCGGGTAGGGGGTCGCCGTGTGCGGTGACCCGGTCCGGTCCGAGCTGGTCGACGAGGGTGTGTAGGGCGTGCTGGTCGGCGTCGTCGAGGAGTCCGGCGGTGTGTTCGGCGCCGATGCGGCCGTGGTAATCGACAGGTTGCGGCAGCGGCGGTGCTGGCATCCAGGCGGCGACGGTGTCGAGGGTGTCCAGGACCAGCTGTGCGGTGGCCGGGCTGACGTCGCGAGTGAGGTGGCGTTGGTCGTCCAGGCGCTGCCCAGGTAGCTGAGTCAGGACGGTCAGGCGAGCGTCGGCGTACAGGACCTGCGGCACGCGCACGGGGGGTGGCTGATCGGTGAACAGTTCGTACATGCGCAGCTCGTGTTGGCGCCGGCCTACCCAGTACGGGTCGTCGGTGGTCAACAGCTTCACGATCACCGGTCGGCCGTCGCGGCGGCCGGTGGCGACGACGGCCTTGTCGGTACGGTGCACCACCCGGCCGGTACCCACCCCTGCGGCAGCGGCACGGGCGACCAGCGCCGCGAACACGTCATCCGCCCCGTCCGCCACGAGACCGGCACTGCCTGCGCTGGACGTCTGGGGTGAAGTCATGGGACGGCCGGGAGCAGGTCGTCGTCGCGGCCGGTCAACGGCAGGCCGGCGACGGTGGCGATGCGCTCGATCGCTTGCTCCAGCATGGTGGTCTCCGGCAGGACGAGCTCGTTGGACCAGCCGAGGACGTCGCGCGGGGTATACCAGCTGCGCAGGTTTTCCGGCGACACCTCCGCCGCCAAGGGACGCGTCTCGTGGCGTCGCAAGGTCTCGGTAAGTGACACATCGAGGTAGACGAAGAGCGTTCGCCCACGGTGCGCGTCACGCAGCTCGGTGAGCATGCTCCGATAGCGGGCGGTGTGCA
This sequence comes from Micromonospora sp. NPDC049359, assembly GCF_044466585.1. Lineage (NCBI taxonomy): Bacteria > Bacillati > Actinomycetota > Actinomycetes > Micromonosporales > Micromonosporaceae > Micromonospora > Micromonospora sp. NPDC049359. Next base: position 920,408 of record NZ_JBITMW010000001.1, on the reverse strand, counting down.
TGATCCCTTCCAGGATCACGTGGTAGCCGTGGTCGAGGCAGAAGCGGACGTTCTGCGCGATGAGCGCGGGCGCGAGGCCGCCGGGCTTGTCGCGTTCCCTGAGCAGGATCCGACGGATATGGTCTTGGCCGACCATCGCGCAGCCGCGGCCGTGCCGGCGCCGCAACGCCGTGGCGATGGTGCTCTTCCCGGCGCTGGAATTGCCGCGGATGCTGATGAGGATCGTCTCGGAGTTGCCGGTGGGCGCCGCTTGGTCCATGACGGTTCTTCCTATCGCGAGGCGGGTCGGTGCTGTTGCGGGATGGGGCTGTCCTCGCTCGGGGTGGCGTCGTAGCCGGCGGCCTGAAGGGCGAACAGTTCGGCGTACCGGCCGCCGGTGGCGATGAGGTCGTCGTGGCTGCCGGCCTCGACGAGCCGGCCGTGGTGCAGGACGAAGATCCGGTCGGCGTGGCGGACGTTCGCGAGCCGGTGGGTGATCAGGATCGTGGTGGCCCGGCCCTTGCGGTCGCGGATGGCCTGGAACAGGGCGTCCTCGGCGCGGGGGTCGAGCGCGGAGGAGGGCTCGTCCATGATGAGCAGTTCGGCGTCGCGGAGGAAGCCGCGGGCGGCGGTGATGCGTTGCCACTGCCCGCCGGAGAGGTCCTGGCCTCGGGCGAAGGTCCGGTCGAGCAGTGTCTCGTACCCGTGGGGCAGTTCGGTGATCATGTCGTGGGCGACCGCGCGGGCGGCGGCGGACTCGATGAGGTCTTGCCGGGCATCGGTGTCAACGTTGCCGATGGCGATGTTCGTGGCCGCGGTGAACGGCCATTTGTGGTATTCCTGCGTCACTACCGCGATCCTGGCTCGCAGCCCGTCGATGTCGCACTCCGACATGGGCTGGCCGTTCCATTCGATGACGCCTTCGCTGGGGCTGCGGAGGGTGGCGATCATCGCGGCGAGGGTCGTCTTGCCCGAGCCGTTCTCCCCGACGAACGCGACGGTCTGCCCGGCGGTGATGGTCATGGTGACGTTGTCGACGGCGGGTGCGTCGCGGTCGGGGTAGCGCATGCTCACCCCGCTGACGGTCAGTTCCTGCAGCCGTTCGGGGCCCGTCGCGGACACCGGTCCGCTGCTGCCCGGGAGGTAGGCGGCGGCGCGGGTCATGAACCCGGTGTAGTCGTTGAAGTGCTGACCCTCGGTGTAGACGCGGTCGACCTGGAAGGTGACGATGGCGAGGGAACGCTGCGCGGACTGCACGGCGATCACGCACGTCGCCGCGGCGGCGAGGGGGATCTGCCCGTCGATCAGCAGCAGGCCGAGCAGGACGTACACCGCGGCGGTGGCTACTCCTCCGATCATCGCCCCGACCGAGGTGGTGGTGGTGACCCGCCGCGCCAGGACGAGCTGGATGTCGGTCTCGACCTGCATGACCCGGTCGTACTGGTCGAGCAGGAACCGGCGCAGCCCGTACGACCGCAGCTCCGGCGCGGATGCCCGCTCGGCCATCAACCGCTGCAACAGCCACAGCCGGCGCCGGCGCACCGACCCGGCCGTGTATGTCTGATACCGCAGGTGGCCCGCCCGCAGCGCCGCCCACCCGTTCGGCACCGTCGCCACCAACAACGCCACCAGCAACAGCGGGTGGATCACCACGACCGCGACCGCCACCGCCAGTACGCCGGCCAGCCCGGCGAGGAGGTTCATCGACGACTGCACCAGGCCGATCGCCGACTCGGTGCCTCGGGAGGCGCGTTCCATGTCGTCGGCGAACGCGTCGGCGTCGAACGCCTCCAGCCGCACCTGCGTGGACACCTCGAACAGGCCCCGCTCCACCTCCCGGCTCACCTGCGGCGTCAACGCGTTCTGCGCGTACCCCGTGGCGATGCCCATCCCCGCACGCAGCGCGACCGCCACCGCCAGCACGGCCAGCGCGGGCAACGCCGCCCAAACCTTGTCCGCGGTCGGCCCGCCGGCGAACAACTCCACCAACACCCGCTGCGTCGCCAACAGGCCGAAGGCCGCCATCACCCCGGCGCCGACCGTCGCTACCGCCACCACGCCCGTACGCAGCCGGTCTGCACGCCAACTGACGCCCAGAGCGGCCCAGACAAGCCGGGGGAGTTCCGCGAAGACGGTGAACACGCCCGCTTCCGCCCGGGCACGCACTCCCGTCTCCCACCATGTGGCCCGTAGCTCCGGCAAGACCGACTCCGGTCGCGCGATGCCCGGCTGGCCCGCTGTACTGGGGTTCTGTGTGGTGGTCGTCTGCGTCATGGACAAACATCCTCAAAGTTATGCAAATGGATGGCAGCGGGACGTGTGTGAGTCGGGCCGGTCGCCCGAAGGCGACCTCCCGCAGATCGGATCTTCAGCAGAGGGCTACGAGTCGAATCGTGGATGCGGCTGGCCCGTGTAGGGCCGGGGGTCAGGTGACCGGCAGCCCGTTCTCCAGGTACCTGGTGAACCCTTGGCCGCGTGCTTCCCGGGCCGCGGCGACGCGTCGGGCCAGCAGCGCCGGCAGGCGTTCATGGGCCGCCGGCTGGTCGCACCAGGACCAGCTGCGCAACTCTGTCGGCGGCAAGACGATCCGGTCCGTCTGCTCGGACGTGAGCGTGCCCGCATCGAAGACGAACATGACCCCCTCGGTGCGGCCAGGCTGCGGTGGCACCCAGTCCATGACCAGCAGCCGGCCGGGCGTCAGGGTCAGCCCGAGTTCCTCACGGCACTCCCGGACCGCCGCCTGGTAGGGCGACTCGTCGGCCTCGACGCACCCACCGGGGATCTCCCACGAGGCCTTGTATGCCGGCTCGACAAGCAGCACTCGACCGCGGGGATCGGTCAGGAGCAGCCCTGCGGCCATCCGCTTGCGAGGTAGATCGGCGGTGAAGTCACGGCGTTCGGCGGGCATGAGTCGACCGTAGGACGCCAGCCGTCCGACACGCCCGCCGCGCCGTGCCACGACATTGTCGGCAGATTCCGCTGCCGACTCCGACAAGACGGCGACATCGTCGGCCGCGCGTGACCCCTACCGGCGGCCAACGCAGCCGCTAGGCTGCCCGGCTGTCGACCAACCCCGTCCGACCCCCGACAGCCCTCAGTAACCGACCCAGGAATTGTCGGAGGCGGCGGATACGGTCTGCCCGCACCGTGACCGCATCTCGGCACCGCCAGGGGGTGGCAAACCATGGCCGACGACGAGATCACGACGGCACGGCGCGCACTCGGCCGCCACCTCGCACAGCTGCGCAAGCAAGCCAACCTCACCCAGCAGGGCCTCGCCCGGCTCGTGCAGTACGGCCGCAGCTCCGTCGCCAACACCGAGACCGGCCGCCAATACCCCGAGCGCGAGTTCTGGGCACGCTGCGACACCGCCCTGCACACCAACGGCACCCTCACCCAGGAATACGACCGCCTCACCAGGCGAATCCAGCGGCACCAACCACAGCCACCGTCGGTCCCGTCGGCGAAGAACCCGCACCGGCCGCAGCCCGCCGCCAGCACCGATTCCAGTGCTGACGAATCGGCTCTCTGGGAAGACGAGAACAGCATCAACGCCCGCCGAGCCGCGCTGAAGTCCTGCAACGACGAAGACACCCGACTCAGCTACCTCGAAGACGAGGTCCGAAAGGCGATCGCCGACAACGAACGCCTCCCGCCAGCAGTCCGCCTGGCGCGCTTGCGGCCGTTGCGTACCTGTGTGGATGAGCTCATGGCCGGGCAGCAGCACCCACCACAACGCGCCCGGCTCTACACCCTCGCCGTCCACCTGTCCGGGCTGCTCGGCGCCCTCGCCCTGGACCTGGGTGCGATCCGGGTTGCGCACGCCTACGCCGCCGAAGCCTTCGACCTCGCCGAAGCCGCTCAGCAACCTGAGGTGCGGGCAACACTGATCGCACTACGCCGAAAACATCCCGCCTTATCGATGGACGGCCGGGCCGCGGCTTACCCGCGCGATGATGCGTCGGGGGCCGGCGGTGCCGGCTAAGCACCGAGTCGGAGGAGGGCAGATAGACCCGGCCGTACGAGAACTCGGAATTGTGGGAAGGTAGGCCATATGGGCTTCTTCGACCGCCAGGTAGCGGCATCGGACGTCGAGCCAGAACCGATCAGACAGCCCCGTCCCGCCTGGATGAAACCCGAGGCGGTGATCCCCGGTGTCGTGGCCGAAAGCCACGTGCTGGTCCACACCGATCGCGTCGCGGTCGCGATCAGCGGTCTGCTCGCCTACCCCGCAGGCTTCGAGTTCAGCGTGACCGCGGTGCTACGTGCGCCGGACCGACGGGCTGATCTATTGCACCACCACCGGATCGGGTACTGGGCCGGGCAGACCGTGCCAGCGGATTTCCTCCGGGTGGGTGTGCAGTTCGCCGACGGGAGCACCGTCACCAACATGGATCGACGCTCGCCCACGCCGCTGGATGCCGAGCCACCTGGCCGGTTGTTGTTTCCGGGCAACGCTGAGTCGGACGCCCGGCGGCACGAGGCGCACTACTGGGTTTGGCCACTACCGCCGTCCGGGCCCGTCACCTTCGTCTGCGAGTGGCCGGCGTACGACATGCCCGAGTCGCGGCTGGAGGTCGACGGCCAGGTGATCCTCGACGCCGCCGCGCGGGCGGTACGGCTCTGGCCCGACACCGACGAGACGACCGACTAACCACGCTCGGACCCGCCCGCACCGCTCAGGCACCCGGAGGTTGCTGCGGTCTGGGCAAGGTCATGCCTCTGCTGTCACCTTCCGCCGGTGTCCGCAGGTCAGCCGGCCCACCATCACCATGGCCGACGGGGAGACCCGGCGGATGGAGTGGCCGACGACCGGTGGTGACGGCGAAGGCCGCCGGGCTGGGTCCGCCGCCACGGCTTCTCCAGATTCCCTGGCTGAGCTGGTTGGCGCCGAACAGGCCGGCCGGTGTGGCGAGCAGCAGGGCCGCCCAGAGGCCGGCGTCGTCGGCCCGCAGCGCGTGGCCGAGCCAACGATCAGGACCAGCGGAAACATCAGCCCACCGGCCATCGCGAGCAGTTCGGGATGTTGAACGACGTGTGATCTTCAGTGGATGCGACATCGATCTTCAGTGCCTTTCCGGTGGAGATCACGTCAGTTCCTTGCGCCAGGGAGCCTTGGGGTCCGCGAGCGTGTCGAGCATGAGCTGGCACCAGGTGAACGCGGCGTTCACGGCGAGGTGAGCGTGGCGGGGGCCGAGGCCGACTGGAGCGGTGGCGGGACCGTGGCCGGTGCCGTAGCCGCGGTTGCGGAGTTCGGCCAGTCCGATGGCGATGCCTGAGACGGAGCCGAGGATCTTCTTGATCGCGTCGCTGCCGTCCGGGCCGGGTGCCTTGGAGGACGGGTGGAGGCCGAGGGCTTGCTGGGCGCTTCGGACGAGCGCAGGGAGGTCGTCCTTGTCGTCGACCGGCTGGCCGCGTTCCTTGAGTACGACTTTCGCCGTGCTCTCGATGAGTTCCTTGGCGCTGCCTACGGCGAGGGCAGGGTCGTCCAGGACGGCGTGCTGGATGCGGGTGAGTTGCTGGCGGATCGCCGACGCGTCGGTGATGTTCTGCAGGGAGGAAGGGGCGAAGCGTGGTCCGCCGGAAGCGATGTGGCCTGTTTGCTCATCGACGGTGTAGCCGTCACGGCGCAGGGAGTTGAGGAGCTTGCTCGTGTACTGCGGCTCGAAACCCTGGATGAGGCGCTCGAAGACTCGCAGCGCCCGGCTGACCTGGTTGATGTCGCCCCAGTCGATGGCTTCGAGGTACTCCTGCGTCGTGACACGCCGAACGCTGCTGTCTTCGTACGTGCTGTCGGGGTTCGGTGCGAAGAGTTCGTCCTGGAAGGCTGCGCCGATCGCGCCGACGGTGCTTCCGGTCATGAGGTCACGGAAGAGCCCGCGGGTGGTCCGGCTGACGAGGTCGCTCACGCAGCGCCACCCCTACTGTCCGCGAGCGCGTTGGCGTCGACGAGGCGCTCAGTCGGGTGAAGGCGCTCGCGGCCGATACCACCGTGGCCGGCGGTGGCCATTGAGGAGCGTTCGTGCCTGCGCCGTGCGAGGAGCGGACAGGTCATGCGGTCAGCTCCATGCGGGCCCGGCCGGCGGCACGTAGCTCGCGTAGGTCGGGAATGTGGTTGTAGAGGGTGCCGGGGCTGACGCCGAGCAGCCGGGCGATGGACGCGACGCTGGCGTCGGGGTTGGGTAGCAGGTCGCGGGCGGAGCGGATCAGCTCGGCGTTGATGACGGTGGGTCGGCCGCCGCCGCGCCCTCGGGCGCGGGCGGCGGCGAGGCCTTCGCGGGTGCCGGAGACGATGAGTTCGCGGATGAACTCGGCGAGGGCGGCGAAGACGTGGAAGACGAGCCGGCCGCCGGGGGTGGTGGTGTCGAGGTTTTCGTAGAGCGAGGTGAAGCCGACGTCGCGGCCGCGCAGGTCGGTCACGGTGGCGATCAGGTCTTGCACGGACCGGCCGAGGCGGTCGAGGGCGGGGACGACGAGGGTGTCGCCGGGGGCCATGAACGCGAGGCAGGCGGTGAGCTCGGGCCGGTCGGCGTCCTTGCCGGACTGCGTCTCGGAGAAGATGCGGCGGCAGCCGGCGGCGCGCAGCGCGTCGAGTTGCCGTTCGAGTTTCTGCCCGCCGGTGGAGACCCGCGCGTAGCCGATGCGGATCTCGGTGGGATGCGCTGGCGCCGGGGCGAGCAGCTCGGTCGGGTCGAGAGCGTCTGACACCTGTTCATGGTGTCAGAAAAGGGTGCCTAGTGGGTTGTTGAACCCGCCGGTTTTTGACGGAGTTTTTGACGCCTCGGAGGGGTACCGCGAGGCGTCTGACCGTGGTCGTCAGAAAACGATGGTTTTTTGACGGTGCGCAGAGCGCAGGCCTACACCCCTAGCATCCACAGCAAAGAGCAAATAGACCGTCTTTTGCATGCCGACGACAATAGACACCTGCGGTACTTGCCAAACCTGATGTTCGATGCTGGACTAGTGTCAACAGTTCGGCGGTGCAGATAGATCGGAGGCTAGGTGGGTATTCGGCTTAAGCTCGGTGGCTACGAGACTGTCCAAGGCGACCCGCTCGGGAGGGCGTTCATCGGCTACTTCCCGCGCATGACCGAAGACGAGGCATGGGAGGCAGGCCGGGGCGTCTGGAAGATGAACCGCGAGAAGGCCAGCCGTCAACGATTCGCTTTCATCGTCGGGGAAGGCGTCGTTCGCGCGGTCGCCGAGATCACCGGCTACCACGAGCACTCCACGGAGACCGGCGTACGCGGCGAGCTCATCGGCCAGCCCTTGCCCGCCGGCCACCCCGTGCGCGAGGCGTACCTCGGCCAACCCGACCCGGTCGCCAACGGCTCGCAGAACCCCGTGGGCTACTGCGACCTGCCCGAAGAACAGACCTACCTGATGCGCCCCTGCGCCTGCAGCTGCGGCGAGGACACCGACCGGGACTTCCTGCCCGGCCACGACGTCCGTGCGCTCCAGCAGCGTGTCCGCGACCACTTCGGCGGGTCCCCGCTCAAGCTCATCCAGTTCATCGACCAGAACGTCACCGCCGCGGCGGCCTGACCACCACGAAGCCCTCGTTCGCCTTCTTCAGTCAGGAGGCAAACGAGGGCTTCGTGCTTCCGCAAGGCCCACAGCCCCAGGATCAGGGGAGGCATCCCACATGCCGGAACCACGGAAAACCGTCAAGCGGATCTCCGGCGATCACGCGCATGTGTCGCTCCTCAGGCCTCAAACGGGTGCACTACGTACTTGACCAACGAGGGGGGTGGCTCGCCCAGTTGAGGGCGGCCAGTTCGCCGCCAGCGAGGAGATCGTAAGAAGACCTGAGTCTCTGCCAGCACCGCTACGTTCTCCGGCGTGGGCATCCCGGGACTGGTGCCTGTTGACCAGTAGGCGAACTCGGACTTGGCCCGCGGCGAGTCCGCTGGTCCCATACCTGGATCTGTTCCGGTCATGACCGCTGCGGCGTTCTTTCCGTACGGCCCGAACGCGCGGGCACCGAGATCGGCCTCCGATTCATCGTGGGTCAGACGCCATGCCCGGTAGGCGATCGAGCCGCCGCGCGCAACCCCGAATGAGGACCACCGACGCTCGGCAGCCAGTTCGGTACCGTCATCGGCCTCACTCGCCCATCGTGCGACGATGGTTCTGTGAACCACCGCAGCGCCGGCTTGGTGATCTGGGACGTTGACGGGACTCTCATCCCCGCGGACTTGCGCTGGCTGACGCGCGCCATCGCTCGCGCGTACGGTCTCGCGCAGTCCGCGGTTAACTTTCCTGACAAGAAGGTGCATGGCTATACGGACGAGTCGATCGCCGTCGACACGGCGATCGCTTCGGGCGTCGACCCGTCAGATGCGGAGGCGGGCATACCCGCCTTCCGTCAGGCCATCGCCGCGGTCATGCAAGAGGGCCGGCAGGAGTTCGCTGAGGTCCAGCCGCCGTATCCAGGTGCTGCGGCGAGCATCGCGGAGTTGCACGACCGAGGCTTCATCCAGACCGTGCTGACCGGCAATCTGCGTTCGGCCGCCGAGGTGAAGCTGCACGTGGCGGGCTTGGATGAGTTTCTTGATCTCCGCATCGGCGGGTTCGGTTCAGACGAGCGCGATCGCTTTCAGCTTCCGGCAGTCGTCGCCCGACGCTACTCCGCGATCTACGGTGATCAGCTCGATCCTGCGCGCGTCATCGTCATCGGGGATGCGCCCAACGATATCGCCTGCGCGCGCCATGCCGACTTTCATGTCGCCGTTGTCGCTCACCGAATTGGACGGCAAGAGTTGACTGCCTACGAACCTGACCTGGTGCTCGACAGTCTTGAACCAATGATGGTGATGGCCGCCGTCAGTTCGCTGTTGAGCTCGGATGGGTCGTCGACTGCTTAGCCGCTCATCTGCTCTTCAGGTTCGAGCATAACCAGCGTCAGTTGTCGCCGATCCGCAACAGCGGCACGTCGTAGAGGCTCGCCTCGGGGATACGACGCATGACGGGCGCAGTGACCTCGATAATCAGCATCTCGGTCAGGAACTGGACCGTAGCGGCGAGCAGGTGACTGGTGTGGCCGGTCGCGCTGTGCTCCTTGAGTCCGACGCTGACGTGGATGTGCGGCGAGATCCGGTCGTGGGCCTCGTCGTAGGCGATGGTGCCGCCGCCGAGCGCTTCGACGTTGGTCAGGTGCACCCGGTCCCAGACCGGGGCTTGGGGGTCGTCCAGACGCTGGCAGGTGCCGACGATCTCGACCGTGCTGAACCCGGCGATGAAGACTGGGATGTAGCCGTGCCGGATGCCGTTGGTGCGGCAGGCGTCGGCGAGGGCGGTGAAGAAGTCCTCGCCATGATCGAAGGTGACGCCGATCATCCGTCCGGGCGTGAGGTCGTGGCTGCGCATACTGAGGCACTTCCGGTCGGGTTGGTCGGGGGAGTGGCTGTGGTGGGTCCAGCCGGGGACGCACGCCCGTCAGAGGTGAAGAATCCTGTCGTAGTCTTCGTCGTACCAGCCGTCGGTATTGTGCTTCTGGATGGTCCCCGCGACGCGGGTCAGCATGAGCACGTCGCCGTTGAGGGTCAGGGCCGCGTCTTCAGCTCTGCCGGCGAGGATCGCGGCCACGGTCGCCAGCATGTGGGGCTTGCCCTTGTCGACCAGGGTGTCCTTGCGCATGTAGAAGCTGACGTCGACGTAGGTCTCCGGCTCCCACTGCCACAGAGCACCACCGTCGTCCTCGGCGCTGTAGTAGCCGTGCCGGCCGCCGGTGATGTCCACGACGTACCCGTGCTCGTCGTTCAGGTCGGCACTGAGCATCGTGCCGCCGGACGCCGTGGACGTCTCGACCGCTCCGGGAGCAGCAAGCTCCGCTACCTGTTTGAGTGGGATGTTGCCCGCCAGCGTCAGCCGGTACTCGACAGCCATTTGCACCCCTTCATCAGTCTCGCCGGATGATCTGAATGATCGCACCGTCGCGCGTTACCGCTGCCAGTTCCTTCAGCCCTGTGATGGGCCAGTCGTGGAACTGCTTTTGCAGGGCGGCGAGGTCGCCCCGCCAGTCGTGGAGGTTCAACATGACGCGTTGGGTCTGCTCCGTGTCGACCTTCCTGGACACCGCGCTCCAGACGGCGCGGGCCGGCACGGGAGCAGTGGGCGCGTAGCAGTCGAAGACATGCCCCTCGATGAGGAAGTCGGGTGCCTTTTCCGGCCTCCCAGAATCCCCGGTCTCGCGTCGCGCGTCCGCGACCTCCTGCCTCGTGGGGTTCTGGTGAACCCGGTACCCCTTGCCGGCGACCCTGTCGGCACACTCGTCCTCCAACTCCAGGGCACGGCGCTCCCGTGGCTTCTCGTTCGCGGAGATCCGGGTTCGGCGTCCGGTAGGCGACCCGCCGACGACGCCGGTGGGACGCCTGGTCCACGGGTTTGACGCGTCAGTCTCTGTGAAGACAGTTCCGCCCAGGGTGGGGGTCGTCGGGGATGGGCTGCCGGTGGTAGCAGGGGCGGGGCTGGCCGGTGGATGACCGCCAGCCCCCGTCAGTTTCCCGACGACCCCAACTGCCGGGCCTGCGCGATCGCCCCTTCGATGGCCTGCCGGGCCCCGCCGGTGCGCTGAACGACCAGCACCAGGACCTGCTTGATGGCCTCCAGAGCCTGCAACAGCGGCCCGGGCTGCCCACCCTGCAGGACCACGGCGACGAGCTGCTGCGCCTCACCGACTCCGGTGATGGCCGCGGCCGCCGCCTCACGAGCAGCGTCCACGGCGCTCAGCACAGGCGCCAGCCCGGCGATCGTCTCCTGCGGGGTGGCCTCGTTCGGCACCGCCGCGGTCGCCTTCGTCGCATCACCGATCGACCCGGCAAGACTTCCCAGGCCGCCCTGGATGCCCGTGATCGCGTTACGCACCCGAGCCACACCCGCCGCCACGGCGACGAAGCCCGCGCCCGCGGCCCGCAACGCCACCTCCTGCGCCTGACTGTCGGCGGCGGCTGCCAACCCCTGCGCGCGTTCGACCCCGGTCATCAACGCGCGGAGTTCACCGGTGATCTTCTCGATGTGCGACACGTGGCCGGCATCCCCAATCGATGACAGTAGAAGTGCTCGACAGCTGAAACTACCTGGCGTTCCTAGGGGCCTACCGCCCCGTGTCAGCCCGTCGCCGGTATCGGTCTCGACGAGGTCGAGGAGGCGGTGGGCCGCGTTGATCGCGGGCGCAGGACCTCGGCGGCGGTTTGGTCGACGCGTTCGTCGAGGATCTGCCGCAGCGTGACGATCTCGACGCCGAATGGAAAACCCAAGTGTCGAGTGATGGCGGCACGGCGCGGTCGATCACAGCGGGCCTTGCGCTGGCTTCATGTCCGCCAGTCCCGTCTGTTTGCGGACACTCCTGCTCCTACGTCGGCGCGGCCGTTCCTGGGACTCGGGAGGCGGAGAGACTCGAGGATCGCCGCGCAGTTGGATTCGGTCGACATGGAAATGTCAAGTCGCTGCGTTGGCAGGCCCGGCCAGTCGCCGAAGGTATGCATCTCTGTGGCCAATGCTTGCAAATACCCCAGGTATCCGGGCGTCACGGTCTGAGACGATGTGAGGCGCGGAAGGGCCGTCCGGAGCGCTTCCACGCCGTCCCCAAGTTCGATCGCCACGCACGGGTGGACGTCGGTGAGCGCTCGGACCGAGGTGGCCAGACGTTCCCGAAGTGGTTCGATTGCCGTGCGTCGTTCGTAAGCGTGGGCGCGGGCGGATGCGTAGACGGTCTTCGGTCCGCGATCAACCAGGTGCACGTGGTCTTGTGCGACGCTCAGGTCGCGGAGGTCGTCGAGGCGATCAATCATTGCAGTGATGAGCGCTTCTGCGACGTCCAGACCAGTGGTACTGACGACCCAGGAGGCGAACTGTTCCGCTGCGGCGATCGTGGGGAGATAACGCCACAGTGGGCTGGAGACGACTGCTTCGGCGCCGCTGCGGTTCAGGGCGGCGGCAAGGTGTCCGATGAGAGTGGTCTTCCCGCTGCCGTCGATCCCGTCGACGAAAATGATCATAGGGATGCCGATTCTTCGAGCATGCTCCTCACGGCCACGAGCGCACCTGGCACCCGTACAGCGAGCCGATCGGCCTGTGCTGCGTCGTCTGCGCCTGCACGGCGGTAGGCGTCGTAGTCTTCAAGGAGCGATCTGAGTTCGGTGCCCGGCCAGTCGCGCAGCGCCTCGATCACCTCGGGAAGCCGCAGGCCGACCTCTGGCGCTCGATGCGCGACAAGCAGCCGACCGGCGCTCGACAGCACCGACAACACCCGGCGTGCGGTGTCCTCGCGCTCCGATTCTGTGTGGTGGCTGGCGGCCAGACGGGCGACGGCAAACTCGTGCAGTACGCCAACATCACCAGCGAGATCGGTCAGTTCTGAGGTGGCGGCCGGCGTAGGGGCGGTGGCACCTGCGATCACGGCGGTGTCGAGCCCTACACGACGCAGCACCTCCCGCATCTTCATGTCGTAGAGCGGACCGAGGCGACGGGCGTCGCCCCCGTGGCTGTCGGCGAGGTGCAGCGACGCTCGAGAACCGTGGCGTCGGGCCGCTTCACTGACGATCTCGTGGAGCGACGTGGCGGCGGACGAGGTGGGGGGCAGGTTCCAAGCGATGAAGTCGACGTCGCTCCAGCCCTCGATGAAGTCTCCTCGTGCGGCCGATCCGCACAGCCCCACCCCGGCATCCGGATGCCCGGCGATGACGGCCTCGGCCTCTGCCGCCACCTGGTTGACCAGGTAACTGAGCTTTCGGCTGAACGGCAGGGGATTAGCGGCACGCCAGGTGATGACGGCAAGGGCGCGATCCAGCACCTGCTGGAACTGGGGATGGCTGGCGGCCTGCCGGGCGGCGGGAGCCTCGAGCCAGCGGGCCTGGACGAAGCCTTCGTCCCGGGCCGGCGTTGTGGTGGTGGTGGACGTCGAGAAGAGGAACCAGTCGACGATCTTCGCCGCTGGCGTGCCGTCGTTGTCGGTGAACGTGTAAGCCTCCTGCCCGAGATACGCGCTGTAGTGCGTGTCGGTGAGGCCGGCTTCCTCGGCCACCTCCCTCTTGGCTGCGAGGAGTGGTGCCTCGCCTGGCTCCAGTCGGCCTTTCGGCGCGACGGTCTGTCGTTCACCGGTCTTTCGGACCTGATCGAGGAGCAGGACTTGTGGAGAGCTGAGGTCGTCGGTCGCGACGACGGCACCGGCGGAGGCGTATCGACGAGTCATGGCTGGATGCCTCCTGAGGATGTCTGCATGGTCTGGAACGCGTCCCGGAGACGAGCCCTGAAGGTGATGATGTTGGCAGTGTTGTCGATCCAGTGATCGGCAATCGCGCGCCAGGCCGGAAGCTGTTCGTGGACGCGTTTCCGCTCGTCTTTGCGTCGGATGATGCGTCGGGCCTCGTCGGCGGTCAGCCCTCGGGCCCGCGCGAGGCGTCTGACGCGGACGAGTTCTGGTGCGGTGATGAAGATGATCGAGCATGGTGCTGGCCACGTTCGCTTCACAGTCACAGCCAAAGCGGCATCGATGAAGCTCTCGACTGCCAAGGGGGCCTCGCCGCGGTCGGTTAGTGCGAGGAGTTTCGCGACGAACTCGTCGTACCCGAAGCCTTCCCGCGTCTCCACGCCCTCGTGGTAGGCCTGCCGGCCTGAGCTGAGTTGCACGAGGACTGTCCTGATCTTGACGCGGCGGGAGCCGAGGGCGGCCAGGTACTCGCCTGCGCTCGACTTTCCGGCCTCGCTGGTGCCGGCGAGGAGGAGCATCGGTGGTGCGGCCGGCTGCCGCATCACGAATCTCCTCTTGTCCGACGGATCACCGCGGCAACACTGGTGGGCAAATCGTCTGGCTTGCCGATGCCGACGCGGATGACCGGTACAGCGGCAAGTGCGTCGAGTGCCTTCTCCCCGAAGTTGAATGCGGGAAGACTGCGGTTGATGGTGACCTCGTCAGCCGATGAGAAGATCGAGACGTGGTCAAGAGTCGGGTCGCGTAGCTTCGCCTCGTGGTCGGTCACCGCCGCGCGCAGCAGATCCCGGGCTGCGGGAGTAGGCGTCTCGCGCAGTTCGCCCGCCGCGAGGCCCTGATCCGGAATGACGATGAGGCTCAGCGGCAGCGGGCGGTGTCCGGTCGTGGTGGGGGTGGGAAGATCCACCGCGTAGAGGAGCCGTTCGGCGGTGTGAGGTGCCAGCAGCGGCGCCATGTCGGCGCGTACGTGCCAGGGCAGGGTGGGCATCGGTACCACGCAGGGCTGACGGCAGGGGAATGCGGTGAAGGCGAACTCGTCGACCAGGAGGCTGCCTCCGTGAGCGGCGACGCCCAGCGCGAGTGATGTCTTGCCCTGCCCGCGTCCGCCGTCGAGCACCGCTATGGCCGACCGTCCGTCGTCTATGGTCACCGCACTCCCGTGCAGGAGCGTCAGCTCGCCGTCCCCCATGACGGCCAACGAGCGTGCCGCGGCCTGGAGCACTCCGATCTCCAACGTGGGTGGATCGCCAGCCAGCTCTGGGGCCAGTTCCAGGAGGACCTCACCTCTACTGACGTCGACGGTCAGCCGGGTTCGGTGCCCGTCACGTACCTGCATGACCTGCCCGGCAGGCATGGTCGGCAGTTCCGTGTCAGCGAGTCGGGCGACGAACCGCCGCAGGCAGCGTGGTGCCGACTCAGCGATCCGGATCTCCAGCGCGTGGTCGCCGACTCTCAACAAGCTCATGACCGCTCCCCGGGCTTGCGGAGGACGAGCCACATCGAGTACCGGCGGTGTCTGCCGCGTACCGGGGGCGCGGGGGCCGACAGGACACCCTCCTCCGATGTCACAGTCGCGTACTGCCGGATCCCGCATGTCGCCGCGAGGAGGTACAGCTCGTGGGCGGTGGTGAGGTGGGCGTAGCCGGGTGCCGCTCCGCTGGTCTTGTTGGCGAGGTAGATGATGTCGCGCGCTGGCAGGGGCCGCGAGCCGGTGCGGCGCTGCCCCCGCCATCGCGCGGCGCGGGCGGCCAGGTCCAGCAGATTGGCGATACGGACAAGCCCGAGCCGGCCGGCGTAGTACCAGTTGAACGTCTCCACCAGGACGGTGCCTCCCGGGGCGCACACCCGCCACATCTCGTGCAGGGTCTCCACACGTTCGGCCTCGGTTGCCAGCGCGTTGAAGGAGAATCGGAGGCACCACACCTGGTCGAAAGTGTCCGTTGGTAGTGGCAGGGCGTTCATGCTGCCGTGCACGAAGGTGCCGTTCGGGCACGCGGCCCGGGCAACGGCCAGGGCCGCCTCGTTGATGTCGACGCCGACGATGTCGCCGCCCAATGCGGTTATCGCTTGGGCGACGCGACCGGCACCGCATCCCACATCGAGGATTCGCGCCCCCACGCCGAGCCGGTGGTAGAGCGCCTCCTCGCAGGGGCGCAGCCTTGCGTTGTTGTAGAACGACGTCTCGCCCGCGTAGTGGACCTGGTTCAGGGCGCGGATCATGGCTGCGTAATCGATCTCGGTGATGCCGCCGTGGGTAGTCGTCATCGCAGTCCCAGTCCTCCGTGGACCTGCAGCGTGCTGCCGGTGGTGTACGACGCCTTCGGTGAGAGCAGGAACATGATCGTGTCCGCCACCTCTTCCGGTTCACCGCAGCGCCCGAGGAGGCAGCGGTGACCGGCGGCCTGGTCGGGGGTCATCTGGGTGACGATCGCAGTTGGCACGAGCATGTTGACGCGGACTTCGTGCTCCACTGGCACCTCCCAGGGTCGTGGAGAACCAGGGCGGATCTGACGAGTGGTCGCGCCCCGTTCTCCTCACACTCGCCCTCAAAGTTGCCGTCGTGAATGCCGAGCATGCGGACGAAGGCATTGTCCGCATGCGGCGCGCCTTCTGGGTCGACGGTCATGTAGCGCAGTCCCCGGCGATCCTGGTTGCGCCGCGCTGAACACTGGGTGACCCTATGTGCGCGATGTCCACGCTGCTCAATGCCATCGGCGACGCACAGCCCGAAAGGCGGTGTCATGGGCCAGACCCCGCGAGCGCTCCAGCCATCCCTGTCCGAGCGCCACTTCTTCGGCGCCGAACTGCGCCGACTGCGCGAGCGCGCCAACCTCTCGCAGGCGCGGCTCGGAACCATGATCCGCTTTAGTGCCGATCTCGTGCGTCGGGTGGAAACGGCCGACCGGTTTCCCTCCCGCGAGTTCGTCGAGGCCTGCGACAAGGCGCTGGTGACCGGCGGCTCCCTGATGCGCCTGCTACCGCTGCTCGGCAGTAACCGGACCAGCGACGGCAAGCCGAGCACCCCCTCACCGGCCGGCGGCGGCCTCAGCAGCGCGCTGTCCAATCGCCCGACAGGAACGTTGGGGCTGGTTGAGATGGTCGCTCGGGTTCCGTTCCAACCCGGCGTCCTGGACAGCGCCGCCCTTGACTGGCTGAACGCTGCGGCGGGACCCCGGCCGCCCGTGGCCGGACGACTCGGCTCGCCTGACCATGTTGACGAAGAGGATCTTCATTCGGCGGAGACCGCTCTGGCGATGTTCCGGCAGTTGGACCACACCCACGGCGCCGGACGAGTCCACGCGCAGGTGCAGCGGTACGTCGAGGGCGAGCTGAACCGGCTGTTGGCGAATACCCCCACCTCTGACGCTGTTGGTCGCCATCTCTACACGCTGGCGGCGGGATTCTTCGAGCTCTGCGGGTACCAGGCGGTTGACACTGGCGCCCACGGCCTCGCCCAGCGCCGTTACCTTCGCGCTCTGCGTCTGACGGAAGCTGCCGAGGACCGCCCGTACGGCAGCTACCTGCTCGCCGTGAACATCGGTCACCTCGCGCTGCACTGCGGGCACCCCGAGCCGGCACGCAGGATGGCGCTGACGGCGGTGAGAGGGAGCGAGACCCAGGCGACTCCCGCTGTGGCAGCCGCACTGCACGCGGTGGTGGCACGCACGCACGCCCGCCTCGGACGCGAACGCGATTGCCTGACCCACTTCGACATCGCGGAGAAGCAACTGGCCCGTAGCAAGCCCGAGGACGAGCCTCCGTGGATCCGGTACTTCGACGCGGCGTACCTCGCCGACGAGATCGCCCACTGCTTCCACGACCTGGGCCGACCGCAGCACACCCAGCAGCACCTGGGCGAGGCCCTCACCGCGCTGAGTCCCACCCATGTCCGGCGACTCGCCATCGACACCGCGCTCCTGGCCTCGTCGCTGGCCGCCGCCGGCCGCATCGACGAAGCCTGCGCCGCCGCACGCGAGGCAGTCGACTACGCCGCACGAACCACCTCACACCGCTGCCTGCAGCGCATCGTCGAGGTACAGGTCGACCTCGAGCCCTATCGGTGTGAGCCCGAGGTCCGCGAGTTCGGCGAGTACGTGCGTCACCGACTACCGCTGGCGGCTGTGTAACCCCTGTCGATCGTTGGCTGCATCCGCCATCACCGAGCGGTAGTGAGCCAACTCCGCCTCCAGCGCCGCGCCCGCTCGACGGGACGACGCCACATAGTGGCCGACATCAGCAAGAAGCAGCACCTCGGGCGCCATGCCGCGAGAGGTTAGCTCCTCGGCGAGTTCGCGCACATCTTCGACCACGGCCACCTCGTCGGCGGTGCCGTGAATGAGCAGCACTGGCCGTTGGACATCGGCGGCTCGGACCCGACCGGCGCCACCTCGTAGCCGCACCGCGTGCGCGCGCTGGAACCGGGGCACCGTCTTCGCCCACCGCTCGGGATCCACGATCGCCGACACGGCGGTGGCGGCGGTGAACGGGCCGTCCTGGGCCACCGCGTGCAACGCCGTGTATCCGCCGGCGCTGGCACCACGGATGAACACCTGCCCTGGCACCGCCTGCCCCGCCGACAACAGGTGCACCGCCACCGCCGCGCAGTCATCGACATCGTCCAGACCCCACCGGCCGTACAGCGATTCCCGGAACACCCGGCCGTACCCGGTGCTACCCAGATAGTCGACATCCACGACGGCGAACCCGCGACTGGTGAAGAACTGCGCCTGCCAGTCCAGGCGCAGCAGGCAGGAGGCGGTAGGCCCAGGATGGGCCCGCACGATCACCGGTGCCCGCCAGTCCGCAGCCGCGCTCGTCGGCGGATATACCAGGGCAAGCACCTCCCGACCATTGGCCACTGGAACGCGAAGCTCGGTCGGCGCCGATACTCGCGCCCCGTCGAGTCCGGCGTGCTCCGACCTGGCAAGCACCTCCACCTGGGGATCGGCGTCAGCCAGGTCGATCAGCGCGACCTGCGGGGCCGCGGTCGGCGATGATCCGATCAACGCCACCGTCGTCCCTTGCACGGCCAGGTACGGCTTGATCGACGTGTACGGGAGGCCGATCGGGCGGATAGTGCCGTCGGGCTCGATGATGACGAGGCGGTGTCGCGGCCCCTCCTGCACCGCCACGACGATCCGACCGTCGTCGAGGAAGCCGTAAGACGCGTAACCCAGCTCCCATGGCTCCGCGGCGCACTCGCCCGCGATCGGCGCCACCGCCTCCACCTTGAGCCCGTTCCACCGGTAGAGGTTCCACCAGCCATTGCGGTCCGACACGAAGTACAACGCCCCGTCGGGTCCCCACCGCGGCTCCACCGCAGACTCATCAGGGCCCCCGGCGAGCCTCACTGGGTCCTCGACCCCACCGTGCGGTGAGTAGGCGGCGGCCCACACCTCACACGCGTCCCAGGGCATGTCGTGCTCGCTCCACGCGGTCCAGGCCAACGAACCCGGACCCGGCCGAGGCGCGCCGAGAAACCCCCGGGTCGAGACGAGAGTTCGCATCTGCGGATCACCGGTGAGCGACACCGCGACGAGTTGGTCACCCTGCTCCGACTCCCGCACAGCCAGCAACTCACCGTCGCCGATCGTCAGGTCACCGAGGGATCCATGGCTGACCAATTCGAGTTCGTCGCCGTGACGGCGGCTCCGGTAGAGGCCATCTCGGCCGACGCACCACAACGTCTCCTCGGCGACAGCGAACGATCCGCCTCCGTACGCGTGAACGCCGCTGGCGACATCGAAGCCCTTCGGACTGATGTCACGTTTGCCCTCGCCGGGCCGCCACCGTGTCACCGTCGTGCCCCCGCCGGCGTCGGGGTGAGTCTCCAGCCAGTACAGGCCGTCATCACCGGTACGCAGCTGGTCATAACTCACTGAGGCGCGGACGGCGTCGTCCACCGACACTTCAGCGATCCTGTCGCCCAGCCTCACAGGTCCTCCTCGGACAACTTCCACGCGGGCCGGACGACGGCGGGCTCGTCAACCGCGTCCGCCCGAGCGCTCTCCCAGGGGCAATGTCGATGCGAACGAAAGCCTCGTCCAGCATCATTCCTGATCCTGCCTAGGGTCTCGGCAGGAGGCCGTAGTGGTCGGCGAATGAGCGAACAAGGTCTTCGAGTACGGCTTTGCCCTTGGCCGCGGTGGCGTGGGACGGCAGACCAATGACGCCGCTGGTGGTGTAGCCACTCATGCCCCGCGTGAGGAGGTGACGTCGGTCGTCCGCTAGGTGGTCGGCATGCTGGAAGCCATCACGTACCACTTCCGGCGCAACGTGCAGAAGCAGCGAAACTTCGAGCTCGCCAGCGTGCATGTCCTGGTGGGCTGTGCTGTGCAGGCCGGCGGCAACGCGAGCGTCGTCCCAGTCGGCCCGAGCGGGGAACAGAGTCATCCTCGGTCCGGCGACGTTGGCTTCCTGAACGATGTTGGCAAGGGCGTAGTTCCCGCCGTGTCCGTTGATCACGGCGAGCCGATCGACGCCCGATTCACGTAGGGAGTCAGCGATGTCACCGACCACGGCGGCGAGGGTGGTGGCGCTGATACTGACCGTTCCACGCCACGCGGCGTGCTCGTGGGAGCAGGAGATCGTCACGGGCGGCAGCAGAAAGAGGCCGTAGCGTTCGGCGACTGCCTTCGCGATCGCACAGGCCACGATGGTGTCCGTCAGCAGCGGGAGATGGGCGCCGTGCTGTTCGAAACTCCCGACTGGGAGGACCGCGACGGACGCTGCTCGTTCGGACTCGTCGGTGCTCGTTGCCGTGGTGATGAGATCCACGGGCTAATGGTTGCACGCTTCGAGGGTCGCCTGCCGATAGGCGAGCACGAAGGTCGCGGCCTCGGGGATGGCTGTCTGCTGGCGCAGGGCCACCGCCGTCGGGTTCAACCAGCGCAGAGCCCGCGCGGAGGAGGTACCAGTGGCCAAGGTCAGGGCGTTGGCGGCCTCCGTCGCCGCGCGCTCGACGTCGCCACTGTTGAGGTAGGCGGTGGACAGGGCCGATCGCCAAAGGGCCTCGTCGACGCGCCACTGAGCTGGCCAGTGGCGCAGGAGTTGCTCGTAGAGATCGGCAGCAGCCGCCGGTTGGCCGAGGAGCAGACGGCATTGCGCTTCGTGGGCAGCCACGTACACCGCGTCGCAGTGGACGCCGACATCGATCGGCAGTTCCGAGCCCCATTCGGCGCTGCCGGCGACCCTGTGCGCCTTGTCGATGCTGGCTGCACAGGCGTTCTGGTCACCTCCCATCGCGTAGGCCTGGGCCTGGCGGATCAGCAGTAGAGCGCGGATACGGCCTGGTAGCCGGACCTCCTCCAGCGCCCGCTGCGCCAAGGCAATGGCATTACGTGGATCGAAGCGTTCGAGGGCGCGTTGGCTCTGCCTCATCAGGACGTAGCTGGCGAGCGCCGGCGCGTTGGCTTCGACGGCCTGCTGCTGGGCGCGTCGCAGCCAGGCGTCAGCCTCGGCGGCGTCGCCCTGCTCGTCGATCCAGCTGAGAAACTCCGCCCACAGTGCCTGCGCGATGAGTATCTCTCGGCGATCGCCTGAACGGCTCCGCCGCCCGACCGCGGCCGCGATGCTGATCTGCGCATGGGCGGTGGACGCCATCCCGGCGTATCCGGTGCGGTTTCCGGCAATGGCCAGACCGGCGAGCTGCTCGTGCCACGAGCGGAGCAGGTAGGGCCTGTCGGGATGATCGATGGAGGCCCGGAGTTGGCCCTCCGCACCGTCGACCAAGCGGTAGCCGACGCTGGTGAGGCGACGCCCACTCTCGAGGTCTGACAGAAAGCGGACCAGCTCACCACCCGTCTGCAGTGCGCCCTCACACGACTCGACGAAGCGGGCGGACGGCCAACGTTCGGCCTTCTCCACCTTGCCGATGAGGTCCCCGCTGACGTGCACCAGCCCGCCCAGAGCGCGCTGGGACAGCCCGCGGCGCTCGCGCCACTGCCGAAGCGCGGCACCGAATCCATGCAGCGCCGATCGGTGCGGGGTCAGCCGTCGTGGAGTTTGCGCCACCGGTACTCCTGAGTGCTGTCTGTCCGTCACTGCTGCAGTTGGAAAGGTCTGACCGTACGTGGTCGAACGCTACGCGGACAGTTGCATGCGGACAACACCGTGTGTCCGCATCAGCGCTATCGACTCATCTGTCTCGGTGAGCAAATCTCGTTGCTGAGATACCTGTCCGCTTGCTGGTCGAAATCATTAGCAGCGGTTCAGGTCCGACGAAGCGGTTGCCTTCGCTGACGAGTCAGCTGCGAGTCGCGAGATTGGCCAGGACGCAGACATTTGAGGAGTGTGATGAGTTTTCAGAATGACCTCTCCCGATATGGATATCGACAGGAACTGAGCCGGCAACTCCGGTTTCGGGACTTGGTCGCGTACGGGCTGGTGTACATGGTGCCGATCGCGCCGATGGCGATCTTCGGCAGCGTGTACGCCGGCTCCGGCGGGATGGTGGCCCTGGCGTACGCGGTCGGTGTGGTGGCGTTGGTGTTCACCGCGTTCTCCTACGCGCAGATGGTGAAGGCGTTCCCGATGTCGGGCAGCGTCTACAACTACGCCGGCCGGGGTATCAGCGCACCGGTCGGGTTCCTGGCCGGCTGGGTGATCCTGCTCGACTACGTTCTCGTGCCGGGTCTGCTGTACCTGGTGGCGTCGGTGGCGATGCACGCCACCGTCCCGGCGGTGCCGGTCTGGTTGTGGCTGCTCGGGTTCGTCGCGGTCAACACGGTCGTCAACTCTGTCGGGATGCGGATGACCGCGATGGTGACCCGGGTGATGCTGGTTGGTGAGTTGGTCGTCCTGGCGGTCTTTCTCGCTGTCGCCGGTTGGGCTCTTGCCTCGGGTAGGGGCAGGTTCAGTTGGGACGCGTTCTACAACTCCGACACGTTCACCTGGTCGCTTGTCGCCGGTGCGGTGTCGATCGCGGTGCTGTCCTTCCTCGGCTTCGACGGCATCTCCATGCTGGCCGAGGAGACCAAGGGCGGTTCCCGGCAGATCGGCCGGGCCATGGCCGCCGTCCTCATCCTGGCCGGGGTGCTGTTCATCGCCCAGACCTGGCTGGCCGCGATGCTCGTCCCCGAGCCGGCCTCGCTGCTCAGCGACGGGGATCCGAACGGCACCGCCTTCTACGACGCCGCGCAGGTGGCTGGCGGAGGCTGGCTGGCGACCCTGTGCGCGGTAGCAACCGCGATCGCGTGGGGGCTGCCGAACTCGATGGTCGCCCAGGTCGCCACGTCCCGGCTGTTGTACGCGATGGCGCGGGACCGGCAACTGCCCGCCTTCTTGGCGAAGGTGTCGATCCGCCGGAACGTGCCGATCAACGCGACCCTGCTCACCGGCGCCGTGTCCCTGGTGCTCGGCCTGTACATGGCCACCCGCGCGGACGGGATCACGCTGCTGTCGTCGCTGATCAACTTCGGGGCGATGGTCGCGTTCCTGGTCCTGCACGTCTCCGTGGTCGTGCACCACCTCATCCGCCAGCGCAGCGGGAACTGGTGGGCGCACCTGGTCATGCCCGGGATCGGGTTCGCGATCCTCGCCTACGTGGTGGTCAACGCGAACATCGCCGCGCAGCGCCTCGGTCTGGCGTGGCTCGCCCTCGGCGTGGTCGTGCTCGCCGGCCTGTACCTGGCTGGCCGCCGGCCCGCGCTGTCGGGTTTGGCGCCCGCGCAGCCGCAGGCCCGCCACGTGGAACGGGTGTGACCGCCATGGACACGATCACGTACCGTCCCGCCCGCGACGAACTCGCCTACACCTTCGGCGGCCGGATGCCGGTGGCCCACGTCCGCTCCGGCGACATCCTGCAGGTGTACACCGAGGATTGCTTTGGCGGCCTCGTCCGCGGGCCGGCGGACCTGCCGTCGCAGGTGTGCCGGATGCCGTACCTGAACCCGGTGTCCGGGCCGTTCTTCGTCGAGGACGCCGAACCCGGCGACACCCTCGCCGTCCACCTCGCCGCCATCACCCCCGCCCGCGACTGGGGCGTCTCCTCGACGTTCCCGCACTTCGGGGCGCTGACCGGTACGTCCCACACCGCCACCCTGCAGCCGCCGCTGCAGGAGCGGGTGTGGGTGTACGACATCGACCGGCAGGCCGGCACGGTCCGCTTCCACGCGACGGCCAGCGACCACTCCATCGACCTGCCGCTTGACCCGATGATCGGCACTATCGGGGTGGCGCCCGGCGGGTTCGAGGCCCGCTCCACGATCGTCCCCGACATCCACGGTGGGAACCTGGATACCGCTGAGCTGCGCGCCGGATCGACCCTGTACCTGGGTGTGAACGTGCACGGGGCGATGCTCGCCCTCGGCGACGGACACGCCCGCCAGGGCGAGGGGGAGGCCTGCGGGGTCGGGGTGGAAATTGCCACGACCACCACCCTGGTTGTCGAGGTCATCAAGGGCGTTCCGGCGGTGTGGCCCCGCTTGGAGACCGATCGGGAGATCATGTCGATCGGTTGCGCCCGGCCATTGGAGGACGCCTACCGGATCGCTCACCGCGACCTCGTCGCCTGGACGAGTCAGCTCACCGAGCTGGACGAAATCGATGCCTACCAGTTGGTGTCGCAGGCAGGCCGGGCACCGATTGGGAACGTCTGCGATCCCAACTACACGGTCCTCGCCGCGGTGGACAAGGGGCTGCTCCCGCAGCCGCAGTCCGTCCACGACGGCGTGCACGCCCGGCTGCGGCAACGGGCCGCCGGGCTGCGGTAGGAGCCCCGCCGATGACCGCGTCGATCCCGCGCCTGCCGCTGCGCGATGACCTGTTCCTGCTCGGGCACGACGACGACACCGGCCAGCTGCATATCCACCGTCAGGCCCTTGCCCTCGGCCTCGCCGGCGCGGTCCTGATCGACCTGTTCCTCGCCGGTCGCGTCGCGTTCGACCCCGGAGAGGGCGACGGCCAGCCGGGCGCAGAGCGGCGGTTGTGGCTGCGCCTGCACGAGCCGGTCGGCGACTTGATCGCCGACAGCGCGCTCTCCTCGATCCGATACGCGCGCCCGGCCCCATCCCTGCGCGGCTGGGTGCGAGGGTTCGCCGACGGCCTGTACGAGCGCACCCGCGCTGGCCTGGTCGCCGGTGGGATCCTGCGCCACCAGCAGCGCCGCCGCTTCGGTGGGCTCGCCCGCACCGACCGCTACCTGCTCCTGGACGTCAAGTGGCCGGTCGTCGCTCGCGCCCGGCTGCACTACATCGCCACCGGCCGCAACCAGCCTGACAACCACACCGCCGCTCTCGCCGGGCTGGTCACGACCCTCGGGCTGCTCAACCATCTCTACCTCGCCGACGACACCACCGTGCTCGCCGCACAGCTACGCACCATCGCCGAACAGCACCACCAGCCGGTACGCGACATCACCGCGACGGTCGACGCCGCAGTGGGGGATCTCGCCACCGCCGCATACCGCTGACCCCGGACACCACCGGCAGCTATCCATCTGCCCGCCGTGCTTGGAGAATCCATGGACGTCATTCCGCGCATCCGTTCTGCCCGATGGGTGGACAAAGGCCCGGTCGCCGCACTTATCGCCGATGCCGTTTACCCCACCGCACTCGCCCAGTGGCTGGTGCCCGACCCGGCCGCGCGCCGCCGCGTCCTGGCTGACGTCGCGGCGATCTGGGTAGAGCACGCCATGTTCCACGGCGACATCCAGATCACTGACGACCTGAGCGCTACCGCCGTCGCCTTTCACCGTTACCGGCCCATCGCGCCACCAGCGAACTACCGGAGCCGCATCGACACCGCCGCCGGCACCCACGCGCAGCGCTTCGACATTCTCGACCAACTGCTCACCAACCAGCGGCCCACCGACCCGCACCACCACCTGGCGATCCTCGCCGTGCGCCCTGACGCCCAGCGGCGTGGCCTCGGCGCGGCGATGCTCACCCACCACGAAGCCCGCCTCGACCGCATCAACCTGCCCGCCTGGACCGAGACCCTTCCCGACACCCAGGACCTGTACCTCCGACACGGATACCTTCCCCGACCGGCGCTCACCCTCCCCGACGGGCCGACGGTGACCTTGATGCACCGCGCCCCACGCCCAGCTCACGAATCGGGGCAACTCAACGCCACCAACCCCACCGCCGTCGCCCCGACGCTCGCGAGGCCCGTCGCCCCCCAGTGAGCCGGATGCCTACGCGGAGGCGACAGCTCAGCCATCACGCCGCGTCTTCGCATCACCGTCGCGCGCTATCGCCTGCCAGTCTCGCTGAGCCGCGCTGGGGCGCACAAGCCGGTCGCCCGCCTATGAAAGGGAAGGGCCGCGGCGACCGACGTGGCCGACGGCGATAGGCCCCCACTGTCGCCGTCGGCCACACCAGCCCTTTCCCCAAGACCGAACATGAATAGGAGCTTGAACGGACATGCCGACGCGGACGCCGAGGCCCCGGGTACTTGAACCGGCGTGCGGGCCACACCACACGCCCGCGCGTAGGGCGATCGACCACGCCGTGGCGCGGCAGACGCTCGGCGACCTCACGGACGCCTACCAATGGGCCGTCTACGCCCGCACGCTCGCCCACCGCGCCACCCCACCTGCCGAACAACTCGATGCGGCGGCGCTGCTGGCACCCCTGGCCGCCGTGAACGGGCACGCCGACCAGGCCGTGGCCGCCTACCGCGACCTGGTCGACCTCGCCACCGCGCACCTCGGCGCCAGCCACGAGCGGACCCTGTACGCCCGCGCAGGCCTGGCCCGGGCACGCCACCGCGTCGGCTGTTGTGACCAGGCGATCCGGGACCTCGCCGACGTCTACACCACCGCCGCGCACCGGCACGGCCCCGACGCACCAGTCAGCCTGACCACGCTCACCGAACTCGCGTTCCTCTACCGCGACTGCGGATGGCCCGACGTTGCCCACCGCTGCCTCGCCGCCGCCACGACCATCGCCAACAGGTACCTGCCCAGCGGCGATCCTCTCCGCGCCCGCATCACCGACACCGCGGGGACGCCCACCAGCTCGAACCATCGCGCCGTCTGCACCCAGGCGAGGTGGCCATGACAAGCATCGACGCCGACCGCCCGAGGTGCCTCCGGCCGGTCAGTGCGACAACGGGACCGCTGGCCGACACCCGGACGCCGGCTTCCCGGTTCGCAGGCGCCCTGCGACCTCGCACGCTGCTTGGCCACACCGCTGTCAAGATCGCGGTTCTGCTGTTGGCCGGTAGTCCGCTGCCGGGCTGTGCCATCCGATCTGCCGGATCAGCCCGTCCCGACGCAGGGCCGTGCACGACACCACGCAACGCGTCCACCGCCCAGCTGCAACAGGTGGTCGATAGCACGCGGATCGCGGGGCCGACCCGGCTGTGGTACCCCCACCCGCCCGCGACACGACTGCATCAGCTGATCGGCCAGGTCTCCGCCAGCAGCTGCGATCTCACGGCGGGCACGTACGACGTGATCCACCTTCGCCTCTGGCGCAGCGACCCAATCATGGTGCGGGACATCATCCGCTGGCGCGCCGATGACCGGTCGGGCGCGCAGCTTCTCACCAGTTACCCCCGCGGGTATGTCGAGGTGACCAAGGACTGGTGGTTACCCGGCGAAATCCTCTTCGTCGAACCGGGTAGTGCGTTCACCGACAGCGGGGCAGTGCGCGACGGGATAAACCGCCGCTATGGCGACATCGCCGAGCCCCAGGCGGTGCTGCGGGGAATTGCCTCGCTCGCCAACTGGTACAGCCCACGGCGCGTCGAACGCGCCACCACGATCGCCGTTCTGCGCGACACCCAGCCGATTACCTACTACTCGCGGGTGATCGACCGTGCCGGTCGCAGCGGCATCGGCATCACCGCCACCGGCAACAACGACCGCGATCTCCTGATCCTGCACCCCAGCACCGGCGAGGTCCTCGCCTACGAATATGCCCGCCGTACGCCCACCGGCTGGCACGTCGAGAACTACTTCCTCTATCTCACCCACACCCACTCGTCTCATCGGTGGTGGGAACCCCCCGGCGCATCGAATGACGAACCGCCGCCACCACCTCTGCATCCGCGCGTCGAACCGAACTGGGACTCGTCGACCCGCCCAGCCGCATGACATCCCACGAACCACCGTCGGGCATACCCACGAGCAGGAAGAAAGAGTGCGCCATGCCGTCGAGGACCCCGCCGCTTGCCTCGTGGACGCCGGCGTTTGTTGCCGATGCGGTGGCCGCGACGTTGAAGCGTGCCGTCGAGCACGGCCTGCCACCGGCGATCAAAGATGTGGCTCGAGAGCGCGGGCTGTCACCGGCCACCATCGACGAATGGGTGGCGCGGGCACGAGCGGTGCCGGCCGCCCCGGTACCGCCAGGGCTGCTGGCCTGCCACAGCTGTGACCATCCGATGATCCTGGTGCAGCTCCCCGGATGCCCACCGGTCTACCTGTGCATGCCGGCCTGCGGCCGGGCACCCGTCTCAGCCCAGGCCTTGCGCGACGCGATCGCTGAGGCGGTGCTGCACCGCGCCCCGCACCTAGTGCCCCCCGGCAAAGTCGATTCTGCTGCCGCGTACGCCCCTGGTGGCCTGCACCGTGTCGCGGTCGGCGCCGATCCCGGCGATCTGCGCATCACGTGGCGGGCCAACCCGCGCCAGCTCGTCGGACCTCGGATGTCCATGGCGCAGCGCCTCACTTACGCTCGTGCCCGCGCTGATCACGGAGATCACGCACGCGCCATCCAGGTCCTGCACACCGGGCTGCTGCTCACCGATCCCACCGACGACATCTGCGCCCTGGACGTCGCCTCCGCGAACGCCGCCGCGTTACTCGCGGAACTCACCCTCGACCACGGTGAGGCCTGCACCGCGCCGCCCTGGGCGGAGTGGGCGTACCGCTCCCTGCGTCGCCTACTTGGTGTCACCTCACCGGAGGCGCATGCCGCCCTCCGGGTCCTCGCCACCGCACACCGCCGGACCGGCAACCTCACCGAAGCCGCGAACTGCTACAGCGACCTCATCCGCCACCACAGCAAGGCCGAAGGCCCCCAGGCGCTGCCCACCCTCGCCGCCCAAGCGACCCTCGCCCTCGTCCTCTACCAGGACGGGCACTGCTTACACGCTCGTCAACTCCTCACCCGGACCGTCACGGTCCACCGCGCCGCGCACCCGGGCCACCGCGACGGCCTGCGCCTGCGTCAAGAACTCGCTCGCATGCGTGCCGGCTGCGTTGACCAAGGCCACGGGCACTCTGCCGGAATCGATGAGTCGGGGCGGTAGAGGTGACGCATCCGGGTGGAGGTGCGGCGGCGGACAACCGGTGCCGTATCTACAGGGCGCTGCTCGCCGATCCGACCCGTGCGTGGACGGTGCGGGAGTTGGCCGCAGCGGTGGACACCGCCCTGGACGGCACGGTTCGCGACACCTTCAACGTGCTGCTGGCCGACGGAATCCTGCGGCAGGTGCCGTACCGGCGTTCCCTGACGGCCGTGCTCACCGATCACGGCTACCAATCCCTGACCCGACTGGTGCGCCGTGCCCCCTAGCGCCGCCCAGGTGCAGCGCCGCCGGAGCGGACGGTGCTCAGACAGCGCACCGCCCGGCCGGGCACGCCGCCGTTCCACAGCGACCACCCCGCCCTGCGAAGCCACCCCTCGATCGTCAGGAGTGTCAATTGAGCATCGCCTCACCAGCCAGCATCGACCCGCAGCATCGGCCCCCTCCTGGCCATGTCGCCACGCCCGGCTGCCCATCCGACTCGCGCACAGCGCCTCCCGAGGAGACCGCGTACGCCATGTCACTGACCTTCGATCCGCAGTGGCTATCTCGATACCCGGCACAAGACTCGATCGGCGACGCGGTGTCCTCCTGCGTGTTCTGCGGCATTGCGTCCGGCGACGTGGAAGCGCACGTCATAGCCGAGACAGCGGACACCCTGTGTTTTCTGGACCATCTCCCGGCGACCTACGGGCACGTCCTCGTTGTTCCCAAGCAGCACTTCCAGGACCTACTCGACATCCCGGAAGTGCCATTCCAGCACGTCATGGCAACCGCGAAGCAGGTGGCGAACGCGTTGCGGGACTCGTGCGGCGCGTCCGGCATCAATCTGGTCCACGCCACCGGTCGGGCCGCCCATCAGACCGTCTTTCACTTCCACGTCCACGTCGTGCCGCGCTACGACGGCGATTCGATCGTCGTCTTCCCTCGGCTGGCCGATCCGGCCCACAAGCACGAGGTCGCACAACGACTGCGCACGGCCCTCAACGCCCCACAGCCGTCCAAGACCAAGGCAGAAGGCAGCCAACCATGATCACTTCACCGATCGACGTCGTCGCCCAGTTCACCGAGCAGGGCTTCGTGCTCCTCAAGCAGGCCGTTCCGGACAGCGTCGTCAGCACGCTGGACGCGGCCGTCCGCAGGCTTACCGATGACCGCGGCCCCGACCTGACGCACAGTTCGTTCAACGCGAACCCGGCCCTGACCCACGTGCGTGACGCCGCGAACCTCATCGCCGAGTACCAGCTGCTCTTCGAGTGCGGCGCCCTGATGTCCGTACCCCATCGGATCCTCAACGGGTCGCTCCAGGTCCTGGGCACTGAGGTGCTGCGGCGAGGGATCTACCAGGAGGCCCACGAGCCGTGGCACCGCGACTCCGGGCCCTACCTGGAGCGTCCGTACGACGAACTCAACGGACCGCTGCACCTCAAGGCCCAGGTGTTCTTCACCGACACACGACCCAGGGACAGCGGCAACCTCGTCCTCATTCCCGGTTCACACCGGTGGCCGGCCAACCACATGGACGACGCTTACTGGAAGGCGGCGAACGACGCCCTCGCCCGGGGCTCGCTTCCCGAAGGCGCCCTGAGCATCCACGCGGAACCAGGCGACGCGGTCGTCTTCGGCAACACCATGTGGCATGCCGTGCTGCCCAACCGGACCCAGGAGCGACGCAGCGCGATCATCCGCTTCGGGCAAGCGTGGCTGCGCCCGTACGACCACACCTGCGACCCCGCCACCGCGGCCGGCCATCTCTCCTCCCAGAGCCGTCGGCTGCTCGGCTACCACGCCAACACGGTCAACCCGGTGGACCTGTACAAGGACACGACGAGCAACGAGAGTTGGGGTGCGTGATGGCGGACTTGCCGCAGGTCGTCACCGTGCTCGGGGCGACCCGGAACTTCTTCAAGGTCGGTCACTACACGCTGCGCCGACTCGCCTCCGACGCGCAGCAGGTGACGCTACGCCTGGCCATTCCCGAAGCCCGGATCGCTGGGCGGGCCGTGCGCGGCATCGAGGTTCAGCTCCGGGACTGGGAGCCGACCCAGCCCGCCTCGCTGGTCGAAGCGCTGGCCGGCACGGAGACCATGCTGATGGTGCCTCCCATCGACCGGCGACTCGACATCGGCGGCATGTACCTGCAGGCGGCGCAGAGGGCCGGTGTGCAGAGGATCGTCTGCCTGGGCATCCAGTTCGCCCCGGAGCAGTGCGCGATGGCCGACGAAGCAGCAGCGCTGGAAGTACTCCTGGAGCAATCCGGGATCGCGTTCGACGTCGTCCAGCTGCCCATGTTCCTGGAGAACATTCTCTACCAGTGCCAGTCGATCGCCGAGACGCGGTCGTTCACCTTCCCCGTCGACGCGGACACCCCGTTCTCCTACATCAGCTGCGACGACGCCGCCGATCTGTTCTGCCGCAAGATCCTGTCTCCCGACTCGGTGGATCTGAGCGGCTCCCTGATGAGCCACCACTCGCAGGCGACCTGTGCCCAGTGGGCCTCGGCCCTGAGCGAGGCATGCGGGCGGCCGATCAGGTTCGTGCGGCAGACAGACGAGCATTTCGTGACGAGCCTGGCCAAGTACGGGATGCGCCGCCCTGCCGCAGCGCAGGTCCTCGGCCTGTGGGGCCGCATCGGCACCGAGGGGGACGCCCCGGCCACCCGGACGGCCGCGCAGCTCCTGGGGCGATCATCCACCGATCTTGAGACCTGGACGACGGCCCATGCCTGCTGCTTCGGCCCCGGGTTCACCTCATGCCCCCACCCGCACCCGCCCACTCAGCACATGTTCGGCCCCGCCTGAGAGGCGGAGTGCCAGGGCGCAGCGCGCGCCCCCCGCCGGGCCCGCGCTGCGCCTGACCGTCAACTGCGGGCCCGCGCTGCGCCTGACCGTCAACTGCGGGCCCGCGCTTCGGGGGCACGACGGCGTGGCCGAGTAGAGCCATTCGGCGCCAGGCGCGACGGGCGCTTTCCGCCCCGAGCACAGACCGAGACAGCTGAGGACTCCTTCAATGACTCTCACCAACTGGGGCGGCAACGTCGCCATCGCCGCCGAGGGCGGTTGGACGCGCATCACATCCCTGGAACAGCTGGAGTCGATGCTGACGCGCGAGGAAGGAACAGTGCGCGTCCTCGGATCCAGGTTCACCTACCCCGCTCAGCTGCGGTGCCCAGACGGAACTCGCGGCATCCTCCTCGACCTGCCCGGTCGGGGAGCCGGCGAGCTGCGTGGCGAGAACCTGTACGTCACGGGAGACACGCTCCTCGAAGACGTGTGGCGGGCTTTCGGCCGCCGCGGTTTGGAGCCGGCCGCATGCCCGCCCGTGATCACAAGCCAGACGGTCGCCGGCGCGCTCGCCACCGGCACCCACGCACAGGGGCTGTCCGGGGGCACTTTCTCCGACTGCGTAGCCGCTGTCGAGCTCATGGACGGGAGCGGCACCCTGCACCGGCTCACCCCCGCTGACGCCGAGTTTGACGCGGCCGTGCTCAACCTCGGGTGCCTCGGCGTGGTCGTCGGCCTGGAACTTCGTGGCCGACCGGCACAGGAGTTGCACTGCGCCCGTTTCACCGTGGCCGAGGACAGCCTGCCCGAGCGCTACGCCGCCTGGAACCGCGAATCCGTGGCCGCCAAGAGTTGGTGGTTCACCGAGCACCAGGTCACGCACACCTGGATCGTCCACGACGACAACTGGACACCCACAGGATGCGAGACCCAAACCGGGGCTGAACTGGACCGCATCGTGACCCGCACCCGCCGTCAACTGATGGCCGACATCGGCGACGGCCAGGGCCGGACACCAGCGGCCCAGACGCTGGAGAAGTTCCTCAGCGCGACGGGCTCCACGGGGACACTCCACGGGATCTTCAAGAACGGCATCCCGGCCCCGCAGCTGAACATGGAGATCGCCGTTGCCCTGGACGTCGTCCCTGCGGCGTACGCCGGTCTCAAGGAACTCCTGCGCGACTCTCCCTACAAGCTGCACTACCCCGTCATCCTGCGCACCACCGGCCCAGCCCACGGCCACCTGAGTCCCACACAGGCAGCCCCAGCCACCTACTTCGGCTTCGTGTCCTACATGAGCGCCGCCGAGTCGATCACCGCAGCGCGCCCATTGTTCGACGACATCCAGCGCCTGCTCTACGGCCTGGGTGGTAGGCCGCACTGGGGCAAGTACTTCACTCCCGAGCTGCTGCCCGCCTCCAACACCGACGGCTTCCACCGGTTCCGGCAGGCTCTCCACACGTTCGACCCGCACCGGCGCTTCGAGAACGACACGTTCTATCGCACGCTCGGGCTCTCCCCGGCACGACCCGGAACTGACAGGCCGCCCCCGCTCAGCCGCCCCCGCCTATCGGAGCAGCGGACAGAACCCCGCCCGTCGGCGCCGACGCGACGCCGCGGATGAATCCCACCAGCGCTACCGACACGCTGTCAGGGGCAGTCAGCAGAATGGGCAGCATGACCACACCTTCCGCAGCGGCGCCCGCTGTCGACCTCGCTGACGAGGCCGCCTACCTTGAAGCCGTCGCGCAGGCGCGGAAGGCCGCCGATGCCTACTACGGCTCCGGCGAATCAGACTTGGACGACGAGACCTACGATCGGCTGCTGCGCGGTATCACCGCGTGGGAGGACGCGCACTCCGGGCAGATCGCGGTCGACTCCCCGTCCCAGCAGGTCGCGGCAGGCGTGACAACGGGCGACGTCGCGCACCCCGTTCCGATGCTCAGCCTGGGCAACGTCTTCTCCGACGAGGAACTGACGGCGTGGGCCGTCTCGCTGGAGCGGCGGCTGGGCGGCGCCGCGGTGGCAGGCTGGGCGGTGGAACCCAAGCTCGACGGTGTGGCCTTGGCAGCCCGCTACCGCGAGGGCCGGCTGGTTCAACTCGTTACCCGCGGCGACGGGTCGACCGGGGAGGACGTGTCCCACGCGATCGGGGACATCATCGGCCTGCCCATGACCCTGACCGAACCGGTCACGATCGAAGTGCGGGGCGAAGTCCTCATGACCGAGGAGCAGTTCGCTGCTGCGAACGAGCTGCGGATCACGCACGGCGCCACGGCCTTCGCCAACCGCCGCAACGCCTCCTCGGGCTCGCTGCGCGCCAAGGACCGGGCCTACCGGATCGGGCAGACCTTCCTGGCCTACGCCGCGCTGACCCACCCCGAGCACACCGACGATCCTGGCCTCGCCGCGCTCACTCACACTGAACTCATCGCCCGCCTCGCCGATCTCGGGCTGGGGACGATGGCCGACACCCCGCTCGCCACCCGGGCCTACGCGACCCTTGACCAGGTGGTGAACCGGGTGCGCGAGATCGGCGCCCTGCGCGCAGGACTCGACATCGAACTCGACGGTGCCGTGATCAAGGCCGACAGCCCTGCCGACCAGATCCGGGCCGGGATGGGCTCTCGCACCCCGCACTGGGCCACCGCCTTCAAGTTCCCGGCCGCCCAGAAGATCACCGTGCTGCGCGCCGTGGAGTGGAGCGTGGGCCGCACCGGTGTGATCGCCCCACGGGCCGTCCTCGACCCCGTGGACGTCGCCGGCACCACCATCACCTACGCCACGCTGCACAACCCGGCCGACATCACCCGCCGCGGCCTGATGCTCGGAGACCACGTCATCGTCTACCGAGCCGGCGAGGTCATCCCCCGCGTCGAAGGCGCGGTCGCCGGCCTGCGCACCGGCACCGAGCAGCCCATCGACTTCCCCGAACTCTGCCCGCGCTGCGGCTCCGGCATCGACCGCAGCCAGGAGCGCTGGCGCTGCGCGCGGGGACGCTCCTGCGGCCAGAAAGAGGCAATCCGGTACGCCGTCGCCCGCGACGCGCTCGACATCGACGGCCTCGGCGAGAAGATCATCGTGCAACTCGTCGACACGGGGCTGATCGAGGACTTCGCCGACCTGTTTACCCTCACCCGCGATCAGCTACTCACCCTGGACCGCATGGGGGCCAAGAGCGCCGACAACCTCCTGGCCGCGATCGAGACGGCCAAGACCAAGCCCCTCAATCGCGTCTTCTGCGCCCTCGGCGTCCTGGGCACCGGCCGTTCCATGTCGCTGCGCATCGCCGCGCACTTCGGCTCCATGCAGGCCATTCAAGACGCCGACGCCGTCTCACTAGAGCAGGTCAACGGCATCGGCGACGAGAAGGCCCCAGTGATCGTCGAGGAACTGGCCGATCTCGCCCCCGTCATCGACAAGCTCGTCGCCGCAGGTGTAAATCTGGACCAGCCCGGCTTCGTTCCCGCTGCTCTCACAGATGCTCAGGGCGATGCGGAGGCGTCCGCCCAAGAGGCGAAGAGCGAGCTGCCCTTGGCGGGGATGACCGTGGTGGTAACCGGTGCGATGACCGGGCCTCTCTCGGACCTATCCCGAACCGAGATGACCGAACTGATCGCCAAGGCAGGGGGACGCGCATCCTCAAGTGTCTCTGCCCGCACCCACCTCGTCGTCGCTGGAGAGAAGGCCGGAAGCAAGCTCGACAAGGCTCGGGCGCTGGGCATCGAGATCATCACACCCGAGGACCTCGCCCAGCGCCTCGCTGGCATCTGACGTCGGCCGCCGTCGCGATCGAGGACTCCGGGTACGGCGTCCGCGCCGCGCACCAGGCGGAATGCCGGCGTCCCGCGTACCGCGACGCCTGCCTTGATCTTCGCCCTACCAGGACACCTGAACGTCCGGCTGGCTCCGGACTTGTTCAAGAGGTGGCTCGGGCGCGGTGTGCTGTATGCCGACGCGCTGCTCAGGCAATGTGGCAGACCGCGCGGGCTCGGGCGTGGCTGCTGAGATGCAGTAGCCCTCGGCGATGAGTTGAGCGTTTAGACGTGTTGCGTACGTGGGCGTGGTGAGGATGCTGTCCGGGTCGCCATGGCGGGGGCCGAGCCAGTCTTTGCCCAAGTCGTCGGCGATTCGGGCGGCGATGTGTGCCCGTTGTTCGTCGGGTAGGGCGAGGTAGATGTCGCGCGCGATTCTCGCGGTGGCGGGGTCCGCAGGGCTGGTGTGCGGGTGCCGGGCGGCAAGGACGGCGTCAGCGGCGTGGAGGTATGCCCGGTGCCCGGCGTGGTGCTGGGGAACGTAAGGGCCGATGGGTTGGTCGGGGTCATCGCCGGTGATCTGGTACTGGTCGCGGTAGGCCGCGACAGTCGCCACGTGGGTCCTCCACGCCGTGTGCACGTCCGGCTGGGTGACGTCGCCCCTAAGCCCGGCGAGCCAGGCGGGTTGCTCGGTGAGGGCGCGGTCGGTGACCTCGTTGACCCGCTCCTGGATGAGCCGGGTGGCGTCTTCGAGGTAGGCCGTCAAGGCGGTGTCGGCGGTACGTGAAGCGGCGTCAAGCCAGGGAACCGGCCCGGCCTCGGGGGCGGGGCGGGTGAGGCTGTGGAGTTGGTGGCGGACGCTGTCCAGGTCGCTGCCGGGACGGGCAACGGTGAGGAGTTGTTCAGCGGGGTGGCCCTGTGTTTCGGCGGCCTTGAGGGTCCAGGCGAGGGTGCGCCAGCCGTCGGTGGTGCCGACTTCGACGGGTGGTGGGGTGGAGTCGAGGTGCTGATTGAGTCGCCAGGCGAGGACTTCGGAGAGGGACCGAGCGTCGTGCAGGGGCCGAGCGAGGGCCGCCGTGGCGACGGCGGTGAGGGCGTCGTGTCCAGCGTGTTCGGCGCGGCGGATCGCGGCAGTGAGAGCTGGCCAGGCGGGCTCGCCAGCAGCCCGGTCGGCCTTTCGGTCGCCGAGAACGGTGGCGATCAGCTGTCGATGGTCGCCGTCGTGTGAGGCGGGTTCGCTTGCGAGAAGCCGCGGTGGGCGGGTCGCGTCGATGGGGTCGAAGGGCTCGGCGGTACGCAGGATTGGTCGGAGGAGAGCGGCGTACCGCGCGGTGTCGTCGACGCTTGGTTGGGTCAGGGCGGGGCTCGGGCGGCGGCCGTCAAGGTGGTCCTTGACGCGCCAGGCGAGAAGTTGAGCGGGGGATTCGGCGCCAGCGAGAGTGCCGCGGCGGGCGGTGCTGGCGAGGACTTGGGGCAGGTCCCAGCCGTTGCTCTCGGCGGTGCGCAGCGCGCGGACGACGCTAGGCCAGGCGGCGTCACGGTGCACCGCGACGGCGTCTGGGCCAAGGGCGTCGGAGACGAGGGTGTGCAGGCGCTGGTTGTCGGCGAGTTCGGTCGCGTAGCGCAGTCGGGGGACCAGGGTGGCGAGGCTGCGGGCCTGGTCGGCGGCGTGGGTGATGGCTTCGGTGGCGGAGGTTTGCGCGCCTTCGGTGGCGAGGACGGTTTCGAGGACTTCTCGGGCGGCGCGGGCGCCTGGGTCGTAGCCGGCGCGGTCGAGGCGGGCGTCCTCGTCGAGGGGCAGGATGCGGTGGGTGACGGCGTAGAGGGTCGTGTGCTGGCGGGCGCGGGTGGCGGCGACGTAAAGGTGTTCGCGGGCCATGTCGTCGGTGATGAGGGCGTGGGCGGTGTCGACGGTGGCGCCCTGGGCGCGGTGGACCGTGGTGGCGTAGAGCAGTTCGACGTGCGCGGCGACATAGGCGGCGGGGAGGGTGAGGGTGCCGCCATGCTGCTGGTGTTTGACGGCGAGGGCCCCGTCGGGGCGGCGGTGGGTGACGGTCCAGGCGTCGCCGTTGCGGACCCAGTCCTTGCCCCGGTTGCTGGTCATGGTGCGGCTGTTGAGGCGGGTGACGATCCAGTCTCCGCGGCCAGCGCGGTTGCCGTCATGCAGGTTGACGCCGTCAGGCTCGACCTGACCGGCGACGACGCGGTCGGCGCGGGCGCGGGCGGACAGGGCGGTCACTCCTGCGCTGGTGGACGACGACATGAGGGTGGTCAAGCCTGCGGTCATGTCGGTGTGCCAGGCGGTGTAGGCCTGTTCGACCATGGCCTCGTAGGAGCCGCCACGGATCCGGCCGCTGCTCTCGTAGTGGTCGAGGGCGGTGGTGTCGCCGTCGCGGAGGCGGCGGGTGGCGTCGGCTTCGGCAGGTGTGGTGAAGCGGTGCAGGGCGGTGAGTTCGACGGCGCCGGCCTCCGTTGCGAGCAGGCGCAGTGCGCCGCCGGACTCGACGGCGGCGAGTTGCCGGTGGTCTCCGAGCAGGCGTACGAGGGCGCCGTGCCGTGTGGCGATGTCGCGTAGGGCGTCAAGGTTGTGGGTGCCGGCGAGGCCGGCTTCGTCGACGAGGATGACGTCGCCGGGCCGTACCCGGAAGAAGTCTTTCCCAGTGGGGAAGGTGCTGTCGGCGTGCCGGTGGTTGGTGTGTTCGTGGACGAACTTGTGCAGGTTTTCGGCGGGGACGCCGAGGTCGGCGCTGAGGACGGCGGACGCGGCGGCGGAGGTGGCCAGGGGGATGAGTCGCTGGCCGTGGGCGGCGACGACGTGGTGGTACGCGCGCATGGTGGTGGTCTTTCCGGCGCCAGCGGGGCCGAGCCCGACGGCGATCAGCCGCGCGTCGGTGGCGAACGCGACGACCATGGCCCGCTGCCCGGCATCGAGCGTGGTGCCGGTGGTGGCCTCGTAACTATCGAGCATCGCCTGCACGGCGGGGGCCGCGTAGCCCAGGACGGTGGGGGTGCGGGCGGCGTCGAGGAGGCGTTGTTCCGCGTCGAGGATCGCCTGGCTGGTGTAGCGGGCGGTGCCGTGCTGCACGAACACTGACGTTCCATCCTTGCGGCGCAGCCCGGCGGGCTCGACCAGATCCGGCTCGGCCGTTACGGGTACGCAGAGCGCGGTGACGGCCTGGTGGACGACCTGCTGCAGCACCTCCGCGCGATCGTGCTGATCGGTAAAGCGCAGCCCGCGAGGGGCGACGGTGGTGGGTGGTTCGCGCAGCAGCCGGTCGGTTTCGGCACGCAGGTTCCACACCGTCCACGTCGACCGGGATCCCTCTGCCCGTCGCACCGCCAGAGCTGCAAGGGCCCCGATCTGGTCTGTGGATAACGTTGTGGAAACCATCTCGTGTCTGTGGGCGGGGCCGGTGGCGGTGACGACCTGGGCAAGGGATCGCGCGGCCGATTGGCCGTGTTCGGCGTGCAGTCGGGCCGTCCATTCCTCGCGCAGCGCGGCGAGGGAACGGGGAGCGGGTTTGGGGCCGCGGGTGTCGAGGTTGGCCTGGCCCGCGAGGCGGAACGCGGCCTGGTTGTCGGGGTCGCGGCCGTGGGCGCGACGGAAGTCGACGACCAACTGCTCGTAGCGGGCCTCGATCTGCGACCGCCGCGATGAGAACGTCCCGATCACGTCGCGCGGAACACCGGCGACCTCACGGACCGGATGCCGCTTGCCCACGGTGTCAGGGCGGACCGCGAACTGGACCCCGAGGTGTTGGATGGCGAGGGTTTCGATGGTGGAGTTGTAGTGCTCGGACGCGGCGACCGCGACGCGGTGCAACGGGCCGCCGTCGAGGCTGCGCCACTTCCCATCCGCTCCCTGGATCTTGTTGCTGATCGCGACGTGGGTGTGCAGGTTCGGGTCGCCGTCGCGGGAGTCGTAGTGGTCGAACATGGCGTAGACCAGGCCGCGGGTGTCCAGCTGCGCCTGCCCGGTATCGCCGCTGCGTGTGAACGCCGCGTGCTTCTCCAACAGCTCCAGTGCGGAGTCGCGGGCCTGCTCGTGGATCGCCTTCACCGTGTCGCGGACCCACTCGCGTTCGTCGAGGGCCCACAGCAGGACGAGGCTCTTCACGGGGGTGAAGACGAGGTCGTAGCCGGCGACGGCACCCCGGGCCCGGCGGGCCTCCTCGGCGCGTACCTTGCCCGTCTCGGACTGTGTCGGCTCCCGGCCCGTCTCGGCGCGCACCACGTCGAGCCGCTGATCGACACGGGTGTCGAAGTCCTGCAGGGTCGCGTAGACGGGGAAACGGCGCCCGAGGGTGGCCTGGCGGATCGCCTCCTGCGTGAGCCGCTCGACCTCCTCGTCGTCCATGCCGGGTCGAACCCGGGTAGCGAGATGTCGGGCGATGATGGCGTCAGCGTCGGGGTGCATCCCCTGGCCAAACAGGTGCCGCATCTGCTCCTCGGACACCTGCCCGGCCAGGCCGAGCGGGGCCAGACCTCGGCCGCCCCACCGGCCGGGAGGGTTGCCGGGGGCGGTGTAGTAGTCGGTCGCGTCCTGCCCGGGAAGCCGGTCGCGGTCTCCGCCGACGACGTGCCGGGTGAGGTAGGTGTAGCCGTCGCCGACCGACAGCTTGTGCAACGTCATCACTGGGCGACCGCACCCCTTCCCTTGCGTCGAACTCGCCTTCACCCGCCTTTGTTGGCGCGATTGTTTTGCGCCGGTTATTTGAGTGGGAGAGGGGACGGTACCCGCCGCAGGCGACCCGTGGCAAGAGCATCTGCAAGAGGTGTGTCGGCGTTCTCTTTTGAAGCTGTGGATCCACGTTTGCGCTGGCAGAGACGGTGTTGTGTGGGGGTTTAGGCGGCTATTCTTTTCGGTTGTTTGTGGTTGGATTGACGTGGCTTGAAATTGCGACTCGGTCTTGTTGGTAATGGGTGCTCATGGCTAGGGTTCCGACATGGCTAAGCGAAATTCTGGTGCAGGTGTTAATCGGATGGCGGCGCGGAAGGCGTCGGAGGTTCGGGCGGCACGGGTCGCGAGGCTCGCGGCGCACGAGGCGAGCGTGACGGAGGCGGTGCGGGTCTACTTCGACCGGGTGACACGCGCGGGTCAGGTGCGGGACGAGGCGACCCTTCGGGCTCAGCGGATCCTCGCTGCCGGACAGAGCAGGGCAGGAGTGCTGGCCCGGGAAGCCGATGCGGCGGTCGCCCGGCTTCGGGAACTTGGTGAGCCGGTCGTGGAGATCGCGGCCATGATCGAGCTTCCTGTCGCCGGGGTGCGCGCCGCCCTCGCCCGCGCCAGCGACCAACCGACCCCCGTGGGCGACCAGCCGGCCCTCGTCGATGAGCCCAAGGAGATGCCCATGCAGGAGGAGCCGGCATTTTCGACGGCATGAGGTCGGGCGCGGCCTCCAGCACGGCGCAGCGAGCGCGGTGGGCAGCGGGCCGTGATGGCGCGGCGGGGCCGGACTCGACAGTCCGGCCCCGCCGCGCGTGGCGTGTCAGCGGTCGCCGTAGCGCAGGACGGTTCGGTACTCGGCGGCGTCGGCGGCGCTGTACGGGTCGTAGGCGTCCTTCTGCCCGACCAGCACGAGCCGGCGGCGGACGGACGCCGTGGTGGGGGAGTGGTGCTGCGGGGCAGTGGGAGTGGCGGTGGTGCTCATGAGTGGGTCCTCCTGACGGTTCGGGTTGGTGCGCTGCTGCCCGGGTGGGCCCGGGGTGCCGCGCTGACAGGCCGGTGAGGGACCGGCCGCGGCCGGCGGCGGGCAAGCGGGAAGGCCGCGAGATCTTGGGAGCGCAGCGGTCCGGGGAGCGCAGCGAGCCGGCCAAGATGTTGGGGTCGGCGCTTGCCGGACGTGGCCGGGTCGGTCACCACTGGGGACTGGCCAGCGCGCACCACGGACACCGGCGAGACCCAAGCGGGTCAGGGCGGAGTGGCGATGCGCAACCTCTCCTACGGGCGGGCCCGTCGCCCGGTGAGCCGTAGGCGCAGATGCTTGACCGGTGCGGTGGGGTAGGCGCGGAGGTAGGTCACCAGCGTGTAGGCGAGGTTGGCGGTGCGCTTTCCGACATCGCCGAGACCGGGCTGGCCCTGCAGGCGGGCGTTGAGGGCGCCGAGGAGTTGGTACCAGCCGTAGTAGAGCTCCTTGATGGCGATGACGTTGTCTGCCGTCAGGTGGGTGCAGGTTCGGGTGGCGGTGAGCCACTGCTGGTTCACGGCTTGGGCGTGCTCGTCGAAGAGGTTGCCGGTGAGCATGTCGATTTGGCGGCGTACGTCGTCGGCGTCCTGCGGGAGGCTGATCGCGGGCAGGGGCAGGCAGGCTCCCGGCTCGGGGTGGGCGGCGTGGACGACTTGGGTGATCGCTGCGCAGCCGCGGACCAGGTCCCGGTACGCGTCGGCAAGGTGGTGGCCGGCTGGGGGAGTCTTCACGGGTTCTCCGGGGCGTCGGGCGGGGGTCTCGGTGTTCGAACTGGCGGATGGACTGGGCCACGGGCGGGCCGTGGTCAGCGGCCCGCCCGGTGTGGTGGTCAGCGGTGCAGGAGCTGTGGGTCGGTGGTGACCTCGGGGTAGAGGTGTGCGGCGTACTGCTCGCCGTCGGGGGTGGTGACGATGTCGCCGCGGCGGGCCTTGACCGCAGTGCCG
Organism: Micromonospora sp. NPDC049359; assembly: GCF_044466585.1. Taxonomy (NCBI): domain Bacteria; kingdom Bacillati; phylum Actinomycetota; class Actinomycetes; order Micromonosporales; family Micromonosporaceae; genus Micromonospora; species Micromonospora sp. NPDC049359. The sequence goes on along the minus strand of NZ_JBITMW010000001.1, from coordinate 878,852 downwards.
GCGTGTGCGTCGGTGAACCGCATGGAGACCGACAGGTTGCGGGCCTGGACTTTGAGGCTGGGCATGTCGGAGTCGTTGAGGTAGGGCAGGAGTTGGCCGGCTTCGACGAGGACCTGGTCGCCGCGGGTCAGGTTGCGGGCCCGGGCGGCGAGGTCGCCCCAGCACATGACCTCGAAGAACATGGCGCGGGTGTCGACCCACTTGCCGCTGTGGTCGCGGTAACGGTCGCGGTGCACGATCGGGAACTGGACGTACTCGCGGCCGTCGCGGGTGTGGCCGGTCTGCGGGGAGGCGGTGAGCCGGCCCTCGACGATGCAGGTGAACAGGGACATGACGACGCTCCAGACAGTCAGGTCGGGTGAGGGGTGATGGGCGGGGCCGGCCGGCGCGGCCGGCCCCGCCTGCGGTGAGGGCTAGAAGGCGGGCTCAAGCTGGCGGTCGTCGGCGTTCCAGGGGTCCTCGACCTGCTCGGCCTTGGCGGTGCGGGCGGACTGGGCGCCGGCGAACCGCATCGAGACCGCGACGTTGCCGGCGGTGACCTGCAACTGCCCGGCCGGCTTGTCGCTGTTGGGTGACTGGTAGGCCCAGACGGAGAGGTCGTCGCGGGCCTCGACGATGACCGTGTCGCCCTTGCGCAGGTGCTCGGCGCACCGTTCGGCGAGGCTCTCCCAGCAGGTGACGGTGACCCACATCGTCGGCCCGTTGGTCCACTCACCGCCGTTGCTACGGCGGCGGGTGTTGTGGCCGACCCGCAGCTTGCAGACGGCCTTGCCGGAGGGGGTGACGCGCAGCTCGGGCTCGTCGGCGAGGTTGCCTTCGAAGGTGAGGTTGAACAGCATGACCGTGCTCCCTGTCGCTTGGTGTGCGGCGGGCGGGCCGGTCGGGTGACCGGGGCGCCGGGGTGCCGCGCTGACGGGGCCGGTCAGAGCCCGCCCTGGGGCCGGGGCTGCAAGCAACCGGCCAAAAGATCTTGGCGTCGAGCGGAGCGAGACAAGGGGCCAAGATGTTTTGGAAGGGGGCTTAGCGGCCCCGGCCCGGGTGGGCTGACCTTTGGGTCCCTCAGCAGCGGACACCCGGCCGCCACCCGGGACACCAGCACCGCCAGTGCGCCTCATCCGTGACGACCGAGGCCCGGACGTCGTACCGACCTCGCCGGCCGCCGAGCTCGGGCGCTAGCGGCACGCTTAGACGGAGCCAAACGATGTGCGGGGCGTTCTGCGCCCGCCAACGCCGTCCAAACGTGTCGTGGCCAGGTCGCTTGTTCCGGGCGAGATGCTGACTGCGAGCAGACCATCCGCGTCTGGCTGCTGTCCACGGGGCGCCGAGTCAGACGCCCCAATGACATACGGCGGCGGGGTGGTTGAACTCAACAACTGGTAGGCGCTGGGTGCTGGACTGGTCGTGTTGGTTCGGTCACGATTTGGTGATGAGTGAGGTGCGTCCTCGGTGGGCGAAGCTACCCCCGGCTGAGCGAGACCGCCGTCTGGCGCAGAGCGCCGCGGATCGCGCGCGGCACGAACATGGCGCAACTCCGTCGACGGCCGTACCGCACGTGGATGTGCCTGAGCAGGAGCGGCGCAGCCGGCAGGGTCAGAGCGACGCCGCCCGTGCCCAGGTGACGCGCTGGGCGGGACTGCCGGAGGAGGAGCGCCGTCGTCGACAGTCGCAGAGCGACGCTGCTCGCGCTGCGGCCCGGCGTACCGAGGCGCCGCCTGCCCGAAGCTCGGCGACCGAGTTGAGCGACGACGAGATCGTCCGGGCGATGGAGGACACGATCGACGGCGGCGGCTACGACTTCATGTCGAAGGACGACTGGTGACAGCAAGACGAAGGCGACGGCCTGGGTGAGGGCTCGTACCGCCACTGCGCGGTTGTCGTTCCCGGGTTACTGCCCGGGGACGGCGTAGTCCGGCTCGCCAGCCGGAGGCGATCGTCGCGCGAGCCTCAGCCGCCGAGAGACCGACGGTGTGCGCGGCTTCCGCGAGCCGGGGCCACACCACCTGTGCGTCTAGCCCGTCGTGGGCGGCGAGTTGTCCGAGACGGAATGCCGCGAGGTGCAGGGCCGTGTTCCGGCCGCCAGCGATGATCCGCTGTCCGCCGCGGATTACCGGTCGGGGTGCGGTGAGGACTCTGCCGATCTCGCCGTTGAGGGCGGCAAGCCCGTACCGGCCGGGGTCGTCGATCCGACCTGGGATAGCCGTAGCCGGTTCGGGCACCGGGGCCGGCGGTGGTGACAGCAGTCGCCGTAGGGCTGGTGGGCAGTCTGGCAGGACACGGTCGAACTGTTGGGTGAAGGTGTACCGGCGGCCGGTGGTGTGCAGCGACGGCGGTGCGACGACGAGTCCACCGCGTCCACGCCAGTCCACCCCGGGCACCACGCCGACGCGGTTGGCGTGCCCGGTCGCGGCGAACCAGAGATGCCACCCGGATCCGGTTCGTACGACGGGCCCTGTCGGGTGGGTGTTGTCGAGGATGGTCGTGACCGTTCGGAGTCCGTCTGCGGTGTCGATGTCGCAGACGTCGAGCAGGGTGCCGGTGGCGAGGCCGATGTTCGCATCGGGCCACCTCGTCCACCATTGCCGTACGAGAGCGGGGTCGGTGGAGGCATCTCGCAGCCCGTGCCGCAGCCGAGGGTGTTTGCCGGGTGACGGGCAGGCGGGTGCCCGCCGGCAGCTGCAGCCACCAGCACGCTGGGGAGTGTGCAGGGGCATCACGGGGATACCGGCGGTGGCGTAACGAAGGGCCACGTTGAGGACGGGCTCGGATCGCAGGTCCTGCGGTGGGGGCGGTTGGGTGGCTGGTGCGGCGGTCGGCCCCTGGGCTTGGGTCGGGGTGGTCATCGGAGGTTCCTCTGGTGGTCATGGGCGCGGTTCGGGCCCGGCGGATCTGTCGAGGCCGGGGATGGCACCAGGACGGCGGGATGGTGGACGGGGTGCTGGTTGACCGTGAGGTCGAGGCTGACGTACTCGCCGTTTTCCGTTGCGATCGCGACGCTGAGCGGCGCAGCGGTGCCGGGGACCGGGGTGACGGCGATGGTGACGGGTCCGGCGGTGATCGTGGCGGTCGGGACGCCGTATCGGTCCTCGCTGACCACGGCGGTGACGTTCCAGGTTTCGTCCAGCAGCGGCCGGCCGCTGCTGTCGATGAGGCTGCTCATCAGTCCCAACGCGTCTGCGCCGGATGGCTCGGCCTCACGGTTGAGGAATGCGGTGAGCGCGTCGACGATCGCTGTGTCCGGGTGTTGCTGTCCGTTCGTCGTGTGGTGCGAACGCAGATCCCCGTCGTCGGCGACTGTCGGGGTGCGATGGCGCTGCATCAGGCCGGTGTTGGTCAGGGCAGCTTGCGGCGTCACGAGGTACTCCAGAGGCAGTGGTGCGGGCGGGATGGATCAAGGTCGGGGCATGGTTGCTTCGGCCCGGAGGGCTGGCTGTGCGGAGGCGCGACGGGGAACGCGTCACTCGGCGCGCGCGGCGTCGAAGTCGCAGGTTCCGAGGAAGGCCAGGTCGCGGGCGGGAATGTGCCTGCCGGCGGCGAGCGCCACGATGCGGCTTATCCGGTCCTGCGGGTCGACGATGAGTGCCCGTCGGGCCGCGGCGAGAGCGAGGGTTTCGTCGCCGAGTCGCCACGCGCACCAGGCGGCGAGACCTGCCGGAGCGGTGACGTACTCGCCGGGGACGCGGCGGGTCAGGTCCAGCCACAGATCCCGCTCCCACATCACCCCCGACGTGGCCCGCCGTACCGTGTCTCGGTTCTGCTGATCGGTCAGCAGGATCGCCATGCGGGCGGCTTGCTCGACGGTGAGGCGGTGGCTGTTCCGGGCCCGGTCGAGCAGCGCTCGCAGCGCCGCCGGCCCGTCGGGGGCGGGCTGAAGGGCGGCGATGGCCGCAGCGACGGCGGCCTGTTGTGCCGGGTCGGGATCGGTGAGCGCGAGCAGGGCGTCGCGATTCGGTAACGCGACGAGGCCCTCGACGGTCGACTGGGCGGCGGTCGCGGTCGCCTTCGCGTCGAAGCTGACACCCTCTGTGGCGTCGCAGGGGCAGTCGAGGCAGAAGTAACGGTCAGTGATCACCAGGAGCGTCTGGCTGACGGTGAGGTGCGCGGCCAGGGCGTCACCCGCCGCCGTGACTTTCGGTGCGACGTCCCGGTTGCCGTAGCCGACGAGGACGAGGGTCTGCGCCGCCGTCCGATCGGCGACGTCGAGGAAGGCCTCAACGACCTGCGCCATCGGGGCGGCGAGGTCGACCCGGGCCGCGACGGCGACTCTCCGGTCGGCCTTCAAGAACAGCGCGACGAGACTCTGCTCGGGGTGGTAGCCCAGCAGGTAGGGCACCAGGCCCAGCAGCTCCGCCTGCGACCGTACCGTGAAGGTGGGGACATGAGACACGACAAACTCCTTGATCGAGTACGGGTAGAAAACGAGACCGGCTGTGGTCGACCGGACCACGGCAGGGGACGCCGCTCTACTGCGGCTTCGGGCGTCGCCGCTCACCGGCGAGGACCCGGACAGTGGTGCTCGCCGCGATAGGCGCGTCAGCGGGGCCGCGGAGGTAGGCGAAGACGTAGACGTCCTTTCGCAGCGCCCGCCCGGGACCGTGGGGCTGGGAGCGCCAGTAGCCGCTGATCCACCGCCGCTGCGCCTGCGGCTCCCGCGCCTCACCCGGCCTGGTCTCCCGCGGGCCGGTGGCCTGCCGGCCGCGGATGCGGACCAGCCGGACCTCCGGTGCGGGCCGCCGGGTCCGTACGTACGCCTTACGGATCGACCGGTCCGCCGCGACGGAGACGGTTTCGCCGGTGCGCTGCGCGATGAGCAGCCACGTCGCGGCCAGCACCGCGAGAGCACCGTCAACACGTGTGATCGCCTCGCCGTGGACGACGAGGCGGTGGCTGACGGGGATGAGCCAGCCGACCTGCTCCCGCAGCGCCTGCACCGCCAACCCATCGGCGACGCCGGCCGAGCCACCGACACCGCGGTAGGAGACGATCCGAATCCCTTCATCAGTGCTGGCCCACGATGCGGCGCAGACATCCCAGGCGACCGGATTGGCCCACAGGAGCAGCCCATGGGGTGCGGGGAGGTCTTCGACGTCGAGGACGGTCGCCGGGAGGTCCGTGGCGGCGGTACAGGCGAGGTCGGTGAACTCGTCGTCAACGGCGAAGAGCCGCCCACCCTGCAAGCTCGCCGCGATGTCCTGCCTCTGGCGGACCTTCAGCAGGTCCATGTGGTCTGGTCCGGTAAGCAGCGCGGTCAGCCGGTCACGGATCTTCGGCAGCGCTGTGGCCGTGACTGGGGTGTGGGGCCAGTGGACGTCGGTGAGCAGGGTCCGCCCTGGCCGCAGGGTCCCCACGACACCGGCATGAATCGCGCGCACGGCTTCGGCCGCGATCGTCGGGTCCGCCCACCCCATCCGGGTGACCGCCCGCTGGGTCAGGGCTTCGCTGATTGGTGCAACGCACGTATTCGTGACCGGTCGTATTCGTCGCGTGTCCCGGCCAGCAGTGTCGGCGTACGGTCATCACGGCACCGTCCTCACCAGGCACATCGCCCGGCAGGTTAGGCCGGAAACACCGTTAAGATCCACACCCGCGGATCGTCACCGGGCGCCGGGTGGACGGTGTGGTCCTGATGGAGATCCCCTTGGAGGACGACCGGGTGACCCGCCTGACCAAGACCGGTCTGCCGTTCGTCACGATCGGGCGGATCGCCGAACCGCACGACATGAGCTGGATCGACATCGACTATTCCGGGCTGATCGCCCGCTGCGTGCGCCACCTGGCCGATCTGGGGCACCGGCACGTGGCCCTGGTCAACCGTTCCGCCGAGTTGGTCGCCGCGGGCTACGGCCCCAGCCATCGGGCGCTCACCGGTTTCCGGGCGGCGGCGGACCGGGGGCTGACCGGCGTGGAGGTCTGCTGCGGCGACGACACGGCCTCCGGCGAGGCGTGCGTGGAACAGCTGCTCGTGACGCATCCCGACGTCACGGCCATCGCCACCATCAACGAGGCCGCGCTGCCCGGCTTGCAGCGCGCGCTGACCGGTGCCGGCACCGACGGCGGTGCCGCCTCCGTGAGTCTCGCGGAGGCGGCACCGTCGATCGGGTGGTGGTACGGATCAGCTGCGGGTGGACCAGCGCTGGTTCTGTTGCCCGTTGCAGGCCCAGAGGAGGAGCTTGGTGCCGTTCGCGGTGCCGGCGCCGCTGGCGTCGAGGCAGAGCCCGGACTGGACGCCGGTGATGGTGCCGTTGGAGTTGATGTTCCATTGCTGGTTGGTGCCGCCGTGGCAGTCCCAGATGATGGCCTGGGTGCCGTTGGTAGTGCCCTGGCCGCTGGCGTCGAGGCACTTGTTGCCCAACACCTGCAGTTGTTTGCCGGCGGTGTGGGTCCAGCGTTGGGCGGTGTTGCCGACGCAGTCCCAGAGTTGGACCTGGGTGCCGTTGGTGGTGCTGCCGTTCGGCACGTCCACGCACCGGTTGGACTGGGCGCCGACGACCTGGACGTTCTGCTGCGGATTGCCACCGGTCGGGGCGTACCCGGCAGCGGCGATGTTCGCCTGCACCGCGTCCTCGGTCGCCGCGGTCGGGTAGCCGGAGGTCATCACGCCCTCGTAGAAGGTGCCGCGGGCGGTGTTGCTGTTGTCGCCGCCGATGCCGAGCAGGATGGCGCCTTCCTTCTTCATCGGGTGGTAGCCGTTGGGGCGTCGTCCGTCGAAGTAGTTGGTCAGGCCGCCGGACTGCGCGTTGCCGCCGCGGATCGCCCAGTGGTTCGGTTCGCCCTTGACGATGGCGGTCACGAAGCGGTGGTTGATGGGCGCCATGGGGTTGTATCGCGGGTTCACTCCGGAGAAGAGTCCCCATTCCATGTCCATCATGATCCAGGGGCCGTTGCCGTCGCCGTAGCCCCACACTTTGTTGTTGCCGAAGTAGATGGTCTCCATGATGCCGATGTCGTCGGCCATGGCGTTCGTCTGCGCGTTGCCGTAGTCGAAGCAGCACCCGTTGTTGTAGTGCGTGCCGTCGAGGACGGCGTACATGCCCTCGGGCTGGTCGCCGGTCGCGATGCCGTTGGTGTTGTTGTTGCGGTAGCCGGTGCCCGGAGGGATGTAGACGCCGTACGCCTTCTGGCCACCGATCGTGATCGGCGCCGCCTTCGCGTCGGCAAGGTTGTCCGATCCGTCGGGACGTGGGCCGGGCACGCCGCCGCCGAGCGCCCGGGTGAGGCGGTTGTTCCGGCCGGACTGGTCGTAGATGATCGTGATAACGCAGTTCGTGTTGGCGCAGAACGAGTCCTGCGCGGCGGCGTTGACGACACCGCCCGCGCCCAGCACACCGATGTCCTGGGTGGCGTTGTCCGACGAGCGTTGGACCTGGTAGAGCGGGCCGTTGTACGCGCCGTACAGCGCCCGGGTGGTGCTGTGCGCGGCGACGCAGGGGGTGCCACCCGATGCGTAGATGTCGCACGGTCCCGTGCCGGCGGCGCGGGCGACACCCGGCGCGTCCGAGACCACGTAGATGCTGGCGCCGACGGCGAGGACCAGCAGGGTTCCCGTCGCGGCGAGCAGACGACTCAGTCGTCTCTTCACATTCATCGGATCCTCTCGGCGGTGTGGTGGAGCGTGGTGGTGGCGGGTTGAGCCTGTGTTGCCGGACCGATCCAGTTCGATACGGTTGGTGCCGTGGGCGGCGGTGGTTCGAGCCGCGCTACCGACCCAGACCGACGTCACACGTCATACCTGTTGACATTAATGCCCGTCCATTCGTCGCGCCACCGTTCGCGGGCCGTCGCATCCGACCCGGTCGACGCCCCGCTGGCCGGGGAACTTGCTGACTCGGGGCTTGGGTTTCCGGACGGATATGCTCGGCAGGGAAGAGGGTGCGTGCCCGTTTCGGGGCAAGAATCGATTCGAGGGCGCGGCATGAACATCGGGGAGATCGCCCGCCGGGCGGGGGTGTCCCGCAGCACCGTCTCCTACGTCCTGAGCGGGAAACGGACGTCTCGGAGGGGACCCGGCAGCGGATCCAGGCGGTCATCGACGAGCTGGACTACCGACCGAACGCCAGCGCCCGCGCGCTCAAGGAGGGACGCACCCGCACCCTCGGGCTGGTGATCCCCCCGGCCAGCCAGCGGTTGACCGACATGCAGCTGGGCTTCGTCGCCAGCGTCGTCGAGGCGGCCGCGCGCCACGACCTCGACGTGCTGCTGTCCCGTCCGGGGGCGACCACGACCGGTCGTTCGAGCGGATCTGCACCGGAGCCGTACGCCGGCCAGTAGGGCTATGTCGTGTCGGTTCGGGCTTCGAGGTAGTGGGTCCAGTCGCGGCTGGTGAGGCGGTTCCACTTTTCGGTGGTGCCGGCGCTCATACCGAGGAGGTCGGCGAGCACGGCGGCGGGGATGTCAGCGGCGAGGTCGAGCATGGCGGCGTTGCGGCCGAGGTGGGCTGTGATCCCGTTGCGGGTGAGAGTTCGGCTGAGTGCTTGCAGGGTGATCGGTGTGGTGGCTGGCCGGCCGGGGAAGAGCAGGTGCGGCTCGTGGTTGGGGAGGGCTGGGATCGAGGCTGGCCGGCTGCGGTCGTTGATGAGCTTGGCGACGATCGCCGCGACCTTCGGTGGCAGCGGGATTGGTTGCTTGCCGAACGTGATGGCGGTTGGAGCGTCCTTGCCGAAGGTGATGTCGGTCGTGGTCAGGTTGAGCACGCGTGTGAGTGTGATGCCGAAGAGTAGGACCAGGGCGCCGGCGACGCGGGCTTTGGTGGGCATCGTGGTGTCGTCGAGGCATCGGCGCAGCTGCGTCCAGCGCTGCTCGTCGGTGAGGAAGCGGCTGGGCAGGCTGGAGGGCCGGTTCGGAACGTCGAGCGCGGTGGTCAGGCGACGTTGGTTGGTCCATTTGATGAATGGTCGCAGGTGCCGGGCAGCTGGTCCGGTATCGATCCATCGGTCGATGTGCTGCTGGTTGATCGTTGCCAGGGTGAGGCTGTGCGTGTCGAGCCAGGCGAGGAACGCGGCGGCGATGTGGATGTAGCGGCGGTCTTTGGCTGCGGCTTGGGCGGTGCGCGAGCCGAATTGGTGTGAGCGGCGCCGGGCGCGGTGCAGCACGTGCCAGAGGCCGAACGGCTGAACGAGCTGACGGTGCTCGGGGGGTAGCTCGGTGAGGGTCTGCTTGAGCCAGGTCCGGGTGCGCTCGAGATGCTCGTCGCGGGTCGGGAGCACGTCGGCGAGGACGAGCAGTTTGCGGAGGTAGTGCAGGTGCTGGACGCCGGGGAGCTCGTCGAGGAGTTCGTGGCTGAGGTCGTCGGGGTGGGCGGCGAGGAAGGCGAAGAGCGAGCAGGTGCGGGGCCGTCGGATCCAGGTGAGGACGGATTCGGGGCGGTCGGTGTTGGTGAGTGCGGCGCGCACCGGTCGCAACTGGGCCGCGATCGTGCCGTGATCATCGGTGAGGAGGTCGCTGACTCGTTCGTCGAGCACGCACCAGGCGCAGCGCTGATCGGCGAAGGTGTGGCCGGCTCGTCCGCATCCGGTGCAGGTGTAGTCGCGTGCTCCGGCGCACGGGCCGCAGATCCGAGCGCCGCCGGCGTCGGTGCCGGTCAGCACGCGGGTCTCGGCGCAGTTCGGGCAGCGCGCTGGGTGTTTGCGGATGGTGTTGTAGCAGGACGAGCAGACCGGGCCGATCGGCCAGACGGCTTGAACGGTGCGGCGCTGCTGGCAGCCGGCGCACTGACGCTGTGGACGTGGAAGGCAGCCCTCGCAACGGAACCCGCTATGAGGCGTCTTGCGGCCGGGGCGGAATCGTCCGCATCTGCTGCAGGTGCCTTCCGCGCCGCGGTAGCAGCCGTTGCACAGATCTGGCTGGTCCGTGGTCGCGCGCCGGTCGATGAGGCGTGAGCGCCCGCATCGGCCGCAGACACGTCGTGGTCGATGCCTTTCGCGGTAGCAGGCTGGACATACCGGTCCGGCATCGGTGATCTTCTGGGTCCGTGCGAGCGCGCCGCAGTCGGCGCAGGCGCGCAAAGGCCTACCCTGAGCCTGGCAGCGTTGACAGCGCAGCGAACCGTCGTCTTTGCATAGGATCAGACGCTGGACCCGGCCGCACTGCGTGCACGGGCCGACGCGTTCCGGGTCAGGATTGCGACGCCGGCAATTGCCGCAGATCCCGGTCTGCGTGCCGGCGTGTGTGATCCGCTTGATCTCCTTGCAGATCTCGCACCGGCGAACGTAACGCCGGTGCGCGCACGAAGTGCAGATCCGTCCGTCGTCCTGCCGATGCGACAACACGCGCGTTCGCCGGCCGCACGCGGCGCAGACGGTCGGCGGAGCGTCGTAGCCCTCGACGTCGAGGATCGCGAACAGCTTCAGCAGCTGCAGCGGCCCGTTGCTGGCAGGAGTGATCCCGTGCGCGCTGAGGTGATCCTCCAGGGCCCAGAGCGACACCGGGGCCGTGACTCTCGCGGCCTCCATTGCCGCGCGAGCCGTGCTCGCGGTCAGCCCGGGGACCAGGGCGGTCAGCCGGGCGACGACCCGGTCGGCGAGGAAAGGGTCGGGCTCGCGGCGTTGGCGGACGCGGGTCATGGCGCCGGCTCTGGGCGGCGGATGGTGCTGCGCCGCGCGGTGGGCGCCGGCCCGCCGGCCGTCGCTGTCTTGCGGGTGCGTTCCTCGGTCGCCTCGACCTCGATGAGGTCGTTGGGCTGGCAGCCCAGGATGTCGCACAACGCGGCGAGCGTCTCCATGCTCAACCGTTGTGGCGGCTGGGTCACCAGCCGGAACACCTGCTCACGTGACAGATGGACGCCTCGCTCGGCCAGCAGTGGCACCAACTCGGTAGTCGCGAACAAGCCCCGTTCGGCCATGCGCAGCCGCAGCTGCCAACGGATCCCCATCGTCTTCACGTGAGCTTCCCGCCCCAGAGATCATCCTTGTGCTGCTCCAACTTGCGGTTGATCAAGCGGGTCCGGTACTCGTCGGAGACGCCGCTGTAGATGGCGGTGGTCGAGGCGTAGGCGTGCCCGGCCTGGTCCTGCACGAACTTCTCCGGATAGCCGAACTCGATCAAGTGCGTGACGTAGCTGTGCCTGAGGCAGTGCAGGTCCAGCTCCGACGGCAAGCAGGCAAGGTCGCGCACCTCGGCGAAGGCGAAGTTCAATCGGCGCAACGACATCCGGCCGCCTCGCTCGGTTACCCACAGCGCTGGATGAGCCTCGCCGACGATCCGCGGCCGGACATCGCTGAGATACTGGTCCAGCACCGGCACGATCCAGTCCATCTCCGGGACGGTGAGTACGGTGCGCCGCTTGGGTGGACTACCCCGCGACGACTTGCCCCACCGCACGAACACCGCACCGAACTGCCCCATCCTCTTGGCCTTCGGGTTGTGGCGGAAGTCCGACTCGTCCAGCCCGCACGCCTCAGCCCGGCGCAGGCCGAAGGCGTAAACCGTCTTGAGCACCGCCGCGTCGCGCAACGCCGCCAGGACGCCCTTGCGCTGATGCGTACGAATCTGTTCGACACGGCCGTCGGCTGCGTCGAACAGCGTCTGCACCTCGTCGTAGGTGAGGGGCCGCCGACCCGGCTGACCATCAGACTCCGTCACGTGCACGATCGAGTTCCACTCGTGCAGGATCTGCGCCGGCGCGCGGCCGAATCGCCGCAAGCACTCGCCCGCCCAGCCGTAGCGAGTGTCGGTGACGAAGTCGCAGAACATCCGCAGCGTGGTCTGGTAGCTCCTAGCCGTCGACACGGTGATGGGCCGCGGACCGGCCGAACGCAGGTAATCGAAGAACGCCTCGACCTCGGCCGGCTCCCACTCCCACGGATACTGGTTGGTGTAACGGTGAAACCGACGCACCGTCAACACCCGGCCCGCGATCGTCGACGCCTTCAAAAACCGCGTGCGCTGCTGACGCTGCCAGCCCTCCAACATCGCGTCGAAGACCGCGGTGGCCGGATCGAGATACGCCACCCCTGATGCCAACGTCAGGTGCACCGCTCCAGCCAGATCCACTGCTCGCTCCACGTTGCACTCAACGCAACATCGATGCGCCGGTTACGCAGCCCGCGCGGCATACCCTTGACGAGCACGCAACCTGCCAGAATGCTCCCGCCACCGTGCTGAGACCGAAAGGTCGAATGGTTGCATCCAATGCAACTCGGCCCATTCCTTGCTGGCCTGGGCGAGCAAAGTGCAGGTGATACACGCCGACCAGGTGGTGCCGAAGTCGTGGACGCTGCTGTCGTCCTTGCCGAGAGCGAGGGCCTGTACGGGGCCGCTGTCGAGTCGGAAGACGGGATATCGGTCGCTGCAGAAATCGCAGGACCGCGCTACCCCGGCCACCTCTGCGCTCGGCACAGGGTCCGGATCGTGGTCGTAGGAGGTGCGGGCGGCGGGGTGTAGGTGCCGGAGCCGGCCGGTCGCGTCGAAGTAGGTGTTCAGGATCCGGCGGCAGACGCGGCACGCCATCTCCCGCCGTAGGCCGATCGATGTACCAATGGCGGCATTCGGCCTGTACGCCGGGGATGGATCGTCATGGGAAGGGATGGAGTGAGACATCGGTTGAGGGATCCTCCGGTCGGGGTGGACCGGCTCGTCGTCATCGGGCGCGGGCCGGCGGGGGTGACGACCTTGACGGATCGGCGTGGGTCGACAGCCATGTGGAGCCGCTGCCGGCTTGGGGCTGATCCGGCCGGTGGCACAGCTATCAGGGCAGGTCAGGGCGGCAGATGTGCGCGACGTGGTCACCGAGCAGTGCCCCCGCGCCCATCCCGGGCGTGACCATCACGGCTTCTGGTCGCAGGTCGGGCAGGTCAGCCAGTCGCCCTCGTCGTCAGCCGTGACGTAGATGTCCGGGAGACGCAGGGAAGCTCGCCTGCGCAGGCGCATGCTGGCGGCGTCGGGAGCAGCGGTAGCAGTGACCACTGCTGCAGCGCTTCCGCGATCGGGTCCGCCGCAGCCAGCTCTTCGCTGGTATCGCCGTGAATCTGATGTGTGATGCGGGATCAGGATCTGCTGGTGCACCCAGTGTTTGAGGCGGGGTCTGGCGATGTCGTGATCTTGGAACGCACCCCGGCCCATAGGTCTGGCGTACGGTCGCGAACCGGGCGACGGACAATGCTGCGCCAGCAGCCGCCCCGCGAACCCGCAACGACGTTCTGATCCGGCGAGTTCCGCGCCGAGGGGCACAGCATGCACCAGCACGGTCAGCCGACGCCGCCACTTGAGACGGGGGGGGATTCTTCGGCTGAATTCTGCCGCGGGGGCGTGACGAGCATGCCCCGGATAAGCTGCCTGCCGCAGAGATCCCTACTGGACGGGCGAGGCGTTCTATGGACGTTGGCGGCGAGGACGAGGTCAAGCGACTGCTGGGCATTACCGACTGGCGCGGACTTTCCAAGGAGAAGTTCCGCCAGTTCGTCGCGATGATGCCGGACATGGACAAGGAAACGCGGATCAAACTGATCGAGCAGCTTCCCGAAGTCATGCGATTCGCCGCTGAAGTCGTGGCCGGTATGACCAAGGTGCACGACGCGACCCTCGCAGCCAACGAGGGAAGCCAGGCCCGCGTTCAGCAGACATGGGACGAGATCAGGGCGACGATCAGCGCTCAACTCGACCGCGACGACCTCGACACGGACGGGCGCGTTGCCTTGGCCGACCGGCTCATCCTGATCGGTGATCGGCAAGCCGAGGCCGACGCTAGGAACAAGACGTATCTGGACCGATGGGACAGCAAGAGGACGTTAGGGCTCCTCGCCGCAGCCGTCATCCTGACGACCCTCGCCGCCGGCGGCAAAACGGCACTTCAGAACGGCTCACTGCTGCGCCGGTAGTACGGACACAGTGCCGTGCTGCGGTGCGCTGAGGCTTGCCTAGTCCTGCGGTGACGGGATGACTGCCGCCTCTTCAGCCGGTTCGTCAGCCCGGAGCGCGGCGAGGAGAGCCGTGGCACGGTCGGTGGAAACGCGGACCCCATCGGTGCGCAGCCCTTTGATCAGGACCGACCGGGACAGCGTCACGCCTTGAGCGCTTAGGCGGTCCGCGACTCGACGTCCGGGGTCCATCAGGTCCGTAACGTCGGGGACCGACCGTGGCTGCAGCTGGCCGGCACCGTCCCGGCGTGTCGAGCGCCCGGCTGATTCCGTGGGCTGCGGGCCGGAAACCGTCGAGGGAGTCTCTCGCGGTCCCGGTCCGCTGTCGCCGACGCTCCGGACCTCGACCCGGTCGTTCGTCTCGACGGCCGACGACCCAGGAGTGCCCCCTGAGCCGGAGGGCGGAATCGACGTCCGCTGCGAGGACCACTCGGCGTTGACCTGGTCCGGGAGATCGTGGCCTTGGTCCTGTTCACTGCTGTCCCTGTCGACCGCGGTCCGGTCCTGCGCCGGGGCCGTCCGCGCTGTCGGGTCCGACCCTGCGGATAGCGCAGCGTCCGGCGCTGGTCGGGCGCGGACCTGCGCCGGGAATGCTTGCCCTGAATCGAACGTGGGGTCCGGCTCGGTGCAGGCGCGGTCCTGTGGTGATGAGGACTGGTCCGGGACCTGTCCCGTCTCGTGGTGGACCTTCGGGTGGGGCAGGGCGGGGACCGGGCGGCTGGTCCCGTGTTCGGCGAGCCAAGTCAGTTGCGCGAGGACGGCGCCGGTGTCGCCCCGCCGTGCGGCGGCGCGGACCGTGCGGCGTGCCAGCCGGCGGACCTGGTTGCGCCTCGCGGCGGTCCGCCGGGCCTGTCGTTCGGCTGCGGCCCTCCGCAGCAGGTAAGCGGCGCGAGGGCTGACACGGTCGCGGACATCGACGGACCAGGCTGCGGCGGTACTGGGCAGGTATCGGAGCCAGCGGCGCCAGCCGAACGCGGCCGGCGGATCGGGTAGGAGCCTGCGGCGGCGCAGTTCGACGCGGTGTCGGGCACCGCTGCGGATCTCCCAGACCACGATCCCAGCGAGGGACAGGACGGCAAGGAGCCCGGCGCCGACGCGGCTGGCATGTTGGTGGCCGAGGTAGTTGATGCCGGCGGCGGTAGCGGCGCAGAGCCAGGTCAGGGCGCGTGGGGTGCGGGCGGCTTCCCCAGCGAGGCGCATCTTCTGCGCGGTCAGCGCCATAACCAGTGCCAGACCCTCGATCGCGACGGCGACGACGATCCCAACGAGCATCGGCCAGCCGCGGGCTTGGGCTGCGGTGATCTGTCCGTAGACGGCGCCACCGACGGCCAGCAGGTACATGGTGGCGGCGTAGACGTCATCGGCGTGCCCCCGCACGTACCCGACGAGCGAAGCGGCTCGGTGCCGCCAACGCGCTGCCCGCTGCCGGGCGGCGCGGGCGCGGGCCTCGCGGCGGGCCCGCTGATCGGCGGCTCTCTCCTCGGACTCGCGGCGCTGGGTGGCGCGGGTCTGGGCGGCGAGGTGCTGCTGCCGCTCTGCTGCCTGGAGTTGACGCTGCATCGCGGCGTCAGCGGCGGCGATCCTCGCTTCCTCGGCGGCCTGGGCCTGCTGGGCGGAGAGGACCTGGCGGGCCAGTCGCCGGTCGCGGCTCGCCAGGTGCGCGACGGCCTCCAGGTCGACGCTCACCGGCCCCGCCCTCTCTCGCCAACGGCATCGCGGTAGCTGTCGAGGGGAGTCACCGCGGCCCCTGCGCGGGGAAGTCCGCCAGGGTGCCGCGGACGATGGTCGTCGGGTGGTGGGCGCGGGCGAGGAGTTCGTAGACCAGGTGCGGGTGGCCGCCGGCGAGACGGAACCCGACCTCATCGCAGGCCGCGCCGCGAACCGGCCGCCGGACCTCGCCGGGTGCCTGGACAGCGATGACCCACGTACGCGCCCGGTCGTTGTCGTAGGTCAGCTGATATACGGCCCCGTCGTCGCCGACCACGGTGAGCAGCGCAGGTCCGTCCGTGGTGAACAGGATTCGGTCGACGCGGGCAGGACCGTGCGCCAGGGCCGCGCCGACGGCGAGACGGAACTGCATCCAATCCATGATCACGAACGGCTCCGTGTCCTGCTGTCGGGCGTCGTCGGATCGGGGGCGAGTAGATGTGTGGTTCATGAGGATGGCTCCTGGGCGAATACACGGCGCGCCCGGACCTGCGGATGGGTCCGGGCGCGCGAATGTGCGAGAGAGGTGGTTTCAGGCGGTGGTGGCGGCGAGGTGCAGGGCCTGGATGGCCGTGGCCTCGAGACCGTGGGCGGCGTCAGCGTCGGAAAGGGTCTGGGCGACGGAGGTGACGGCGTGCATGACCCCACCGGCGGTGGGGTCGGCGCCAGCGATGAAGTGGGTGAGGATGTCGCGTTGCTGGTCCTCGGAGTACTTCAAGCGTTGCCCGACGATCTTGAGGGTGGTGCTGGGGTCGGTGATGGGGGTGCCGGCGGCGTTGTCGAGTTCGCGCAGAACCTCGGCGATGTAGTCGGCGTCGAGGAAGGCGGTGACCGCGTCGGTGGTGCGGGAGGTGATCAGGTCGAGGGTGCGGCGGGTGGTCTCCTCGGAGGCGGTGACGACCCCGTCTCCGCCGGTCATGCGGGAGCCGATGTGGGTACGACGCAGGGCGTTGCGGCGGATGACCATGCCGTTGCGGCACACCTCGAAGCGCACCCACGGAGCGATGCTGAACGCACCCGCCCCGGTCTCCGAGTTCGAGATCAGGAACCCGGCTGAGACGATCGGCAGTTCGGAGCCGGCCCGCCCGTCGAACGGGGACCGGTAGCGGGCCAGCAGGCGGGGCGCGGCGACCTGCGCCTGAGGGGAGTAGACCCGCAGGTACATCCGCCGGTCGGTCAAGTCGCAGCCGGCGAACTGGACCCGCACGTTCGCGCGCCGGATCCCGTCGAGAGCGGCGAAAAGGACATCGAGGTTGTCGATGCGGTGGTACCGGTCGGACAGAACCGCCCGCACAATGCCACCGCCGGTGTCATTGCGCAGGCAGCGGATGAGGAAGCTGCGGGGGTCGCGGGCAAGCCAGCCGTTGACGTTGTGGTCGAACAGGTCGGGGTGTTCGGCGGCGAGGCGCCGTAGGTACGCGACGGGGATGCCGAGCTTGTCGGCGAGGCCGGCGGTGGCGACGTCGTTGACTGTGTACGTGCCGGAGGTCATCGTCACCCCCTCCGGGCCGAGTTGCGGCTCGGTGCCGTCCAGGACGAGGTTGCCGGCGACGGCGCGCATCCGTCCGGCGCCGGCCTTGACGTCCAGGGCGCGGGTGGACTGGTCGGTGAGCATTCGGCGCAGCTCGTCGAGTTCGACGTTACGGTGCGCCGGAACAGTGATCATCGAAGACATGAGGGATGGATCCCTTCGAGAAGAGTCTGGAGATGGGGAGTTCGTTGAGGGGGTCAGCGGCCGGCGTCGGCGGCGGTTATGACGGCCAGGCGTAGTCGCTCCCACTGCTCGGGGCCGAGGGTGCCGAGCGCGTGGGCCTCGTCGAGGAGGTCAAGGGCGGCGGCGGTGTCGCCGGCGGTGAACGCGGCGTCGGCGGCGCGGAACGCCGCTTCGCCCTGCTCGCGGCGCAGCTGTCGCCACTGCAAGGGGTTGCGGGCCGGCCCAGCCTGGATCAGCACCTCGGGATGGGTCCGGGCATGGGCGTAGATCCACTCCCACTCGGCGGGGGTGGCGTTGACGATCTCGGCGACGTACCGGCAGCCGTCGCCGGTGACCCGGTGATAGCCGGGCCCGTACTCCTCGAACGCCAGCAGGATCTCCCGCTGGCGGATCAGCGCCAGACGGCGCTCAGGGTCATCGACCTCGGACACCAAGTCGGCGTCAGTGGACACGGGGCTCCAATCGGGAATGTCGAGAGCTGGCGCGGTGAGTGACCTCTTTCCGCTGCGGAGTCGGGTCGGCACGCGAGTCGGCGGGGGCCTACGCGCAGTGCGTGGACCCCCGCCGATAGCGGATCTTCAGATCAGGACTCGTTGCTCACAGGCTCGTCGTCAGGGTCTGCCTCTCGACGTCGGCCAGTTCATCGGCGTCCGAGAGGTCATCGGCCTCGGGGCCCGCTGCCTCCGGCTCCGTCGCCTCGGGCTCGGGCTCCTGCGCGGTGTGCGGTGCGGCGAGCACGTCGTCGTCCGCAGCGACGCCGTCGGCCTGCTCGGTCTCCGCATCGACATCGGCGAAGTCGGGATCCTCGGCGTCTGCGGTCGTGGACTCGTCGGTGTCTTCGTCGTTGGGCAGCTCGTCCTGCGGGTCACGGCCGAGCGAATCCCGCAGCGTCGTCTCCGCCTCGGAGAGGGTGTAGCCGTCGGCGATGAGCTGGTCGAGCCACGCCACTGCCGCCTCGTCATCCAATGCCCACGTCTCGTCGCGGGCCGCGTAGCCGAGGTTGCGTTCCTGGACGCAGATCCACTGCGCCACCAGGCAGCGGCGCAGCTTGTCCTCGCGAGCCATCGCGGCTGCGGCGCCGTCTACGCCACCAAGAGTTGCGTACAGGCCGTCGACGTCGTGGAACCGCAGCCCGTCCACGATGGTGGCCCGAAGTGCCTCCAGGAAGAGCCGCTTCACTGCCCGCGTGGACCCGTATGCGGTGCGGTAGAACTCCCGCCGTACCTCTGCCGCGACTGTCAGACCAGCGAGGTACTCGGCGCGGGCCTGCTCGGCTGCCTCCCGGCGGGCGCGCTCCTCTTCCGTGACCCCCCGACGGCTGCCGTAGCTCAGGCGCTGGTAGCCATGCCGGTCCGGCTCCGCGCAGTAGAAAGTCGTTTGGGCATGGTCGCCGATCTTCTCAACGAACGCTGCGATCCCCGCCAACGTGGGAAACATCTCTGGGTCGAGCGGGTTGCCGTTGGCGTCGGCGAGTTGCGTGGCGGCCACGGCCGTACCGCTGTAGGGGTAGCCCTTCGGCTTGGACGTCACCTTCACCCCGGCGAGCACCAACTCCGCCTTCGCCCGCTCCTTCGCCGCCGCGAAGGTCCGCTTCGACCGCTCGGCGGCGATGGCGTGCCGGAATCCCCAACTCGACCCGGTGCCCTTCAGGATTCGATCCAGGGCTGCCGGGTCCTCGGTGAACTCGGTGAGCGCAGAGGCATCCTCCAGCGTCAGGGTGCCGGCGTCGGCCGCGCCGCGCGCCGCCTGCGGCAACTCCCGCAGCTTCAAGGTCTGCTTCACCTTGGCCATTGGGATCGCCCGCACGGTGGCGATCTGCTCGGGCGACCAGTCCAGCAACGTCAGCTGGTGAAACGCCTCAGCCTCCTCCGTAGGAGTCAGTCCCACCCGGTGGCCGTTCTCGGCAAGCTGCGCGACGATCTGCGCCGCAGCACCTTCGTCGGAGGCGACCCACACCGGCACCTGCTCCATGCCGAGCTCGATCGCCGCGTACTTCCGGCGATGCCCGATGATCAACTGATACGCATCCGGCTGCTCCGGCACCGGAATGACGATCAACGGGCAGAGAACTCCCACGACCGCCATCGAGGCGGCCAGATCGCTCAGGTCCCCGACGTCCGTACGCAGGTTGCGTGGGTTATCGACCAGCTCACGGGGGTCAAGGTACTGGGCCCGGACCAGCAGGCTCGCAGGGTCCGCGAGGGCGGTGACCTCGGCGACGCTGAGCTCGTCCGGTACGGGTCGGGACAACAGAGTGGTCGTCATAACAAAGAACGTCCTTTCCAAGACCACAAGGACGCCCTACCCGGCGCGGGAACGACCGGGTGGGCGGTGCTGGCCCGATCCGCCCGGCCGGCCGATCGGCGCAGCCCCGCACAGGCCCACCCCACGCTCCTTACGACGCGCAGACGCGGCTGCGACGGTGGGCCTTGCGGAGCCAGCCGCGGCCGGCCAGGATCGAGGGCCAGCAACCGCAGCCCGGTCTGCCGCATGAGGGCAAGTCGGGCATCGACGATCAAGCTGCAACCGGTTGCCGACGTTGAGCAGAAGGCCTGCTAGACGCCGAGAGGACGCCCAGCGACCTGATATTGGAGGCCCGGCTGCCCGCCGCCGAGCCGGTTATAAACTTCGACGACTACCGCTGCCTGATTCGAGCGACTTCGTTGATAGTGAGGATGGCTACCTCACCGCCTCAACCGCCGCGCGCAGGGTGCCATGAGCGTGCCGCATTCCGCTAACCCTTGCAGCGTTCCGCGCGTATTTCGATGGAGCGACGCGCCGCTTAAGCGAGGTTATGCGACACGATGGTCTGTCGAGCTTCAGGCTCGAATTTCGCCGTCAATTTCCATCGACGGCTGTTGTGTTAGACCTACCTTGCGGATTCGTACGTCAGGATCCCAGCGGACCTACTGAGGTCGGATCCTGCTGCCGCGAGTGCTGCCCACGTGGCCCAAAGGCGTCAGGCCATGGCTGACATGCGGATTCTGGCCAGCGCGATGATCAGTCGCGCGTAGACCCGCCCGCGATCAGTCGGGCGATGCGGCTAGCAGCCTCTCGTTAGTTGGCACTGTTGCCGGTGGCAGCGTGGTGAGGAGGAGTTCCTGTGCCGGGCCGCGTCCGGTCCGCGAGGAGGCGGTGTAGTTCAGTGTCACGATGCGTTTGCTGATCCGCCAGGACTTGACACCGTTCAGGTCGCGACTGGCCCTCGATGGGTGCATCGCCTTCGCTGCATACAACGCGTTCTCCGTGAGCAGTCGCTCGTCGTAGTCGTACGACAGAATCCAGCGGTACTGCATCTCTTGCCGGAGGTACTCCGCCAGGTGATGATGTTGGAGCGTGCCCATCCAATCGAGATCTTTGCCCGCCTGCGCTGCCTGACCATCAACCGACCCCCGGTAAAGCTTGCCCGATTTCGAAAGGTAAGGCGGGTCGAGGTATGCGACAACGCGGTCGGGGAGCAGCGTCTTATAGTGCGAGGCGACGCCGTGGAGCGTGGTCTTCCAGTCCGATCGCCAGACGTCCGCGATCCTTCTCGTGTCGTAGAGGTGACCGATGTATTCGAGCCGCTCGACTAAGCTCTTGAGGTTGAATCGGCAACCAATGCCGTACTCCGAGGTCTGTGCGCGACCGCCGATAGGGCCGGCCTGACCGTGGAGGATCCCTGAGAAGGTGGTTCGGTTTAGGAACATGCACTTCGTGGCGAGTTCGAGGTCCTCAGTTGAACGACTGGTGCCAGGAGCCGCTGACCAGGCGCGCCAATAGTCCCAGCGTGCCAGTGCTGTCGCCCCGCCAGCGGCGACGTGAGTCGTGTGCTCGTCAGTGATGCGCTCGACAAGCTCCTGCGTGCGTGAGGCAGCCACCTGCCAGAAGGCCGCCACCATCGGATCTGCGTCCGCAAGTAGCGCCCGCTCGACGATGCCTGCGCCGACCAGTCTGAGAGTGGTCGACGCACCGCCAGCGAAGGGCTCTACCAGGAGGTCGACTCGCCTGACTTGAGCGGACCGCTGAGCGGCTGCGATGAGTTCGCCGATCACGTTCGATAGTCCACTTTTGGCGCCCGGGTAGCGCAGCGGACTTTGGTACCGGCCCGCGGCTAGAGAGTGCGTGACCTCGGCCGGAGCATGGTCGATCTTGCGTGGTGTCGTTCCAACCGGAACCAGAATTTCCGCACGCGCCGAACCTTGATCGCGTACGGCAGCTATCACGGTGATCATGGTATCAGGTTGGTGCTGTGGGCCGTTCCGTCGAGACCAAGCCGTTTGGTGGCCACCAGGCGCAGTACGTCGGTGCCGACGCCGATGGGAAACGCTGCCTTCCCATGTGCGGCCGCCACCGGGATGACCCCGTCGATGTACATGGAGGAGCCTGTCCGATCGATAACGTCGAGGATTGCTGGGAGCGTCGGGTAGTCCTTTGGGTCTGGCTGTCCCCCGTTCACGTCGTAGGGCGCACCGGACGGTGGCATGACCGTCGGAACCACTACCCGCCCGTCGAGCGCCCGATAGACGAATTTGCGTCCCCAGTAGGTCTCCTTGCCGTATGCACGAGCATTGGTCGCGTTGGTGACGCGAGCGATGATCTGCTCGTCGCAAACAAGCAGGTCGCCAGGGGTCAATACCTCATGGCGAGCCAACTGACGCGCATAGTCGACCATGGCACCGGTCTTTTCGATACCACAGACGAATGGACCCACGCCCGGTGTGGTTGCAGCCATCGCTTGGAAAAAGTCGAGGGCGCGGCCACGCAGCTTGGCTGGAGGACCGTACACAGCAAGCGGCCCATCGACGATAAAGAGCGTGCTAGGCAGTAGGTCCTGACGGGACTGCTCCCACAGAAGGGTGGCCAGCCCGACGAGCACAAGGAGTTCGACAACCGACATGAGCCGGCCGAGGGCGGACTGGTTGCTTCCCTCCTCGCCCACTTCCTCGTGGATGCGTAGGACATCGGTGGGCAATAGCCAACTGCCGCACGCGTCGCAGGCGACTCCGGCCGGCGGGACGCGGACGTCCTTGCTGCAATTTTCGGTCGGGCAGTTCACGGGCACCGTTGACGCAGGCACGCCCGGCTTGCCGTGTAACAGGAAGAGCAGCTCCAGCAAGGTCTGATTCAGACGGTTGACTTCGACCTTCTTCGTACGGAAGAGCTGGTCGATCGCCTCTCGCCACGAGGTCGCGATGTCTACACCCTCGCGGGTGTAGGCGCCGGCGACCGGGAGGTCGAGCGTCACGAGCGCCGTGTTAACGGCTCTCGCGATCTCGTACGGGTCGACAAACCGCTGTGCCTTTTGCGTCTCAAGGATGCTGAGGTCGAGATACGCAGCCGCAGCTTGCGCGAACCCGTACAGTACCGACGGCAGCCCGTCCCGCACCCGCTCGACAACGTACGACCCGTCAACGGCGAGCGCAGACGACAGCGACGGTGCGGAGGAGTTGAAGTCGCTGCGGTGCCGGACTTGCTTGCGGATCTCCTCGACATCGCGCAGCACCTCGGCCGGGACGTGAAACGTGCGTTGATCAGCGATGGCGCGGACCGCAGCGGTCGAGTGCCCGAGGCGTGAGGCGAGTTCGTGCGTCCCTGCGACGGTCTCGTATGACATCAGGCAGCTGACCCCTCATCGTTCGGAGTCAACGGAGGATCACCTGCGGCCGCGCGGGCTTCGTTGACGAGTTCCAGGTCGTAGCGATCGATTTGCACCGGAACGATGTACGGCGACGACAGGGTCTTGAGCCTTACGTAGCCGCGGTCCTCGGAGGCGATGATGGCGTCGGAGAACGAGCCGAAGTCGTAAAACTGGGCGAGCTCACGAACTTCTTTTGTGTTGTTCAGGTGCGCGACCACCCAGTTGGCGGTGTTGGCCTTCACCTGGTGCGCGACGCCCGAAACCTCTTGGGTCGCGTACGTCATACCGAGGTTCAACTTGCTCGCCTCCTTGGCGAGCTTGACCCAGATGTCTCGATCATCCTTATAGCGGTCCGACGAGAAAAGGTTGTGGGCCTCTTCGAGCATCACCTGAATGGGCGGAGGCTCCTGCCCGGCCGTGAAGACGGAGGTCTGGCGCTCAAGCAGCCGGGCGGTGATCGATTCGCTCAGCGCCTTGGTGATCGCGCTCGCTCCGACGTGAAGGTCGACGATGACGATGCGTCCTCGAACGAGTTCGTCATAGATCTCGATTGCGGGGTCATTCAGCGTCAGAGGGCTGTGGAATGGGCGAAGCGGGTTGAGGTTCTTCCAGCCGCGGACGTTGCGGTTTTGGCTCTTCGTCGTGAAGATCGGCTCCACGCTTGTCCACCGGACGTTCTTCGTGAAGTCCACGGCGTTGGCGTCACCCGCCTCGCGAAGCGCCACGATTGCATCCACGACGGCTTCCACGTCCGAGGCACCCACGGTCACCATGTTGGCCGTCGATCCTGCCTGGGTGAACGGATTACGGCGAAGCTTGTCCGTAATGGCCTGCTGAAACTCGGCCTTCATGTTGATGCGAGCTCGAAACTCAGGCGGCACTTCGAAGCCTGCGCGCATGAGCGCTCCGTAGAGGACGAGTCTCGCACGCTGCGCATGCGTGGTAGCGGACCGATCGTTACGAACGTCCGCGTAGGACGCTCCCGCGAAGTCCTTCACATAGCCCGCGTCGTCGGTGCTGAGCTCGCCGGAGATGAGGCTCTGAACCGCGTCGATCTGGTTCTCGGAGAAAAAGTTGATTGAGAGGGGCTTGACGTGCGGCTGCGACCCGTCCGCTCCGAACTTAAAGATTCGGACATGGTTCGCGCCGATCGCGGCGATCTCGGTGCCGTCCTGGGTGTTCGGGTTCGCGTACTCACCCTGCGGGTCGAAGATCAACTGTCCCACGGGAGGCTTGCCCACTGAGCGCTGACGCTCCGAGATGGCGAACGTACGAGCAATGATGATCTTCGCGGTGTTTGACTTGCCCATCCGGGTCATGCCCAAGAGGGCGGTCTTGTGACCGATGAAATCACGGATGTTGACCTCGACAGCGGCCGTGGCCTGCTTCGATGCCTTCGCCCGGCGACGAGTCGCCGAGTACCGAACAGCGCCGATGCGGACGCGTTCCACGGGGCGATCCGTCGGTTTCAGGTACGACGCGATCGCCGAGAGGCCCTCGCCGACCGGCTTCAGTACCCGGTAGGTGGATGTGGCGTAGAAGTTGTCGACATCGGCGCCGAACTCGAGCACCTTCTGGCCTTCGACGTCATCCTCGTAGAAGGTGCCGAGGATTCTGCAGCGTAGCCCGGTGAAGGAGACGCGGTTCTTCGTGAACGGGTCCATCTCCACGTCTAGCACAACGGACGGCGATGGGTTCTGGCTGTTTGAGAGGGCGGCGCGGAGAGACTCCTCGCGCACGGCGTGAAGGTCACTCTCCATCGACAACGGCGACGTCCCCTCGACACGCAGCAGCAGGACTTCGTCGTCATCGACCTGCGGGGTGTTGATGTCCTGGGCCGTGGCGAGCAGGAACGAGTGCTGGGGAATACCGCCCGCATCGAACTTCCAACTGTCATGCGTGAGCACGATCGCCTCGGTGTAGCCGATCCGGTAGACCGCGCCAATCCGAGTAGATCGATCATCAGCTAACAACTGCGAGTTCAGCAACGAGCCTGCGCCGACACCGGGTATGAGATTGGTCACGCGGGCTCCTCTGCGCGATCGAAATTCCTAGCCTGATGGACGTCTCGTAACGCGGTAGCTGGTCCATGATGGATCGTATCGGCTTCTGGGTGATCACGACGGCCCGCCCGGCGTGGGCTTTCCGTTCACCGGGCTGCAGCCCACTCAGTCCCGCACGCTGGTCCGGCTGGTCATTGAACGTGACGGGGACGCAGTCGATGATGGCCGGCCGGTACGGCAGTAGTCTCTCGACGTCGCCGATCGGGTGCTGGTGGTCGCCGCTCACTGGCACACGAACCTGACTATGCGCCAGATCGGCCCGCTGTTCGGAGGGGGTGTCGCACTCCGCCGCGCGTAGGGTCAGAGAGACACTTGACTTCTACTCGCTTTGGCCCCGGTACGCCGGCGCCGGGTCGACCAGATCGCCATCGTCGACGCCCGCCGACAACCGTAACCGCTGCGTGCCAGCGTCTCACCGCCGCAGGATCTCGTTGATCGAGGCAAACAGGCTCGCAGCGGTGGCAATGCCGACCGCCCACGCTGCGTCGTGCGCGGCCACGACTCCGGCAATCGTGGCACTTGCAGCCGTTACTATCATGGCCCATCGCTGCGGCCCACTCTGAGTAGGTGTCGGTGACCCGGGTGTGCAGGTCATGAACTGTTCGCTCCTTGTTTGCAGTGAGGCTCAGCGCCTTAGGTGCCACCAGCAGACCAGTTCGCGACAGCTCCGTTCTCGACAAACTCGCGGGGCTCCAAAGCTCGCGCCGGTCGGTACGGTCACAAGCCATGGCCCGTAAACAAGCCAGCGCCGCCGATGCCGCCTTGATCGCCGCCACGGGCGAGTGCGGAGCGGCACCTACTCCCACTCAGCTCGAACGGTGGCGTGCGGGGGGTCTGCTGCCGCGTAACGTGCAGCACGGCGCTGGCCAGGGTCGCGGAAGCGTCTCCACCGTCCCGCCCGGGGCCGTCGAGCTGGCGATCTGGCTGACTGCTCACGCCCGCCCGGGCCGCCGTCCCGACGACCTCGCGCTGGAAGCGTTCGCAGCCGGCCTGCCGGTCCCTGAGCCAACCGTCCGTGCGGCCTTGGTTGCGGCGTCCACCGACTTTCGTCTGGATGTCCCGCCAGAGCCAGACACAGGAGCGATGGTCGGTCGCAGCGACTGGATCGCCGAGGTTGCACAGGAGTACGCCGCCGAGCATGGCGGAAGGAGCGTGCTGCTGCCGCGCCGGATTCGCGACATTGACGCTCGCATCGCCGGTGCGGGCATCCCCTTTGCGCTGCCCGAACTGGCTCCCTTCGACAAGGGCACCTACGACACGGAGCCCTACACCAGTCGAGACCTTCTCACCACGGCCGTCGCTGCTGTCTTAGGAGGCACCAGCGAGTTGGCCGAAGGGGATCTCGCCGCGATTTCGCGGGCAATGGCCCCGCCCGGCGCGGCCGTCCCAATTGCATCCATGCTCGAGTACCCCGACGACGCCCCTCGGCTGGCAGACATCAATGATGGGCATGGCCTGACCCTCCTGCCGGCTGGCGACGCGCGCGAGGAGTTGAAGCGGGTCATCGCTGAGGCGTCACTCGCACAGTTGCGAGCCGCCTGGCAGGCCGTTGACGAGATGCAGCGGTGGGCGGTGTCGTTGTGTGACGCCGTCGAGGCTGAGCTCGACGGGCTGGCCGCCAAGCAACCCTTGCCGGCGTACCCAGGTCTTCACGGCTGGTTCATTGGCATCACGTTCGGCCTCAACCGGATGCTGCTGCGCCTTGCCCTGATCGAGCCGGAACCGACCACGAAGGCCCGAGCGGCCACCGCGATGATGTTGCTGAACATGGCCACCGGAATGAGCCGCTTGCGGGTCATGCTGCCCGATAGCAGGTTTGACTTGATGCCGCAGCTCCTGCCGCCGTTCCTGCAGCACCTAGACGAACTCGTCGCTGCGAACCTGCCTGTTAGCTTGCGCCCATCGAAGGTGGTCTGACGACTCCTTGAAGTCGCGCTGGTGCTGCCGGGCGTCGCAGGGCTGGGTCTGCTTGGTGTTACGGTCGGTGTGCGGACCTGCCCCACGTTTGTGGATTGGCAGGTCCTGCTTCTTTATGCTGCTGTCTCTGACCCGTCGCCGTCCCCCGTGGCGTCGGGGTCCGGTGTGATGGTCGTTGGGTGGGTCCGGGTGGTGATGACCTTCTTGCCGGACTGGCCGGTCATGACGCTGTCGATGGCGGTCCTGCCGCGGTCGGGCGCGTCGGGCATGAGGTGGCCGTAGTACTCGAAGGTGATGTCGGGGCTGCTGTGGCCCAGCCAGACCGCGACATCGGTGATCGGTACGCCGTTGGCGAGCATGGAGGAGGCGAAGAAGTGCCGCAGCGCGTGGGTCTTGGAGAACGAGATCTTCGACCGCGTGAGTGCCGGGCGCCAGACCTGGTAACGGAAGTAGTACTGGTACAGCAGGCCGGTGCGGCTGTGGTTAGGAAAGAGGAGCTGGACCTCGCCCTGGCTGCTCTGCCATGCGACGGTGCCGTACTTCTTCAGATGCGCGCGCAGGACCACGGCGACGATCTTGGGCAGCGGCACGGTGCGGCCGGGAGACTCGGCGTCGCGGTGTTTGGTGTACATCTTCAGCTGTAGGCCGGCGTTCTTGCCGCTGTCGCTCTCGCCGTCCTCGGTGATCTGCCGGTTGATGTGCAGCAGTCCTCGGCGGAAGTCGATCTGGTCTCGGCATAGACCCGTCGCCTCGGCGACGCGCAGTCCGCAGCCGGCCATCAGCCAAAGCATCGCGGCGTATCGGGGATCGAAGGCAGCGATGAGCGCTTCGATCTCGGCCAGCGTCGGGACGACGATCTTCTCTTTCACCACGCGGCGTACGTTCGCGCGTCGGCCGGGAAGCTTGGCCCGCTTGGCCGGGTTGCGGCCGAGTTCGTCGTTGTCGACCGCCCATTGCAGCGCAGAGCTTAGATAACCGAAACGTATCTGAATGGTCTGCGGTTGATACTTCTTGGTGTCGCGCATCCACAAGATCCACGCCTGGATGTCGGCGAGCTTGAGCGCGCCGGTCGTCTTCGCCTTGAAGTAGGGCTTGATCGCCTGGTTGAGCACGTACCGGTACTGCCGGATGCTGGAGCTCTCCAGGCCCCGGGAAGTGCCCCACCGCTCGAACAGTGCTGCGACGGTTTCGGTGCCCCGCTCGGCCTCCAGGTACGTGCCCGTGTCGAGTTCACGCTCCTTGCGGGTCCGAAAGTTCTGCGCATCGACCTTGCGGCGGAACGTCTTCTGCCGTTGCCGACGGTCGGGGTCCAGCCAGAAACAGGTGTAGCCGGGGCCATCGGTGCTGGGGCTTATCCATGCTCGTGCCATGAGGGGGACTCCTTGGGGCGGTGCAGGCTTGCCGGGGTCAGGGCGCACGTCATCGCCCCGGATCGCGCACGGCGAGCGGATTGAGGACAGGAGGTATCGCCCCGGTGGCCAGACGTGGCTGCGGGTTGAGAGGGGTGTGCGGAAGCGGCCGCTGGCGAGTGAGGGGCGCTGCGGACCCTCGGGTACGAGTTATCGCTTCGTGACCAAGCCGCAGGTCACGAGTGGTCTGTTAGAACGATGAGCGGTGGTGAGGGTGTTTACTCGAGCCGGTCGAGAAAAGCGTCGATCATCGTGATGAGTTTGTCGGCGGGTGCGCCGTCGGCGGCGGCGGTGCGAACCTCACCCAGTACCTCGCGGACCTGCTGGCGGGTCTTGCGGCGGATCTCGTCGCTGTCGGCGAAGAAGCCGTCGAATGCGGCCTGTGCCCTAGCCAGGAACTCGTCGCGCAGCTGTTGCGGCACGCCGCGGCCGGATGGTTCGAGTGATTCGGCCGCGGTCGCCTCGTAGTGCGCCGCGTCGTTGCCGTTGAGCGCTTCGTCGCCGCGCATCCACCGCAGCAACCGACTCGAGTCGACCACCACGCCGGGCGCGACCTGCACCTGCAGGTCGGCACCGGGAATTAGCAGAGCCTCCGGTGGAACGTCCAGCGCGTAGGCGAAGCGCATCAGCTCGTCCACCGTGACCGGGGTCCGGCGTCGGCCCGCCTCGATGTTCATCAACACCGTCGCCGACATCGCTGGGTCGTCGTACAGCTCAGCGGCCTTGTCCGGGTTCAGGCGCCGCTTCTTCCGAATTTCCTTGAGGCGCAGGCGCACCACCTCGCCCGGCGTTGCCTCACCCCCGAGCCGCTCACTTGTCATGTTCGTAAGTTTTACTCGCCCTGTTGACAAGTTGCAAGCCTGCCCGTCATATTACTTCCCTATACAGCAAGTAGCCGCCCAAAACTTACTGATTAGGCAAGTTATCTGATGATGCGAGAAGACCTGACCGGCATGTGGACCCACGAGGAAGCAGCTCGATACCTGGGCATCCAGCCCCAGACCTTGTACTTCATGAACTACAAGGGCAGCGGGCCCAAGTCGTACAAGGTAGGCAAGTACCGCCGCTACCGCAGGCGCGACATCGACGCGTGGCTCGAGGCGCACAGCTCCGAACGCTGACCACCCCTCAACCACCGTCCCGCCACCCCTGTTCGGAGCGAGCCAGCATGACCACCGGCACCAACTTTGCCCTGTTCTACGTCGACGACTCCGGCAGCGAAGCCCACGGCCTGACCACGTTTAGCTGGATCCGGATCGACCCAGCGCACTGGGCTGGCGCCACCCAGCGTTGGCTCCGATTCCGTGCCGGGGTCTACCGCCGTCATGGCATAGCCGCCGACACCAGGCTCCACGCCACAGACCTCGCTGGTGGCCGAGGAACCTGGGCGCAAGCTTCTGCCGTCAAGACCAGGACCAGGGCCAGGCGCGAAGGCCTCAGCGTCATTCAGGACGGACTGAACGCAATGGCCGCCCTGCCGGGCATCACGCTGGGCAGCGTCTACCGCCGCACCAACGCTCACGGACGCGACTTCGAACGCGACAAGCAAGACCTCTACCGCTGCATGATCGCGAGGCTCGACGCTGAACTACGGGAGGCTGGTGCCTTCGGCGTCGTCGTAGTGGACGGCGACGGCACGAACGTTGGCTACAACCGCGGGCACCGCAGCCTCGACAACGGTCGTGCCCTGATTGAGGACCCCTTCTTTCGGCACGCCAGTACGAGCCAGTGGGTCCAAATCGCCGATCTGGCGGCATGGTCCGGATATCGGTCTTTACGTCCTACCGGACGGAGAGACAAGAGCGCCACGTGGTACGGCCAAATCCTGCGGCACCTTGACAGGGACGGAGGGCCAGTTGAGCTTTGAACGCTCGGCAACCTACCGCGGCGATCCCCGAGTGGCTGCTGCGCTCTTGATTCGATTGACCACCGCGAGGACTCGCGGATCGAGGCAGGCGTCGGTGTCGATCATGAGCGGCCCGTAGCAGCATGGGCGCAGGAGCAGCACCCGCCCCCGGCGCAAGCGGTGTCATAGCCCCCACTCCCGGCAACCTCGATGGGAGCGCAACGTTGAGGCACTCCTTCTCGCCTTGGCCGGCTCGGGGGCTTGACACCGGTAGACGGGGGAGGAGCGTCGCTCCTCGCCCAGCGTGAAACGGGCTGCACGATTCGAGCAGGTCGTTCCGGTACCAGCGCACCAACTCTTTCTGACCTCGCTCGCGCGATTTCAGCCTCTCTTGGCCCCACAAGCCCACTGGGGCGTTGAGTCAGCTAGACGTGACAGCTCAGCCATCGCCTCCACTCTGCCCGTATACGCCTGCGCGTGGCCGTCGCCGACACGCGCTCCGTGCTCCGCGATTTCCGACGGCCGGTCGTTTCCCGGTGCGCGCTTCGATGCAGACGCTGGGCGCGTTAGCGCTCGCGGAGAAGCTCGAGATCGACGGGGCCCTACCGCGGCGGAGGCGCCGCAGCGTCCAATGCGCCGGACTGCATTGCACTCCACCACCTGGCGGCGCCCCAGCCGTACCCGGCCGGTGGAACCTGGGCTGCACGACACTCGCGAAACCGCCCGGTGGAAGCTGCAACGGAGACCGGCCTTAATCGGCCGGTGGAACGTTGAACTCGTGGCCTTCGCGGGTGGCACCCCACAGGCTGCAACGGAGACCGGCCCTACCTGGCCGGTGAAACCGTGACGTTCGTGGTGATGCCCGCCAACTCTTCGAGGCTGCAACGGAGACCGGCCGTACCCGGCCGGTGAAACAACAGCACCCCGGCCGCGCCAGTCGAGACCAAAGTGCTGCAACGGAGACCGGCCGGTGAAACGGGCAATCTCATGGTGACGGAGGATCGCGGACGTGGAAGCTGCAACGGAGACCGGCCGTACCCGGCCGGTGCAACTGCGGCGATTCGCCGGTCTGTGTCGAACTGGCGGGCGCTGCAACGGATACCGGCCGTACCCGGCCGGTGAAACACCCCACGGCCCCGAGTGTGCTGGTCTTCGTCCAGCTCGCTGCAACGGAGACCGGCCGCACCCGGCCGGTGAAACTTCGTGATCACCGCACGGCCTGATGTCGTCCAGCTCGCTGCAACGGAGACCGGCCGCACCCGGCCGGTGAAACCCTCCGCGGCCTGCAAAAATAGGCCGACATGGATGCCTTCAGAGGTGATCTTTATTTGTTATGTCGTTTCTGCCTCGGTTTTTGGTTCGGAACCTCGCGCTTGTGGCGTGATCGCTTATGGTTCCGAGCTGTGGAGGCGTCGCGCCATCGCCGGAGGCGGCCTGCTTCAGTTGTCAAGGTCCGTGGTTGAAGAAAACCTAAACATCCATGGGCGGTGCAGTGTTCTGGCGGCGGCATCTGCCTGGGATCCCCTACCGCGGCGGAGGCGCCGCAGCGTCCAATGCGCCGGACTGCATTGCACTCCACCACCTGGCGGCGCCCCAGCCGTACCCGGCCGGTGGAACCTGGGCTGCACGACACTCGCGAAACCGCCCGGTGGAAGCTGCAACGGAGACCGGCCGTACCCAGCCGGTGAAACGCAGGGCGTTGGCCAGTAGGTCGGGTGGTCGGCGGCGCTGCAACGGAGACCGGCCTTAATCGGCCGGTGGAACGTTGAACTCGTGGCCTTCGCGGGTGGCACCCCACAGGCTGCAACGGAGGCCGGCCCACCCGTTCGGTGAAACCCTCGCAAGGCGGTCGCGGACTCCCGCCGCTACTTCCTGCTGCAACGGAGACCGGCCGCACCGGCCGGTGAAACACACTGACGCCATCCTCAGTGACCCAGCCCAGCTCCTTGCTGCAACGGAGACCGGCCGTACCCGGCCGGTGAAACCGGGTTCGTCGTGGCCCTAGGCGACATGCAGTTCGGGCTGCAACGGAGACCGGCCCCCCCGGCCGGTGAAACGCAGGCGGCCGTGGCCGGCATCACCCAGGCGGTCACGCTGCAACGGAGACCGGCCGTACCCGGCCGGTGAAACCCGCGTGGAGGTGATTTTCCGCGCGCCCTCCAGGGCAGAGCTGCAACGGAGACCAGCCGCACCCGGCCGGTGAAACGGCATCGTCATCTCAGACACCCACGGCAACCTCGTGGAGCTGCAACGGAGACCGGCCGCACCCGGCCGGTGAAACGGGGCCGCGCCGATGATGTCGAGCGTGGGCTTGGTGCTGCAACGGAGACCGGCCGCACCCGGCCGGTGAAACTGGGCGGTCGGCTCCCAGTAGGAGACCGGCGTCATCCGGCTGCAACGGAGACCGGCCGCACCCGGCCGGTGAAACGGAGTCGTGGGCCCCCGACCTGTCGCCCATGAGCGTGCTGCAACGGAGACCGGCCGCGCCCGCCCGGTGGAACCATCCGCACTGCTGACCGCCAGGTGGCGCGACGCGTGGCTGCAACGGAGACCGGCCGCACCCGGCCGGTGAAACCTGCCCAAGCCGGACAACGAGGACACCGAAGACGTGCTGCAACGGAGACCGGCCGCACCCGGCCGGTGAAACCGACGCGTTGCGCGCGGACGTGACGGCGCTGCGAACGCTGCAACGGAGACCGGCCGCACCCGGCCGGTGAAACTGGGACCTCTACGGGGCGGTCATCCCCAAGACCGCGGTGCTGCAACGGAGACCGGCCGTACCCGGCCGGTGAAACCACCGACGGGCCGGAGCCTCGGTTCTTAACCGCGTAGCTGCAACGGACACCGGCCGTACCCGGCCGGTGAAACGTTGCCGGGGGAGCCGTCGGCGAACCGGGCGATCTCGCTGCAACGGAGACCGGCCGTGCCCGGCCGGTG
This sequence comes from Micromonospora sp. NPDC049359, assembly GCF_044466585.1. NCBI lineage: Bacteria > Bacillati > Actinomycetota > Actinomycetes > Micromonosporales > Micromonosporaceae > Micromonospora > Micromonospora sp. NPDC049359. The sequence goes on along the minus strand of NZ_JBITMW010000001.1, from coordinate 845,792 downwards.
AAACTTGCGTCGTAGCGGGTCGCGAGCAGGAACCGCCAGCTGCAACGGAGACCGGCCGTGCCCGGCCAGTGAAACGGGTCGCGGGGTCGGCGCGCATGTAGTCGTCGAGGTCACTGCAACGGAGACCGGCCGTACCCGGCCGGTGAAACTCGCGGTGCATGGTGCTCGCGGGCCGCCGCTACGCGGTGCTGCAACGGAGACCGGGCCGTACCCGGCCGGTGAAACTACGCGATGACCATGTTGCGGCCCTGCTGCGGCATCCGGCTGCAACGGAGACCGGCCGCACCCGGCCGGTGAAACACGCCAACGGGGCGGCCGCCGGGATGACCAACGCCAAGCAGCTGCAACGGACGCCGGCCGTACCCGGCCGGCGAAACCCGCCGCCTTGTCGTAGTCGGCGTCGCGGGGCTGCCGGCTGCAACGGAGACCGGCCGTACCCGGCCGGTGAAACCGGGTTCGTCGTGGCCCTGGGCGACATGCAGTTCGGGCTGCAACGGAGACCGGCCGCACCCGGCCGGTGAAACATTTGATGATCAGGTTGGGGGTTGCGGCGTTGCGGAAGCTGCAACGGAGACCGGCCGCACCCGGCCGGTGAAACATTTGATGATCAGGTTGGGGGTTGCGGCGTTGCGGAAGCTGCAACGGACACCGGCCGCACCCGGCCGGTGAAACACCGACATCTACGAGCTGGGACGCCTCGACGAACGCCTCGCTGCAACGGAGACCGGCCGCACCCGGCCGGTGAAACCCTTTGCGGCCTGCAAGAATAGGCCGACATGGATGCCTTCGGAGGTGATCTTTGTTTGTTATGTCGTTTCTGCCCTGGTCTCTTGGTTCGGAACCTCGCGCTTGTGTCGTGATCGCTTATGGTTCCGAGCTGTGGAGGCGTCGCGTCATCGCCGGAGGCGGCCTGCTTCAGTTGTCAAGGTCCGTGGTTGAAGAAAACCTAAACATCCGTAGGTGGTGCAGTTTCTCTGGCGGCGGCATCTGCGTGGGAGCCGCCAGGCTTAGCGAGCGATCACACTTCTTGGTGCCGTCGCCGTTTCGGACCGGCGCCAGAATAGCTCGGGGTCTTCGCCGGGAGAGCTGAAGCCGCATCGACACGATGTGTCAGCTGGGTACCGCCGCCGGTTGAGTGACGCGATGAGGCCCAAGCTCCATGACGCTGCGTAGCAAGTTGGGCATCGTCGACCTGTGGACGCGGGGTCGCACGGCGGAAGATCTCCGCCTGGCGTCGGACGGCGTTGAACGTTGCTGGTCATTGCTGGGAGGCCGGGCGACCAGAAGTGAGCCACGTTGGACGCGATGGACCTGCGCGAGTTCTGGGGAAATCCTGGGGAGGCCCCTTGGAGGGGGAGCTTTTCCCCTCGAAGGGAGCCCTGGCAAGGCTGGCTGTAAGAGAGTTTCTCCAGCTCAGATGCGGTGTCCGGAAATCGCCCGGGAGATGACCAGCCGCTGGATTTCGGAGGTGCCCTCGAAGATGGTGTAGATCTTGGCGTCGCGGTACCAGCGCTCGACCGGGTGGTCGCGCAGGAATCCGGCGCCGCCGAGCAGTTGTACCGCCTTCTCGGTGACGGACACCGCGACCTCGCCGGCCTTGAGCTTGGACATCGAGCCCTCGCCCGCGGTGAACGGGCGGTTGTTGCGGCCCATCCAGGAGGCCCGCCAGACCAGCAGTCGCGCGGCGTCGATCTCCATGCGCATGTCGGCCAGCGTGAACGCGACCGCCTGGTTCTCGATGATCGGCCGTCCGAACTGGACCCGGTCCTTGGCGTAGTCCAGGGCGTACTCGTAGGCGGCCCGCGCCACGCCGAGTGCCTGCGCGCCCACGGTGGGTCGGGACAGTTCGAAGGTACGCATCGCGGCCTGCCCGCTGGCGCGTTGCCCGGACCGGGCTCGTGCCAGGCGTTCGTCCAGGGCGTCCTTGCCGCCGAGCAGGCAGCGGCCGGGCACGCGTACCTCGTCGAGGAAGACGTCGGCGGTGTGCGACGCGCGCAGGCCGAGCTTGCGCAGCTTGCGGGTCGCGGCCAGGCCGGGGGTGCCCGGCGGTACGACGAACGCCGCCTGACCGCGCGAGCCGAGTGTGGGATCCACGGAGGCGGTGACCACGTGCACTCCGGCGATGCCGCCGTTGGTGGCGTACGCCTTCTGGCCGGTGAGCACCCACTCGTCGGTGGCCTCGTCGTAGACGGCGCGGGTGCGCATCGCGCTGACGTCGGAACCGGCCTCGGGTTCGCTGCTGCAGAACGCGGCGACGGCGGGCGAGTCGACGTCGCCGAAGCACTGGGGCACCCACTCGACCATCTGGTCCGGGGTGCCGGTGCCGTAGATGGCGGCGACGGCGAGGGAGGTGCCGAAGATGCTCAGGCCGATGCCGGCGTCACCCCAGAAGAGTTCCTCGCTGGCGATGGGCAGGGACAGCCCGGTCGGGTCGGCCCAGCAGGTGGCGAGGAACTCGAAGCCGTAGAGGCCGACCTTGGCGGCCTCCTGGATCACCGGCCACGGGGTGTCCTCGCGTTCGTCCCACTCGGCGGCGGCCGGGCGCACGACCTCGGCGGCGAAGCCGTGCACCCAGTCGCGTAGATCCCGCTGTTCCTCGTTCAGGTCGAGCGAGAACTCGGCCATGTCAGGCCTTGGGGATGTCGAACAGGTTGGCGATGTTGGCGGCGAGGCCGAGGTCGCCCTTGGCCTTCAGCTTGCCGGTCATGAACATCATGACCGGGTTGGCGCCGCCGGAGACGATCTTCAGGAACTCGACCGGGCCCATGGTGAGGCTCAGCTTCGGGTCGTGCTGCGGGGTCTCGTTCACCTCGCACTTGCCGTCGGCGATGGCCACCTCGTAGGTGTCGCTGCCGCCGTCGGGGCGACCGGTGATGATCCAGTGGATGACCGCGTTGGTGGAGCCGGCCCGGTCCGCGCGGAACAGCGACGGCATCCGGCCGAACACCTCACCGAGGACCTTGCCGCGCAGCTCGCCGGCCATCACCTGGGCGATCTTGTCGTCCGGGGTGGACTTGACCAGCTGGGCGAACTCCTTGGGCCCGACGTTGGCGAAGTTGGCCGGGTCGAAGTCAGTCATGAGACGCGCCTTCCGGAAGATTTGGCTACTCGTGCGTAACCCTACGCACGAGTAGGTATGCTCGCAAGGTGTCCACGCCTCCCGCGTTCAAGCGCCTCCCGCGCGCCGTACGCGAGCAACAGATGCTCGACGCGGCCGTGAAGGTCTTCTCCCGGCGCGGCTTCCACGCCGCCAGCATGGACGAGATCGCGGAGGACGCCGGCATCTCCAAACCCATGGTGTACGCGTACCTCGGCACCAAGGAGGAGCTCTTCGTCGCCTGCCTGCACCGGGAAGGGACCCGGATGATGCAGGCCATCGCCGGTGCCGCCGCCCCCGACCTGCCGGCCGACGAGCGGCTGTGGCGTGGACTCAAGGCGTTCTTCGGCTTCGTGGGCGCGCACCGCGACGGCTGGGCGGTGCTCTACCGGCAGGCCCGCGGCGAGCAGCCGTTCGCCGGTGAACTGGCCACCATGCGCGCCCGGCTGGTCGAGGTGGTCGCCGGGATGCTCGACCACGCGCTGCGCGAGGAGGGTCGCGAGATCGCGCCCACCGACCTGGAGGTCGTCGCGTACGCCCTGGTCGGCGCGACCGAGTCGCTGGCCGACTGGCTCGCCGACCACCCGGAGGCCGACCCGGAGAAGACTGCCACCCGGATGATGAACGTGGCCTGGCTCGGCGCCGCCCAGCTTCTGCACGGCGTCACCTGGCGTCCGCCGGTCGACTGACGGCCTCGGCGGAGAAAGCCTCGGTGTCCGGCGTCGCACGGCGGTGGTTGCGCAGCCAGCGGGCCACCTCGACGACCACCGTCACCGTCAGGGCGAGGCCCAGACCGAGCAGGAGACCGCGAAGAGGGTCCTGCTCGAACGCCAGCCCGCCGACGTAGCCGACCAGCGCCGAGTAGAGCCCCCACGAGCCGGCGGCGAGCGCGTCGAAGGCCAGAAAACGTCGCCGGGGGAACCGCACCGCACCCATGGTGAGGGTGACCGCGGTCCGGCCGCCCGGCACGTAGCGGGCCACGGTGAGGATCAGACCACCGCGCGTCGCGATTCCCCGACGGGCCCGGTCGATGGCCCTTGAGCGTCGGCCGTCGGCCGGCAGCCGGCCCAGCAGTCGCGCTCCGCCGCCCCGCCCGATGGCGTACGAGACGTGGTCGCCGACGAGCGCCCCGGCGGCGGCCACCACGATGACCGCGGGCAGGTACGGCGTTCCCGAGGCGGCGAACACCCCGGCCGTGATCACCGCCGTCTCGCTCGGCACCACCGGAAAGAAGCCGTCGAGCACGGCGATGGCGAAGAGGGCCAGGTACACCCAGGGCGAGGACATCGTGTCGTGCAGCAGGTCGAGCAGATCCATGATCCTGATGCTGCTGTCCGGGGCGGCCCCCGCCATCGGCCAGTGGTCAGGCGGGCGACACTACTTAGGTAGCTGTCGGCCCGGACGACGGCTCAGGGTGTTCCCCCACCACACCCCCGTCCTGTGCCGCGAGGCGGGCCGGCCCGTCCACCAAGCCCTACGCTCGCTGCGTGGCATCCACCACCGTCGCCGTCCGGCGAGCCTTCCAGCGGTACGCCTCGCTGCTGCTCGCGGTCGTTGTCGGGGCAGCGGTGTGGGCCAGCGCGGCCGGTGACCTCGGGGTCCGCTCGCCGCTGCCGGGCGTCGTCACGCTGGTCCTCGCCGTCGCCTCCGGCTGGGCCAGCGCTGCCGTGGGTACCCGTCGCTGGCCGTTGTTCCTGGTCGCGGCGGTTGGTTGGCTGGTGCTCGCCGCCGCGGCGGCCGGGGTGGTCGCCTCGTACCAGGCGGGGGTGCGGCTGCGGGGCCGCCAACTTGCCGGCTACCTCGTCGGCGTCGCCGTGGTGCTCGGCGGTGGGGTCGTGGTCGGGCAGCAGGTGGGTGGCGTACGCCGGATCACTACCGCGACCACCGGCAACGTGCTGCTGCTCGCCGTCTGCCTGGTCGGGCTTCCGTTGCTCTTCGGCCTCTGGATCCGCGCGCGTCGGGACACTCTCGCCGCGCTGCGGGACCGGGCCGAACGGCTGGAGCGCGAGCAGGAGGCCCACGCCGACCGGGTCCGCGCCGAGGAGCGGACCCGGATCGCGCGGGAGATGCACGACGTGGTGGCGCACCGGGTCTCGCTCATGGTCGTGCACGCCGGGGCCCTGGAGGTGACCGCCGCGAACCCGGCGACCGTCGAGACCGCCGCGCTCATCAGGACGACCGGCCGGGCGGCGCTCACCGACCTGCGTGAGGTGCTGGGTGTGCTCCGCCAGGCCGAGGCGGCGGTGTTGCCGGAGCGGGGGCTCGACGCGCTGGACGAGCTGATCGGGGAGTCCCGTGCCGCCGGTCTGCGGGTGTCCCGGGAGGACGAGGGCGCGCCGACCGCACTGCCCGCGACGTTGGGGCGCACCGCGTACCGGGTCGTCCGCGAGGCGTTGACCAACGTGCGCAAGCACGCGGCCGACGCCGAAACGGTCGTTCGCCTGCGCTTCCTCCCCGACGGGCTGGAGGTCGTCGTGCGCAACGGTCCGTCCGTGGCCGGGCCGGAGCTGCCCGGTGCCGGGCAAGGGCTGCTCGGGCTGCGGGAGCGGGTGGAACTGCTCGGCGGCCGGCTGGACGCGACGTCCGTCGACGGCGGTTTCCTGGTCCGGGCCCTGCTCCCGTTGGCGGGTGTGGCGTGATCCGGGTGCTGGTCGTCGACGACGAGCAGCTCGTCCGCGCCGGGCTACGGCTCATCCTCGAGGCGGCGAAGGACATCACCGTGGTCGGCGAGGCGGCGAACGGCGCCGGCGCGCTGGAGCAGGCCCACCGGTTGCGCCCCGACGTGGTGCTGCTCGACGTGCGGATGCCGGGCGTCGACGGGCTGACCGTCGCGCCGGAGTTGGTCGCCGCCGGCCCGAGGGTGATCATGCTGACCACCTTCGACCTCGACGAGTACGTGCACGGGGCGCTGCGTGCCGGTGCGGTCGGCTTCCTGCTCAAGGACACTCCGCCCCACGAGTTGGCCGCCGCCGTCCGTACGGTGGCCGCCGGCCACGCGATGCTGGCCCCGACGGTGACCCGGCGGCTGATCAGCTCGTTCGCCGAGCGAGGTCCGGCCCGTCGGGACGCGGCTCGCGAACGGCTCGCCGCGCTCACCGGACGGGAGCTGGAGATCGTGCGGGAGGTGGCACGCGGGCACGGCAACGCCGAGATCGCCAGGCGGCTGACGATGAGCGAGGCCACCGTGAAGGCGCATGTCAGCCGGGCGCTGGCGAAACTGCACGTGGGCAATCGGGTGCGGTTGGCGATCCTGGTGCACGACGCCGACCTGCTGTGACGTGCCCCGGTGGCCGGGCGGCGATCACCGGCGGGAGGCCGCGCGCCGGTGTGCCTGGCGGCGTAGCCACCGGATCCCCTCCAGGCCGAAGGTGATGACGAGGGAGACTCCCACCCCGACCAGTACGCCCTTCACCGGGTCGCGTTCGAAGGCCAGCCCGCCGAAGTATCCGAGCAGGCCGCAGTACACGGCCCAGGTGAACGCCCCGATGCTGTCGTAGAGCAGGAACGCGCGGCGGGAGTAGCCCACCGCGCCCATGGTGAGGGTGACGGCGGTCCGGCCACCCGGGACGTACCGGCTGGTGGTCAGGATCATCCCGCCCCGGCGGTCCACCGCGCGGCGGGCCCAGTCGGAGCTGGCTCGCCGGCGGCTGCCGTCGGGCAGCCGGGCCAGCCGGCTCGCGCCACCGCCGCGCCCGATGGCGTACGAGATGTGGTCGCCGACCAGCGCGCCCACGCCGGCGCTGACGATCACGAGGGTGAGGCTGGGGTGACCGCCGCTGGCGGACAGCACCCCGGCGGTGATCACGGCGGCCTCGCCGGGCACCGCAGGGAAGAACGCGTCGACCGCGGTGAGGCCGAAGATCACCAGGTACACCCATGGCGAGGTGACCGTCCCACGGAGGAGGTCGAGCAGGGCGTCCATGCCCCCATGTTTGATGGCTCGGCGGCGGTCGGTGGCGCTTCGCCGACATTGCGCCGAATGGTCATCCGATCACCCCCTTGGCGCGGGCGACGAACTCCCGCACCTCGGGGGCATGGCCTCGCTCACTGCTTCTCGCTGCTGGGCGGAGGGTAGTGGGCGCCGTTGAAGGTGACTCGCAGCGAGTACACCGAGGTTCCGGCGGTGATGAACAGGTGGTTGCGTTTCGGCCCACCGAAGGCGAGGTTGGCTACCGGTTCGGGTAGCAGCAGCTTGCCGATCAGGGTTCCGTCGGGATCGAAGCAGTGCACACCGTCCCAGGCCCCCGCCCACACCCGCCCAGCGTCGTCGAGACGAATGCCGTCGAAACGGCCGAAGTCGCACTCAGCGAAGATCTTCCCACCGCTGAGGCTGCCATCGGCGGTGACGTCGAAGACGCGGATGTGACTCGGGTCCTGTCGGGTGTCCACCACGTAGAGCTGCTGTTCGTCGGCCGAGAACGCCAGGCCGTTGGGGCGGCTGAAGTCATTCGCGACGACGCGCATGTCGCCCGTCGCAGGGTCCAGGCGGAACACATAACAGGCACCGTCGAACTCGTTGTCGCCTCTGTTGCCCTCATAGTCGTTGTGGATGCCGTAACTCGGGTCGGTGAACCAGATCGTGCCGTCGGCGCGGACGACGACGTCGTTGGGGCTGTTGAGCCGCTTGCCCTGGAAGCCGTCGGCCAGCACGGTGATCGTGCCGTCGTGCTCGGTGCGGGTGACCCGCCGATTGCCCTGCTCGCACGTGACAAGCCGACCCTGGCGGTCCACGGTGTTGCCGTTGGCGTAGCCCGAGCCGTGGCGGAAGACGCCGACAGCGCCGGTGGTCTCATCCCAGCGCAGCATCCGGTCGTTGGGGATGTCGCTCCACACCAGGTAGCGGCCTGCCGGAAAATACGCCGGCCCCTCAGTCTTGCGTGCGCCGCTGTGTAGCAGTTCGACGACAAAGTCGCCGTCGCAGCCACGGAACCGCTCATCCAGCAGGCGGAATTCAGTGGGAACAGTGTCGGTCATCGCCATCCCTCCCCTTGCGCCGGAGCACCATTCGGCAAAGGCACGTGGAAACCATACCTGGTATGGTAGGCGCGCCGGTCAACCGAATTTCGTTCAACGGAGATGCCTCGGTGGTAGATGACATCGACCGCGCGCTGCTGGCGCAGCTGCAGCGCGACGCCACCCAGTCCTATGCGGCACTGGCCAAGGCGGTGGGACTGTCCGCCGGCTCCGCCCATGACCGCGTACGCAAACTGCGCGAACGCGGCGTGATCCGCCGGACCACCGTCGACGTCTCCCCGGCGCTCGTCGGCCGTGGCGTGTCGGCGTTCGTGATGGTCAGTGCCGACTCCTGGATGGGCGACGCCCGGACCCGCGACGCGCTTGCGGCTATTCCCGAGATCCAGGAAGCGCACATCATCGCCGGCGCGGCATCACTGCTGGTGAAGATCCGTACCGCGACGACCGAAGACCTGCAAGCGGCGCTGCGCCGCATCTTCGGGGTCGACGGCGTCACCGGCACCCAGGCCATGGTCGTGCTGGAGACGTTCTTCGAGCGTTCGGTGAGCGTGCTCGACCAGCCCAGCGACCCGCACCCGCCGGACGCCGACGCGCCGCTACGTTGAGACCGAGCCGACCAGGGCCGGCGGGGCGAGCAGCGGACCGCACGGGATCTTGTCGTCGGCGGTGGGCCCGTGCGAGGTCAGCACCACCGGTGTGGCCAACTCCGCGCCCACCGCCTCGGCCCAGTCGGCCGGAGCGTCGTCGTACACCGGGCGGGAGCGCAGCAGGCGGTCGGTGAGCGCGGCCTGCCGGTCCAGGTCGCCGGGCGGGCCGGGGATGAGCCGGTCGCCGGTGTCGTAACGACGGCAGATCCGCAGGTCGGGACCGGCGAGGTCGAGATGGGTCAGCGCCAGGCCGTCGACCCCGCCGGCCGCCGCGAGGGCGTACCGGTGGGCGACGGCGTCGAAGTGGCCGAACCGGAACCGGCCCTGCCACGGGTTCGTCGGGTTGTGTCCGTCGACGAAGGGCAGCGTCGGGTCCTCGGTCACCAGCGGGCCGGGACCGTGCCGGGTGGTGACGGTCCGCAGCACGCCGATCCGGGTCAGCTCGCCGGCCTGTCCCGCCTCGGCGAGCAGCCGGTCGACGTTGGTGAACGTGGTGGTGCTCCACGTCGTGTACGGGTGGAAGCCGTGCCACTCGTCGAGCAGCACCCCCTGCGCGCCCTCGAAGACGCAGGTCCCCGAGCGCAGCGCCCCGGCGAGCCAGGTCCGGTCGACGATGGCGACCCGGCCGGCGAACCCGGTGTACGCGGGCAGGCAGTCCTGCACCGGCGGCGCGTCCAGCGGGCCGAGTTCGGCGGTCAGCCGGTCCCGCAGAACCGTCAACCGGCGGCGCAGCAGGGCAGGACGCCGGCAGTCGCCGACCCGGGGCGCGTCCTCGGGGTGGGCGAGGCCGTACGCGACGGTCTCGCCCACCCCCAGCCCGCAGGAGCCGTGCCGGTCGGCGCCCCGGGCGATTTCCCGGGCCCGGTTGGCGGCCCGGTGGTACGGGGTGGCGAGCAGCGCCTCGGAGTCGACGGTCAGCCGGTCCAGCGCGTCGGCCACCCCGACCGTGGCGAGATGGTCGGCCTCGGCGGCCAGGGCCAGCGGATCCACCACCACGTGCCGGGAGAGGTGCGTCCCGACGCCGGGGTGGAACGTGCCGGCGCCGAACTGCGCGAACGTGTGGTGCCGCCCGTCGCGCAGGACGACGTTGTGCGCCGCCTGCGCGCCCCCGTTGAAGCGGACCACCGTGTGCACCGGGCGGGTGGCGCAGAGCCAGTCCACGACCGTGCCCTTGCCGGCGTCGCCGAAGCCGAGGTCGACCACCGCCACGTGATTCACAGCCGGGTCACCCCGCCGGTGGTGTCGTGGAACGCCGGCAGCGTCGACACCTCGGCCCGCCGACCCCGGCCGAGGCGGGCCAGCGCCTTGGACACCGTGCCGGTGGCGCCGGAGCCGGCGCGGTCCAGGTGGCGCAGGCCCTCGTCCAGGTCGATGGCCTGCTCGCCGAGGCCGATGGTGACCGCGATGGTCTCGCAGACCGCGTCCAGGTCGTCGAGCACGACGGCGTTCTGCCCGAGCAGGTCCCGCCAGAAGTCGAGCACCTTCGTGTTGCCGGCGTGGCTGCTGCCGGCGGGGAGCAGGTAGTAGGTGTCCCACCGCCGGGTCACCTCGTCGACGATCTGGCGCAGCGCCACGTCCTCGCCCAGGTTGTCACCGATCAGGCCGGCCACCTCCCGCGCCTTGACCCGCTGGTACGCCAGTTCGTCGCCGATGACGAACAGGTAGCCGCGCCGGCCGCGCTTCTCCCAGTTGTCGGTGGCGGTGTGCCGGGCCATGAAGTACAGGGCCAGCTCGTACGACTCGCTCATCTGCCCGCCGCCACCACCTTCGAGGACGATCCGGCCGAGGTCGTCGTCCATCCGGTTGTCCGACTCGAACTGGCCCACCTGCAGGGGCACCCGGTCGCAGGTGGCGTCGCCGATCGCGCCGAACATGATCTGCGGGTCGCTGGCGTAGCCCTGCCGTTGCAGGAGCCCGAGCAGTTGCGGCAGCTTGGTCTGCAAAACCCGCGGCACCATGCGCATCGAGCCGGTCACGTCGAAGAGCACCGCGACGGGCGTCGAGCGGGGGTGTTCGGCGGAGTCGCGGCTCTCCCGGGTCGCGTCGCGGGGGTCGAGCGCGGGGTGCACGGTCCGTGCCCCGCTGTCGCTGTAGGAGAACGCGCTGCGGCCGGTGGAGCGCCGGTAGCGGTCGGCGGCGTCGTACACGTCGGTGGACCAGGTTCCACTGCCCATGACAGCTCCTTTAGAGGGTGAAGGGTCGGAAGGTGCGTGGCCCGTAGAGCCGGTCCAGCACCTGGTCGAGTTCGCGCAGCAGGCCCCAGGCGTCGTCGGGCCGGCCGCGCAGGGAGGTCTGCCGGCAGCCCTGCGCGAAGGCGTTTAGCTCACGGGGTGCGCGCGGCCCCATCAGCCAGCTCATGCACGCGCTGGCCATCGCGAGGTCGGTGCCCGGACCGCAGGGCTGCCTGCGCAGCACCTCCTGCGGGTACCAGTCCTCGTGGTCCGGCACGAGCGCCGGGACCCTGGCACCGGCCGGGGCCGAGAAGCACCAGTCGACGAGCACCACGCCGTGGGCGTCCGGCTCGATCAGCACGTGTCGCGGCAGCACCGCGCCGTGCACCACGCCCGCCCGGTGGGCCAGGCCGAGCACCACCAGCAGTCGCCGCCACATCCAGGCCACGTCCCGGGCGTCCAACCCGTCGGGGTACGCGCGCCGCACCGCGTCGAGGTCGTGCAGGCCGGGCGCGGTGGCGAGCACGGTGATCCGCCGTTCCGCGCCGGTCGCGGGGTCGCGGTGCGCGAATTCGTCGACGAGCCGGGGTACGTACGGCAGGTAGCGCGGGTCGCCGCGCTCGGCGATGGTGTGCAGCGCGTGTGCCTCCCGCGCCATCAGGTCGTTGTCGGTGGGGCGTCGGGGGAGCTTGAGCAGCCGGTCGTCGCCGACGTCGTACAGGTCGGCCAGGTCGCCCGAGTGCGCCGGCGTGCCGAGCCGGTAGTCGCCGAGGACGGTGGTCCGCCGGGCCTGCCACCGGGTCGTGACGTGGACGAACGCGTCGAGGGCGTCGGCGCGTACCCCCGGGTCTGTCGGCAGCCGGTCGGGGTGCAGGGCCGCGACCAGCTCGCGGTAGCGGCGGGCCGGCTGGTCGGCGCCGAACAGCTCGGCGTCGGTGCGGGCGGCCGTGACCAGGTCGATGGCCTCGGCGGTCCTCATCGCACCGTCTCCTCGCGGGCCGGTCGCAGCAGCGCCGGGTGCAGCAGCCGGGCGTCGCCGGCCCGGTAGAGCCGGGCGCGGGGGCCGCCCCGGGCACCGCCGCGCTCGGTGCTCGCGCCGGTGCTCTCCACGAAGCCCGGCACGGAGAGCACCTTGCGGTGGAAGTTGCCGGCGTGCAGCGGGTGACCCCAGACCGTCTCGTAGACGGCCCGCAGCTCGCTGATCGTGAACTCGGCGGTGAGAAAACGCGTGGCCAGCGGGGTGTACTCCAGCTTGGACCGGGCCCGCTCCAGCGCGTCGTCGATGATCCGGCCGTGGTCGAAGGCGAGCTGCCGGCTGGTCAGCGCCGTGACCGGCAGCCAGATCGCCTCGTCGGCGTCCGAGCCGGCGGCGGCGTCCGGCAGGTCGGGGGCGAACGCGAGGTGGGCGATCGAGACGACCCGCATCCGCGGGTCACGGTCGGGAGCGCCGTAACTGCCCAACTGCTCCAGGTGTACGCGGCGCAGCTCCTCGCCGCCGAGCCCGGTCTCCTCGGCCAGCTCCCGTCGCGCGCCGGCGGTCAGGTCCTCCTCGGGGCGGACGAACCCGCCGGGCAGCGCCCAGTGCCCCGCGAAGGGCGCCTGGCCGCGCCGGATGAGCAGCAGGTGCAGTTCGCCGTCCCGGATGGTCAGCGCCACCACGTCGACGGTCACGGCGACCGCCGGGTAGTCCCGGGGGTCGTACGCGGCCAGGAAGTCCTGCTCGTCAACCATGTCTCTCTCAATCTGAGAACATCTCGCTGTGAGAACAACTTAGCGCAGACGTGCGCCCCTGCCAACCCCTTGGATCGGCAGGGGCGCGTCAGCGCACGAGACCCACCAGGTGCGGCCGGCCGCCGGAGTCGTGCAGGGCGAACCCGTCGTCCGGCAGGAGGGCGAAGTTCACCGTGCTCGGCAGCGGTACGGGCAGCTTGAAGGCCACCTCGACGGTGTAGGCGTCCGGCAGCCGCGTCTCGAGCGCGGCCAGGCATCGCGCCTTGCTCCACATGCCGTGCGCGATCGGTTGGCGGAAGCCGAACAGTCGCGCGCCGAGCCGGGAGGTGTGGATCGGGTTGTGGTCCCCGGAGACGCGCGCGTACTCGGTGCCCACCCGGGGCTCGACCCGCCACCGGGCGGTGGCCGTGGGCGGTGTCGGACGTTCGCCCCGCTCGCGGCCGCCGGGTGTGCGCTCGCGGCCCAGGTACGTCGAGACGCCGCGCCAGACCTCCTCCCCGTCGACCGAGCCGACCAGCACCACGTCCACCTGCCGCCCCCGGTCGTGCGGGCGCAGGTCCTGGGCGTACGTGGTGAAGTCGAGGGTCTCGTCGGCGGTGATCGGGCGATGGATGGTGATCCGGTTGCCGACGTGCACCACGCCGGTCAGCGCGATGGGGAAGCCGGGCGTGGTCATCAGCCGCAGGGCCAGCGGAAAGCCCAGGATGTGCGGGTACGTCCCGGGCAGCCGGTCGGTGAGCCGGAACCCGCACACCCGGTCGTAGTCGGCCAGGTGGGCCCGGTCGACCCGCACGCCGCGAACGGCGAGCTCGACCGCCGGCAGGTCGTTGCTCTTCCGCCCCCGGCCCAGGCCCGGCAGCGCGCCGAGCGCAGCCCGCCGGTAGAGCGCCCCGGCGGCCGGCATCCGGGCCAGCTCGACGAGCTCGCGGCCACCCGTGCCGGCCGGCCCGTGGCCGCCCAGGTCGGTGGTCACCTCGGTTGCCGACGCGCTCAGGTCGTGTGTCTGCTCGACGCTCGGGTCGGCGTCGGTGGACTCCGGCCGGCGGATCGCGTCCAGGGTCTCCCGCGACAGGATCTCGGTCGGGCCCTCGATCAGCTCGTGGACCGACAGGTCGTCCGGCTCTCTCTTGCGGCCCATCACGCCCCCAGCAGACTCTGGCCGCAGACCCGGACCACGTTGCCGCTGATCGCGCCGCTCGCCGGCCAGGCCAACCAGCCGATCGTCTCGGCCACGTCCACCGGCAGCCCGCCCTGGGCCAGGCTGTTCATCCGTCGGCCCGCCTCGCGGACGACCAGCGGGATGCGGGCGGTCAGCCGGGTCTCGATGAAGCCGGGCGCCACGGCGTTGACGCTGATCCCCCGGTCGCGCAGGGCCGGGGCGAGAGAGTCGACCAGGCCGATCACGCCGGCCTTGCTGGTGGCGTAGTTGGTCTGACCCCGGTTGCCGGCGATCCCGGCGATCGAGGACACCCCGATGATCCGCCCGCCGGCCGGGATCAACTCCCGTTCCAGCAGTACGTCGTTGATCCGCTCCTGACTGGACAGGTTGACGTCGATGACCTGGTCCCACCGGTCGGCGTCCATCCGGCCGAGCGTCTTGTCGCGGGTGATGCCCGCGTTGTGCACCACCGCGTCGACGCGCCCGTGCCGGGTGGCCAGGTGGTCGGCGAGCCGGGTCGGCGCGTCCGGGGCGGTCAGGTCGAGCTGGACCGCCGTACCGCCGATGTCGTTCGCGACCGCCGCGAGGGCGTCCCCGGCCGCCGGGATGTCCAGCGCGACCACCTGGGCGCCGTCGCGGGCGAGGACCCCGGCCAGGGCCGCGCCGATTCCCCGGGCGGCCCCGGTGACCAGCACGACCTGCCCGTCCAGCGGACGGTTCCAGTCGTCCGGGGCGGTCGCCGTGCCGGTGCCGACCCGGACGACCTGCCCCGAGACGTACGCGGACCGGCCGGACAGCAGGAACCGGAGGGTCGCTTCGAGGCTGGTGGCATCACCGTCCCGAGCCACCTGGACGAGCTGGGCCGTGGTGCCCCGGCCGAACTCCTTGCCGATGCTGCGGACCAGCCCTTCCAGGGCCCGCTGGGCGGTCGCCTCGCGCGGGGTCGGGCACTCACCGGGCGGGGTGCCGAGCACGATCACCCGGCCGCTGGGCAGCAGGGTGCGGGCGTGCGGGTGGAAGAAGTCGTAGAGCTGGCGCAGTTGCGTCGAGTCGGTGATGCCGGTCGCGTCGTACCCGAGAGCGCCGAAGCGGTCCTGCCCCTCGGCCGTGCCGCCGTCGCGCAGCTCGACCCCGGCGGCGGTCAGGATCGTCCGGACCGGCTCGGCGAGTCGGCCGCCGTCGGCCGCGCCGAGCAGCGCCGGGCCGGGCAGCAGCGGGTCGCCGGGCTGGTGCCGGCGCAGTCGCGGCGGATCGGGCAGCCCGAGACGCTTCACCAGCGTGCGGCCGGCGGCCGATTGGACGAAGCTCGCGTACCTGTCGGTCATGGGCGTAGCCTACTGGCGAGTAAGGTTCGAGCAACACTCGCGAGGAGGCGGATCGTGCAGAGCATCCGGAGGGTCGCGGTCATCGGGGGCAACCGCATCCCCTTCGCCCGTTCCAACTCCCGCTACGCCGACGCGTCCAACGCCGACCTGCTCGGCGCGGCGCTCGACGGTCTGATCGCCCGGTACGGGCTGGCCGGGCAGCGGGTCGGCGAGGTGGTCACCGGGGCGGTGCTCAAGCACTCCCGCGACTTCAACCTCACCCGCGAGGTCGTCCTCGGATCCCGGCTCGACCCGCACACCCCGGCGTACGACATCCAGCAGGCCTGCGGCACCGGCCTGGAGGCCGCGATCCTCGTCGCCAACAAGATCGCCCTCGGTCAGCTCGACGTGGGCATCGCCGGCGGTGTCGACACCACCTCCGACGCGCCGCTCGCGGTCAACGAGGACATGCGTCGTACGCTGCTCAAACTCAACTCCGCCCGCACGGTCGGCCAGCGGCTGAAGATCGCCGCGAAGCTGCGCCCGCTCCAGCCGTTCAAGCCGGACATCCCCCGCAACGCCGAACCGCGCACCGGCCTGTCCATGGGTGACCACGCCGCCCAGACCGCGCTGCGCTGGCAGATCGACCGGCGCTCCCAGGACGAGCTGGCACTGCGCTCGCACCAGCGGCTCGCCGCCGCGTACGACAAGGGCTTCTTCGACGACCTGATGACGCCGTACCTGGGCCTGACCCGCGACCAGAATCTCCGCCCGGACACGAGCGTGGAGAAGCTCGGCGCCCTCAAGCCGGTCTTCGGCACCCGCGGCCCGGACGCCGAGCAGGCCACCATGACCGCCGGCAACTCCTCGCCGCTCACCGACGGCGCGTCCACCGTGCTGCTGGCCAGCGAGGAGTGGGCTGCCGCGCACAACCTGCCGGTGCTGGCCTGGTTC
The DNA here is from genome assembly GCF_044466585.1 of Micromonospora sp. NPDC049359. Lineage (NCBI taxonomy): Bacteria > Bacillati > Actinomycetota > Actinomycetes > Micromonosporales > Micromonosporaceae > Micromonospora > Micromonospora sp. NPDC049359. The sequence goes on along the minus strand of NZ_JBITMW010000001.1, from coordinate 829,755 downwards.
AGCTGGTCGGAGACGACGGCCGTCGACTTCGTACACGGCGACGAAGGGCTGCTGATGGCCCCCGCGTACGCGGTGCCCCGGATGCTGGCCCGCGCCGGGCTCACGTTGCAGGACTTCGACTACTACGAGATCCACGAGGCGTTCGCCTCGCAGGTGCTGGCGACCCTCGCCGCCTGGGAGTCGCCGGAGTTCTGCAAGGACCGGCTCGGCCTGGACGCCCCGCTGGGCGCGATCGACAGCGACCGGCTCAACGTCAACGGTTCGTCGCTGGCCGCCGGGCACCCGTTCGCCGCGACGGGTGGGCGGATCGTCGCCACGCTGGCCAAACTGCTCGCCGAGAAGGGCAGCGGACGCGGGCTGATCTCCATCTGCGCGGCCGGCGGCCAAGGCGTGACCGCCATTTTGGAGCGTTGAGCGCTCGATCGTCCCTTACCGGGGTGACCGCCAGCAGGCGTTAACGGACTGTTCAGCGGGCCGTCCGCAGGCGGTGGGTTTACCACGCGACGGTGATCGCTGCCGCGTCTTCGACGCAGCGCTGATCACTCCTGCGTGCGGAACGGGGCCGTATCTCCATGGAGTCCGTCGTCCCCGGGACGACCACCCTGTCGGTGGTCATCCCGATGTTCAACGAGACCGCTGTCATCCCGGCCCTGGTGGCCCGACTGCGGCCGGTGCTCGACGCGCTCGGCGTCGACTACGAGGTGGTCGCCGTCGACGACGGCAGCGCCGACAACACCGTGTCGGTGCTCTTCGACCACGGCCGGAACTGGCCGCAGTTGCGGGTGCTCCGGCTCCGGCGCAACAGCGGTCACCAGGCGGCGTTGACGGCGGGCCTGCACCGGGCCGTCGGCCGGTGGATCGTCAGTCTCGACGCCGACCTGCAGGACCCGCCCGAGGCCATCGCCGAGATGCTGCGGGTGGCCCGGACGGACGCTGTGGACGTGGTCTACGGCGTCCGGGCGGACCGCAGCACCGACACCATCTTCAAGCGCAACACCGCCCGCGCCTACTACTGGGTGATGCGGCGGATCGTGGGCGCCGATCTGCCCGCCCAGGCCGGTGACTTCCGGCTGCTCAGCCGGGACGTCGTCGAGGTGCTGCGGCGGCTGCCGGAACGCGCACCGGTCTACCGGCTGCTGGTGCCGTCGCTCGGCTTCCCCAGCGCCGAGGTGCGCTACACCCGCGCGGCGCGGGCCGCCGGGGAGACCAAGTACCCGCTGCGTCGGATGGTCGCGCTGGCCTGGGAGAGCACGGCGAACTTCTCGGCCGCGCCCTTGCGCCTGGCCACCTGGATGGGGATGTCGAGCTTCCTGCTCTGCCTGGCCCTGATCGTCTTCGGCATGGTCGTGCACGTCTCCGGTGCCACCATCCCCGGCTGGACCTCGATGTTCGTCGCGGTGCTGTTGCTCAGTGGGGTGCAGTTGGTCTGTCTCGGCCTGCTCGGCGAGTACGTCGGCCGGATCTACGCGACAGTGCAGAACCGGCCCGCCTTCCACGTCGGGTTCGACTCCCGGGACGGGGTTCCGGGCGCGGAGGCAGATGCACGTGGTCGTGTCGGTGACGACGTTGTCCGCCTCCGTGGCTGACGCCCTGCTGGCCGAGCGGGTCGACACTCCGGCCCCAGCCTCGGCCCCGCACCGGAATGCTCTCGTGCCGATTCTCAGCACGCTTCCGTGGGTGCTCGTGATCGGCGCGCTGCTCGTGGTCTGGTCACGGGGCAGCGTGCCGGTGCCGGACCTCGCGGCGTTCTCCGCGTACTGGGCGTTCGCGCTGGTGCTGCCCGGAACCCTGGTGCACCGCGCGCTGCGCGGCGGTCGCGGCAACCTCCCCGAGGACCTCGGCTTCGGCGCGGCCACCGGCCTGCTGTTGGAGATCGTCGCCTGGGCGTTGGCAGCGGCGACCGGTCAACAGACCCTGCTGCGGTGGTGGCCGCTACCCGTACTCGTCGCGTTCGCCGCCGTGCCCAGGCTGCGCCGGCGCTGGCGGGTCGGCGAGCGCCGTCCGCTGCCGGTCGGTTGGCACTACGGCATGGGCGCGGCGCTGCTGGTGGTGCTGGCCTGGGGGTACGTCCAGTGGCGGATGGTCCCGCTGCCTCCGGTGTCCGGCGGCTACTACCAGGACGTGCTCTACCACCTGGGTCTGGTGCAGGAGTTGACCCGGGCGATGCCGTTCGAGTTGCCGCACGTCGCGGGGGAGGCGCTGCGCTACCACTACCTCTCCGACGCCCACATCGCCAGCGGCAGCATGATCACTGGCATCGCGCCGACGACGGTGCTGCTGCGACTCTGGTTGGTACCGGTGGTCAGCGTGGCGGTGGTGCTCGCGGCCGGGCTCGCCCGCGACCTGAGTGGAGCGGTCTGGGCCGGCCCGGTGGCCGCCCTCACCGCTTTCACCGGTGCGGCGGTCACGCTCGGCTCGCCCGTGGGTGCGTCCGGCGAGATGCCGCTCTCCTACGCCAGCCCCTCCCAGACGTACGTGCTGGTGCCGTTGTTGCTGCTGGCCGGGCTCGTTGTCGACGCGGCCAGGGGGCGTTCCCTCGGCCCGGCCTGGCCGCTGGTCCCGGCGCTCGGGCTGGTCTGTGCGGGGGCGAAGTCCAGCGCGTTGCCGCCGCTGATCGCCGGCCTGGGTCTCACCGCCGTGGTGTTCTGGTGGCGCAAGCGGCAGATCCCCCGACCCGCCCTGGTGGCGTTGGCCTGCCTGGTGGCGGCGATGGCGCTCGGTTTCCGGCTGTTCGCCGGTGGCGGGGCCTCCACCCTGCGCGTGCAGGCGTTGGCGTTGCTGCACTTCGTCGCCCCGTACGCCGAGACGCTCGGGCCGGGTGACGGGATCTGGCCGAGCGCACCGCTGCCACCGGGCATCAACGACGGTGGTGTCCTCGGATGGCTGCTGGCGTTCGCGGTGGTGGGCTGGTGGGTGCTGGGTCAGTCGCCACGGTGGGTGGGCATGGGCCTGCTCCGCGAGCGTGGGCACCGGGCCGATCCGGCGGTCTGGCTGCTCGCCGGCACGGTCCTCGCCGGGGCCGCCACCACCTGGGTGTTCCAGCACCCGTCGATCAGTCAGATCTACTTCTGGATGGGCGTCATCCCGATCGGCGTCGTGCTGACCACCTGGTCTCTCGCTGCGGCTCGGGCGCCCTGGCCGGTGCTGGTGGTGCCCGCCGTGGCCGGCGCGTTGGCGGGGCTCGCCACCGCCGGCACGGTGGTGGGTTTCGCCGTGCCGAGGATCAGCCGGCCCGGCACCCCCACCACCTCGACGATCGAGGGGTGGCTGCGGGTCCTGGGTCTCTCGGCCGCACGGTACGTGCTGTTCGTGGCGGTTGCCGCCGCGCTCGCCGTCGCAGTGTCGGCCCTGTGGGGGCGTCACGTTTCGGCGCCGGCAAATGCGGGAGCAGGTCGTCGGCGAACGGTGACGATCGCCGTGGCCGGGGTCACCGCGGCGCTGCTCGGTGCCAGCGCCGCCGTCGTGCTGGGCGGGACGGTTCGCTCGGTGCTGACCGAGCCGGGGCCGCCGGCCACCGGACCGCAGCCGTACTCGCTGACCGCCGCCGAGATGCGCGCGGCGCTGTGGCTTGACGACAACGCCGCCGACGATGACGTGGTCGCCACCAACGTCCACTGCCGGCCGGTGCGGACCACCCCGCACTGCGACGCCCGGGCGTTCTGGGTGACCGGGCTGGGCGGGCACCGCACGGTGGTGGAGAGCTGGGGCTACACCGACGCGGTGGTGGCCGCGCACGGCGTCGACAACCTGGGGTACGCCCGGCAGAGCTTTCCCGATCACGAGTTGCTCGCGCTCAACGACGGGGTGTTCAGTGCGCCGACCCTGGCCGACCTGGATCGGCTCCGGACGGAGTACGGGGTCCGTTGGCTCTTCGCCGACAGCAGGGCCGGTGCGGTGTCGCCGGAGCTGGCCCGGCTGGCCCAGATCCGGCTGGTCGCCGGCCCGGTGACCGTCTACGAGCTCACCCGATCCTGACCGCCTCCGGGGTCCGGCCCGGTCCAGGCGCCGGTCAGCGGGTGCGGGACAATGAGGTACGTGACGACGATCCCGAACGTGCTCGCCAACCGGTACGCCTCGCCCGAGTTGGTCGCCCTCTGGTCGCCCGAGGAGAAGGTCCGGATGGAACGGCGACTGTGGCTCGCCGTGCTCCGCACACAGCGTGACCTGGGCGTGGCGGTCCCGGACGGCGTGGTCGAGGCGTACGAGCGGGTGCTCGACCAGGTCGACCTCGCGTCGATCGCCGAGCGGGAGCGGGTCACCCGGCACGACGTGAAGGCCCGCATCGAGGAGTTCAGCGCGCTGGCCGGGCACGAGCACGTGCACAAGGGGATGACCTCGCGCGACCTCACCGAGAACGTCGAGCAGCTTCAGGTGCGTGCCTCGCTGGAGCTGATCCGGGACCGGGTGGTGGCGACCCTGGCCCGGCTGGCGTGGCTCGCGTACGAGCACTCCGAGCTGGTCATGACCGGCCGCTCGCACAACGTCGCCGCGCAGGCCACCACGCTGGGCAAGCGCTTCGCGTCGGCGGCCGAGGAGCTGCTCATCGCGTACGACCGGCTGGAGGAGCTGATCGCCCGCTACCCGCTGCGCGGCATCAAGGGCCCGGTGGGCACGGCCGCCGACCAGCTCGACCTCTTCGACGGCGACGCCGACAAGGTGGCCGAGCTGGAGCGACGGGTCGCCGAGCACCTGGGCTTCTCGCGGGTGCTGGACAGCGTCGGGCAGGTCTACCCGCGCTCGCTGGACTTCGACGTGCTGGCCGCGTTGGCGCAGACCGCCGCCGCGCCGTCGTCGCTGGCCACCACGATCCGGCTGATGGTCGGCCAGGAGCTGGTCACCGAGGGATTCAAGCCGGGTCAGGTCGGTTCCAGCGCGATGCCGCACAAGATGAACACCCGTTCGTCCGAGCGGGTGAACGGCTTCGCGGTCATCATCCGGGGTTACCTGTCGATGGTCGGCGAACTGGCCGGCGACCAGTGGAACGAGGGGGACGTCTCCTGCTCGGTGGTCCGTCGGGTCGCTCTGCCGGACGCGTTCTTCGCCGCCGACGGGCTGTTCCAGACGTTCCTCACCGTGCTCGACGAGTTCGGCGCGTACCCGGCGGTGATCAACCGGGAGTTGGAGCGCTTCCTGCCCTTCCTGGCGACCACCAAGATCCTGGTGGCGGCGGTCCGGCGGGGCGTCGGCCGGGAGGTCGCCCACGAGGTGATCAAGGAGCACGCGGTCGCGGTGGCGCTGGCCATGCGCGAGAAGGGCGCCCCGGAGAACGACCTCTTCGACCGCCTGGCCGCCGACGGCCGCCTCGGCCTGTCCCGCGCCGACATCGACACCCTGGTAGCCGACCGCACAGCCTTCGTAGGAGCGGCCAAGTCCCAGGTGGAGCAGGTAACCCGCAGAATCACCAAGGTCGTGGAAACCCACCCCAACGCCGCCACCTACACCCCACCCCCCATCCTCTAACCCCCCCCGGTCCCCCCCGGTCCCCCCTCTTGCGCCCCGCGCCCCCTTCTGGCCCGGTGATCAAGAGGTTCGCGTCAACTTTGATCTCCCTGGTGACGCAAACCTCTTGATCACCCGAGGTGGAGGGGAGGTGGAGGGGAGGGGGAGGGGTGGGGTTTGGGCGGTCAGTCGCCGGTGGGGGTTTCGGCGGCTGTTCGCAGGGTGGGGGCGCTTGCTGGTTCGGCGATGCCGCCCAGGGACTCGGCGAAGGCGGGGTCGGTGGCGGTGTCCGCTGCCACCGCCGGCTGGTCGGGCGGCATGACCGCGGGCATCGTCGGTACGGCGACGACCGCCGTGCCGTACGCGCAGATCTCCATCCACATCTCGCCGCAATCCCGGCTGTCGAAGCGCATACCGATCACGGCGTTCGCGCCGAGCCGCAGGGCCTCCTCGCCGAGGCGGGTCACCGAGTCGGTGCGCCACCGGGTCAGGTTGTCGGGCGCCATCGGGTCGTACGCGCCACCGCGCAGGTTCTTGACCCCCTCGCGGTACGGGTTGCGCGTCCTGGCCATCGATGACACCACCTCACCGAGAATCTGGCGGATCTCGTAGCCGGGCAGTTGCTCTGTCGTCACGACCAGCACGTTTCCGATGCTGTCAGGAGTTGCGCGACCCGATCGGGTGCCGTGTTCACCTGATCGGATGCTGCAAAACGGCGCGGCGCGGACGGCCGGCGCGGGGCCGACCATCCGCGCCGCACGGGCGCTAACCGTCAGACACCGGCCACCGAGGTGATCCAGGCCCGGTTGTACGCGACGCTGCCGTAGTTCTGGATGTTGTAGCCGTCGGCCGTGGAGGCCACGCCGACCTGCTGGCCGTTGTAGAACTGCGGGCCGCCCGAGTCGCCCCGCCAGGCGTTGCCGTTGATCCGGGTGCTGCGGATGGCCTGGCCGCCGTACGCGTCGGTGACGTTGGTGCTGGTCACCTGGACGGTGGCGGTCTTGAGCTGGCTGGACGCGGAGCAGCCGCTGTAGCAGGTCATGCCCCACCCGTAGATCGAGTTGGTCGAGCCGACCGGCGGGTTGCTGCTCGCCAGGGAGACCGTCGAGGTGCTGACGGTGCTGGACAGGCGCATGAGGGCCAGGTCGTTACGGGTGTAGGTGGCGCTGACGGTGCGGGTGACCCCACCGGAGGCGCGGTAGACGCTGCCGACCCGGACGGACATCGTGCCGCTGATGCAGTGCCGGGCGGTGAGCACCCACTGCGCGGCGATCACGCTGCCCGAGCAGGTGAACGAGCCGTTGCTCAGCACGGCGGCGGCCCAGGGGGCGGACGAGACGGTGCCGCCGCCGATGATGGGCTGGGGGCCGGCCGGGGCAGCGGACGCGCCGGACGCGGCGGCGAGGGCGCCGACCAGCGCCGTGCTGATCAGGGCGAGCAGGGGACGAACGCGCATCGGTGGACTCCTTGGGGCGGGTGGGGCCCGGGGTCGCCGGGTGCCCGGGGGCGACGACGGGAGGTCCCCATCGCCGCTGGCATCGAGCCATGTCGATGTACTGTAGGGCTGGCGGACATCGTTTTCAAGAAGCTGATCGAGTTCAGTCAATGTAACGATTCGGCTACCCGCTGCGCCGTATATGCCCTGCTGAGGCGGCCTGTGCCGGGTTGCCGCGCGCGCTCGCCGCCGGTTATGTGGATCACTGCCTGAACTGCGCCCGGCCGGTGCGTCCGCGACGGAATCTGCCAGGTACGCTGGCTGCGCTCGCCCGTTGTGGGTAGGCACCCAACTGCGTACACAGTCAGGAGTGCCCAGTGCCTCGCGTCGTCGTCGACGTCATGCTCAAGCCCGAGATCCTCGATCCGCAGGGCCAGGCCGTCGCAAACGCGCTGCCCCGGCTCGGCGTCAGCGACGTCGCCTCAGTCCGGATCGGCAGGCGGATCGAGATCGACTTCACCGGTGAACCGGACCTGGACCGGGCCCGGGAAATCGCCGACAAGCTGCTCGCCAACCCGGTCATCGAGGACTTCACCGTCCGCCTGGTCGAGACCGACGAGACCGCGGACGCCCGCTCGTGACCGCCCGGGTCGGTGTGGTCACGTTCCCCGGCTCGCTCGATGACGGGGACGCGGCCCGCGCCGTCCGGATCGCCGGCGCCGAGCCGGTCCGGCTCTGGCACGGCGACGAGAACCTGCACGGGGTGGACGCCGTCGTCCTGCCCGGCGGGTTCTCCTACGGCGACTACCTGCGCTGCGGGGCCATCGCCCGGTTCGCCCCGGTGATGGAGACGATCGTCGACGCCGCCCAGGGCGGTCTGCCGGTGCTCGGCATCTGCAACGGCTTCCAGATCCTCTGCGAGGCGCACCTGCTGCCGGGCGCGCTCACCCGCAACCAGCACCTGCACTTCCGCAACCGGGACCAGGTGCTGCGCATCGAGTCGGCCGGCACCGCGTGGACCAACGCGTTCCAGGCCGGCCAGGAGGTGCTGATTCCGGTCAAGAACGGCGAGGGCTGCTACGTCGCCGACACCGCGACGCTGGACCAGCTCGAAGCCGAGGGCCGGGTCGTCGCCCGCTACGTCGGCGGTAACCCGAACGGGTCGCAGCGCGACATCGCCGCGATCACCAACGCCGCCGGCAACGTGGTCGGCATCATGCCGCACCCGGAGCACGCGGTGGAGGCGCTCACCGGCCCCTCGCTGGACGGTCTCGGGTTCTTCACCTCGGTCCTCAAGCACCTGGTGGGGACCCCAGCGTGAGCATCGGTCAGCTCAACCGCCGCTCTGGCGGGCACGAGCGCAGCGAGGAGAGGTCATGACCACCCATCCGGACCCGGTACGGGACACTCCGGAGGCGTACTCCGCCCCGGCGCAGCCGACCGAGCCGCCGGCGCAGCCCACCGCCCCGGCGGTCGCTCCCGCGCAGCCGGCGAGCGCCGACTGGACCGACGGCGTGGACACCGTGCCCCGTGCCGGTGGCACCCCGGGCGAGCTTCAGCCGTACACCGAGCTGGGCCTGCGCGACGACGAGTACGACCGGATCCGGCAGATCCTCGGCCGCCGGCCCACCCAGTCCGAGCTGGCCATGTACTCGATCATGTGGAGCGAGCACTGCTCCTACAAGTCGAGCAAGGTGCACCTGCGTCAGTTCGGTGAGAAGGCCCCGCAGAGCGACCGCCTGCTCGCCGGTATCGGCGAGAACGCCGGTGTCGTGCAGGTCTCCGACAAGCTGGCGGTGACCTTCAAGGTCGAGTCGCACAACCACCCGAGCTTCGTCGAGCCGTACCAGGGCGCGGCGACGGGTGTCGGCGGCATCGTCCGGGACATCCTCGCCATGGGCGCCCGCCCGATCGCGGTCATGGACCCGCTGCGCTTCGGCGCGGCGGACCACCCGGACACCGCCCGGGTGCTCACCGGTGTGGTCGCCGGTGTCGGCGGCTACGGCAACTGTCTCGGCCTGCCCAACATCGGCGGCGAGCTGGTCTTCGACCCGTCCTACCAGGGCAACCCGCTGCTCAACGCGCTCTGCCTGGGCGTGCTGCCGGTCGACCGGCTGCAGAACAAGGCCGCCGCCGGCCCCGGCAACGTGGTCGTGCTGATGGGCGCGAAGACCGGCCGGGACGGCATCGGCGGCGTCTCGGTGCTGGCCAGCGCCACCTTCGACGAGGGCAGCGAGGCCCGTCGCCCGGCCGTGCAGGTCGGCGACCCCTTCACCGAGAAGCTGTTGATCGAGGCGTGCCTGGAGCTGTACGACGGCCAGCTGGTCGTCGGCATCCAGGACCTCGGTGGTGCCGGCCTGACCTGCGCGCTCACCGAGACCGCCGCCGCAGCCGGCACCGGCATGCGGGTCTGGCTGGAGCGGGTGCCGCTGCGGGAGCCCTCGATGGACCCGCACGAGATCCTGGCCAGCGAGTCCCAGGAGCGGATGCTGCTGGTCGTCGAGCCGGACAAGCTCGACGCGGTGCTCAAGACCTGCGAGAAGTGGGGCGTCCTCGGCACCGCGATCGGTGAGGTCACCGCCCCGGAGCCGGACGGCCGCCCCGGTCGCCTGCTGATCACCTGGCGGGACCACCTGGTCGTCGACGTGCCGCCGGGTTCGCTGGTGGACGACGGCCCGGTGTACGCCCGTCCGATGCGTGAACCGGCCGACCTGATCCTGCTCCAGGCAGACCGTGCCGAGACGCTGCCCCGCCCGGCCGACCCGGACGCGCTGCGGGAGACCGTGCTGCGCATGATCGCGTCGCCGAACCTGGCCGACAAGACCTGGGTCACCGAGCAGTACGACCGTTACGTGCTGGGCAACACCGTGCTCGCCCAGCCGGAGGACGGCGGCGTGATCCGGATCGACGAGCAGACCGGGCTCGGCGTGGCGCTGTCGGTGGACGGCAACGGCCGGTACGCCCGGCTCGACCCGTACCAGGGCACCAAGCTGGCCCTCGCCGAGGCGTACCGGAACGTGGCGGTGACCGGCGCGAAGCCGATCGCCGTCACCAACTGCCTCAACTTCGGCTCGCCGGAGGACCCGGGCGTGATGTGGCAGTTCGCCGAGGCCGTGCGCGGCCTGGCGGACGGCTGCCTGGAGCTGGGCATCCCGGTCACCGGCGGCAACGTCAGCTTCTACAACCAGACCGGCGCCGCGGCCATCCACCCGACCCCGGTGGTCGGTGTGCTGGGCGTGCTGGACAACGTGGCCGACCGGGTGCCGATGGGCTTCGTCCCGCGTCCCAGCGGCGACCACGACCAGCTCTACCTGCTCGGTGAGACGAACGTGGAGCTGTCCGGCTCGGAGTGGGCCTGGGTGACGCACGAGCACCTCGGCGGCATCCCGCCGCAGGTCGACCTGCTCCGCGAGAAGGCGCTGGCCGACCTGCTGGCCGAGGCCGCCCGGGTGGGCCACCTCAGCTCGGCGCACGACCTGTCCGACGGTGGTCTCGCCCAGAGCCTGGTCGAGTCCTGCCTGCGGCGTGGCGTCGGCGCCCGGATCGCCGTGCCGGAGCAGTTCGCCGAGGGCTCGATGCCCTTCGTCTACCTGTTCAGCGAGTCCGCGACGCGGGCGCTGGTGTCGGTGCCGCGTGGCCACGACAAGGCGTTCGCGGCGCTCTGCGCCGAGCGGGGCGTGCCGTTCGAGCTGATCGGTGTCACCGACCCGTCCGGCGGGGCGCTCGAGGTGCACGGGCAGTTCCGGATCGGCCTGGACGAGCTGCGCGCCGCGCACACCGAGACGCTCCCGCGCCTCTTCGGTGGCACCGCCGCCGTCGAGGCTGTGCCGTCGGCTGTCACCGAGCCCGCCGTCGCCGAGGTGCCCGCCCCGGCCGCCGGCGTGGCGGGCGCGGTCGAGGCCGTGCCGCTGCCGGCCGCCCCGGCCGAGCCGGTGGACGCGTCGGAGGTGCTCTCCGAGCCGATCGCCTCGGCCGGCCCGTCGCCACAGACCGGGGCTGTCGACCCGATCGGGTCGCAGCAGCCGTCCGAGTCTGGTTCCGGTGCCACCGAGCCGTCGCCTGACGAGCGCTGAGGCGTTGACGGCGGCCGTCTACGGCCAGCCCGGGTCAGGCGCCAGGTTCGACTGGGGCCTGACCGGGGCGGCCGAACTCGGCCGGGTCTGCGCGGCGCTGGTGGTGGTGGACGTGCTCTCGTTCACCACCGCCGTGGAGGTGGCGGTCGCCCGGGGTACGCGGGTGCACCCCTTCCCGTGGGGTGAGCAGGCCGCCGAGTACGCGCTGCGGGTCGGCGCGGTGGCGGCGGTCGGCCGTCGCCGGGTGACAGCCGACCACCCGTGGTCACTCTCACCCGCCGCGCTGAGCGCCGCGCCGACCGTCGCGGACCTGGTGCTGCCCTCGCCGAACGGCTCGGCCATCAGCGCCGCCGCCAGCGCCACCGGGCTACCGGTGGTCGCGGCGTGCCTGCGTAACGCGCGCGCCGTCGGGCGTTGGCTGCGCCGCCAGGGGTACGGCACGACGGACGCCCCGATCGGCGTCATCGCCTCCGGGGAGCGCTGGCCGGACGGGTCGCTGCGCCCCTGCGTCGAAGACCAACTCGGTGCGGCGAGCGTGCTGGACGCTCTGTCCGGGGTGCCGGGCGGTCTCTCCGTGGAGGCGGCCATGGCGCTCGCCGCGCTGGCCAGCACTCCGGACGTACCCGCTGCGGTACGCGGCAGCGTCTCCGGCCGGGAGTTGACCGAGGGCGGCTTCGAAGCCGACGTCGACGTCGCCGTCCAGGTCGGCGTGTCCGAGGTCGTGCCGGTCCTCCGCCAGGGCGTCTTCTCCGCCGCCTGACCCACCCCGCACAGCACCCGCCCCCCGCAGCTCCCGTCCCCGGACGCCCGCCCCGGTGGCACCCATCCCGGCGGCGCCCGCCCCGGTGGCGCCCACGGCGATGATCATGAAGTTATTGCCCCGACACGCCGTGCGCGTGGGCAATAACTTCGTGATCGACGAGGTGGGACCGGGTGGGGGTGGGTGGGGGTTACGGCGAACGGCCGCCCGGTCTTCCGGGCGGCCGTTCGCGGTGCGCTGTGGGTAGTGCTGGTGTTAGTCGTCCAGCCAGTCGAGCCGGCGGCCGCCGCGCTCGGTGGGCGGGGGACTGTCCGGACGGGCCCGGCCACCCTGCTGCTGCTGGCCGTAGCCGCCCTGGTCGTAGCCCCGGTCGTCGTAGCTGCCGCGTTGCTGCGGGGGCTCCTGGCCGTAGCCGCCCTGGTCGTACCCGCCGCCAGTCTGGCCGTAGCCGCCCTGGTCGTAGCCCCGGTCGTCGTAGCCGCCGCGTTGCTGCGGGGGCTCCTGGCCGTAGCCGCCCTGGTCGTACCCGCCACCGGTCTGGCCGTAGCCGCCCTGGTCGTACGCGTTGGTCTGCTGGCCGTAGCCGCCCGTCGGCTCCGCCCCACGACCGCCGCCGTACGGGGCGGTCGGGTCGGGCTGGCCGTAGCCCTGGCCCTGCTCCGGCTGGTACACGCCGGTGGCGTACGGGTCGGCCGGCGCCGGGTACTGGGTGCTGTCGCCGGTGTACCGGCCGGTCGGCTCGTCGAAGCGCTCGCCGTAGCCGCCGGCCGCCCCACCGGCGGGAGCCGGCGGGTAGCCGCCCGCGCCGGCCGGCGCGGTGTAGTCACGGCTGCCGTAGCCGCTACCCGAGGAGGGCGCGCCGCCGTAGCCACCATCCGGGGCCGTAGCGCCGCCGTAGCCCGCGCCGGAGCCGGGTGCGGCGCCGTAGCCGTCCGCGCCACCGCCGTAGCCGCCGTCCGGCGTTGCCCCGGTGCCGTAGCCGCCACCCGAGGCGGGGGCGTTGCCGTAGCCGCCGTAGCCGCCCTGGCCGGGCTCGTCGTCGTAGCCGGTCCCGCCCCAGCCCTGCTGGCCCGCCGCGCCGTAGGGCTGCGCTGGCGCGCCGTACGGGTCCGGCGGGACGTCGTCGACGACCGGGCGGTGCATCATGGTCGGCGCCTCGCTCAGCGCCGCGCCGCCGACCATGGTCGGGTCGGGCGCGCCACCGGGGCGGTTGACCACCCGGGTCTGGTCGTCGGCCCCGCGGAAGGCCCCACGGGCCGCCGGCACCGCGCCGCCGGCACCGGCAGCGCCGGCCGCCGCCGGCTCGTCATCGTCGTCGCCGCTCTCGCGGCGCTTCATCCACAGCAGGACGATCGTGCCGACGCCGGCCGCGACGAGCAGGCCGCCGAGCAGGATGATCAGGTACGAGCCGAAGCCGCCGCCGTCGTCCTCCTTGCTGGCGTTCGCCGGGGCGCCCGGGCTGGCCTCCTCGGAGGGTTGGTCCTCGGCACCCTCCTCGGTCGCCTCGTCGGTGGGGGTGGCGTCGGCGGTGGGCGACGGGGTGGCGCTCGGCGTCACCTCGACCTTGATCTCCAAGGTGATCCGCTGGCCGGTGATGGTCTGCCCGGCGTTCGCGGTGAAGCTCTTGAACGCCTTGATGTTTTCGGAGGACGCACCCAGGTCGATCCGACCGGGAGTGATCGGGCTCTGACTGCTGCCCGTGAACTTGAAGTTGCCACTGCCATCGGCGACGGCGTCGTAGCGGTGACCGGCGGTGTCCTGGAGGAGGACGAACGCGTTCGGCACCGGCTCGCCGTCGGCCTTCTTGACCACCTTGCCGGAGACCGACTTCACCGTCTGGTTCTGCTGCGGCGGGGGCGGCGATGCGGCCTTCGCGGTGAGGTTGACCGTGGTCGAACCCTGTCCGTTTCCGAGGCCGGCGCTGGCCCTGACGGTGACGCGAGCGGACCCGTTCGAAGCGTCGTCCGCCACCTTGAACTTGGCCGTGTAGGTCTTGGCCTCGGTCACGTTCCCCTGCGAGCAACCATCGATGCACTGAAGCTTGGGGTTGTCAGAACTGACAGTTACATCGGCGGGAACTGGTTGGTCGTCGAAGCTGAGCGTGTAGCTCACTGTCGTCTCGCCGCCCGCTTGGACGGTGCCCGGGGAGGCTGAGACGTTTGTGACCTTGGGAGCGGCCATTGCTGGTGTGGCGGGGACGGCGAGCAGAGCGCCGGCAACCAGCGCTGCGACCACACCGGCCCGCTGCTTCCAGGCACGTCGGTGTGTTGACACGTCCACCGCCTTCCGGGCTGACGTCCCTCGACCGGCGGGGCGCCGGGCCGGGGATCATCACGGTACGAATACGCCGTCGGCCACTATGCCTTGTCTCACTGGATCGGCGCGACCCAGGGCCAACGTCAGGTGCTCCACCTGTGGGTCGTATCGTCCCGTCGTGTCCTCTCCGCACAGTAAGTCCGCCGCCGTCGTGGCGGCTCTGTCGGCGCTTGACGAGGGGCGTACGCCCGAACGGCCGGTACTCCGGGAGGCGGTCCGGTCCTTGTTGGCCGTCCTCACGGAGCGCGCCCCCGGCCGATCGGTGGAGGTGCGCGTTCCACCATACGGTGCGATCCAGTGCGTCCCCGGTCCTCGACACACCAGAGGAAACCCGCCGAACGTGGTCGAGATGTCGCCGCAGACCTGGTTGGAGCTCGCCACCGGTCGGCTCGGGTGGGCCGACGCGGTCACCGATGGACGTGTTCAGGTGAGCGGCATTCGGGCGGACATCTCGGCCTATCTGCCCCTCTAGCTGCGCCGATGTCCGAGTGATCGTGACTCTCGGCAGGGAAATCGTGACTATCTGTATTGACGCTGACTCGCGTACACTGTCAGGCGACGAGAGTGGTCCCGGCCGAGAAGTGTGGATCCGACCCGTGATCCCCGCCAGGCCGGTCCAGACCAGCATGAGGGAGCGGTAGTGCCCCGAGGCGACGGCCGGCTGAGCCACGACCTTGACCCCCAACGACCTGGCCCCCAGGATGCCTGCGGCGTCTTCGGCGTGTGGGCCCCCGGCGAAGAGGTCGCGAATCTGACCTACTTCGGCCTCTACGCCCTGCAGCACCGCGGCCAGGAGGCGGCGGGCATCGCGGTCAGCGACGGCTCGGGCGTGGTGGTCTACAAGGATCTCGGCCTGGTGGCCCAGGTCTTCGACGAGCCCACCCTGGCCAGCCTGCGCGGCCACCTGGCGATCGGGCACGCCCGATACTCCACGACCGGCGCGTCCAACTGGGAGAACGCCCAGCCGACCATCCGGTCGACCGATTCCGGCACGACCATCGCGCTGGCCCACAACGGCAACCTGGTCAACACCGCCGAGTTGGAGAAGGAGGTCGCCGAGCGCGGCCTGGTCGCGGACGGCTCGACCAACGACACCTCGCTGGTGACCATGCTGCTGGCCAGCCGCCCCGACCTGTCGGTCGAGGCCGCCGCGCTCGAGGTGCTGCCGCAGCTACGTGGGGCGTTCAGCTTCGTCTTCATGGACGAGTCGACGCTGTACGCGGCCCGCGACCCGCACGGCGTACGCCCGCTGGTGCTCGGCCGGCTGGAGCGTGGCTGGGTGGTCGCGAGCGAGACCGCCGCGCTGGACATCGTCGGCGCGAGCGTGGTGCGCGAGATCGAGCCCGGCGAACTGATCGCGATCGACGAGGAGGGGCTGCGGTCCACCCGCTTCGCCGCGCCCGAGCCGAAGGGCTGCCTCTTCGAGTACGTCTACATCGCCCGCCCCGACGCGACCATCGCCGGGCGGAACGTGCACGCGGCGCGGGTGCAGATCGGCCGCCAGTTGGCCAAGGAGCATCCGGTCGAGGCCGACCTGGTCATCCCGGTGCCCGAGTCCGGCACCCCGGCCGCGATCGGGTACGCGGAGGCGTCCGGTATCACCTACGGCGCGGGCCTCATGAAGAACCCGTACGTGGGGCGGACCTTCATCCAGCCGTCGCAGACCCTGCGTCAGCTCGGCATCCGACTCAAGCTCAACCCCCTGCGGCAGAACGTGCGTGGCAAGCGGCTGGTGGTCGTGGACGACTCGATCGTGCGCGGCAACACGCAGCGGGCCATCGTCCGGATGTTGCGCGAGGCGGGGGCGCTCGAGGTGCACGTCCGGATCTCCTCCCCGCCGGTGAGTTGGCCGTGTTTCTACGGCATCGACTTCGCCACCCGGGCGGAGCTGCTGGCCAACGGGTTGGACAACGACGGCATCCGGCGTTCCATCGGCGCCGACACGCTGGGTTACGTATCGCTTCCCGGCCTGATCGCCGCGACCGAGCAGCCGAAGACCCGGCTGTGTCGGGCGTGTTTCGATGGGGAGTACCCGATCGAGCTGCCGGCCGGCAACCTGATCGGCAAGCATGTGCTCGAAGGGATGGGCCGCCGGGTCGCCAACGCGACGTCGGAGGCCCCGGAGAGCTTCGGCTCGCTCGTCGCCACTCCGGGTGGCGTGACCGCAAACCGCCCGTAGCACCAACCGGCGCGGCCCGGCCACCGCCGGCGCGGCACCGAGAACCACAAAAGGGGAGAACCGTGACGCACGTGTCCGAGCGCAGCGGCGCAGGAAGCAGCCCGAACGGCGCTGGCAGCGACCACCAGCCGTGGACGGGCGGTGCCGGCCGCCAGCGGGGCAAGCGTTCCGTCTCGTACGCCGACGCCGGGGTCTCCATCGACGCGGGCGACCGCGCGGTCGAGCTGCTGAAGTCGAAGGTGCGCGAGACCCGGCGCCCCGAGGTGCTGGGTGACCTCGGCGGCTTCGCCGGCCTGTTCCGCCTGGACACGAAGAAGTACAAGAACCCCATCCTGGCGTCCTCGACCGACGGTGTGGGCACCAAGCTGGTCATCGCCCAGCAGATGGACATCCACGACACGGTCGGCATCGACCTGGTCGCGATGGTCGTCGACGACCTGGTCGCCTGCGGCGCGGAGCCGCT
Organism: Micromonospora sp. NPDC049359; assembly: GCF_044466585.1. NCBI lineage: Bacteria > Bacillati > Actinomycetota > Actinomycetes > Micromonosporales > Micromonosporaceae > Micromonospora > Micromonospora sp. NPDC049359. The sequence goes on along the minus strand of NZ_JBITMW010000001.1, from coordinate 813,090 downwards.
GTTCCTGCTCGACTACATCGCCACCGGCGAGGTCGTTCCGGACAAGGTGGCCGAGATCGGCGCGGGCATCGCCGACGGCTGCCGGTACGCGGGCTGCGCGCTGCTGGGCGGCGAGACCGCCGAGCACCCCGGTGTGCTGCGCCCGGACGAGTACGACATCTCCGCGACCGGCGTCGGTGTGGTCGAGGAGGCCGACATCCTCAGCCCGGAGCGCGTCGAGGTGGGTGACGTCGTCATCGCCATGCGCTCCTCCGGCCTGCACTCCAACGGCTACTCGCTGGTCCGGCACGTGCTGCTCGGCGCCGCCCGGATGCGACTGGACATCGTGATCGACGACTTCGGCCGGCAGCGGACCCTCGGTGAGGAGCTGCTGACCCCCACCAAGATCTACGCCAAGGACTGCCTCAAGCTGATCGAGGAGGCCGAGGTGCGGGCGCTGTCGCACATCACCGGCGGTGGCATCCCGGGCAACCTGGTGCGGGTGCTTCCCGAGCACGTCGACGCGGTGGTCAACCGGTCCACCTGGAAGCCGCAGCCCATCTTCGACCTCATCCAGTCGAAGGGCCGGATCGACGACCAGGACATGGAGTCGACGTTCAACATGGGCGTCGGCATGTTCGCAATTGTCTCGGCCGAGGACGCCGATCGCGCCCTGGCCACGCTGACCGGTCGTGGGGTCGAGGCCTGGCAGGCGGGCGAGATCATCGAGGGCACCGGCAACGTGCAGATGGTGGGTCAGCACACCCGCGGCTGATCACGCTCCGGTGACCGTACGGGCACCTGATCAGGGCTTCACCCGAGTGGCCGGCGCCGCCTAGCCTGAAAGGCTCGGGCTGGGCGGAGGAGGGTGATGGCTGCTGGGGAACCGACGTTCAGCGGGATGCGCGGGCTGGCCGCCGTCCCGTCGTACGTCGTCATGCAGCCCACCACGCTGTGCAACCTCGACTGCGCGTACTGCTACCTGCCGTTCCGGTCCGCCGACCGGCGGATGTCGGTGCCGGTGGCCGAGGCGGTGGCGGCGGCGGTCAACCCGTGGGCGGCCTCCGGGCGCTTCTCCGTCGTGTGGCACGGCGGCGAGCCGCTGGCGGCCGGTCGGGAGCACCTGGCCGCCCTGATCGCGCCCTTCGGGCCCGAGGTCGAACACCACGTGCAGACGAACGCCACGTTGATCGACGACGAGTGGTGCGAGTTCTTCGCCCGGCACGAGATGCGGGTCAGCGTGAGCGTGGACGGGCCGCGTGAGCGCAACGGCGACCGGGTCAACCGTGGCGGTCAGCCGGCGTACGACCGGATCCTGCGTGGTGTGGCCGCGCTGCGCCGGCACGACCTGCCCTTCTCGGCGCTGGCCGTGGTGTCCCGGCCGTCGCCGGGCCTCGCCGCGGAGCTGTACGACTACTTCCTCGATCTGGGCTGCGACGTGCTGGGCATCAACATCGAGGAGACCGAAGGGGTCAACACCCGCGACAACAGCCACGACCCGGCGGCGGTGACCACGTTCTGGGCCGAACTGGTGGCGGCCTGGCGGCGGGCGCCCCGGATCCACCTGCGCGAGGTCGAGTGGTCGCTGCGGTACGCGGCGGCGGTCCTCGACGGCACGGCGGACGGTGTGCTGCCCCGCCGGCTGGATCCGATACCCACCATCGGGCACGACGGCTCGGTGACGGTGCTCTCCCCGGAGTTGGCCGGCTTCACCGACCCGCGCTACGGCGACTTCAGCAGTGGGAACGTGCTGACCACTCCGCTGGCCCGGATCCTGGCCGGTGCCGCGTCGACCTCGTGGGTCGGCGAGTTCCTGACGGGGGTGGAAGCGTGTCGGGTGTCGTGCCCGTATTTCGGCTTCTGTGGTGGCGGTCACGCTGCCAACCGTTACTTCGAGCTGGGGCGTTTTGACGGTACGGAGACCGAGCACTGCCGCAACAGCAAGATCCGCCTATTGGAGGGAGTGTTGGAGCATGCCCGAGATCACCAGTCACCGGCGGCCTGAATGCGAAGCGGACGATGCCCCGGACGACGTCACCGAGCGCGTGCGGGAGGCCGCCCCCGGGCTTGTCGCGCTGTTGCAGGAGGCCGCGGACGCACGGCGGCTACGGGCCGAGGTGGCGGGCGGAGACGGCGTCAGCGCGGTCTGCGCGTGGAACCACTTCGAGAACATCCCGACGTTCTACAACTGGAACAACCGGCCGCGCTAGGGCGGCCGTGATCAGGGGCCTGTCGGCCAGACGGGGTAGTCCCCGGCCAGGGCAGGCCCCTGATGATCGGCACCGATCTCGCTCCCGAAGGACACATGCGTGAGCACGCGGGGGTTACCGCGTGCTCAACTACGTCGAGAGGTCAGCGGGTCGGACGGACCCAGGGATCGGGGTCGTCGTCCGCGTGATTCTCATCATCGTCGTCGACGAACTCTTTTGAGTCGTCGTCGAAGTGGTGCTCAGACTTACCAGCACCCGCCAGTTCGCGCTGCAAGGCGGTGAGGTCGGTGTTCGGGGAGTGGTACTTCAACTCCCGGGCCACCTTCGTCTGCTTGGCCTTAGCACGGCCGCGCCCCATGGCTCGACCCCCTCGCACAGAATGCGGGGCAGCCCGAAGGCGGGCCCCGATGACGTCAGGCATCTCTCGTGGCTCTTACGGTACATGGGGATGCCATCGTTCGGCACCTCGGGTTACCGTCAGCCGGCTCTGCGCGTCGCGGCGATCCGGCCGTCACCCAGTGTACCTGGTAAGGAGCGGAACGGAGAGCACCCGTGACACCGGGCAAAACACGCCAAACTTGACCCGGGCCTCAGCCTACCGAGTCGGGCCGGTACAGGAGGCCCGGAGGCGGATCCCGGTCGATCCGCCTCCGGGATGCCTCAACGCAGGTGGATCGTGCGCAGCCGACCGACCTCGGCCATCCGCCGCTCGGCCAGCCGGTCCGCGGCGACCGCGGGCGGCACGCCCTCGTCGTCCGCCAGGCGCAGGATCTCCCGGGTGGTGTCGTAGATCCGGGTGGCCCGCAGCTTCGCCCGGTCGAAGTTGAAGCCCTCGATCTCGTCGGCCACCTGGATCACGCCGCCGGCGTTGACCACGTAGTCCGGCGTGTAGAGGATGCCGCGGTCGGCCAGCAGCTTCTCGATCCCCGGGTGCGCGAGCTGGTTGTTCGCCGCGCCGGTCACCACCTTGGCGCGCAGCGCCGCAACGGTGTCGTCGTTCAGCGCGCCGCCCAGCGCGCAGGGGGCGTACACATCGATGTCCGCGGCGACCAGCGCGCTGGCGTCGTCCACCAGGGTGACCTGCGGGTGGTTGGCCCGTACCCAGGCCAGGGCCTTCGGGTTGACGTCCGTGGCGACCACCTCGGCGCCGTCGTCCAGCAGGTGCCCGGTCAGGTATTTACCGACCTTGCCCAGGCCCGCCACGCCGACCCGGCGACCGTTCAGGCTCGGCGTGCCCCAGACGTGCTCGGCGGCCGCCCGCATCCCCTGGAACACGCCCCAGGCGGTGAGGATCGACGAGTCGCCGGCGCCACCGTGCTCCACGCTGCGGCCGGTCACGTAGCGGGTCTCGCGGGCGATGATGTCCATGTCGGGCACGTAGGTGCCGACGTCGCAGGCGGTGTAGTAGCGGCCCGCCAGCGACTCCACGAAGCGGCCGTACGCGCGCAGCAGCGCCTCGCTCTTGATCTGCTCCGGGTCGCCCCAGATGACGGCCTTGCCGCCGCCCAGGTCCAGGCCGGCGAGCGCGTTCTTGTACGCCATCCCACGGGACAGGTCGAGCACGTCGGCGAGGGCGTCGTCCTCGCTGGCGTACGGGTAGAAGCGGGTGCCGCCGAGCGCGGGCCCCAGCGCGGTGGAGTAGATCCCGATGATCGCCTTGAGGCCGCTCTGCTTGTCCTGGCAGAAGACGACCTGTTCGTGACCGGTCGATACCGGGTCGTCGGTGCTCGCGAATACGCCCATGACTGGCTCCTACGATGGTGTGCGTTCCTTGTGGGACGCGGACCTGGTGGACCCCGGCGGGGATGCTGCCGGTGTGATCGAGCCTAGTATCGGCCGCCGTGCGACCGCCCGACGTGCCGCCGCCGTCCCACGGTGCGGGGCGCGCGGTCCGCACCGCTGGCCGCGCCGGGGTGCGGTTCATGGGAGGATCGCGCGGTGCCGTCGCTCTTCGCTTCTTACCTGCGCGTGTACGAGCCGCTGACCGCCTTCGACCGGGACCGGCAGAGTTACTGGCGTCGCTATGTCTCGGAGGGACGGGCGATCGCCCCGGTCGAGGGACCCGGCCGGCAGCGGACGGCGGTGATCGAGGCGCTGGGCGCGGGCTGGACCCGCCTACCCGACCTGCCCGAGGAGGCGTACGTCCTGGAGACGGACGACAGCCTGCTGGTCTGCCCCTGGAACCTGCGCATCCGGGTCGCTGAGGCGGCGCTCAACGCCCGGGACGGGGTGCCCCCGGTGCTTGCCGACGCCTTCGTGCCGCCGGTGCTCGCCGGGCAGGCCCGAGCGGTCGTCGACGACTGGCGCAGCGGCGCCCGGGTTCTGGAGCACGGGGTGCCCCGGGTGCACGAGCAGATCGCCACCTGGGGCGTACCCCTGCGGTGGTTCGTGCTCTTCGACCCGACCGAGCGGGACCTCGTCACCCAGCCGGGCCGGCGGGCGCTGCGCTACCGGACGGAGATCTCCAAGGCTCGTCGTCGTTCGTCCCGGGCGTTGTCGGTGCTGCGTAAGTCGGTGGGTGAGGCGCCGATCACCGAGGCGGTCCAGGAGGCGGCGCGCTGGCTCGAGGAGTTCCACCCGGGCTCGGTGGTGGAGCTGGACTACGGCGGCCTCGTCGACCTGCTCTCCGATGAGACTCTCGCCGCCGACGACTCGCCGGAGCTGGTCGCCGGTGGCCTCGCGGGCCTGTCGCGGGGGGAGGCGGACGAGGCGTCGGCCGCGTACGACAAGTTGGTGGCCCGCTGGCGCGCGGTGCAGCTCCTGGAGCGGTGCAACTAGGGCAAATCGCCCCTAGGGGCGCTCCCAAAGCGAGGGTGTCTCGTAGTTGACGCATCACGAACCGTGATCATGAGTCCGAATAAGGTACTTTCTGCCGTGTAAAAGTCGTAAAAATCGGGCATGGTTCATCCGTCCGTCTAGGGACCTTCATCCGTTCGGCCCATGTCGGACATCGGGGACTAGCCGGACCATGGGAGACGCGTCGGCCGGCGGGACCCCGGCCGATGTCTATACATGTGGAGGAGTGACCGATGGCATCGCGAACGCACGAACCAGAGCCGCTGCTCACACCGGCCGAGGTGGCGTCGATGTTCCGTGTCGACCCGAAGACGGTGACCCGGTGGGCGAAGGCGGGCAAGCTCAGCGCCATCCGCACCCTGGGTGGCCACCGTCGATACCGCGAGTCGGAGGTCAGGGCGCTGCTACAGGGCCAGATCCCGCAGCAGCGGCAGGGCGACTGACCCGATAGAGGTTTCCGGAAAGGGGCGGTGGATTTCGATCCACCGCCCCTCTTCATGTCCGCTCAGCTCCGACGGTGGCGCGTCAGTCCGTGTCGGGGCCGGTCAACGTCACCCGGATGCCGACCGTGCCGCCCTCACCGCGACGGAACCGGCTGCCCAGCAGGCTCAGCCGACCGATCAGGCGGTACTTGTGCTTGAGCAGGTCGCGAACCCGGCCCGTGTCGCGGCCACCGTAGAGGCTCGCGTGGGCGGGCACCTCCGCGCCGTGCGGCCGGCCCCGCACGTCGCACGGCGCAACAGTCACCTCGCCGTTGTGGCGGATCCGCTTGACCTTCCCCGAGTCGGCGCGGGTCCACACCGCCAACGCGTCGCCGTCGCGGACCGCCCAGACCGGGGTCGGCACCGCCCGGCCGTCCTTGCGGAAGGTCGTGAGCAGGATGTACTTCTCGGCCGACAGTCGGTCCAGCGTGGTCACGCCGCCAGGATAGGCCGCTGCGGGCCACTGAGCGGCCAGATAGCGTGAACGGCGTGACGGGGGAGCCTGGAATTGGTGACGTTGTCGGTGAACTGCTGCGGGACACGCTCGCCGTGGCGACCGGGGTCGGGCCCCGGCCGATGGTCGGCGGTCGGCTGCCCCGGCCGGTCATCGAGATCATCGAGCGGGACGACGGCCTGATCAACGGCGCTCCGGCGGCGCACTACCTCGACGGGCCGGCCGACTGGCAGCCGTACGACCACCGGGCCGTCGACCGGGCCCGGGGCGAGACGCTTGACGTCGGCACCGGGGCCGGCCGGATCGCGCTGCTGCTCCAGGAGCGCGGCGTACCCGTCACCGGCCTCGACACGTCGGCGGGCGCCCTCGACGTGAGCCGACGGCGTGGCGTACGGCGGCTGGTGCACGCAACGGTGGACACGCACGTCGCCGACGGCCGGCGCTACGACACGTTCCTGCTGCTCGGCAACAACCTCGGGCTGTTCGAGGGGCGCGAGCGGGCCCCGGCGTTCCTCGCCGCGCTCGCCGCGCTGGCCCGACCGGGAGCACAGATCATCGCGCACGGCACCAACCCGTACGGCACCCGCGACCCCGTGCACACCGGCTACCACGAGCGCAACCGACGCCGGGGGCGGCTCGGCGGCCAGCTCCGGCTCCGGCTGCGCTACCGGGAACTCGGCACCGAATGGTTCGACTACCTGGTCTGCTCGCCGGACGAGTTCGCCGAGCTGGTGCACGGCAGCGGCTGGCGGTTGATCGATGTGGACGACCGCGACGCCCCCTACTACCTGGCCACCCTGCGCCTCGCCGGCTGAGCGACGGCTCCCGCGCCGCGACGGACGCGGGAGCCGTCGTACGACTCAGACCTGAACGGTCGGGGGCAGCGGCTCGGGCGGGAGGCCGCCGTCGCCGTCGACGACCTCGTCGGGGGTGCCGTCCTCGTCGAGGTCGACCATGGTGATGTCCACCTTGCCGTCACCGTCGGTGTCGAACTGGAACAGGTCGGCCTTGCCGTCGCCGTCGGTGTCCACCACCCACACGTCGGTCTTGCCGTCGTTGTTGGTGTCGGCGCGCAGCAGGTCGACCCGTTCGTCGCCCCGGGTCTCCACGGTTTCGGAGTCGGTCGTGACGCTCTCCGGTGCCTGGCTCATCTCGATGCGGTCCTTCCCTTGAGTTGACGGGCCGTACGTACCCGATCCCGCGCTCCCCCACGCATCGGCGGGGTACCGGGCTGTCTAGGGTCGCACCATGAGCGAGCGCAGCGGGCCGAGCACCCGGGCCGGCGTGGCGGAGACCCCGCGCGCCCACCGGGACGGACAGGGAGGCGTGATGAACGATCGTTTCGTGGTCGTCGGTGCGGGCACGATGGGGCTCGGCATCGCGTACGTGGCGGCCGGCGCCGGTCACGCCGTCGAGCTGGTCGAGGTGGACGCGGACCGGGGCGCGACCGCGCTGACCCGGCTCGCCGACCTGTGGGAGCGCGCGGTGCAGCGCGGCAGGCTGACCGCCGACGAGGCCGCCGCGTACCGGCAGCGGGTGATCCTGCGGCCGAGCCTCGCCGACGTCGCCCCCGCCCCGGGAGTGGTCGTGGAGGCGGTCCCGGAGCGGCTGGAGCTGAAGCGGGCGGTGCTGCGCGACGCCGCCGCCCTGAACCCGGCCCTGCTCGGCAGCAACACGTCCAGCATCGCCATCGGCGAGCTGGCCGCGGCTCTGGACGCGCCCGAGCGCTTCCTCGGCCTGCACTTCTTCAACCCCGTCTGGGCGATGGCGCTGCTGGAGATCGTGGTCGGCCCGGCCACCGCCGAGGAGACCACCACCGCGGCCGTCGCGCTCGCCGGCCGGCTGGGCAAGGACCCCGTCGTGGTACGCGACATGCCCGGCTTCGCGACCTCCCGCCTCGGGGTCACCCTCGGGCTGGAGGCGATCCGGATGGTCGCCGACCAGGTGGCCAGCCCCGCCGACATCGACAAGGCGATGGTGCTCGGCTACCGGCACCCGATCGGGCCGCTGGAACTCACCGACCTCGTCGGCCTGGACGTGCGCCTCGACATCGCCCGTACCCTCCAGGCCGCGTACGGGGACCGCTTCGCGCCACCGGAGCTGCTGGTGGAGATGGTGGCCGCCGGACGGCTGGGCAAGAAGTCCGGGCACGGCTTCTACCGCTGGGAAGGTGGCGTCAAGCAATGAGTGGTCTGCGGATCGAGGAGCGGTCGGACCGGCTCGTGGTGACGCTGGCCCGACCGGAGAAGCGCAACGCCATCGACGCCGACCTGATCGCCGAGATGCACGAGGTCTGCGCCGAGTTGGAGGCCCGTCCCCGGCTGCTGCTCCTGACCGGCGGCGCGGAGGGCATCTTCGCCGGTGGCGCCGACATCGGCCAGCTCCGCGAGCGGGGCCGCACGGACGCCCTGGCCGCGATCAACTCGGCGGCCTTCGCGCGGATCAGGGCACTACCCATGCCGAGCGTGGCCGCCGTGGACGGGCCGGCGCTGGGCGGCGGCGCGGAACTGGCGTACGCCTGCGATCTTCGGGTGTGTACGGCCCGGGCGGTGTTCGGCCAGCCGGAGGTGCGGTTGGGCATCCTGGCCGGCGCTGGCGCGACCCACCGACTGCCCGCCCTCATCGGCGAAGGTCGGGCCAAGGAACTGCTGTTCACCGGCCGTCGGGTGGACGCGGCGGAGGCCCTGCGGATCGGTCTGGTGAACCGGGTGGTGGACGAACCCGGCGAGCTGCTGACGACGGCGCACGGGCTGCTGGACGAGATGGCCCAGGCCTCGCCCCTGGCGTTGCGGCTCACGAAACTGGCCGTCGACGCGCCCGCCGCCGCGCACCCGCAGCTCGACCTGGTGAGTCAGGCGGTGCTCTTCGAGGACGAGGAGAAGCACCGCCGCATGACCGAGTTCCTGGAACGCCGCCGGGCCCGCTGACGCGGCAAACGGGAACGGCCGCACCGGCTGTCGAGCCGGTGCGGCCGTACGCGGTCCGCAGGTACTGCTCAGTGCCGGATCTGCACCCCGCTGTCGGCGAGCGCCCGGATCACCTGGGCCGACTCACCGAAGCCGATGATCAGGACGGCGTCCGCGCCGAACTGCTTGATCTCCTTCGCGCCGCCGGAGAAGTCCACCGGCGCGGCCTTGGCGTCTGCCGGCGGGTCGTACGTGAGCAGCTTGAGTCGGTCACCGGGAATGCCGGCCTTCTCCAACTCGTCACGGACGGTGGCCTGCAGGCCCTCACCGTAGGAGTCCTTACGGGCGACGATGACGATCTTCTGCGACCCGTCGCGGAGGACCACGTCGGCCAGCGCCCGGCCCTGGAGGCTGTCCGGCGGGGCGGTACGGAAGTAGAGGCCCTTGTCCTCGACGTCGGTCAGGCCGGCGTCGGTGTTCGACGACGAGAAGAGGATCTTCCCGGCCTTGACCACGTCCGGCAGCACCTCGCGGGAGATGCCCGACGCGCCCGCGCCGATGATGATGCTGACCCCGTCCGCCACGTGTTTGGCGACGGTCGCCTTGGCTACCGCCGGGTTGGTGCCGTCGTCGCCGTCCTTCCACGTCACCGGCTTGCCCAGCACGCCGCCCGCGGCGTTGATCTCCCGGATGGCCAGCGCCGCGCCGGCCGCCATCGGCGGGTACGCGATCGCCAGGTCGCCGGTCTTCGGCAGCAGACCGCCCACGATCAGCGGCTTCTGGTCGTCGGCGTCACCGGGGCGCGGCTTCTTGCCCTTCGGCGGCGTCTTGGTGCTCGCCGCCGACTCGGAGCCCGCGCCGACGAACTCGGTCTTGCCGTCGTTGAGCTGTTGGCCGTCGAAGGTCAGCGTGGCGTAGCTCGCGGTGGCCGGCTCACCCTTGTCGGTGAAGCCGGCGCGGGTCAGCGAGACGCTGCGGTACTCGATGTCCTGCCCGGCCCGGGCCAGCGTGAGGCAGGCGGCCGGGGTCTCGCAGCGCTGTCCGTTGTTGGTCACGCCGACGATCTGCTTGGCGATGGCCGCCGGGTCGGTGCTGCCGGCCAGTTGGGCGGCGAGCACACCGATGACCACCGCGTCGTACGTCTCGGCGGAGTAGAGGTAGTCCGTCAGCGCCGGATTGACGGACCGTAGCCGGCCCTTGAAGTCTTCGGGCAGTGGGGTGAGTGGCGTGGTCCCCTTCATTCCGTCGACGAGGTCGGCGCGTTCCTTCAACTCCGCTGGGTAGGAGTTGAGCATGTTGCCGTCCGTGCCGTAGAGGCGCACCTGTTGGGCGCTCCCCTCCTGGGCCTTGTCATCCCCGCAAGCGCTTGTGGCGAGCAGGATCGTCGCGCAGGCAGCCAGTGTGGCCACCCGCGAGCGGCGTGATACGAGCATGGTCGTCCTTCCTCCGGCGAAGGTCCGCTGCGCACATTAGCGTGCCCGGGCCGGTCGCGGGACCGTGGAGGCGGCGCAATGCGTAGGTAGCTCACTGTGAATACACACAGTGACGGAAGTGCCGTGGCTTGACCCCCCGTCCTACTGTGCGCTGCGTGACGGACCTACCACAGCAGACGTTCGACGACGCGACCGCCGTGCTCCGATCGGCGCTGGCCGGGGACGGGGACGCCGTGACGGGTACGTTCGACGCCGTCGTCGACCGGGCCGGCCTGTCCGGGGCGTACGGGGTCGCCTGGTGCCTGGCCGCGACGATGGTCGGTGACGCGCCGACGAGCACCGGATGCGCGCTGGAGTTCCCGGGCATCGAGCAGGCGGACTACGACACCCGCTGGGTGGCCCGCTTCGTGAGCGCCTACGCCAACCGGGACGTATCGACCGGCGAGGCCCTGTTCGGCGCGGCGGCGGCCGACGGGCTGCTCTCCGACTGCCTGCTCACGCTCGCCGGCTCGACGATCGCCACCCTGCGCAGCCGCGCCGTTTGAACGCGGCACCCGCTTCGGGTGCCGCGTCCGCGCGGGCCGTTCAGAAAGCGTGGTACGCGACCAGCGGCTCGTACTCGTAGCGCAGGTTGTCGAAGCGGACCCGGAAGTTGACCCCGTCCCGGACGTTCGTCGCGACGACGGTCCAGCCGGAGTTGGCCGGCAGGTAGGTCCAGTAGTTGCAGTTGCTGGTCTTGTCGATGAAGATCACGCAGGCTTCGGTGGCGTACGCGCTGGTGTTGCGGACGTTGATGTCGCGGCAGCGGGTTGTGGTGCGGTACGGGCCGGCCTGGCCGCCGTAGCCGCCGGTCTGGAAGAACGAGCGGACCGCGCCGCCGTAGCAGGTGGCGAGCGGCGCGAAGAGGTTCGGCCCCGAGGTGAAATCGGTGGAGTCGGCGCTCGGGGTGGCCGTGGCGGCCTGGGCGGGTGCGCCGGTGGCGAGCAGCGCGGCGGCCGTGGCGACGGCGAGCAGGCGAGCGGTCGGGGATGACATGCAGGCGGCCTCCGAAAACAGTTAACTGACTGTCCGTATTGGACGTACGAGCTGACCGTGACGATGATACTGATCGATTAATCGCGGCGTGGTCCGGGATCGTCGGTCGGGTGTGATAGCTCTGGGGCATGTCCGAGGCCATGCTCAGCAAGGTGCGCAAGCTGCTCGCCCAGGCCGAGGATCCGGCCTGCACTCCCGCCGAGTCGGCGGCGTTCACCGCCAAGGCGACCGAGCTGATCGCCCGCTACGGCGTCGACAGGGCGCTGCTCGCGGTCCGCGACCCGACCAGCGACCCGGTCGGCGACCGCGTGCTCGACATCGTCGCCCCGTACGCGCGGGACAAGGTCGGCCTGCTCGCGGCGGTCGCCGAGCCGCTGCGCTGCCGCTGCGTCCGGCGTAAGCAGGGCAACGGCTTCGTCGCCCACCTGTTCGGCTTCGCCAGCGACCTCGAACGCGTGGACCTGCTCTTCACGTCGCTGCTCGTACAGGCCGCACACGGGCTGGCGGCCACGGCGGTGCCGGCGGACGACCATCCGGCCGCCTTCCGGCGCTCCTGGCTCGCGGGCTTCGCGGAGGTGATCGGGGGGCGGCTCTGGGCGGCCGAGTCCGCGGCGGCCAGCGAGTCAGGCGCCCCGTCGATGGCGTTGGTGCTGGCCGACCGCTCCGACCGGGTGCAGCGACGGCTCACCGAGGAGTACCCGCGACTGCGTACCGCTCCGGCTCGTCGCCTCGGCGGCACGGGCTTCGGCTCCGGCGCCGAGGCGGGCAGCCGCGCTCACCTGGGCGGCCGTAATCTCGACACCGGCCGGGTCGGTCGACAACTCGGCCACTGACCCCGGCCCGGCGCAGCGCGGCTTGGCGCGGCCGGGCCCGGCGCGGCCCGGCCTGGATCAGCCCGGCTCGGCCTGGATCAGCCCGGCCCGGCGCGGCTCAGGCGGTGTGCGGGCCGCCGCGCGACACCGTGGCGAGATAGCGGGTCAGCAACTCGTGCCAGCCCGCCGTGAGCGCCTTGCGATAGCCCTCGGCCGCCTCGCCGTGCCGGTCGAAGTGCCGGTGCTCCAGCTCGACCCGGGTCCGTTCGGGGCCGTCCGGCAGGAACAGCACCTCGACCTCGCTCGCCTTCGCCGGATCCGGCACCGGCACCCGGTCCGGCCCGAGCTGCCAGGCGAAGACCAGCCGTCGAGGCGGATCCCACGTGAGCACCCGACCCCAGTCGGCCCGGAAGCCGTACGGGCCGATCTCGTAGAGCATTCCGCCGGCCCGGGGCTCCATGCCCAGCTCGGCGAGAGCTTCCGGACCGGACCAGGTGTACTCGGTGACCCACCACTCGGTCAGCTCGTCGGTGAACACGGCGAACGCCCGCTCGGCGGACCCGGGGACGAGGAGACTGCACCGTAAGGAGAAGCGCTCCAGGTCCTGCCGAATGTCGGCCGGATCAGCCATCCCCTGTCCCATAGGCCCGGACCATACCGGCTGATGCCCGGGTGTGCAGCTTCCGCAGTGCCCTTTTCCAGACAGTGGGTTGCCGAGTCGTCACGCACGGGATGGCCCGCCGGAAAGCGGGTAACCGCGCCGGACGGCCCGGACCACCGGGTTCGGCGCACGGGCGGAGCGGGAGAGCATGAGCGAGAACGCGCAGCAGCGACGGCCGGAGCGGGACGCCGACGCCGGAGACCCGGACGTGCTCCTCGACATCCCGAAGGTCTCGGTCGACTCGATCCGGCTGGCCGTGGACGGGCTGGACGCCGACATCTCGCTGCGTGCCCGGCTGGCCAACCTGCTTCAACTCGACGCGGGCGTACGGGTCCACCTGCACGGCGTCGAACTGGACATCGACGGGGTACACGCCGAGGCGCAGCTACGGGTACGACTGGAGCAGTTGGTGACACTCCTGGGCCGCGCGCTCGACACCATCGACAACAACCCGCAGGTCATCGAGTCTCTCTCGCGCGCGGGCGCTGGCGCGCTCGACGACGTGAACCGCAGTAGCGAGCAGTTGGCGGCCCGCGCCGCCGAGATCACCGCTCGCGCACAGCACGGCAACGTCCGCGACGAACTGGCCCGGCAGGCGGGTGTGCCCGGCGGGGGCGGCGACCAGAGGCGGGTACGGCCGGTCCGCCCGGTGAGTCCGTCGGCCGGTGCGCCCGTCTCGACCCCCGCTCCGGGCCCGTCCGGCGCTCCCGCCGGTGGCCGAGGTGACAGCGGGCAGCCAGAGGGCGGCCCGTCCGGTGGTGGTCCCTCCGGCGAAGGTCCGAGTAGGGGCGGCCCGACTGGGGCGGGTCGGGCCGGCGGTGGCCCGGAGGCGCGCGGGGAGGGCGGCCAAGCCGGTGGCGGCCCCGCTAGTGGCGGGCCAACAGGTGGTGCCCAGGGCGGCGGTCGGCAGGGTGGTGGTGGTCAGCACGGCGGCGGCCAGCAGAGTGCCGGTCAGCACGGCGGCGGAGGTGGCGGGCAGGTTGGCGGTGGCGTCGCGGGTGGGGCGCAGGCAGCGGCCCAGAACGCGGCGCAGCTCGCCGAGCAGGCGAGCGAGAGCATCCGCCAGGCCGGGCGCAGCGTGTGGGAGGCGATCCAGGGTGGGATCGCCCAGCACCGCCAACAGGGCTGCGGGGACCAGTGACACAACATCGAGATCTTGGACAGTTTCCGTTCGGCCCGAACTGTGCTGTCCAAGATCTCGTACCCGCCGCGATCGGGCCGTGGAAGTGCCGTGCGATCTGTCGGCGATTGCGACCTTGACGCGCAATCGATGATGGCTGCATGAGCCTGGATGACGGTGACCCGGTCTTGATTGCCGTGAGCCTTGCGGCCGTGGTCCTCGGCCTCGCCTGGGCTGTGCTGGGCGCGCGGGTGGCCCTCTCACGGCGGTTTCCCGCAGCCTGGGTTCGACTGGTACGCCCGACGCCGATCCAGCGGGCCCGGCCCGTGCGGATGGGCTGCGCCCAGGTCATGAGCGGCGCGGGCCTGGTCGCGTATGGCGCAACGTTCCTCGTGCCCATGCCCTATCCAGTGGGAGTTGCACTGATCGCGGTGTTCCTGTTGCTTCTGCTGAGTGCGGCGGGATCGGTGGCGCTGCTGCGCCGCTAGCCGCGCATGGTGGTGGGCCGGGCAGCAACCAGGGGCAACGGCGACGGACGCAGCGAGGGCACAAAAGCAAGATCCCCACCTGCGTATTCGCTGGTGGGGACCTCTGTAGCCCGGCGAAAGGCTATGTGGCCAGGGGCGGGGTCGAACCGCCGACCTTCCGATTTTCAGTCGGACGCTCGTACCAACTGAGCTACCTGGCCGTGTTGCTCGGCTCATGCTACCCGCCAGCAGATTGAGCTGCTGACAGGATCACACGCTCCGATACGCAGAACGCCGCGCGAGGCGCGGCGTCAGCGCTGCGGTCCTGACGGGACTTGAACCCGCGACCTCCGCCTTGACAGGGCGGCGAGCACTCCAACTGCTCCACAGGACCTAGCTTGTGTTGCTCCGGCTTGCGCCGGTCGTGCCCCCAACGGGATTCGAACCCGTGCTACCGCCTTGAAAGGGCGGCGTCCTGGGCCGCTAGACGATGAGGGCGGCCCCGCCATCATTGCACATTCGCAACTTCAAGCGGACTTGCTCCCATCCGGCCCCGCCGGAGGCTTGGAAAGCATACGTGATGCCTGGCCGGTCGACAAAACCGGTATGGCCGGGGCCGTCGGGGAGCGCATAACCGCAGGTCAGGGTCCATCTGCCTTGAGCCGGGTGATGCCGTAGCGGTGCTTCAGGTCGGCGATCAGGTGCGGGCAGGCGGCGAGCGTCGCGGCCCGGTTTCCGCCCCCGTCGTGCAGCAGCACGATGGAGCCGGGACGTGCCGAGTTGTGGACCCGGTTGGCGATCGTGGTGGCGGTCGGCTTGTCCCAGTCCTGCGGGTCGACGGCCCAGTGCAGGGGGTGCATGCCGAGCTCCTTGGCCACCGCGAGGACCTCTGGCGTCCACCGGCCACCGGGTTGGCGGTAGAAGGGCACCGGCGTGCCCGGGGCGGCCTTCTGGATGGCCTTGTTGGTGCGGGCCAGGTCGGCCTTGATGTCGGCGACCGGTCGACGGGCGAGGTCGAGGTCGTGCCGCCAGCTGTGGTTGCACAGTTGGTGGCCCTCCCGGACGATCCGCCGGATCAGCTCGGGGTGCCGCTGGGCCTCGAGGCCCACGACGCAGAAGGTGGCCGTCACGTGGGCCGCCTTCAGTTGGTCGAGCACCTTGGGCGTCCAGGCGGGGCTGGGCCCGTCGTCGAAGGTCAGCGCCACGGGCCGTACGCCGGTGTTGCGCCGGAGCCCGGCCGGGAGCTTCGCCGGCAGCGGTCGCAGCGGCGGTTTCGGCGGCTTGGTGCGGGTGGCGCTCGGGGTGGGCGTCGGCGTGGGGCTGGTGGTCGACTCGACGGGCAGCGGCGGCCCGGCGACGTGGATGGCAGTGTCTGGCTGGGCGCAACCGGACAAGACCAGCACCACGGCGAGGACGGACGCCAGGGCGGCGCGGGCTTGCATCTGTTCGCTCCCGGAGGGTCGGGGTGGGCGGACCACTCCGACGGTAGTGGAAGCGGCCGGGGAGCCGACAGGTCGGTCAGGCCTCTCGCGACTGGTCCAGCGAATCGCGGACCGCCACCGCCAGTGAGACCGCCTCGGCCAGGTCGACCGGCCGGACCACTCCGGCGGGCAGGCCATCGGCCCGCCAGCCCGGCCCGGCGGCGAGGATCAGCAGCGGGCGGCGGGGTGCGGCGAGCAGCGCGCTGAGTTGGTCCGGGTCGGCGGTGGCCCGGGTGTGTGACCAGAGGACCACGGCGGCCGGTCCGGTCCGGTTGACCGCCTCGACGAGGGCGGCCACCGGCACCCGGGCGCCCAGCATCCGGTAGCCCACCCCGGCCTCGGCGAGCGCGGCGGCCAGTGCCTCCAGGGGCAGGGTGTGCTGCTCCTCGTCGGCGCAGGAGAGCAGGATCCGGGCGGGCCCGGCGGGCGGGTTGGCCCGGCTGGCCGCGGCGAACGCCTCCGACACGCACCGGGAGACCAGGTGCTCCACCTCGATGAGGCCGGAGGTGGCGACATGCCGTTCGCCGATGCCGGCGAGCACCGGCCGCAGCAGGGTCTCCCAGGTGGCGACGACCCCGCTGGCGGCGATCGTGTGCGCGATCGTCTCGTTGATCACCGCCGCGTCCAGGCGCATGGCAGCGCGGGCCAGGCCCCGGGCCGCCGGGCCGGCGCGGCCCACCCCGATGGCGCCGCCGCCGTCGCGGCTCGCCGGACGGATCCGACCCCGGGGGACGGTGTCCAGGTGCGTGCGGTCCGGTCCCTGCCGGGCCCATTGAGCCGCCTCGGCCGGGCTGACGCCCTCGGCGGTCAGCCGCCGCATGGTTTCGAGGCGGGCCAGGTCGGCCGGCGTGTACCGGCGGTGATGGCCGGGCACGTGCTCGCTGGGCCCGAGCCCGTAGCGCTGGTGCCAGGTACGCAGCGTGGTGACCGCGACCCCCAGCCGGCGCGCCACGGCGCCCGCGCTCAACGCCTCATCGGCCACCCGACCGCTCCACCGCGTCGTCCGCCGGCGATCCGGGCGGGGTCGTGGTGGTGGAGCCGGGGGTGTCCGACGAGGACCCCGAGGGGCGCAACAGACGGTTCACCACCCCGCCCAGCCAGGGCGCGTACGAACGAGGGTCCCGGTCGAGGTCGGCTTCCAGGGCGGCCGGGTCGGCCCAGCGCAGCTCGGCCACCTCGTCCGGGTCGGGGCGCAGTGGCGCGACGGGCCGGAACTCGCCGCGCAGCACGTGGTCGTACTCGAACTCGACCCGACCGGTGGTGGGGTCCTCGGCGTAGTAGACGTAGACGCCCACCTGGGTCAGCTCGACCGGACCGGTGCCCAACTCCTCACGCAGCCGCCGGTTGGCCGCCTCGGTGAGCGACTCGCCCGGCCGGGGGTGGCCGCAGCAGGAGTTCGCCCACCGCAGCGGAAAGCGGGTCTTGACCGCGGCCCGTCGTTGTAACAGCACCTGGCCGTCCGGGTCGACGAGCATCACCGAGAATGCCCGGTGCAGTTGCCCCGGTGGTTGGTGTGCGGCGGCGACGGTGGTGTCTCCGTGGGCTCGCCCGTTGTCGTCGACCAGCTCGACGAGGTGGTCCTCGCGACTGCTCATCGTCCCTCCCCCGTGATCCGGCCGGCGGCCAGCTTGCCAGAGATCAACACCATCGGTACGCCCACGCCGGGTTGGGTGCCGGAGCCGACGAAGACGACGTTCGGCAGGTGTCGGTGCAGGTTCGACGGGCGGAACGGCCCGGTCTGGAAGAGGGTGTGCGCGGCGGCGAACGGTGTGCCGGCGGCCATGCCCTGCTCGGCCCACTCGGCGGGGGTGATCGCCCGCAGCACCTCGACGCCGTCGCCGAACCCGACGTAGCCGCGCTCCTCCAGCGTCGCGATGAGCTGGTCGCCGTACCGCTGGGTCAGGTCGCCACGCCACTCGAAGGGCGCCCGATCGAGGTTCGGCACGGGCGCGAGCACGTAGTAGGTGTGCCGATCCGCTGGTGCCACCGACGGGTCGGTCCGGCTGGGATTGGTGACGAGCAGCGACGGATCGGTCATCAGCTCACCCCTGCGGATGACCTCATCGAAGGTGCCCTTCCACGCGCGTCCGAAGTGGATGTTGTGGTGGGCGATCTTCGCATAGCCCTGCCGCGAGCCGACGTGCAGGACGACGCAGGACGGCGAGTAGGTGAGGCGTCGCGCGGGCGCGGCGGGCAGCAGGTCCCGGTAGGCGACCGGCAGGTCCGGGTTGAGCACCACCACGTCCGCCGGCACCAGCTCGCCGTCGGCGGTCAGTACGCCGGTGGCCCGGCCGTTCGCGGTCTCCACCCGGGTCACCGTGGTGTCGTACCGGATCTGCACGCCGTGCTTCTCGGCCGCGCCGGCCATCGCGCGGGAGACCGCGTGGATGCCGCCCCGGGGGAAGTAGACCCCGGCAACCGAGTCGAGGTACGCGATGACCGCGTAAATGGCCAGCGCGTCGTGTGGGGCGAGCCCGGCGTACATCGCCTGGAAGGAGAAGATCCGCTGGGTACGCGGGTCCCGGAAGAACTGATTGATCTTGGTCTGGAGGCGGCGGAAGGCCCCACCGGTGAGCAGCTTGAGCAGGTTGCCGGTGAGCAGGTCGGTCGGCGCGTCCAGGTTGCGCTCGATGAAGTCGGCCCGCTCCAGCCGCCACAGCTCGCGCGAGTAGTCGACGAAGCGCAGGTAGCCGTCGGCCTCCCGGGGACCGCAGACCCGGGAGATCTCGGCGGCCATCCGGGTGGTGTCGGTGCGTACGTCGAGGGTCGACCCGTCCGGGTAGTACGCCCGGTACGCCGGGTCCAGCGGGGTCAGGTCGAGCCAGTCGCGCAGCTCCTCGCCGACGGCCCCGAGCGCCTCGGCGATGAGGTCGGGCATGGTGAGCACGGTCGGGCCGGTGTCGAACTCGTACCCGTCCACGGAGAGTCGGCCCGCGCGCCCGCCGGGGACCGGCTCGCGCTCCAGCACCGTCACCTGCCGGCCGCTGCCGGCGAGGTGCAGCGCACAGGCGAGCCCACCCAGCCCGGCGCCCACGACCACCACCCGGTCCGTCCGTCCCGTCACCGTCCGCACGTGACCACCTCCTCGAGATCCTCGGTCATCAGGCCCGCCGACTGGTGGCAGCGGTGGCCAACCCGGTCAGCGCGGTACGCGCCGTCCGGTCCACGGGCGCGCTGTCGAGCGCGGCCAGGGCATCGCCGACCCGCTCGGCGATCATCCGCTCCACCCGGGCCACCGCACCGGTCGCGGCGACCACGTCGGCGAGCCGTTCGACGGGTTCGCCGTCGGTCTGCTCCAGCGCCCGGAGCTGGCTCGGCGTGGCCAGTTGGCGGGCCAGCATGAGCAGCGTGGTGGGCTTGCCGACGCGCAGGTCGTCGCCGGCCGGTTTGCCGGTCGACTCCGGGTCGCCGTAGACGCCGAGCAGGTCGTCGCGGAGCTGGAACGCCTCGCCGACGGCCAGGCCGTAGCGGGTGTACGCGGTGACCAGCGCGTCGTCGACCGTCACCCCGGCCAGGCGGGCGCCGAACAGCAGCGGTCGCTGCACGGTGTAGCTGGCGGTCTTGTAGCGCGCTACGCGCAGCGCCCGATCGACCGACCAGCTTTCCGGGTCGTTCTCGCCGAGCACGTCCAGGTACTGCCCCGCGACCGTCTCGACCCGCATCTGGTCGTAGCAGCGGCGGACCTCGAACAGCCTCGCCGGGGTGATGGCGGTGCGGGCGAGCAGCTTGTCGGCCCAGACCATGCAGAGGTCGCCGATCAGCACGGCGGCGGCCTCGCCGAACCGGTCCGGGTCGCCCCGGTGACCGGCGGCGACGTGCTGGGCGGCGAGCGCGACGTGTGCCGTGGGCCGGCCGCGACGGGTGGTGGAGGCGTCCATCACGTCGTCGTGGACCAGCGCGAAGGTGTGCAGCAGTTCGAGCGCGGCCAGCGCGGGCAGGACTGCGGGGAGCGGTTCGTCGCCACCGACGGCCCCGCGCCAGCCCCAGTAGCCGAACGTGGACCGGATCCGCTTTCCGCCCGACAGCACGGCCGCGCGTGCGGCGGACGCGAATCCGCCCATGGCTGCGTCGATCTCGGTGAGTGTGTCGACCTCGGCGGTGAGGAAGGTGGAGAGGGTCTCGTCGACCGCGGTGATCAGGTCCTGGGTGTAAGCGGCCAGGACAGCGCGGACCGGGTCGTCCCGCTCGCCTGGCTCCGTCGGCGCCACACGTACCGCGTTGCCCGCAACTGCGTCGTTGGCCATGTGGACGAGCGTACCCTAGGGTACGAGTTGCGTCGATTGGTGCGTCGATATTTGAGGAGGGCCCGTGGACACCGATCTCACCGCTGCCTATGACCGGTGCCGTGAGCTGCACAAACGTCACGGCCGCACCTACTATCTCGCCACCCGGCTGCTCCCCGCGTGGAAACGGCGACACGTGCACGCTCTCTACGGATTCACGCGGTACGCCGACGAGATCGTCGACAGCACCGAGGCCCTCCCACCTGCCGAGCGGGCCGCCCTGCTCGACGACTGGGCCAGCCGGTTCGTGGCTGGCCTGCACGGCGCGTCGGTTGACGACCCGCTGCTGCCGGCCGTGCTGCACACGATCGCCATCTTCGATCTGGACCGGGACGACTTCGCGTCGTTTCTCAAGAGCATGGCGATGGACCTGACGGTCACCTCGTACCCGACATACGACCACCTGCTCGACTACATGGAGGGTTCGGCGGCGGTGATCGGCACGATGATGTTGCCGATCCTGGGCAGCTCCGACCCGGCGGCGGCCCGCGAGCCGGCCCGGCAGCTCGGCTTCGCCTTCCAGCTCACCAACTTCATCCGGGACGTCGCCGAGGACCTCGACCGGGGCCGCACCTACCTCCCCGACGAGGACCTGGCGAAGTTCGGCGTCACCCGCGAGGAGCTGATCGAGGCCCGCGACCGAGGGCAGGGCACGCCCCACACCCGCGAGTTGATCGAGTACGAGGTGACCCGGGCCCAGGCGCACTACGCCGCCGCCGCGCCCGGCATCACCATGCTCGCTCCCGCCTCGCAGGCGTGCATGCGCACGGCGTACGCGCTCTACGGCGGCATCCTCGACGAGGTGGCCGCGCAGGACTACGACGTGTTCGCCCGTCGCGCCCTGGTGCCGCAGCGGCGACGGATGGCGGTGGCCGCGCGTGCTCTGCTGACGTCGACGGGTACCCCGGTCACGATCCCGGGCCCGACGGTCCAGCCGGCGGCCCCGTGAGCGGGGGCACCGCGGTCGTGCTCTTCACCCGCGACCTGCGGGTACACGACCACCCGGCGCTGGCGACGACCTGCGCGGCGTTCGACCGGGTGGTGCCGTTGTACGTGCTCGACCCGACCCTGGCCGGGTTGTCGGCCAACCGCACCCGGTTCCTGCACCAGGCGCTCGCCGACCTGCGGGACGCGCTGCGCGAGCGCGGCGGCGACCTGGTGGTGCGGCGCGGCGACCCGGTGGCCGAGACGATCGGGCTGGCCGGCAAGGTCGGTGCCACCGCCGTGGCGCTCTCCGCCGACGTCAGCCACTACGCCCGCCGGCGGGAGCGCCGACTGCGGGCCGAGTGCGAGCGGCACCGGCTGCACCTGCGGCTCTTTCCGGGGCTGACGGTCGTCGAGCCGGGCGCCCTGCGGCCCGGCGGCGGAGGCGACCACTACCGGGTGTTCAGCCCCTACCACCGGGCGTGGGCCGCCGCCCGGTGGCGCGAGGAGTTGGCCGCGCCGCGCCGCATCGTGCTGCCCGACGGGGTGAGCGTGGGCGGGTTGCCGGCGCTGCCGGCGGGGGAGTCACCGGACGCGGCCGTCGGCGGCGAACGCGTCGCCCGGCAGCGGCTCGCCGACTGGCTGCCCGAGCTGGGCCGGTACGACGACCAGCACGACGACATGGCCGGCGACGACACCTCCCGCCTCAGCCCGTACCTGCGCTTCGGTTGCGTGTCGCCGATGTCGGTGGCCAACCGGGCCGGCGACCGGTCCGGTCCGTTCGTGCGGCAGATCTGCTGGCGCGACTTCTACTACCAGGTCACCGCCGCGTTCCCGCAGATCTCGACGGCCGCGTACCGGCGGGGCGCCACCGAAGAGTGGCGCTACGACGATGACGCCCGCACGGCCTGGGCCGAGGGCCGGACGGGCATGCCGATCGTGGACGCCGGGATGCGGCAGATGCGGGCCCAGGGTTGGCAGCACAACCGGGCCCGGCTGATCACCGCCGGTTACCTCACCAAGCACCTGGGGCAGGACTGGCGGGCCGGCGTACAGGTCTTCTTCCGCTGGCTCCTCGACGGCGACGTGGCCAACAACTCCGGCAACTGGCAGTGGGTCGCCGGCACCGGTAACGACACCAAGCCGTACCGGGGGTTCAACCCGGTCCGGCAGGCCGAGCGGTACGACCCGGCCGGCGACTACGTACGCCGGTGGGTGCCGGAGTTGGCGCAGGTGTCGGGCAAGGCCATCCACCAGCCGTGGAAGCTGCCCGACGACCTTCGCCGCACGCTTGACTATCCGCCGCCGCTCACCGTGCCCGGCACCGATCCGGTCTGGCTGCGCTGATCAGAGGCAGGAGTGCAGCACCTCGGCCAGCTCGTCGACCCGGTCGTGTTCGGCGAGCTGTGCCGTGACGTACGCGAGCGTGTAGCCGCGTACCGGGTCGGCCCAGGCGCTGCTGCCGCCGAGCCCGCCCATGCCCCAACTGAGGTCGGGTTCCCACTGCATGCCCAGCGTCCACCGGACCCGGCGGTCCAGCACCACGTCCGGGCCGTCGTACTGGACCCGGGTCGCCTCGTCGAGAAGGGCGGGGCTGAACAGCCGTACGCCGTCCAGGACGCCGCCGGCCAGCAGACCCGCGTAGAGCCGGCCCAGGCCGACGGAGGTGGCGTGCAGGTTGACCGCCGGCATCTCGGCACCCCGCCACAGCGGACTGTTCAGCACGGCGAGGTCCAGCCCACCGGCCGGGTTGCCCAACGCCCTCGCCCGCAGGGTCTCCGGCTCGCCCAGCTTGCGGATCGGCCACTCCGGGTCGCCGTAGCGCAGGTCCGCGCAGCGCCGTTGGTCCGTCTCGGCCAGCCCGAACCCGAGGTCGAGCTGCCACGGGCCGGCGATCTCGTCGGCGAGGAAGCGGCCCACGCTGCGGCCGTCCACCCGGCGGACCAGCTCGCCCACCAGGTGGCCGTACGTCCAGGCGTGCTCGCCGGCCAGCGTTCCGGGCGGCCATTCGGGCTCGGCGGCGGCCAGGTCGCCGGCGAGCAGCGCCCAGTCCGCGACCGCGCTGGCCGGCCGGGGCACCGGGAACGCCGGCAGCCCGGCGGTGTGCGACAACACGTGCCGCACGGTGGCCGGGGTACGGAACTCCGGCCAGTACCGCTGCACGGGCGAGTCCAGGTCGACCCGGCCCCGGTCGACGAGTAGCAGCAGGCACAGCGCGGCCACCGGCTTACCGACCGAGTAGACGTTGACCAGCGTGTCCGGTCGCCACGGTTGGCCGGACGGCCCGTCACCGGCGCGGAACCCGCCCACCAGGTCGACCACCGGCTGGCCGTCGTACCAGATGGTGAGGCTGGCACCGGTCTCCCGGCCGGCGGTCAGCAGGTCGTGGAAGCAGTCCCGGACGGGGGCGAAGCGTGCGTGCATCGGATCACCGTAGGCGCTCCGGAGCGGTACGCCCGCCGACTTTCCGGACCCCGGTGGTCGGGACGGTGCCGTTGGGGGATGCTGTTCCGGTGGCGGAGCCGGAGCTGGTGGATGTTGTCGTGGTGGGCCTCGGGGTGGGCGGCGAGGAGGTGGCCGAGCGACTCGCCGAGGCCGGCCTGAGCGTCGTCGGTGTCGAGCGGGACCTCGTCGGCGGCGAGTGCCCGTACTGGGGCTGCATCCCGAGCAAGATGATGATCAGGGCCGCCAACGCGCTCGCCGAGGCGCGTCGGGTCGACGGGCTGGCGGGCACGGCGCAGGTCCAGCCGGACTGGGCGCCGGTGGCGAAGCGGATCCGCGAGGAGGCCACCGACACCTGGGACGACAAGGTCGCGGTCGACCGGTTCACCGGCAAGGGTGGCCGGTTCGTCCGGGGTAGTGGCCGGCTCGACGGCCCGGCGCGCGTCCGCGTCGGCGACCAGGTGTTCCAGGCCCGGCACGGCATCGTCCTGGGCACCGGCACCCGGCCCTCGGTGCCGCCGATCGACGGCCTGGCCGACACGCCGTACTGGACCAACCACCAGGCGATCGAGGTCGAGGAGCTGCCGGAGTCGCTGCTGGTGCTCGGTGGTGGCGCGATCGGGCTGGAACTGGCCCAGGTCTTCGCGCGCTTCGGCGTCCGTGTCACCGTGGTGGAGGCGTTGGACCGGGTGCTGGCCGTGGAGGAGCCGGAGGCTTCCGACGTTGCCGCCGCCGCGCTGCGCGCCGACGGCGTCGAGATCCACACCGGGGTACGCGCCGAACGGGTCGACCATGACGGTGACCGTTTCACGCTGCACGGCGGTGGTGGGGCGGAGTTCACCGCCGAGCGCCTGCTCGTCGTCACCGGGCGTCGGGCGCACCTGGAGGAGTTGGGGCTGGACACCGTCGGCGTCGACGCCGAGCAGCGTTACCTGCCGGTGGACGACCGGATGCACGTCACCGAGGGCATCTGGGCGGTGGGTGACCTGACCGGCGAGGGGGCGTTCACGCACATCGCCATGTACCAGGCGGCCATCGTGGTGTCCGACGTCCTCGCCCACTACCGGCAGGCGACCGCCGGCCCGGACGCGAGCGGGACCGCCAGCGTGGTCGGCGGTGCGATGGGTTCCTCCAGTTCGCTGGCCGCCAGCGGATCGAGCGGCTCGGCCGGTACCGTCCCGCGCGCCGACTACCGCGCGCTGCCCCGGGTGACCTTCACCGATCCCGAGGTCGGCGCCGTGGGGCTGACCGAGCGGCAGGCCCGCGAACGCGGGATCAACGTGCAGGTCGGGTTCACCAAGCTCAGCAGCTCGACCCGGGGCTGGATCCACCGGGTCGGCGACGAGGGCTTCATCAAGCTCGTCGCGGACGCCGACCAGGGCGTGCTGATCGGCGCGACGTCGGTCGGCCCGGCCGGTGGCGAGGTGCTGTCGGCGCTCGTGGTGGCGGTGCACGCGGCCGTGCCGCTGAGCCAACTGCGGCACATGATCTACGCGTACCCCACGTTCCACCGTGCCATCGAGGACGCGCTGCGCGATCTGTCCTGACGACGAACCGGTTGAAGCCTGGCGAGCTGCGACAGTTGCACCGCAAAATCTGACCGTTTCACGGTTCATTTCTTTCATTTCTGTGACGTACGATTGCGGCCGTGACCAAGCGGTTGACTGAAGTTGCCAAGAAGGCGGGCGTCAGCGAGGCCACCGTCAGCCGGGTGCTCAACGGTCGGGACGGTGTCTCCGAGGCGACCCGGACGGCGGTGCTGACCGCGCTCGACGTGCTCGGCTACGAGCGGCCGACCAAGCTGCGCGGTGAGCGTGCCCGGCTGGTCGGGCTGGTGCTGCCCGAGTTGCAGAACCCGATCTTCCCGGCGCTCGCCGAGGTGGTGACCGGGACGCTCGCCCAGCGCGGCTACACGCCGGCCCTGTGCGCCCGCACCATCGGCGGCGTGTCCGAGATGGACTACGTCGAGATGCTCCTCGACCACCAGGTGTCCGGCGTGATCTTCGCCGGCGGCTCGTACGCGCTCGCCGACGCCCGGCACGACCACTACCGACGGCTGACCGACCGGGGCCTGCCGGTGGTGCTGGTCAACGCCGGTGTGGACGAGCTGGGCTTTCCCCGGGTCTCGACCGACGACGCGGTGGCGGTGGAGCAGGCGTACGGGCATCTGCGCTCGCTCGGCCACGAGCGGATCGGGATGGTGCTCGGCCCGGAGGGGCACGTGCCGTCCCGCCGCAAGCTGGACGCGATGGTGCAGGCCGCCGACTGGAGTGACGCCGAACGGGAGTGCGTCGAGCGTTCCAGCTTCTCGATGGAGGGCGCCCGGGTCGCCGCGACGAAGCTGGTCGAGCGGGGCGTGACCGGCATCATCTGCGCCAGCGACGTCCTGGCTCTGGGCACGATCCGGGCCGCCCGGCGGCTGGGTCGTGCGGTGCCGACGGACATCTCGGTGGTGGGCTTCGACGACTCCGCGTTCATGACCTGCACCGATCCGCCGCTGACCACTGTCCGGCAGCCGATCGAGACGATGGGACAGGCGGCGGTGGACCTGCTGGTGACCCAGATCGAGGGTGCCGGCGTCCTGCAGGACGAGCTGCTGTTCGAGCCGGAGCTGGTGGTCCGCGGCTCGACCGCGCCCGCACCCCGCCGGTGATCGCGCTCCTGGCCCACTGACCGACCTTCCCCGAAGGCCGTCGACCGCTCTCGCGGTCGACGGCCTTTTTGGTGCGCAAGTAGCCGCATAACGGGCGCAATCCCGCATCCTGTCGTCGTCTGTCGCCCCGATGTCGAGTCCTTTCAAAACCTCGTCGACACCTTGCTGAAATGAGTCGTGCTCGTTACAGTGACTCCACTCACACCTGGCTTCGGCGCAGCTACAGGGCGTCAGGTCGTATCACCGCAGATCAGCGCATCTCATGGAGACACCCGTTCCCGAAGGGATGGACAGATGTCCGTACCGCAATACCGAAGGGCTGCGACGCTGGCGCTCGTGGCCGGCCTGGGGTTCAGCCTCACGGCATGCTCCACGAAGAGTGACGACAAGGACTCGACCGCCGGCGGCAAGGTCACCATCACCGTCGACTGCCAGCCGGTCGGCGCGCAGAAAGAGCTGTTGAAGAACTGGAACGACGACGTTGCCGAGTTCCAGAAGCAGAACCCGGACATCGTCATCAAGAGCGTGAGCGTCGGCGAGCAGTGCAACAACCCGCCGGACTTCACCGCCCGCCTGGCCGGCGGCACCGTGACCGACGTGTTCTACGGGTACATGACGGATCTTCAGCAGGTGCTCGACTCCGGTCAGGCGATGGACATCTCCCAGTACGTCAACAAGGACACGATCTCCACCTGGGACAGCGTCGACCCGGCGCTCAAGGAGGTCTTCACCGACGGCGGCAAGCTCTACGCCGTACCGGTGAAGAACTACTCGATGGGCCTGGTCTACAACAAGGTCCTGTTCCAGCAGGCCGGGTTGGACGTCAACAACCCGCCCAAGACGTGGGGCGAGGTCCGGGCCGCCGCCAAGAAGATCTCGGCGCTCGGCAACGGCATCGCCGGCTACTCGGAGTACAGCGCCGGCAACACCGGCGGCTGGCACTTCACCTCGCTGCTCTACTCGCAGGGCGGCCAGGTGCTCACGGCCGACGGCAAGAAGGCCGACTTCAACAACCCGATGGGTAAGCAGGTCCTGCAGAACATCAAGGACATGCGGTACGGCGACAACAGCATGGGCTCCCGTCAGCTGCTCCAGTGGGGTGACCTGCTCACCAACGCCGGTGCGGGCAAGGTCGGCATGTTCATCGGCGCGCCGGACGCCACCCAGGCGATCGTCAGCCAGTTCCAGGGCAAGTTCCAGGACTGGGCGATGAGCCCGCTGCCCGGCCAGGACGGTCCGGCGAAGGGCACGCTCGGCGGTGGCGAGGGCTACTTCTTCAAGAAGGACCTCTCTCCCGAGCAGGTCAAGGCCGGTCTGAAGTGGGTCGCGTACCAGAAGCTGACCCCCGGCAAGGGCCAGTTCGACTACGTGCGCGCCAAGCCGCAGAACTATCCGGTGGGTCTGCCGCAGCCGCTGCTGTTCGCCAACGGCAGTGAGGTGCAGAAGCAGGAACTCGAGCTGCGCAAGGCCAACGCCAACGTCGACACCACGAACTTCGCCCTCTTCGAGGCGACCCCGGTGCCGATCAAGGGCGAGCCGCGTAACGCCCAGGCGATCTACGCGGTGCTCGACGCCGCGATGTCCGGGGTGCTGACGAACCCGAACGCGAACATCGACGCGCTGCTCAAGACGGCCGAAGAAAAGGTCAACCAGCTCCTCGCCGCGGAGAGCTGATCCGCAGGTGTGGGGGCCGTCGCACCGGCCCCCACACCCCGGCGCCGTACCGTCCGCCCCACCGATCTCCGCAGGAGTGTGCCGTGGCGATCACCGCCGCCCCCCAGGCCCCCGGGAAACCGGGCCGCCCGATGCCGTCGTACGCGGCAGGGCCGAAGCAGCGTACGAGCCTCGGCCGCAAGGTACGGGACAACCTCACCGGGCACGCCTTCCTGATCGGCGCCGTGCTCTGCTTCCTGGTCTTCTCCTGGTACCCGATGGTCCGTGGCGTCGTCATGAGCTTCCAGCGGACCCGGCGCGGCGAGACGACCTGGGTGGGCTGGGACAACTACACCCGCCTCCTCGCCGACCCCAGTTTCTGGCCGGCATGGAAGAACACCTTCTACTTCACGCTGCTCGCGCTCGTGCTCGGGTACGCGGTGCCGTTCTTCGTGGCGATCCTGCTCAACGAGTTCCGGCACGCCAAGGGCTACCTGCGGATCCTGGTCTACCTGCCGGTGATGCTGCCGCCGGCCTCGGCCCTGTACCTCTTCAAGTTCTACGCGTACGACCCCAGCGAGGCCGGGCTGTTCAACGCGATCCTCAAGGCGCTGCACCTGCCGACGTCGCAGTGGATGCAGTCGCCGGAGATGACGATGCCGGCCATGGTGATCGCGTCCACCTGGATGAACATGGGCGGCGCTGTGCTGATCTACCTGGCGTCCCTGCAGAACATCCCCGGCGAACTGTACGAGGCCGCCGAGCTCGACGGCGCCGGGATCTTCAAGCGGATCCGCCACGTGAC
The DNA here is from genome assembly GCF_044466585.1 of Micromonospora sp. NPDC049359. Classification (NCBI taxonomy): domain Bacteria; kingdom Bacillati; phylum Actinomycetota; class Actinomycetes; order Micromonosporales; family Micromonosporaceae; genus Micromonospora; species Micromonospora sp. NPDC049359. The sequence goes on along the minus strand of NZ_JBITMW010000001.1, from coordinate 784,494 downwards.
GATCCCGCAGACCCGGCTCATCCTCGCGCTCCTGGCGATGATCCAGATCGTCGCCACGATGCAGCTCTTCATCGAGCCACTGATCCTCGCCAACGGCGCGGGCGCGGAGGACTCCGCGACCACCGTGGCGTACCTCATCTACCAGCACGGGTTCTTCCAGAACGACCTCAACGGCGCGGCCGCACTCGGCGTGCTCATGCTCGTGGTGCTGGCCGGCTTCTCCGCCGTGTACGTGCGGCTGACTGCGAAACAGGACTAGGACGGCGCGCAATGGCACAGGACTCCGGAACCCGGACCCTCATCTCGCATGCCCAGATCAGCCGAGGGCGCGGGCGGGTCATCTACTGGACGCTGCTGGTCGTCGTCGTGACGGCGTTCACGCTCGTCTTTATCGGGCCGCTCTACTGGATGGTCACCGGCGCGCTCAAGTCCGGCCAGGAGATCGCGCAGACCCCACCCACGCTGTTCCCGAAGGACCCGCAGCCGCAGAACTACATCGACGCCTGGAACAACCTGGAACTCGCCAAGCTGCTGTTCAACACGTTCTACTACGCGATCGGCGCGGTGCTGTTCCAGCTCGTCCTCGACGCGGCCGCCGCGTACTCGTTGTCGAAACTGCGACCGATCTTCGGCAACGTGATTCTCGGGCTGATGCTCGCCACGCTGATGATTCCGGCAATGGTGCTCATCGTCCCCCAGTACGTGACCGTTATCGACCTGCCGATCCTGCACATCAACCTGCTCGACTCGCCGTTCGCCATCTGGCTGCCGCTGGTGGCGAACGCATTCAACATCTTTCTGCTGAAGCGATTCTTCGATTCGATTCCCGAAGAATTGATGGCGGCGGCCCTGGTCGACGGGGCGACGTCGCTGCGGACGCTCTGGTCGATCATCCTGCCGATGTCCCGCCCGATCCTCGGCGTCGTCGCGATCCTGGCCATGACGGCGGTCTGGAAGGACTTCCTCTGGCCGAAGCTGGTCATGCCCTCACCGGAGACCCGGACGGTCAGTGTCGGCATCTACTCCTTCGCGGGCGGTACGCCCATGAACATCGTGATCGCCGCGTCGGTCATCGCCGCCATCCCGACCGTTATCGTCTTCCTGATCTTCCAGCGGAACATCATGTCTGGCCTGACCGCCGGCAGCATCAAGGGATAGCCACCACCGAAGACAGCGGAGCGAACAACGGCCGTTCGTCCGACACACAATCGCCACCGGCGTACCCGGCGACGTACTGACGCAGAAAGCAGGTGCTCGTGTCCACAGCAGACAGCAGTCCGTGGTGGCGTGGAGCCGTTATCTATCAGGTGTACCCACGCAGCTTCGCCGACGGCAACGGTGACGGCATCGGTGACATCGCAGGTATCCGCTCCCGCCTGAACCACCTGTCCGCGCTTGGCATCGACGCGATCTGGTTCAGTCCCTGGTATCCGTCGCCGATGGCCGACGCCGGGTACGACGTGTCCGACTACCGCGACATCGATCCGGTCTTCGGCACGCTCGCCGAGGTCGAGGCGCTGATCGCGGAGGCGCACGAGCTGGGCATCCGGACGATCGTCGACGTGGTGCCCAACCACTGCTCCGACGCGCACCCGTGGTTCCAGGCCGCGCTGGCCGGCGGTCCGGGGGCGCCCGAGCGGGACCTGTTCTGGTTCCGCCCCGGGCGGGGCCCGAACGGCGACCAGCGGCCCACCGACTGGGTGGGTGAGTTCGGCGGCGAGACGTGGACCCGCACCACCAACCCGGACGGCACGCCCGGCGACTGGTACCTGCACCTCTTCGCCCCCCAGCAGCCGGACTTCAACTGGGACCACCCCCGGGTACGGGCCGAGTTCGAGGACATCCTGCGGTTCTGGTTCGACCGGGGCGTCGACGGCATCCGGATCGACTCCGCCGGCCTGCTCGTGAAGGACGGGACGCTGCCCGAGGTCGAGCCGGACCGGCCGCACCCGTTCCACGACCTCGACGGGGTGCACGACATCTACCGGGGCTGGCGGCGGGTCGCCGACTCGTACGCCGACCGCGCGCTGATCGGTGAGGTGTGGTTGCCGGACCGGCAACGGTTCGCCAACTACCTGCGCCCCGACGAACTGCACGCCGCGTTCAACTTCGACTTCCTCGGCTGCGCCTGGGACGCCTCCGCGCTGCGGGAGAGCATCGACGGCACGCTGAGCGCGCACGCGCCGGTCGGCGCGCCCGCCACCTGGGTGCTCTCCAACCACGACGTGACCCGGCACGTCACCCGCTACGGCCGGGCGGACACCACGTTCAGCTTCGCCGCGAAGCGCGAGGGGATCCCCACCGACCTGGAGCTGGGCACCCGGCGGGCGCGGGCCGCCGCGCTGCTGTCACTGTCGCTGCCCGGCGCCGCCTACGTCTACCAGGGCGAGGAGCTGGGGCTCTGGGAGGTCGAGGACATCCCGTACGCGATGCGGCAGGACCCGATGTGGGAACGCTCCGGACGGGTCGACCCCGGGCGGGACGGCTGCCGGGTGCCGCTGCCCTGGGCCGGTGACGAGCCGCCCTTCGAGTTCAGCCCCGAAGGCTCGGCGGCGCCCTGGTTGCCCCAGCCGGCCGACTGGAAGGACCGGACGGCGCTGGCGCAGACCGGCGACGCGGCCTCGATGTTGGAGCTGTACCGGGAGGCCATCCACGTCCGGCGCGCCGAGGCGGCGCTCGGCGCCGGCGAGTTGACCTGGCTGCCCGCCCCGGACGGCGTGCTGGCCTTCAGCCGCGGCGGCGGCTTCCACTGCCTCGTCAACCTCACCGACGCGGCGGTGCCGATGCCCGTCGACGGGGAGGTGCTGCTGGCCAGCGGCCCCCTCGACGACGGGCTGCTGCCGTCGGACACCGCCGTCTGGCTGCGTACCCCCGACGAGGCCGACGGACCGCGCGCGGACGCCGCCGCCCTGACCTGATCCGACGTGGTGCCGGCGGTCCCGTCCCGACCGCCGGCACCACACCACCCGCCCACCGCGCCCACGAAGGGAGTACGAGGGACCGCCACACCGCACCGACACGGGGGACCTGGCCTGCCTGACGAAAGGGAGAGCGCAGCTCATGGCCAACCACACCACCGGCACTCCGCCCCACCTTCGACACCCGGCCCGGGCAGGGTTGGCCGCCATCGCCGCCACCCTGCTCGCGGCCACCACCCTGACCACCCTCGCGGTCACCGGCAGTGCCACCCCGGCCTCGGCGGCCGGGTTGTCCCCCTTCGACATCTCCGGCCGGGGCGCCACCGTCCCCTTTCTTGAGCAGGAGGCGGAGAAGGCCGCGCACAACGGCACGAAGATCGGCCCGGACCGGCGCTACGGCACGCTGCCGTCGGAGGCGTCCGGCCGGGAGGCGGTCACCCTCGACGCCGTCGGTGAGTACGTCGAGTTCACGCTCACCGCTCCGGCCAACGCGGTCACCTTCCGGTACAGCCTGCCGGACAACTCCTCGGGCACGGGCCGGGACGCCACCATCGACCTGCGGGCCAACGGCAACCTGCTGAAGTCGGTCCCGGTCACGTCGAAGTACGGCTGGTACTACGGCGGCTACCCGTTCAACAACAACCCGGGCGACACCAACCCGCACCACTTCTACGACGAGACCCGGGCGTTGTTCGGCAGCACCCAGCCGGCCGGCACGAAGATCCGGTTGCAGGTCTCCTCGACCGCCCAGTCACCCACCTTCACGATCGACCTGGCCGACTTCGAGGTGGTCGCGCCGATCGCGAAGCCCTCCGGTGTCATCGATGTGGTCACCGACTTCGGCGCGGACCCGACCGGCGCGACCGACTCGACCGCGAAGTTCCAGGCGGCGGTCGACGCTGGCAAGGCCCAGGGCCGGGCGGTCTGGATCCCGACCGGCACGTTCACCCTCTGGGACCACGTGGTGGTCGACGGGGTGACCCTGCGCGGCGCCGGCCCCTGGTACTCGGTGCTCGGCGGCCGGCACCCCACCGACCGCAAGCGGGCGGCCGGCATCTACGGCAAGTACGTCCCCGGCGGCGGCTACACCGGTGAGATCCGGTCGCACGAGGCGAACGGGCCGAGCCGCAACGTCACCCTGCGGGACTTCGCCATCATCGGCGACATCCGCGAGCGGGTGGACGACGACCAGGTCAACGCGCTGGGCGGGGCGATGACCAACTCGGTGGTGGACAACCTCTGGTTGGAGAACACCAAGGTCGGCGCGTGGATGGACGGGCCGATGGACAACTTCACCATCCGCAACAGCCGGATCCTCGACCAGACCGCGGACGGGGTGAACTTCCACACCGGCGTCACCAACTCGACGGTGACCAACACGTTCGTCCGCAACACCGGCGACGACGCGCTCGCCATGTGGGCGCAGAGCGTGCCGAACGTCAACAACTCGTTCACGCACAACACCATCGGTGTGACGCTGCTGGCGAACCACCTGGTGAGCTACGGCGGCCGGGACATCAAGATCACTGACAACGTGACGGCCGACTCGTTGACCAACGGCGGCGGCATCCACGTCGCCAACCGCTACCCGGGTGTGCAGGGCGACACCGCCGTCCGGGGCACCTGGACGATCGCCCGGAACACGTTGATCCGCAACGGCAACTCGGACTACAACTGGAACTTCGGCGTCGGGGCGATCTGGTTCTCCGCCCTGAACGAGGCGTTCCAGCAGGCCACCATCAACATCACCGACACCGACATCCTGGACAGCTCGTACGCGGCGCTGCACTGGATCGAGGGTCAGACCAGCGGCATCAACCTCACCAACGTCCGCATCGACGGCGCCGGCACGTACGCGCTCCAGGTGCAGGCACCCAGCCAGGTGTCGTTCACCAACGTGCGGGCCACCAACATCGCCCAGAGCAACCCGATGCACAACTGCGTGGGTGGCGGCTTCCAGATCACCCAGGGCTCGGGCAACTCGGGCTGGTACACCTCGACCCCGTACTGCGGCCCGTGGCCGGAGCCGCAGTGGGGTGGTGGGCCCAGCACCCCGCCGACCACCGGCCCGACCACCGGCCCGACCACCGCGCCGCCCACGACCGCGCCGCCGACCACCGCGCCGCCGACCACCGCGCCCCCGACGACCCCGCCGCCCACCGGTGGGAACCTGGCGCTGAACCGGTCGACGGTCGCGACCAGCACCAACCAGAGCTACACGGCGGGCAACGTGGTGGACGGCAACGCCTCGACCTACTGGGAGAGCGCCAACAACGCCTTCCCGCAGTCGGTCACCGTCGACCTGGGCGCGGTCCGCTCGGTCGACCGGGTGGTGCTCAAGCTGCCCGCCGGCTGGGAGCAGCGCACCGAGACACTGTCGGTGCTCGGCTCCACGGACGGCTCGTCGTACGGCACGCTGGCGTCGTCCGCCGGTCGGGTCTTCGCACCCGGCTCGGGCAACACCGTGTCGATCGGGCTGCCCTCCGGTGACCGCCGCTACATCCGGGTCACCGTGACCGGCAACACCGGCTGGCCGGCCGCGCAGCTCAGCGAGGTCGAGGTGTACGGCGGCACGCAGACCACGGCCCCGCCCACCACCGCGCCCCCGACGACCACCCCGCCCCCGACCACGCCGGCCCCCACCGGCAACCTGGCGGCGGGACGGTCGATCACCGAGACCAGCCACTCCGACGTGTACGCCGCGCCCAACGCGGTGGACGGCAACGCGAACACCTACTGGGAGAGCGCCAACAACGCCTTCCCGCAGTCGCTGACCGTCGACCTGGGCGCGACCCGAACGGTGTCCCGGGTCGTACTGAAGCTGCCGCCGTCGTCGGCCTGGCAGACGCGCACGCAGAACCTGGCGGTGCTCGGCTCCACCGACGGCTCGGCGTTCAACACCCTCAAGGCGTCCGCCGGCTACACCTTCAACCCGTCCAGCGGCAACACGGTCACCGTGACCTTCACGGCGACCAGCCAGCGGTACCTGCGCCTGACCGTCACCGGCAACACGGGCTGGCCCGCCGGTCAGCTCAGCGAGTTCGAGGTCTACTCCAGCTAGGCCGACGGCCCCCGCCCGACCAGGGCGGGGGCCACCGCACCGTCCCCCACCTGTCGCGGCACGACGGGCGTACCCCTGCGCCCGTCACCGGGCAACGCACCCCACACCACCCCCGAAAGAGGTGTAGCGACCGATGTCCAGAAACGGCCCCACCCGAGGCACCCCGCGAACCGGCTCGCCCGGTTCGACCGTCCGAGCCGACCGATCGCCGGCCCGCCGCCGACTGCTCGCCGGCACGCTCGCCGGACTGCTCCTCGCCGCCGCTCCCGCCGTCACCCCCGCGACCGCGGCCCCAGCGGCGACGCCCGCCTCCGCACCCGCGGGTTCCGCCCGCGCGGCCCTGCTCGCCGGGCTCTCGGCCACCATGAGCGCCAGCAGCTACAACCAGAACTACGTGGCGAGCAACGCGAACGACGGCAACGCCTCGACCTACTGGGAGAGCGCCAACAACGCGTTCCCGCAGTGGATCCAGGCCGACCTGGGCGCGACGGTCGGCGTGGACCGGGTCGTGCTGAAGCTGCCGCCGTCGTCGGACTGGCAGACGCGTACGCAGACGCTGTCGGTGCTCGGCTCCACCAACGGCTCGTCCTTCAGCACCCTGAAGTCGTCGGCCGACTACACCTTCAACCCGAGCAGCGGCAACACCGCGACCGTCAGCTTCACCGCCGCCAGCACCCGCTACGTCCGGGTGCAGGTCACCGGCAACACCGGCTGGCCGGCCGCGCAGCTCTCCGAGGTGGAGGTGTACGGATCCAGCGGCAGCACCGACACCCAGGCCCCCAGCGCCCCCGGCAACCTGGCGTACACCCAACCGGCCAGCGGGCAGATCCGGCTCACCTGGTCGGCGTCGAGCGACAACGTCGGGGTGACCGGGTACGACGTCTACGCCAACGGCGCGCTGCGCGGCAGCGTCAGCGGCTCGACGCTGACGTACACCGACAGCCAGGCGGACAGCGCCACGGTCTCGTACTACGTGCGGGCCAGGGACGCGGCCGGCAACCAGTCATCGAACAGCAACACGGTGACCCGTACCGGCACCGGCAACCCGCCCACCGGGAGCAACCTGGCGGTCGGTAAGCCGATCACCGCCTCCGGGTACGTGCACACGTTCGTGGCGACCAACGCCAACGACAACAACGTGGCCACCTACTGGGAGGGCAACGGCAACCCGAGCACGCTGACCGTGCAGCTCGGCGCGAACGCCAGCCTCAGCCAGATCGTGCTGAAGCTCAACCCGGACTCGGCGTGGGGTACGCGTACCCAGAACATCACCGTGCTCGGCCGGGACCAGGGCTCGTCGAGCTTCACCACGCTGGTCGGCGCGACGAACTACACGTTCAACCCGGGCAGCGGCAACACGGTGACCATCCCGGTCTCCGGCGCGGCGGCCGACGTACGCCTCTCGATCGCCTCGAACACCGGCGCCCCGGCCGGTCAGGTGGCCGAGTTCCAGGTCTTCGGCACCCCCGCGCCGAACCCGGACCTCACCGTCACCGGCATGTCGTTCAGCCCGTCCGCACCCGTCGAGACCAGCACCGTCACGCTCTCGGCGACCGTGCGGAACGCCGGATCGGCGGCCTCCGCCGCGACCAACGTCAACTTCTACCTGGGCTCCACCCGGGTCGGCACCGCGTCGGTCGGTGCCCTCGCGGCCGGCGCGTCGACCACGGTCAGCGCCAGCATCGGCACCCGCGACGCGGGCAGCTACCCGCTCAGCGCGAAGGTCGACGAGTCGAACACCGTCGTCGAGCAGGACGACACCAACAACAGCTACTCCAACCCCAGCCCGCTGGTCGTCAGCCCGGTCGCCACCAGTGACCTGGTCGCCTCCTCGGTCGCCTGGTCGCCGGGGAACCCGTCGGCCGGCAACACCGTCACGTTCTCGGTGTCGATCCGCAACGCCGGCAGTGTGGCGTCGGCGTCCGGTTCGCACGGCATCACGCTCACCGTCCTCAACGACTCCGGCACCGTGGTCCGTACCCTGACCGGCTCGTACTCCGGTGTGATCAACGCCGGGGCCACCGTCGGCCCGGTCAACCTGGGCACCTGGACGGCGGCGAACGGCAAGTACACCGTCCGGGTCGTGCTCGCCGCCGACGCCAACGAGCTGCCGGTCAAGCAGACCAACAACACCTCCGACCAGCCGCTCTTCGTCGGGCGTGGCGCCAACATGCCGTACGACATGTACGAGGCCGAGGACGGCGTGGTCGGCGGCGGCGCGAACGTCGTGGGCCCGAACCGGACCGTCGGCGACGTCGCCGGTGAGGCGTCCGGCCGGCGTGCGGTGACCCTGAACTCGACCGGCGCCTACGTCGAGTTCACCACCCGGGCCAGCACCAACACGCTGGTCACCCGCTTCTCCATTCCGGACGCGGCGGGCGGCGGGGGCATCAACTCGACGCTCAACGTCTACGTCAACGGCACGTTCCACAAGGCCATCGACCTGACGTCCCGCTACGCCTGGCTGTACGGCAACGAGACCAGCCCGGGGAACTCGCCGAGCGCGGGCGGACCGCGGCACATCTACGACGAAGCCAACCTCATGCTCAACTCGACGGTGCCGGCCGGCAGCAAGATCCGCCTGCAGAAGGACGCGGCCAACACCACCACGTACGCGATCGACTTCATCAACACCGAGCAGGTCTCGCCGATCGCCAACCCGGACTCGGCGCGGTACGCCACGCCGACCGGCTTCACCCACCAGGACGTGCAGAACGCCCTGGACCGAGTCCGGATGGACACCACCGGCAACCTGATCGGGGTGTACCTGCCCGCCGGCAACTACTCCACCTCGTCCAAGTTCCAGGTGTACGGCAAGGCGGTCCAGGTGACCGGCGCGGGCCCCTGGTACACCCGGTTCAACGCGCCGTCCGGCCAGGAGAACACCGACATCGGCTTCCGGGCCGAGAACTCGGCGGCCGGCTCGTCGTTCAAGAACTTCGCGTACTTCGGCAACTACACCTCGCGGATCGACGGTCCGGGCAAGGTGTTCGACTTCTCCAACGTGTCGAACATCGTGATCGACAACATCTGGGCCGAGCACCAGGTCTGCCTCTACTGGGGCGCCAACACCGACTACATGACGATCCGGAACTCACGGATCCGCAACCTGTTCGCCGACGGCGTCAACATGACCAACGGCAGCACCAACAACCTGGTCAGCAACAACGACGCACGGGCCACCGGCGACGACAGCTTCGCGCTGTTCTCGGCGATCGACGCGGGCGGCGCCGACATGAAGGACAACGTCTACGAGAACCTGACGTCGACGCTGACCTGGCGGGCCGCCGGCGTGGCCGTCTACGGCGGCTACGGCAACACGTTCCGCAACATCTACATCGCGGACACGCTCGTCTACTCCGGCATCACCATCAGCTCGCTCGACTTCGGCTACCCGATGAACGGCTTCGGCGCGAGCCCGCCGACGAAGTTCGAGAACATCTCGATCGTGCGAGCCGGTGGACACTTCTGGGGCGGGCAGACCTTCCCGGCGATCTGGGTGTTCTCCGCCTCGAAGGTGTTCCAGGGCATCCGCGTCAGCGACGTGGACATCGTCGATCCGACCTACAGCGGCATCATGTTCCAGACCAACTACGTCGGTGGGCAGCCGCAGAACCCGATCACCGACACGGTCTTCACCAACATCTCCATCAGCGGCGCCCGCAAGAGCGGTGACGCCTACGACGCCAAGTCCGGCTTCGGCATCTGGGCCAACCCCATGCCGGAGTCCGGGCAGGGTCCCGCCGTCGGGTCGGTCACCTTCACCAACCTGCGGCTGAGCAACAACGCGGTGGACATCCAGAACCCCACGACGACCTTCACCATCAACCGCAACTGATTCACCCGGTAGCCGACGCCGCCGGGAGGTCCCACCCTCCCGGCGGCGTCGTGCCGTGCCGGCCCTCGCCCGCAGCGAACCGGGCCGCGCCGGCCAGCGCGTCGGTGGCCAGCGAATCCATCCCGTACGCCAGTTCGGTCGCCAGCGCCTCCGCCTCGGGCCGTCCGACGCCGGCCAGCAGGGCCGCCCGGTCGTTGCGCAGGCAGGTCTGCGGGTGCCGCGCGATCGCCGTCGCCAGTTCCTCGGCCGCCGCCCGCGCCTGGCCCGTCGGCACCACCCGGTTGACCAACCCCATGGCGTACGCCTCGTCGGCCGGCACCGCCCGCCCGGTGAGGATCAGGTCCATCGCGCGGCTCTCCCCGACCAGTCGAGGCAGCCGGACCGTGCCGCCGTCGATCAGCGGTACGCCCCAGCGGCGGCAGAACACTCCGAGCGTGGCGTCGGATTCGGCGACCCGCAGGTCACACCAGAGCGCCAGTTCCAGACCGCCGGCCACCGCGTACCCCGAGATGGCCGCGATCACCGGCTTGCTGAGCACCATCCGGGTGGGACCCATCGGGCCGTCCCCCTCCGGCTCCACCCGGTTGCCTCTCGGCGTGCCGATGGCCTTCAGGTCGGCTCCGGCGCAGAACGTGCCGCCCGCCCCCCACAGCACGGCGACCGCCGCGTCCGGATCAGCCTCGAAGGCGCGGAAGGCATCCGCCAACGCCCGAGCGGTAGCCCCGTCGACAGCGTTCCGCGCCTCCGGCCGATCCAGAATCACCGTAGTGACAGCCCCGTTGCGCTCCACCCGCACACCCATCCCGCCAGCATGCCCGCCCCCGGCAGGTTTGTCGTCAGCGACCGGTTTGGGAGGGGGATCGCCGGGAAGTCGGTACTCGTGCGAGCGCTATTGACGAAAGTTGAGCAGGACTCCCGGCTGGACCGCGCGGGTGACCGGTTGCAGAAGGCTGTCCTGGGGACGCTGCGACCGCGGCGACTGCGGGACCTGCTGCACGGCGTGACGCTGGGGCACCCGCTGCACCCGGCCATGGTGCAGGTGCCGGTCGGGGCGTGGATCAGTGCCGCCGTGCTGGACCTGATGCCAGGGCAGCGCCGACCGGCGACCGTGCTGGTCGGCTTGGGGACGGTCAGCGCCCTGCCGGCGGCGGTCGCCGGGTTGAACGACTGGGCGGCGCTCTCCCGGGACCAGCGCCGGGTCGGCCTCGTGCACGCGGCCGCGAACACCGTCGGTGTCGGCCTCTACGCCGGCTCACTGGCGGCGCGGCTCTCCGGGCGGAGCGGCGTCGGCAGGGCGCTCGGGTTCCTCGGCCTCTCCGCCGTCAGCCTCGGCGCGTACATCGGCGGGCATCTGGCGTACAAGCAGGGCGCCCAGGTCAACCAGAGCGTGTCCGAGCTGCACCGGATGAGCGACGGCTGGCACTCGCTGGCCGACATGGCCACCCTGCCGCAGCGCACGCTGATCACCCGAGAGGTGGACGACGACATCTCGGTGATCCTCTACCGCCACGGTGACGAGGTCACGGTGATGCTGGAGCGGTGCCCGCACCAGAGCGGGCCGCTGGGCGAGGGCGAGGTCCAGGAGATCGACGGCCACGCGTGCGTGGTCTGCCCGTGGCACGGCAGCGCGTTCCGTCTCAACGGCGGCGAGGTCATGCAGGGTCCCTCCGGCAACGACCAGCAGATCCTGCCCACCCGCATCCAGGACGGCGTGCTCCAGACCCGTCTCCCCTGACAGCCTGCTGCGGGGTCGACGACGACCGGTCGCCCTCGACGCACTGATGCCACATAGTCATCTTGATGACTATGTGGCATCAGTCTGTGTGGGGTGTCCGCTCCCGGGCGCGCGTGGGCCGCGCGTGGGCCATGGCGCTCGGGGGTCGGCCGCGCGTGGGCCGCAGCTCCCGGGCGTCGTTCGAGCGGAACTCGGCGAGCGGGGCTGCGACCTACGCGTGCGGGTTCGGCTCAACCCCGCCGGTGCCGACCGCCCTGGACGCCGTCGTCGTCGTCCCATTCGCCGACCGCTCCGGCGCTACGACCGGGCAGGGCCAGCGGCGTGCCGGTCGGGGGGCCAGTGGGCGGGGCGGGCGTCTCGGTGGCCGCCGCCGCACGACGGGCGGCCCAGGCGACGCCACTGCCCGCTCGACCCGCGTCACCGCTCCAACCCGCGTCACCGCTCCAACCCGCGTCACCGCTCCGACCCGCGTCACCGCTCCGACCAGCGCTGCCGCTCCGACCAGAGCCGCCGCTCCGACCAGTGCTGCCGCTCCGGGAGGCGCGGCTCTCGGTGGTGGAGCTGCCGCCGACCCGGGTTGACCGGCCTCGCGGGGTACGGGCGGCCGCAGTCAGCCGGGGTGCGGCGCCGGCCGTGGCCGGCCGACGGCGGAGACCGAGGACCGCGCCGATCTGGGCGCCGACGATGCTCGCCACGGCCAGGACGGCGGAGACGGCCAGCGGTCGGTTCACCCGGTCGGTGGTTCCGGCCCGGGCCGCGCCGACGGTCATCGTGGGTGCCTCACCTGTCGACTCCGTACCGCTGGGTGGCGCCTGCTGCGCGCGGTCCGGGGCCGACCGCTCCGGCACCGACCGCTCCGGCGCCGGTCGCGCGGGCGGTGTGGGCGCGGCGGGTCGACCGACGAGTTTGCCGGTCGCGTGCGAGCGTGCGCCCTGGTCGGTGGCCTCCGCCGGGAGCCGGAGCAGTTGCCCGGGACGAATCCGGTCCGGGTCGTCCAGCCGGTTCAGCTTGGCGAGTTGCCGGTAGTCGTCGAACTCGTCGAGGTACCGCTCGGCCACCTCGCCGAGGTAGTCGCCCCGGGCAACGCGGTACACCGGCGCAGCCTGGTCGCCAGGGCTCGGCCCGCCCGGCGCGACAAGTCCGAGCGGCCCGCTCCCCAGGGCGTCGCGGTGCCCGCTCGCGGCCAGGCCCAGCGGGGTGCTCTCGGTGAGCCGCGTGGTGGTGGCCGACGCGCTCGGCTGGGCGTACGCCGGACCGGCATAGACCGCGGCGGCGCTGGCGGCGGCCGGGCTGGCCGCGAGGATCAGGGCGACCGAACCGACCAGCGCGGCGGCGGCCTTCTGCTGGCGGCTCATTCCGGGCAGCTTCGGCGCCGGCCGGCGCAGGGTCTGCGCGCCCAACTCGACGAGGACGGAGAAGGTGAACGTGGCCCAGCCGAACCAACCGGCCAACGCCAGGGCCCGCAGGAAGAGCTGCCCGTCGTCCCGGCTGGTCAGGGTGGTGCCCACCTCGGCGAGGGTGGGCAGATGGTCGGGCAGGGGATTGCCGGCGAAAGCGAGCAGCGCGACCGGCGCGCCCGCCACCAGGGCGCAGAGCACGACGAGCGCGCCGAGGCCGGTGAGGACGCGTCCCGTCCGCCGTACGACGGACCGACCCGATGCGGACATGGCTGCCTTCCTTCCTATGGGACCGGGGGTGGGGCTGTGGTGATGGCCCGTGCGGTCGCCTCGCCGGTGATGGTGACCTGGTCAGCGAAGCCGAACAGGCCGAGCATCGAGCGGCGGTAGGTGATCGTGAGGCGTACCCGGACGACGACCTCCCCGGCGATCTGCGGGAAGCTCACGGTGTGGCTGGTGGTGGAGCCGACGGCGGTGAGGTATTCGGCGACCGCCACGCGGGCCTGCGGCTGGTCGATCCGCGTCGGCCCACCCTCGATCGCGGTGGCCCGGTCGATGGCCTGCCCGCCCGCGCGGGCCGCCTCAGCGGCCAGGTTGTCGGCGCGTTGCAGCGTGCGGAGCTGGCCCGCGCCGTCGAACGAGAGTCCCACGATGGCCAGTACGCCGATCATCGCCACGGCCAGGAAGATGCTGACCCGGCCGTGGTCGCCGGAGAGCGTACGGAGGTTCATCGTCGGCTCCGGTAGCGGTCCAGGGGCGAGGTGAAACTGGCCTCGATCTTGTTCTCGGTGGGCATGCCCGGTAGGGCGTTGAGTCGTAGGTCGCGGAACGACACCCGGCACTCGACCGTGACGGTGACCGTCGCGTTCTGGCCGAGCGCGCTGCGGTAGGCGTCGTCGAATCCGGTGTCGCTGTTGCCGACCCTGCCGCCGAACGTCAGCTTCGGAGCGGCTCCGCAGTCCAGTCCGTGCCAGTCCAACTGCTCCTGGGCCGCCCTGCGGGCCTGTTCCTTCGCGTCGGTCGGGTCGCGGGAGATCGACGCGGCGCGGGCCGCGTCGTGCGCGGCGGCGTCGAGAGCCTCCGCCGCCACCGCGCTGCGTCCGGCAACGCCCGCCAGCACCATCAACGCGATGAACGCGGGCGCGAGCACCGCCACCTCGATGGAGACCGAGCCGCGCTCGGTGGTCCGGCTCACGGCGCTGTCACCCGCTCCACCGGCCCGTGCGCGGTCTGCCCGATCTCGAAGTCCATGCCGGGTACGACCGACAGGGACCGGCCGGTGACCGTGCAGGTCACGTCGACCTCGCTGGTCACACAGCTCGGACCGCCGGCCTTGTCCCAGCCCAGCAGCCAGCTGCCGCTGGTGGACAGGAACTGCTTGGCGCTGGCTACTCCGGCGCCGTCGGACGCGTTGTACCGCCGTTCGGCGTTGACCCCGCTCTGGGCGGCGTTCAACGCCGTGGCACGAGCTAGGAAGACGGCCGCCACCTGGAGCGACGCGAACAGCAGCACCAGGATCAGCGGCATCACCACGGCCAGCTCCACCGGATTCGCGCCCCCCTCCCGGTCGCCGGTCACGAGACGACGCCGGGCAGCGGAAACCGCCCGGCGCCACCTCGGGTACGTGACTCGGCGCATGCCGGCTACTTCGGGTTCGTGTGGCCCGGGATGGCCTTCATCCAGTCGTTGGCCTTGCCGAGGGCCAGGCCGGTGACGATGGTGGCCACGAAGACCAGGCCGAAGATGATCACCGCGGTCGGTACCGGGCTGTCGCCCCGCTCGCCGTCCCGGCGTAGCTCGGCGAAGCGCGTCGTCACCACGACGTGCAGGTAGGTGAGGATGGACATGGCGTACTCCTTCTCGGGGTCGGATCAGACACGGGCGATGAACGGGTAGACGACGAAACCGAGCAGCACGAAGACGAGGAGCGCGCCCGGAATGTCGAGCTTGCTGGTCACGCCCTCGGCGCGGGCCAGGTTGTCGGTGCGGATCTGGTCGCGTAGCGAGTCGGCCCGGCTGCGCAGGGTCTCGTGCACCTGCGCGCCCTCGCTGCCGGAGGAGCGCATGATCGCGCCGACGTCGCCCAACTCCGGGATACCGATCTTGTCGGCGAGATCGCGCAGCTCGTCCCAGGGGGCGTGCATCTGCATCTGGGCGATCCGCAGCGCCTCCTGAAGGCGGTCGAACACCCAGCCGTCGCAGACCGCCGCGGCCCGCTCCAACGACTGCACCGGCCCGTGCGCGGCGGAGAGCTGCAACGCCACCAGATCCAGGTACGTGCAGACGGCCTGGCGGAACTCGTCGCGGGCGGCGTCCGCCTTGGTCAGGACCGACCGGTGCGCCAGCAGACCGGCGACGAACGCCATGCCGAGGCCCCCGAGCACCGGTACGACCAGCGGCAGCGAGATGCCGAGGACGAACAGCGCCACCCCGAGCAGGGTCGGCGTGGCCAGCCCGATCAGCGCGGACAGCAGCACCGACAGCGCGTACTGCTCAGGGGTCTGGCCGATCAGGGCGAGCTGCCGGTGCGGCGGTCGTAGCCAGCGGGACAGCCCGCTGAGCCAGTCCAACCGCCGGGAGGCGGGAGTGGCCGCCCGGCCGGTACCCGGCGGCTGGTGCAGGCGGCGCAGCGCCGGACCGAGCGCGGGAGTGGCCGGCACCAGCTCGCGGATCACCAGGAACAGGCCCAACCCGATCGCCGCCCCGCCGGTGACGGCGACGCCGAGGAGCCAGTTGACGATCATCGCGGGCCTCTTGCCGGCACCGTGGCGCTCGCGCTCACGCGACGACCTCCTGTGGGTCGGGCGCCGGCAGGAACCGGGCCGGTCGCTGCGGCTGACTCATCGAGCGGACCCAGGCCAGCAGGCCGATGAAGGCGATGCCGAGCGCGGCCATCACCACCTGACCGGTCGGGGTGCCGTACGGCTCGATGTACTCGGTGTTGATCAGGCCGTACGCCAGCGTCGCCAGCGTCATCCCGGTCAGGAACCGGACCGCGAACCGGGGCTGGGTGCGCTTGGCCTCGATCTCCCGGCGGGTCGCCACCTCGGCGGACGCCGCGCCGGCGATCGAGCCGAGTACGTCGCCCAACCGCTCGCCCCGGTCGGTGAGGTGCAGGATCAGGGCCGCCACCACCTGGTCGCAGACCGGGTCGCCGATCTCGTCGGCGAACGCCAGCAGCGCGGAGCGGGCCAGCCAGCCGGCCTGCAACCGGGCGGCGAGCAGTCGTACCTCGTCCTCGATGCCGGGTGGCACGCTGCCGATCGTGCTGATGATCGCCTGTTGGAGGCCCTGGCCCGTACCGGAGACGTCCTTGAGCCGGCGGGTCCACTCGCCGACGGCCTCGATCCGGGCGATCGCCCGCTGCTCGGCCTTGCCCACCGCGAACAGCCACGGCGTACCGGGTACCGCCACCGCCACGAGCAGCCCCACCACCGGTAGCCCGGTCAGCAGGAACGCCAACGCCCCGGCGACCACCGCGGCGAGCAACAGCGCCTGGTAGGACCGCCGCTCGGCGGGCGTGGCGCCGGAGCCCCGCCAGAGGCGACTCAGGCCGGGCCCCGCTCCCGGGCCGGGGCCCGGGGGTCGACGGGTGCCGACCAGCGCGACCACCGCCAGCAGGAGCCCCGCCACGCAGGCGGCCCCGGAGACCACCGCGATCAACTCCAGGCTGTTCCCCATCAGGTCACCGCCGGGCCAGTCGGGTCTGTCGGGGCCGCCGCCACGCGCCCGTACCGGCCTCGATCCACCGGGTCAGCAGTCGGGAGTCGTACCCCACGCGGAGCAACTGGTCGCGGACGCGTTCCGGCAGGTGCCGGGGGACCGCGCGGCCGTCCGGACCGGGACCGAAGACGGTGGTGGTGGTGATCCGTCCGGCCTCGCCGGCCCCGATCACCTCCTCCACGTGCGAGACGAACCGGTGCTTACGTCCGCCGATCGCGCTCTCGTCCTCGACGGTGACGTAGACGATCAGGTCGAGGGCGTTGCCGGCCATCCGACGTGCCTGGTCGACGGTCATCTCGCGGCCGTGCGCCAACGCCAACTCGACGATCCGCTCGCCGACACCGGCGGCCGTACGGGCGTGGATCGTGCACATCGAGCCCCGGCTGGTGGTCATCGCCTGGAGCATCGGCACGATCTCGCGGGACCGCACCTCGCCCACGATGATCCGCAGGACGCCCATCCGCAGCGACAGCGGGATCAGGTCGGCGATCGTCACCTCGCCCGCCGGACGGCCGTCGAAGCCGCGCTCGCCGTGCCCTTCCCGCGCCTCGAAGCTCATCACCGCCCGGTGCCGTTCGCGGCGGCGCGCCGGCAGCAGTTCCCGGCTCTCCTCCAGCAGCACGTACGGCTCGTCGGGCGGGATCTCGTTCATCAAGGCCCGGATGATTGTGGTCTTTCCGGCGCCGGCCAGCCCGGCGACCATGATGTTCAACCCGGCGCGCATCGCCGCGCGCAGGAAGTCACGCAGCAGCGGGTCGATCATCTCGTCCAGGTCGCCCCGGCTACCGGCGACGTCGTCGAGGCTCACGTCCAGGGTGTTGTGCTTGCGGATCACCGCGTACGGGCGGTGGCTGACCAGGAACACCGCCGCCAACCGGCTGCCGTCGGGCAGTTGCAGGTCGAGGGTGGGCTTCACGGTGGACAGGGACCGCTCGGTCGCGCCGGCCCGCCGCGCCGCCGCCTGGAGGATCTCGACCAGTTCGGCGTCGCTGTCGGCGATCGGCTCGCCCCAGTCCACCCCGCCGCCGTGTCGGGTGATGCGCACCTGGTCGCAGCCGAGGATGTGCACCTCCTCGATGGTGTCGTCGACCAGCAGGGTCTGTAGCCGGCCGAGTCCGACCAGCTCGGCGGTCACCTGGTCGAGCAGCAGACGCTCCTCGCCGGCGGCCATCGGCGTGCCGGCCCGGCGGACCGCGTCGGCGTACTCGGCGACCACCTGGACGGCCAGCCGCGCCCGCTCGGTGTCCTCCTCGTCGACGGTGAACTCCCGCCCGCGCTGCCACAGGGTGAGTCGTTCGGTGAGTTCCCGGCGCAACTCCCGGACCACCTGGAAGTCCATCCGGGGTCGAGGGGCCGTCTCGGGCGGCGGCGTGGGCGTCGGCTGCGGCATCGGCGGCACGTGGTGGTGCCGGCCGTTCGCGGGGGTCAGCGGTGGCGCGGTGGACGTCGCGCCCGGCGGCTGCTGGCGGGGGTCGGCCGAGACGGGTTCAAACCGCATCCGGCACCCCCTGCTGTACCGGCCAGGCCAGCCGGGCGCGTCGCCGTTCCAGCAACGCCCCGACCGGCACCTCCAGCGCGGTCGCCGCGCGCAGCAGCGGCCGTCCGGCCCGCACGGTCCCACCGAGGCCGAGCACCCCCGCGGTACGCGGGTCGTGCGGCAGCCGGGCGATCACCGGCAGCCTCAGCCCGCGACTGATCTCGGCGCGCCCGTGCCCGTCGCCGACCAGCAGCAGCCGCAGGGTGCCCGGCGGTACCCGGTGCTCGGCGAAGTCCCGCTCGATCGTGGTGACCACCGCCCGCGTCCCGGACAGGTCGGGCAGGTTCGCCCGGGTCACCAGCAGCACCACCGAGGCGGCCCGCAGCAGTGGCCACGGTGGGCCGTTCACGTGCAGTCGGCCGCAGTCGACGAGCACGTCGTAGCCGGGTGTGCCCCGGTCCAGGGCGTTGAAGTAGTCGGCGAAGCGCTGCCAGAGCGGGGTGACGCTGCCGGCCTGCGTCGGGTCGACCAGACCGGGCAGCAGCAGCCGTTCCCGGCGCGGCGCGTCCAGGTCGACCAACTGGGACCAGAACGCGGTCTCCAGGTTGCCGTCGCGCAGCTCGCCGACGGCCAGCTCCCCGATGCCGCGCGGACCGTCCAACTGGCCGCCCAGATAGCCGGCGAGGATCGACCCGCCTGCCGGGTCGCACTCGGCGAGGACCAGCCGGCGGTGCCAGGTCAGGGCGCAGGCCAACGCCGAGGTGGTCACGCCGGGCGAACCCTTCGCGGACACCAACGCGATGATCGCCATGGTCAGGCCGCCTCGATCAGCACGACGGCGACCCGCTCCTGGGCGGCGAGCGCCACCACGGCGGGTACGTCCCGGATGAGGAGCGCCAGGTACAGCACCTTCTCGTCGTCCGTCGGGCTGACCATGTCGATGACGGTGGCCGTGAACCGGGTGCCCGCCGTGGCGGCCGCCCCGGTGGCGTCGTCGTCCGGGGTGCTGACCAGCAGCACCTTGTCGCCGGGGTGCAGCGCGCGGGCGGGCACCTGGGCGGTCTTCAGGCCGAGCGCGATCTGCTGCTGCCCCGGGCCGAGCAGCGGGTCGTCGGTCACCTGCCCGAGGGTGAGCAGGGTGCCCGGCACCAGCGCCACGGCGGCCCGCTTGCCGACCACCTCGTCCAGCCGGCCCGCCGGCACGGGGCGTAGCCCCTGGCCGCCGGCGACCTGCACGGTGATCAGGTCGGCGGCGGTGACCTCCCGGCCCACCTCCACCGGTCGGGCCACCGCGAGGTAGCTGCCGGTGGCCCGGACCGAGGTGACCGCGAATGCGGCCCCCAGCCCACCGAGGGCGATCAGGAGTACGGCGAGACCCAGCAAGCCTGGACGGACGCGGCGCTGCCGGACCACCTTGGGCGGGCTGACCGGCGCGTCCACCGGTCCGGTCGCGTTACGCGTCGCCACACTCACCGTTCGATCTCCATTCGTGGCTGGGGTGCTCGCAGAACCGGGTCGCTCACCTGGTCACCACCTGGAGCTCCCTGATCTGTACCGGCACGGTGCCGCTGGTCCGGGTCTGCGCGATCGGGTCGCCCTCGACGCCGTTGTCGGTCCACCAGCGGACCGTCCAGTACGTGGTGGCACCCACCCGGTAGGTGCCCGCCTTCGGGTAGCCGTGGTCGTAGCCGCAGTCCGGCGAGGTGCGGCCGGCGCGCTTGCCCTTCGGGTCGTACGGGGTGCCCGGCTTGGTGCAGGTGACCGTGTCGCCGTTGCCCATGTTCCAGACGATCCGGTTGACCTTCGCCTCGATCGAGACGGTCAGCCCACGGTCGGTCGCGGAGGCGTTCAGCGGCCCGAAGTAGCTGGCGCTCGGGGTGGCCCACATCCAGACCGGCAGGCCGACCAGGCCGGGGCCGATGTCCTTGCGGGGGGCGACCTTGAGCCGCGCCGGCAGCAGCTTGATCGACGCGAGCGCCCGGCGGGCCAGCTCCTCCGGGTCCGGCGGAGCGCCGAAGCCGGCCGGCGGCCCGTCGAGCGGCAAGGTCCGCTGCGCGCCGAGGTCGCCGCCGTTGCAGGTCTGGACGTACCACTGCTGGCCCTCGGGTGCCGACGGTTGCGGCACGGCGAGCTTGTAGTAGCAGCCGTCGCCGTTGTTGAACCAACCCAGCAGGTCGTCGTAGCAGGGGATCGTCCGGCCGCCCCACTGGCAGACGCCGCCACCCCCGCCGCCGCCGGAGTCTCCGCCGCCGTTGTCCCCGCCGCCCCCCGGGTCGCCGGGGTGGCCCGGCTCGTCGTCCCAGACGTTGCAGTCCGGTTGGCCGGGCGGGCACTCCACCCCCGGGCCCGCACGGCGGGCGGCGGAGGCCGGCAGGGTCGTGCCGACCACCAGCAGCATCGCCACACCGACCCCGGCGAGGAGCCGGCGGCTCAGCACGGCTGGTCCTGGTGCGCGACGCCGGAGCTGATCAGCCAGCGGCCGTCCGGATAGCGGGTGGCGGTGGCGGTCGCCAGGTGCTTGCCGCCGCCGCTGCCCGGCACCACCCGTTGGTCCTTCGTGTAGACGAGCCGGTAGCCGGTCGCGTCCAGGCAGTCCTGGATCTCCACGGTGGCCGGGTCCGAGTCGAGGTCGACGGCGATCACGGTGGGATCGGATCGCAAGGTCCCGGTACGCATCGCGCCGTGCTCCTTAGCGTCGCGAATGGACAATTGCACCCGGGTCAGCAGTGGATCAGCGAGAAATCTGGACAGTTCCGGCGCGTGCGGATCGCCGCGCCCACTCGCCGTGCGCGAGGCCGCGAGATATCCGGAGTACGCCTCGAGCGCCGCCTTTTCGGCGGCCCCGCGTTCGACATCCGAATCTGCCCGTACCCCGTCGGCACGCTCCGACGTCGGGTCGTCGACCGCCTCCGGCCCGCTGCCGCAGGCGGTGGCCGCCGCCGTCGCCACGATCGCCAGCAGGCAGGTTGTCGCTCGCCTGAACTGCCGTCCGACCACCGCCGAACCCTCCTCGTGACAGCCCGACGTGGCGACGAAGCGCCGGTGTCGAGCATGCGAAAGCGCGCCCGGATCACTTCATCCGGCCGTTCATTGGCGCTTCTGCATTCACCGTTGCGGATCTTCTACAAATGCGAGGTCCTGTGTTGTCCGATCATCGATGTGAGGCTTGCGTCACACTCAAGGGGCGAGCATAAGCTCACGCTCGCCGATGCAACAGAGGCAATTCATGCGAACACTCTGAGTGATGATGGGTGGTGGTGGCAGGTGTCCGTGCGGCGCTTCGGATGGCTGTCGGTCGAGGGGTCGCCAATGGCCCGGCCTCGTTGGCGCGGGCCGATCCGTCCTGACCCCTACGCCCCTTACGAGAATGGGACATCGCAACCGGAAGCCGGCATGTGGCCAGCGTCGCGGCTCGGCGGCGACCGCACATCGTGCGGGCCGATCCGGGGCGGACGGAGTCGGTGGGGGACGTCGCTTTCCGCGCCATCCGCTACACCCGAGCGAACGTTCAGTCACGATCCGTGTTCACCTTTCGGGGTGGTCGCGCGACGTTCGGCGGGGTCGACGTGGCGCTGACGGCCGAACCGACCGACCAACCGTCCGCCTCCGGCGGTCCTACGGTCACCGAGGTGGGGCCGGTGCCGGGTACCCGTCGTCTCCGGCTCGCACCCGTGCTGGCAGCCCTGCTCGTCACCCCGCTGGCGCGGTTGGCCGTCGTGCGTCACGCCGTACCCTCGGACGCCGCCAGCCGGACCGGGTGCGACGCCTGCGGGGCCGCGATCAGCCTGACCAGGCCGTGGCCCGCGCTCGGTCCGGCGGCCCGGTGTGGTCGGTGCCGCGCCCGGGTCGGGCCGCCGCCCGGCACGATCGAGGTGGCGGCCCTGGCCGCCGTGGCGCTGCTCGTGCTCGTCGGCCCGCCGCTGGGCGCGTTGCCGGCCGTGGCCTGGTGGCTGGGCTGGACGCTACCGGCGGTCTTCGTCGACCTGGCCGTGCACCGGCTACCCGACCGGCTCACCCTGCCCGCCGCTGGCGGAACCTGGCTGCTGCTCGGCGTGGCGGCGCTGGCCGACGCCGGGGCGGGTCCGTGGGTGCGGGCCGTCGCCGCCGGTACGGGTCTGGCCCTGTTCTTCGCCGCCAGCACGTTGCTGCTCGGTCGCCGCGGCTTCGGGCTGGGCGACGCCAAGTTGGCGCTCGGCGTGGGCGCGCTGCTCGGCTGGTACGGGTGGCCCGTCCTCGTGCTCGGGCTGCTGCTCACGTTCGGGCTGTCCGCGCTGGTGAGCCTGGGGCTGCTGGTGGCCCGACGGGTCCGCTGGACCACCCACCTGCCGTTCGGCCCGTTCCTGCTCCTCGGCACGGCGGGCGCCCTCCTGGCGACCTGAGGGTTACGGGCGGGGTCGGCCGGCCAGGTCGGGTATTCGACGGCGGGCGTCGGTGCGGCGACGTAGCGCCTCGGCGGCCGGGCGGGCCAGCAGCGGGGTCGCGACGAGGGCGACCAGGGCGCCGAGCAGCAGGCCCGCGGCCACGTCGTGCGGGTAGTGCACGCCCACGAAGACCCGGGAGAACGCGGCCAGCAGGGCCAGTGGCAGGGCGAGCAGCCCGAGCCGCCGGGAGAGCAGCAGCGTGGTGACCGCCAGCGCGCCGGCGAGGGTGGCGTGGTTGCTCGGGAACGAGTAATCACCCGGCGGTGGGCAGGTGCCGGCGATGATGGCCCGGCCCACCGTCCGGCACGGCCGGTCCTCGTCCACCACGGTCTTGAGCAATTCGCTGCCCGCGTACGCCAGGAGAGTCGGCAGCGGCGCGACGAGGGCGAGTGCCCGGTCGTGCGGGCCACCGGCCAGGCGGCGCAGCGCGGCCACCACCAGGAGCGCGCCGAGGAGCAGGATCACCCCCTCGGTGGCGTGCCCGACGAACCACTGCACCGGGTGCGGGGTGCCGGCGGCGGCATCGACGATGTCGCGGTACCACTCGGCGCTGATCTCTGGGACGTCCGTACTGCCGTTGTCGGCCATGAATCACCTCTCCACACGTTCATACCGCGTTCACCTTGGAGACATCTTGGAAACGCGAACGTGGGGCAGGTCGGTCCAGCACGCGATGGGCTGGCCGGGGCTCAGGTCGACGCGGCTCCCTCGGCCGCGCGCTGGGTCGGGCCGGGGCCGCCGGCCATGCGCTCCCGGACGGCCTCCAGCGCCTCGAAGGCGTACGCCCAGTTGTGGCACTTGAAGCTGCGCAGGCCCTCGATGACGGTGTGGCAGTCGGCGCAGTGCACCCCCGCGATGGCGTCCGGGACCTCGGTGTTGACGTACTTGTGGTCGCCGAGGATGACCTCGGCGATCATGCCCTTGTCGTGCAGTCCGGTGACCGCCGAGGAGACGATGTCGTACCAGGTGATCCGCCGGCCACACTTCGGGCAGTCCGGCTCGTCGCCGCTGACCCAGAGCGGCGCGCCGATGGTGCGCGTCGGCATACCCAGCAGCTTCTCCAGACGCCGGACATCCGACTCCGGCGTGGTCCACCGGTGTCGGCCGGGCAGTGACGCGGGCGAGTCGTACACGGCGCGGAACAGGTCTTTCTCGACCCGTACGGTCTCCCGTTGACTGGTCATCGGCGTCCCTCCTCGTGAGTGGGTGCCCCCACCGTGGTCGGCGCTGACCAGGGGTGCAGCCGGATCAACGACACGAGGGGGCGGCGGGTCGTCGGCTCAGCTGCTACACATCGAGATCCGACCGTGCGTCGAAGGGATCCCTCGTGACCGAGCAGCCGACACCCGACACCACCGACGTCACCGCCCGCCCCAACGTCGCCCGGATGTACGACTACTTCCTGGGTGGCAGCAACAACTTCGCCGCCGATCGGGCCGCCGCCCAGCGGGTGCTGGAGATCTTCCCGGACACCGCGGCGGCCGCCCAGATGAACAGGCAGTTCCTGCGCCGGGCCGTCCGGTACGCCGTCGGGCAGGGCGTACACCAGTTCCTGGACATCGGCGCGGGGCTCCCCACCCAGGGCACGGTGCACGAGGTGGTGCGTGCGGTGACGCCGGACGCCCGGGTGGTCTACGTGGACTACGACGAGGTGGCCGTCGCGTACGCCAGGCGGTTGTTGACGGACGTGCCCGGCACCGCCGTCGTGCAGGGTGACCTGCGACGGCCCGACGACCTGCTGGCCGACCCGGGCGTGCGGGGCACGCTCGACCTGGACCGCCCGGTGGCCGTGCTGCTGCTCGCGGTGCTGCACTTCGTTCCGGACGGGGACGACCCGTGGGGGGCCGTCGCCCGGCTGCGCGACGCGACCGTGCCCGGCAGCCACCTGGCGTTGTCGCACCTGACGCTGGACGGCATCCCGGCAGAGTTGGCCGAGCGCGGTCAGGCCGTTTACCGCAACAGCAGCGCGCCGCTGGTGCCGCGCACGCACGCCGAGACGCTGCGCTTCTTCGCCGGGTACGACCTGGTGGAGCCCGGTCTGGTGGAGACCACCCGGTGGCGGCCGGACGGGGAGTCCGAGGTCGTGGAATCGCACGGGTATGCCGGGGTCGGCGTCCGCCGCTGACCCGCTCTCGCCTTCGGCGGCCGGCCCCGGAGGGAGTGGTCAGGACACGATCAGGGGACTCCGCCGCCAGCGTTCCGCTGAGGTGTGAAAGTTTGTCCTAATCTCGGCACGTTCCAACCTTCCCGTCCGAACCCTGACCAGGGACTTCGGGTCGGGCAGCGTCCTCGGACCGGCCTGGGTGGAGAGTGGCGATGAGCGGCAGCAGACGGATCGATCAGATGGCCCGACGGCAGTTCGTCAAGTTGTCCGGGGCCGTCAGCGCGGGCGGGCTTCTCACCCTGGCCGGGGCGGACGGCGGAATGGCCGACGGTGGTGACGGCTCACCCCAACCCCCGCCACCGCCGAACCCGGGTGGCACGGCCTGCCCGACGCCGTCGGCGCTGTGCGGCTATCCCACCGACACCGGCGGCCGGTTCGACCTCTGGGACCGGGTCCAGGTCTGCCTGGGTACACGGACCTCACCGCCGACCAACTGCCTGCGCACCACGTCCATCTACGTGGTGCTCAACGGCGCGCCGCCGAACACCCACAACTATCTGCTCGTGCCGACCTGCCGGGTGAAGGGCATCGAGTGCCCGTTCATCGCCACCGCCGCCGCGCCGAACTACTGGTTGGACGCCTGGATCAACGCGCAGCCCGGGCAGCCCTCGCACGTGGTGTACCCGAACATCGGGCTCGGGATCAACTCCGCCGACGCCCGCCAGCAGGACCAACTGCACATCCATCTGGCCGGAATCCACAGTGGAATTCAAACTCAGCTCAACTCGTACGACAACGTGATCAGCAACAACCCGGCGAACTGGCGGAACCAGATCGTCCCGATCTGGGGGCTGACGAGCGGGGGCGCCCCGGCCCCCCGCTCGTACCGTGTGCTGCACGTGTCGAATCTGAACGACAACCTGTTCACGCTGCTGCGCGACTTCGTCGTACGCCCGACCGGGGCGAACATGGCCAACCAGGCGATGGCGGTCACCCCTCGCCTGGTCGGCAACGGCGGGTTCTACGTCATCAACAGCGAGCCCGCACTCCAGACCCCGCAGGGCCAGCCCGGCGGTACGGGCACCGTCGACTTCCTGCTCGCGTACACCTGATTTCCGCCGGTCAGCCCTTCACCGCCCCGGCGGTGAGCCCTTCGGTCAGGAAGCGCTGCCCGAGCGCGTACATGATCACCACGGGGATGCTGACGAGCAGCGAGGCCGCGGCGAGCTGTCCCTGCGGTACGACATCTCCAGCGATCATCGACTGCATCCCCACCGGCAACGTCTTGTACTCGTCCTTCGTGATGAACACGAAGGCGAAGAGGAACTCGTTCCAGGCGTTGGTCAGGGTGAAGAGGGCGACCGCCAGCAGTCCGGGCTTGGCCAGCGGCAACACCACCCGGCCGAACGCCTGTAGGCGGGTGCAGCCGTCGACGAGCGCGGCCTCCTCCAGCTCCACGGGGATCGAGGAGAAGTAGCCGACCAGCAGCCACGTGGCGAACGGAAGTGTGAACGTCGGGTACGTCACGACCAGCGACCACAACGAGTCAGTGAGTCGCACGCCGATGAGCATCTGGTAGAGCGGGATGAACAGCAGCGCGCCCGGCATCACGTAGGTGAGCAGCACGGTGACGGTGAACCCCTGCGCGCCACGGAACCGCAGCCGGGCCAGCGCGTAACCCGCGAGAGCGGCGCAGACCAGCGCCACCGCCGTGGACGCCGCGGACACCAGCAGGGTGTTGAGGTACCAGCGACCGAACGGCTGGTTGGCGAAGAGCCCGGTGAACTGCTCCGTGGTCCACGGCGTCGGCCACAGGTCGTCCGTACGCATGACGACCTGGCCCTCGGACTTGAAGGCCGTGACGCCGATCCAGTACAGCGGACCGAGCACGAAGAAGAGCAGCCCGGCGAGCGCGACCCAGGAGCCGAAGCCCGACACCGCCGAGGATGCCCGGCGACCGCCGCGCGACTGGAGGGTCGACACCACCCGGCCCACCGCCGCCGCGATCAGCAGGATCACCCCGAGGATCACCGCCGCCTTCCAGAAGATCTGCGGCGACGCCCAGATCAGCAGGCCGGTGACCACCGCGGTGATCACCCACGGCAGGGCCTTGCGCGCCCGCGTACCGACCCGCAGCGTCGCGCGTCGTGCCCGGGGCAGTTTCGCCCCCGAATCCTGTCGCAACAGCCGGACCAGGAAGAACACCAGCCCGCCGATGACCGGCAGCATGACGAGCGTGACCGCCGCGCCCGCGCCGTACTGCAACTGCAGGATCGCCTTCGAGTACGCGACGAGCACGTACGGCGCGGTCACGTCACCCGGACCACCCTGGGTGAGCAGCCAGACCAGGTCGAAGTTGTTGAACGTCCAGATCGACGACAGGGTCACCGTCACGGTGATCACGTGGCGCAGGCCGGGCAGCGTCACGTTGGCGAACCGCTGCCACGCCGACGCGCCGTCGATGGTCGCCGCCTCGTACAGGTCGGCCGGGATGGCCTTCAGGCCGGCGAGGAAGCACACGGTGAAGAAGGGCACCCCCTTCCAGACGTTCACCATGATGACCGACGGCATCGCCAGCGACGGGTCGGACAGCCAGCCCGCCGGCCAGCTGTCCACCAGGTGCAGGTCGACCAGCAGCGGCCCGATTCCGGTGGCGGTGAGCAGGTTGTTGACGCTGCCGAAGATCGGGTCGAGCAGCGCGCGCCAGCTGAACGCGGTCACCACGGTCGGCACCACCCACGGCACCAGGAGCAACCCCGCCAGCACCGCCCGCCCGCGGCGTCGGTGGTGCAGCAGCAGGGCCGCGGCCAGCCCGAGCACGACCTTGAAGATCTCGGCGTACGCGGTGAAGACGAACGAGTTCACCACGCCCGTGTGGAACTGGTCGTCGCCGACGAGGTGCAGATAGTTGTCCAGGCCGACGAACACGGACTCCTGCCCGTGCCGTTCGGTGGTGCTGGTGACGAT
Organism: Micromonospora sp. NPDC049359; assembly: GCF_044466585.1. Taxonomy (NCBI): domain Bacteria; kingdom Bacillati; phylum Actinomycetota; class Actinomycetes; order Micromonosporales; family Micromonosporaceae; genus Micromonospora; species Micromonospora sp. NPDC049359. The sequence goes on along the minus strand of NZ_JBITMW010000001.1, from coordinate 756,853 downwards.
CGATCGGGCGATCGGTACGAGCACAAGGCCGCCGACCAGCACGGCCATCGGCGTCAGGAACAGCGCCGCCATTCGCCAGTCACGACCCAGCCGGCGCTGGGTCGGCGTGAGGGAGCCGGATCCCGGCGGCGAGGAAGCCCTCGCCGCCGGGACCCGCGCGGGACGGAGCGTCCTCACTGCGGCAGCCCCTGCTGGTTGAAGATCTGCACCATCTTCGTGTGGGCCGCCTTGACGGCCTGCGCGGGCGCGGTGCCCTGCACGACCTGCTGCATCATGTCGGTGAGGACGTAGGCCGAGCCGACGGCCTGCTGGCCGGCGCTGGCCTTCTGCGGGAAGGTCAGGCCGTTCTTCGTGTTCAACGGCAGCTGCAACTGGGTGATCTTGCGCAGCATGGGGAACGCCGGGTCGCCGCTGGTGAAGAACGGGTCCGCGTCCCAGACCTTCTCCCAGGCGGGCATCACCAGACCGGGTGCCTCCTTCGCCACTCCGAGCAGCGCGGGCGCGCTGACCAGGTACTGCGCCAGGAGCTTGGCGAGCGCGGGGTTCTTGGCGCCCTTGAAGATGACGAAGCCCTGTGACTGGCCGAGCAGCAGGGGGTTGTTGGTGGCCGGTCCGATGCAGTCGGAGAACACGTGGGTGTTGGCGTGCACCGGGTTCTTCTTGGTCCGCGAGTCCGCGTAGACGCTGAACTGGTTGCGGGTGTAGCCGAGGATGCCGGCGAGCCAGTTCTCGTTGTTGCTGGTGTCGGTCCAGCTCGCGATTCCCGGCGGCAGCATCGGCTTGTACTTGGAGTTCGTGTAGATGTCGCCGAGGAAGGTCACCGCCTGCACCGTCTCCGGCGACTCGAACGTGACCTTGCGGCCGTCGTTGGAGGCGATCGACCCGCCGTACGCGTTGATCAGCGCCTCGATCATGCCGTTGGCGTCGCCGGACCGGTTGATCGTCATGCCCCAGCCGAACCGGCGCTTGCCGGGATCGGAGATCTCCAGGCAGACGTCCCGCAGCTCCTCCCAGCTGTAGATGTCCTTGGGCGTGATGCCCTTGTCCTGCATCCAGTCCTTGCGCAGGAACGACCCGATCCCGATGAAGTGGTACGGGATCGCGAACCACTTGCCGTCGAAGACGCAGTAGTTCTTGGCCTCCGCGCACGGCTCGCCGTACTTGGCGGTCAGCGCCTGGACGACGTCGGTGACGTCTTCCAGGTCGCCCAGCGCCTGGAACTGCGCGACGAACCGGGAGTCGGTCATGAACGCCAGGTCACGTGCCACCCCGCCCTTGACCTCGGCATCGATCTTGGCGACCACGTCACCCGCGTCGGCCTGGACCAGGCTGTTCTCGATCTTGGTGCCGGTGGTGTCGGCGAACTTCTTGATCGAGCTGTCGAGGGCGTCGTTCGCGGCCGTCGAGTACAGCTTCTGCGACAACATCCCCATCGAGGAGCCCTTCATCGACGCGGCGGCGTCGATCAGCTCCTGCGGAACCTCGGCCTGCACCTTGGTCGGCGATTCGGAGGTGCCCCCACACGCGGCCAGACCCGCCGCGCCGAGCACTCCCACCCCCATCCCCAGCACGCCGCGTCGAGACCAACCCGATTTGTCCTCCATGGACACCCGCCTCCTTCATCTCGCCGCGCACGGCCGCACGCCGAAGGCGTACCCGGCGAACGCCGCGATCGTCGTGTTTCCAGTTGGGCTTCTGTGGTGGCGACCACGGAGGGTCGCCTGTCGAGATCAGTTCGCTCGTCGGTCGCCGTCACGGCGAGCGGGCCAGCCGGCCGCCGCGGGACGTCCGCTCACGCGTGCTCCGTCCGAGCCACCCGAGATCTGTCGGGTGCCGCACCTCGGATGGCGCGACGTGGTCGAGGCGGTCGGCGACAGGGTCGAGACAGGGGCGCTGACGTTCCGGTTCGGTCGTGTCACGAGACCACCGCCGTTCGAGATTTCGAACTAGGTTCGATATACCGCATCGAGTGGTGCGACGCTAGAGCAGCCCGGTCACCGATGTCAATGTTTCGATGCTGTTTCGAACCGAAAGCGGGAGTTTTGCTACCGGGACTGGGCCCGATAGCCCATGCGCGTCGACAGCGCTGCCGCGCCCTCGCGAACCAACCCGGCCCACTCCACCTGCACCTGCGGCGTCCACCGGATGATCGGCGCGGACAGGCTCATCGCGGCGATGACGGCCCCGGAGTGATCCCGGATCGCCGCCGCGACGCAGCGCATCGCGCTGTCCGACTCGCCGACGTCGACCGCGACGCCCTCCGCCCGGACCTGGTCGAGATGCGCCCGCAGGAGGTCCGGGTCGGTGATGCTGTCCGACGTCATGCCCGGCAGGGGATCCTTCAACAGGACCGCGTCCAGGTCCTCCGGATCGAGGGCCGACAGCAGCACCTTGCCGACCGCCGTGCAGTGGGCGGGCAGCCGCAACCCGACTCCGGACACCATCCGAACGGGGTGGATGCTGTCGAACTTGACGAGGTAGACGACATCCGCGCCGTCCAGCACCGCCACGTGAACCGCCTCGTCGCAGGCGGCGGCCACGTCCCGCGCGACACCCTGCGCCTCGCGTACCAGATCGAGCCGACCCGCGAACGCCGCGCCCAGCTGGAACAGCGGCATCCCGAGCCGATACTGCACCGGTTGACCCGGCACGGAGATCAGGTACGAGCGAGCCTCGAGCGTCACGAGCAGCTCGTGGACGGTCGTGCGCGGCAGGTCGAGCCGCTCCATCACCTGGCGGGCCGACAGTTGGGGGCAGTCCAGGAACAGTTCGAGGACGTCGAGTGCGCGGATAACTGCCGGTACCACACGGGCCATGTCGCTAGTCCCTTCGAAATGCCGGACCCGCGTCAACGATCTCCACACGGACCAGCACCTGAAGAGGATAGCCACGTGAGCCGTCCGCGCCAGGCTCCGGACCAGGCGGGGACGGCAGGCGCCACCTTCCGGGCGCGCCGCGGCGCACTTCCGGAAGGTGGCGTCAGGTGTCGATGTCAGCTGGTGTGTTGCAGCACCGGGACGATCCGGAAGTCGACCGTGGCCTGGTCGATGGTGGCGTGCACCGGGGAGCCGGCCATCTCGGTCATGATCCCCGAGGCGCTGCGCCGGCCGTCGGCGGCCGAGTCCCACGCGACGATGTCGGTGATGGTGCCGTCGTCGGCCTGCATGATCCGACGCCACCGGAAGCCGGGCTGCCGTCGCAGGTACTCGTTGATGTCCTCGTTGGCGTCGACGAAGTCGGCGCCGGTGAGGCCGGCTACGAGCCGGAACGTGGTCATCTCGAGCGCTTCGCTCATGGGTGCCCTCCTCGTGGTGTGCGCTCAGCCCTGCACGGTGGATCGCATGGTGATGTCGTTGACGTCGACGCTGTCCGGCTGGGCGATCGCGTAGGCGATGGCGTCGGCGACCGCCGAGGCCGGCATCCCCAGTTCCTGGGCCGCCGCGTGGGCGGCGGCGCGCACCTCGGGGGAGCCGCCGTGCTCGGTGAGCTCCGAGTGGGTGTAGCCGGGGCTCACCAGCGTCACCCGGACGTCCCGGCTCTCCTGGCGTAGCCCCTCGGTGAGGGCCCGGACCGCGTACTTGGTGGCGCAGTAGACGGCCGCCGTCGCGTCGACGCGGTACGCCGCTGTCGAACCGATGTTGATGATGTGTCCCGTACCGCGCGCCCGCATCAGTGGCAACGCGGCGGCGATGCCGTAGAGGGTGCCGAGCAGGTTCACCTCGACCATCTGCTCCCACTCGTGCACCCGCAGCGCGTCGAGGGTGGAGAGAGCCATCACGCCGGCGTTGTTGATCAGTACGTCGACGCGGCCGTGCCGATCGTGAGCGGCCTTGACGAAGGAGAGCATGCTGTCCCGGCTCGTCACGTCCAGCTCGTGGTGGTCGGCTGCGCCACCGGCAGCGCGCAGCTCGTCGACGAGCGCGGCGAGCCGGTCCACCCGCCGGGCGCCCAGCACGACGTGATGGCCGTCGGCGGCCAGTCGGCGAGCCGTCGCAGCGCCGATGCCGCTGCTGGCCCCGGTGATGAGAATGATCTTCGAGTCGGTGCTGTCTGCCATTGCTTCCCCCGTCGTCCTTCGGACCTGCGGCCGAGCGCCGCTGCTCAACGATGCGGCCCGTGCACGACCCCTGGAAGGGTGTGGCTTCCTGGGTGCGCGACACCTCGGCGGCGCATACGTCCTCGTCCAACTTCGGTCCGCTCGGTCCCGTACGCCCTCGGCCGGAAGCTGTACGGCGCGGCGACCGGCCCCGCGAAGCCGGCGGCTGGCCCGGTGTCGCCGGGTTCTAGGCTGGTCGACATGTCCGATTCAAACCGGCTTGGGGAATTCCTTCGGGCCAACCGCGCCCGAGTGGACCCGAAAGGGGTCGGGCTGCTCGGGAGTAGCGACCGCCGGGTACCGGGACTGCGCCGCGAGGAGATCGCGGTCCTGGCCGGGGTGAGCGCCGACTACTACGCCCGCCTGGAGCAGGGCCGGGAGCGCAATCCCTCCGCACAGGTGCTCGACGCGATCGGCCGGGCCCTACGCCTCGACCAGGAGGCGCGCGGTCACCTCTTCCGGCTCGCCGGGCTCCATCCGCGCCCCGGCCCGGAAAATGCTCGGGCGTCCGTCCACCCCGCCCTACTGCGGCTGTTGGACGCCTTCCCCATCTCCGCCGCGTACGTGCTCAGTCCCGCGTTCGACGTGCTGGCCACCAACGGCGTGGCGGCGGCCCTGCTGTCCCCGTTCACCGGCCCGACCAACATGGTCCGGGTGCTGTTCCGGCATCCGCAGGCCCGTACCGTCTTTCCCGACTGGCCGACCCTGACCGAGAACGTCGTACACGCCCTGCGACTCAACGCCGGTCTCTTCCCGGGCGACCCCCGGATCGAGGCGCTCGTCAGCGACCTGCGACGGGACTCGCCAGAGTTTCGCGCCCTCTGGGCGGACCAGACAGCGCAGGGCCTGACCCGCATGTTCAAGGTCATCCAACACCCCGAGGTGGGGCGGATCGAGCTGACCTACCAGACCTTCGACGTCCGGGACGCTCCCGGTCAGCAACTGCTGGTCGGCACGCCCGAACCGGGCAGCCGCAGCGCCAAGGCGCTGGCCACACTGCCGGCATCAGATAGCCGAGCAGAGTGACGACGGTCACAGGAGTGGGGGACCCGATCGCGCGGGGACGGTCGTCTTACCTCACGTGAGACGAAGCCTGGACGCGACGGACGAGCAGGAGCTCGTCCGTCGCGTGGCCCGCGGTGACCGGCGGGCCTTCGACGAGCTGTACCGGCGTACCGCGCCCTGGTTGGAGGTGCGCCTGCGTCGCCGGTGCGCGGACCCGGACGTGGTCGCCGACGTCCTCCAGGAGACCTACCTGACGGTGTGGCGGGCGGCCGGCAGCTTCGCCGGCGACCAGGTCAGCGGCAGCGCGGTCGGCTGGCTGTGGACCATCGCCGCGCACCGCCTGGTGGACGCGTTCCGGCGTCGTTCGCGGCAGGCCCGGGTGCCGCAGGTGCATCCGGTCGAGACGGTCGTGCCCGCCGCCGAGGACGAGGCGCTCGCCGGTCGGGTCGGTCAGGAACTCGAACAGGCCCTCGCCGTGCTGCCGCCCGAGGTACGCGCGGTACTCCGTGCCACCGTCCTGGACGGCTTCACCGTCCGCGAGACGTCCGTGCTGCTGGGCGTACCCGAGAACACCGTCAAGTCCCGGATCCGCCGCGCCCGGATCGTCCTGCGGGAGGCCCTGTCGTGACCACGCATCCCACTCTGAACGACATCGACCGCTACGCCGACGGCGATCCCGGTCTCGACGAGGCGACCGTCTGGTCGATCGAAGTGCACCTGGAGAGCTGCGCCGACTGCCGCGCCCGCCTCGCCGGCAGCACCACCATCGAGTCGCGCGCCCTGGTCGCCGAGGTCGCGGCAGCCGTCGACCGCGCGATCGCCGCCGGCCCCACCCCACGATCAAGGGCCTTCCTCCGTACGCCGCTGCGGCAGCGCTGGTTCGTGGCGGCACTGCTGCCCTGGGTCGCCATGACCGCCGGCGTGCTCGGCACCGCGGCCCTGCTCACGTACTTCCTGTCCGAGCTGCCGTCGATCGTGCTGCTGCTCGCGCCCCTCGCGCCGCTGCCCGGGGTCGCCGCGGCCTGGAGCAGACGCGGCGACCCGGCCTGGGAACTCGTCGTCGGCACCCCCTCGGCCGGTCTGACGATGCTCCTGCGCCGTACCGCCGGGGTGCTCGTCCTCGTCATCCCGGTGCTCGCCGTGCTCGCCGCCTACGGGGCCAGCCGGGTGAACCCCGCGCTGATGCTGCTGCCGTGCCTCGCCTTCACCGCCGCCACGCTGCTGCTCGGCTCCCTCGTCGGCGTCCGCCGCGCCGCAGTCGGGCTGATGGCCGCCTGGGCCGCCGCCGTGATCGCACCCAGCCTCGCCGCCGCCGAGTTGCCGGTGCTCCTGGAACCGGCGGCCATCGGTGGGTGGGCCGTCGTCACGGTCGTGCTGGCCGCCCTGACCCTCCTGCGCGCCAACAGCTTCCGGCGCCTCACCTCGTTCTGAAGGGAACCACCATGCGAGCGGTGAGCCTGGCCGAGACGGCCACCACCATCCACCCCTGGGCCATCCACGCCGAGGCGCTGAAGGTGCGGGCCGGCCGACACCTGGCCGTCGACGGGCTCGACCTGAGCCTCGGCACCGGCGTCCACGGCCTGCTGGGGCGCAACGGCGCGGGCAAGACGACGTTGATGCGTGCCCTGGCCACCGTGCTCAAGCCGTCCGGCGGCCGGCTCACCCTGCTCGGCAGTTCGGTGGACGGCCGCGCCGACCTGCGCCAGGCCCGGCGTTCGCTGGGTTACCTGCCGCAGCACTTCGGCTACTACCCGCGCTTCACGGTGCGCGAGTTCGTGTCGTACCTGGCCTGGTTGAAGGAGATGCCGAAGTCCGACATCCCAGCGGCCACGCAGCGCGCGATCGACCGCGTCGGGCTCAGCGCCAAAGCCGACGCCCGGCTCCGCACACTCTCCGGCGGGATGCTCCGCCGGGCCGGCGTCGCCCAGGCCATCGTCAACGATCCGCGGGTGCTGCTGCTGGACGAGCCGACCGTCGGCCTCGACCCCGAGCAGCGCCTCGACCTGCGCGAGCTGCTGCGCGACCTGGGTACGGACGCCTGCGTGCTGGTCTCCACCCACCTCGTCGAGGACGTGGTCGCCGCCTGTACCGAGGTGGTGCTGATCAACGAGGGTCGGTTGGTGTGGCAGGGCACGCCCGCCGGTCTGGCCGCCGAGGGCGACGAGCGCCATCCGGGTGACAGCCCCGCCGAGCGCGGCTACTCGGCGCTGCTCCGTCGCCACGAGGCGGCCAGCCGATGAGCGTCCTGCGGATCGAACTCCGGCGCTCCGCCGCAGCCGGCGCCGCGCTCCTCGTGGTGGCGGTCGGCGTCGCCGCCCTCTACCTCGCCCCGGGCCGCTGGTCGGAGGGGTGGATGTCCCTCACGCTCGCCGTCAAGGAGTACCTGCTCCTGCTCTGGCCGATCGCCCTCGCCGCCGGAGCGTGGCAGGGCCGCCGCGAACACCGGGCCAAGGTCGGGGAACTGTTCGCCACCACACCCCGATCCCGCGCCCGCCGGATGCTTCCGGTCCTCGTCGCGATGGGGGCCGCGCTCGGGCTCGCCTTCCTGCTGGTGGTCGGCGCGGGCGGCATGCGGATCGCGTCCACCGCCGCGTACTTCCCGCCGGACGTCGTCGCCATCACGCTGGTCGGCGCGTTCTCCCTGGTCGCGGCGGCCTGGCTCGGCCTGGGCATCGGGCGGCTGCTACCCGCCCTGGTGACCGCGCCCGTGCTCGCCGTGGCCGGTGTGCTGCTGGTCTTCTTCACCGCGATCATGCGGCCGGACTGGATGGGCGCGATCCTGTCTCCCGCGTACGGCAGCAGCACGTTCTACCCGTTCCAGACCATCGACCCCCGGGTCACCGCCGTGCTCGCCATCTTCCTGGGCGGGCTGGCGCTGACCGGCGTACTCCTGCTGGTCGCGCAAGGTCCCCGTACGTCGGTGGCCGCCGTGCTGCCGGTGTTGCTCGGCTTCGGTGTCGCGGCGGCGCTCGTCCCCCGTGACGAGGCAACCCTCGTCGCGCCGATCGATCCCGTGGCCCGCGAACTCGTCTGCACCGACGACGCCCCGAAGGTCTGCGTCACCCGGGTCAACGCCAACGTGCTGGACACGCTGACCCCGCTCGCCCGCCAGGGCCTGGCCGCCCTCGCCAAGATGCCGGACGCCCCCACCCAGGCGCACGAGGACACGCGGGCCTACCTCATCGGGGACGTGCCCCTCCGCGACGCCGACACCGTCACGATCGACGTTCGGATCGACGACCACGGCGGCCTGGCTCATCCCGACGCCGTGGTCCCCGAGATGGTGTTCGGCCTGGGCACCGGATACGGCGGCCCGGACTGCGAGCGCAACGGCGCGGTCGAACGAGCCGCCGCATACCACCTGCTCGGCCGCGAGCCGGTCTCCGACGTCGGCGTCATCCCCGAAATGATCGAGGAGGATCCGCAGCTCAACGCCGAGGCGGTCACCCTGTGGCGGGACCTCCAGAAGCTGCCCGCACCGGAGGCGCTCTCCCGCGTGACGGCGGTACGCGACGCCATCCTGGCCTGCCAGGACCCCACCGGACTGCTGTCGCGATGATGCTGCACCTACGCGCACGACGCGTACCCGTGGCACTGGCCGCGTCCGTCAGCGCCGCCGCCCTGATCTGGGCGCTGTGGCTGACGCTGTCCACCGAGCGCGACGTCATCCTCCTGCTCGTCGTCCTGACGGTCACGCTGATGGTGGCGACCCTGTCGACCACCCTGGCCGCCCCCGACGAGGACCTGGAACGCACCGCCGCACTGCGCTGGCCGTGGCGGCGAGCCGTGCACCTGCTGGCCGCGCTGGCGCTCGTACTCGTCGTGCTGCTCGCCACCCAACCCACCGGCGCCCGTTTCGGCCCCACCGCGCTGCTGGTCCGCGACTCCGCCGGCCTGCTGGGCCTGACCGCGCTCTGCGCGACGGTCGCGGGCGCGGCCCGCGCCTGGTTCCTCCCCGTGGGCTGGGCGATCGCCGCCGCCATGTTCCCCCAACCGGGCACGTGGGGCGCGCTCGCCACCTGGCCGGGCCAACCCCTTGACAGCCGGCCGGCGGCCGTGGTCGCGGCCGTCCTGGCGGTCGCGGGCGTGGTGGCGTACGCGCTGCACGGAGCCGCCCGACGCGAGTGACGGAAGCGCCGACCCGCGCCGCAGTGGTCTCGCGGTCACTCAGCGATCGGCGATGCGTCGCCACCACCACTGGCCGTCTTGTGGCCAGCTCGGATCGTGCAGGGTGCGGGCGCGGTACCGCTCAGCAAGGGGATCCACGATCGCCTGGATCTCGCGCCTGCCGGTCGGAGGGACCGCCCTGGCGATCGTGTGCAGGGTGTCCATCGCCTGACGCGGGTCACAGCAGGGGCAGTCGGCGTCCTGATCGAGCGTCAACACCGCGCCGGATCGCCGGAGAAACCGGGCTCGTTGATCCGTCAGGTTATGCGTGACGGGGTTCGGCGCTCGGGGGGCGGCTCGGGTGGCGGCTCAGCGGCCTGCATGTCGAGTTGAGCGCACTCGATCTATTGCCGGGTATGAGCAATGATCGGCGGCGTGAACACTGTCATCGCCATCTCCCAGGTCGTCTCCACTTTGATCGTCGCCCTGGCGTTGCTGGTCGGAGCTCGCCAGGCCCGGCACGCTGGGCGGCAGGTCGAGGCGGCATACCGTTCACAAGAGGTTCAAGGCACGATGGAAGTGGTCAAATTGATCACCTCGCCCGAAATGCGGTCCGCCGCCCGGGTGCTGCCGTCGGTCCTCGAAGTTCCTTACAGTCAGTGGACCGAGGAGCAGAAGACGGCAGTCATGGTCCGTTGTAACGGCTTCGATGTGGCGGGCATGTTCGTTCGTGCCAATATGGCCGACGAGAACTTCATCGTCGACAACTGGGGAGCGTCCATCCTGGAGATCCGCGAGATAGCGAGCCCGCTTATCGCCGAGCTGCGGCACAGATACCGGGTCGAAAGCTACTGGGGGAACCTGGTGTGGCTGGCAGGTCGTTGGGAGTCCCGGCGGGCAGTACGGTCAACGCGTGAGTCGGCCGCCGCTGATGCAGCTTGATCTTCCTTTCGAGTTTTAGCGAGCATCATTTCGGCCAGCCGGACCTGTCATCCACGGATGTGGCTGTCACCCTTGCTGTCGACAGTCGTCGTCGGCGGCGGCTCGATTCCGTGGATGGCTGTCCCGAGGCGTCGGCAGCCGGGTACGTCCCCGATGAGGAGCCCGAGGTTCGTCGTGGCCTAACCGCTTAGTCCACGGCCGTCCGAGCGGCGTCGAGGAAGGCTAGCCGATGATCTTCCAAATAGTCCCTTACGCTTTGCCCGTCGGGTAGCACTTCCCATACAGCCCGGTTGAGGTCAAGGAAGTAGGCCCGAGCCGCGGTATGAACCGGAAGTGGAAACGTCAGGCGGATCATCCGCTCAGCCACCCATACACGGTTCATGATCGCTTGCGTTTGGACTTGCCACTCATCGCCGTCCTGCCAGCTGAATGGACGCGTGAATGCGCATCGCTCAGCCTCGGCCGTGACCTCGATGAAACTCTGCAACTGGGCCAGCCGCTCCGTTCGGCGGCTCTCGCCAAGAGCCATGGCCTGCCGTCGTTCCTCTGCTCGCTCAGCCGACCGTTGAGTCATGCGTTGGACCCAGAACGACAAGCCCCCGCCCAGTGCCACCCCGCCCAGCGAGGTCAACGACACCCAGACGTCGCTCGGCATGGCCCCATCATGGCACCGACCCTCGTGGGCTGTCGATCAAGCGTGACCTCGACAAACGTCGTCGCCAAGGGTCGTCCCTGGTCGCTGCTGTTCGGCGCCCGACGGCCTGGCGCACATCGGGCCGTTGAAAGAGCGGTTGGGCGGACCGCATGACCAAGGGTGAAGCGACACGGCAGCTCGCGGCCAGGACCGCCATCGAAGTCGGCACGGTTGGCATCTGCCGTACCGGCCCGACGCACGGCAACAGCGGCCTCTAAGTGTCGCTGACCTGCGCGAGAGTGGGCCGCCAGGGACTCGAACCCTGAACCTATGGATTAAAAGTCCACAGCTCTGCCATTGAGCTAGCGGCCCGCGCGCTCAGGTTACCTGACAGTCAGCGATGCCGGCTCTCGGCTTCCGGCCGGCCGTCGATGCCTCGTCAGAGCACCTCGCCCTTGATCGACTCGACTTCCGGGAAGGCGGGGCATCAGGGCGCCCGGGACGCCCCGGTTTTCGGGAAGTCGAGTCGATCAAGAAGGCCGCGGCGGGACACACGGTGGTTGAGCTGGTCCTGGGCGGGTACGGGGTCGGGCATGCGGATCGTGGTGGTGGGGGCGAGCGGCAACGTCGGTACGGCGGTGCTGCGGCGGCTGCGCCGGGAGCGCGGTGTGGAGCTGGCCGGGGTGGCCCGGCGGCTGCCCGGACCGGCTGCCGGTACGCCGTACGACCAGGTCGAATGGCACTCCTGCGACATCGGTGCGCCGGCGGCCCCGGCTCAGTTGGCCGAGATCTTCGCGGGCGCGGACGCGGTGGTCCATCTGGCCTGGCAGATCCAGCCCAGTCACGATCAACGGATCCTGCGGCGGACAAACGTCGACGGCAGCCGGGCGGTGTTCGAGGCGGTGGCGCGGGCCGGGGTGCCGGCGCTGGTGTACGCGTCGTCGGTCGGCACGTACGCGCCCGGCCCGAAGGACCACCCGATCAGCGAGCGGTGGCCGGCCACCGGAGTGTCCGGCTCGTCGTACAGCGAGCACAAGGCCGAGGTCGAGGCGCTGCTGAACGGGTTGGAGCGGGAGCACCCGGCCCTGCGGGTGGTGCGGCTGCGACCCGGTCTGATCTTCCAGAGGGACGCCGGCGTGGAGATCACCCGGTACTTTCTCGGCCCGTTCGCGCCGGTACGACTGCTGCGCTTCGGTCGGATTCCTCTCGTACCCACGAACCGGCGGCTGCGGATGCAGGCGGTGCATGCCGACGATGTGGCTGACGCGTACGCCAGGGCGGTTCTGGGTGATGCCCGCGGCGCTTTCAATGTCGCCGCAGACCCGGTGCTGACGCCGGAGCTGGTGGCTCGGCACTTCCATGGTTGGACGGTGCCGGTCGCGGCACCGGTGCTGCGGGTGGCGGCGGCGCTGACGTGGCGGGCGCGGCTGCAACCGGTCGACGCGGGCTGGGGGAGCTGGGGCTGAACGCGCCGCTGATGTCCAGCGAGCGGGCGGAGACCGAGTTGGGCTGGACTCCGAAGATCGACGCGTTGACCGCGCTGAAGGAGCTGTTCGCCGGCATGGCCGGTGGCGAACACACCCCCAGCCCGCCCCTGTCCGCCGCATCCCGGCAGCCCGGCCGCCCCACCGGCCTCCTGGCGGGCCGTCCCCCAGGCCAGGGAAACCCCTACTGAGGTGATCAAGAGGTTCGCGTCACCAGACGGACGAAATCTGACGCAAACCTCTTGATCACCGGGCCAGAAGACCAGAAGGGGGGTCAGGTGAGCGCGGCGCCCAGGAAGAAGATGCCGGGGTGGCCGGGGGTCTCGAACTTGCCGCTGGGGTTGCGGCGCAGGGTCGAGTTCTCGATCTTCATGGTGCCGGTGCGGTTGTTGCTGACGAAGAAGATCGCGCCGCCGCCCTCGTTGGCCCTGTTGTTCTCGATGATCGTGCCGGCGATGCGGACGGCGAACTCGTTGCCGTCGCAGTAGATCGCGCCGCCGCTGCCACCGCCGGGCGTCCCCGACTTGGCCGGGTTGGCGCCGTTGCCGATGGCCTCGTTGTTCCGCAGCAGGCTGTTCAGCACCGTCCACGACACGCCAATGCTGCTCAGCGCCCCTCCGTTCGAGCAGGAGCCGCCGTCGAAGGTGCTGCTCACGACGTACACCGGCTTGTTCTCGTACTGGCTCAGCACCCGCACGGCCGCGCCGCCCAGGTCCGGGCCGGTACGGTCGCAGCGGTTCCGAACGAAGCGTGAGTTGACGATCTTGAGCCGCCCGCCGCGGACGAAGATCGCGCCCCCGCCGCCACCCTCGGCCCGGTCGCCCGTGGAGTTGCCGTCGGCGAAGGTCAGGTTCTGCACGGTGAGCTGCGGGTGGTCCTGGTTCTGGCAGTGCGAGGTGGTCCAGCCCTGGGCCTCGTCGCAGGTGTTCAGGTAGAGGATGCGGCGCTGTCCCTGGCCGCTCAGCGTGACCTTGCCGCCGCCGTCCAGCACGACCTTCGGCCCGTTGGCGTTGCGGACCTTCGCCGTCGCGGCCATCTTGATCGTCACCGGGGCCGGTCCACAGTCGAACGTGATGACGCCACCGGCGGCGACCGCCTTCACCACGGCCGCGGAGGTGCAGCTCGCCGGGGTGCCGGTGCCGACGGTCCGGGTCGGCTTCGAGGTGTCCACGGCACGGGCCTCGGTGGGCACGCTCGCGTGGCCGTTCGGGTTGCCGGCCGCAAGCGCCTTGGCTGCCGAAGTGGTCGGCTTCGGGCTGGCGCTGGCCCCCGGACCGCCGAGGCCGTCGCGTCCCGCTGGCACGACGTCCTGGTCGCCGGTCGCCACGGCCTGCGGCGAGGCGGACGGCGTGGCGTTCGGCGTCGGCGCGTTCGACGCGCACGCGGGCAGGGTCGCGGTGGCGACACCGAGGACGAGCAGGGCGGTAAGCGACGTCATGCGCACCCCGTGACTCTAGGAGTCGCGACGCCGCGCCGCCGAATCCGCCGGGCCAGGTTTAACCCCTGGCTAAGGCTCGACCCACGGTCAGGCGTGGGAGAGGGCGAACGCGGTCAGGAAGCCGGCGACCGTGATGAGACCGACCAGCAGGTGGGCGTTCTCGAACGCCTCCGGGACCATCGTGTCGGTGATCATGGCGAGGATCGCCCCGGCCGCCAACGCCGTGATGGCGGCCAGCACCTCCGGTGGCGCGCCACCCAGCAGCGTGTTGCCGACCAGCGCGGCGAGTCCGCTGATCAGCGCGATCCCGGTCCAGAGCAGGAACACGTACCGGCGGGTCCGGCCGGCCTGGCGCATGCCGGCCGCGCTGGACAGCCCCTCCGGGATGTTGCTGAGGAACACCGCCACGACCGTGACCAGGCTGACCGCGCCGCCGGCCAGCAGGCTCGCGCCGATCACGACCGATTCGGGTACGCCGTCCAGCAGCGCCCCCACGGCGATGGCCGACCCGGAGCCGGGTTGCTCGTCCTCGGAGGGCTGCTGACCGCCCGAGCGCTTGCGGTGTCGCGCGCCGCGCCGGGCGAGGCCCACGTTGGCGAGGGTGTACGCGCAGGTGCCGCCGGCCGCGCCGATCACCGTGGGCAGCATCCCGCCCTGGTCGTGCGCGACCTCGATCAGCTCGTACGAGACGGCGGAGAGCAGCACGCCCGCGCCGAACGCCATGACCGACGCGATGAGCCGCTGGGGCACCCGCGCGAACCAGCCGACCGCTGCTCCGATCAGCAGCGCCGACCCGGCCAGCAGTCCCCATCCGCCCGCCTGCAACCACTCCGGCATTCCCGGGACCGTACCCCGGGTGGTGGGGGCGGCAAACCGTGCTCAGAAGTCGGCGAAGAGGTACGGGACCGCGCGCGGAAAGATGCCACGCAGCTCGGCGGCGGCGTCGACCGGCACCTCGCCCAGCCCTCGCAACGGCAGCTCGGACGGATCCAGCACCCCGTACGCCAGAGCGGAGAGCCCGGCCGCGGTGAGCGTCGCGGTCGGCGCCGGGCCGCGGTCGCCGGCAACGATCTCCAGGTTGCCGGTCGTGCCGTCCAGCAGGTGGGTGCCGGCCAGCCACCGGTCGTCGGTCAGCTCGACGCGGACCCGACCCGGCCCGGCGGGCAGCCCGCGCAGCGCGTCCAGCGACAGGAGCCGGGCCATCGGCGCGGACGCCCCGGGGCGGCCCGCCCGCGCCTCGACGTGCACGTCCAGGTCGGTGAGCCACAGCTCGGGCAGCTCGTCCGGCGGCACCTGGACGCTGACCCGTCCGACCTGGTCGACGTGCCGGGCGAGGAACTGCAGCAGCAGCATCCGGGCGAGCGGGTCGGTGGCGAGCAGTTCGTTGCCGTGCAGCGTGCCGCCGTGCTCGTCGATCCGGTAGGTGACCGCGCCGGTGACCTCGCCGTCCACCCGGGCGGTGAGCAGCCAGTGCTCGTCGCGGTCCCGCAGCCCGACCGCCCGGTAGTCCGGAAAGAGCGAGAAGCCGTGCCGGTCCCGCAGGCAGCGCTCGGTGAACGCGCGCCACGCCGGGTAGCCCGCCCCGATCCGCTCCCAGCCCACCTCGCCGGGGAGTTCGGCGCGCAGCAGCGGCCCGAGGTCGGCCGGGGTGAAGGTGACCGTGCGCGGCTTGGGGAGCCCCACATAGCCGAACCGGGCGTAGAAGCTGGGTCGGAACGGGTAGAGCGCGCTGAGCGCGTGCCCCTCGTCGCGCATCTCGTCGAGCAGTTGGTGCAGCAGCGTCCGTACGTGCCCCTGCCGGCGGGCCAGCGGATGGGTGGCCACACTGGCGACGCCGGCCATCGGCAGCACCACCCCGCGCAGGTTCTGCCGCATCGGGATGGCCGAGGCGGCGGCCAGCGTGACGCCGTCCTCCTCGACGGTGAGCGTCGTGTTGCCCTCGTTGTAGGGCAGGTAGTCACGGAACTGCTCGACCCGCGCGGCGCCCAGCGGTGACGAGTCGAACGCGTACGCGGCCAGCGGGAAGCTGGTGGTGAGACGGTCGTCGGCGGTCACCCGGCGGATGGTCATCCGCTCATCTCAACCCGCACGGCCTGCGACAGCAACCGGATTGACCAGATCCGCTCAGCCGACGGGTAGGTGGCGCAGGTGCCGGCGGCGGCGCAGCCGCACACTGGCCACGGTGGCCACGCCCACGACCAGCAGGGCGGTGACGATGAGGCCGTGCAGCACACCCCGGGTCAGGTAACCGTCGTCGGTGTGGTCCACCGCCCAGGTCGCGATCTCCCGGCTCGACCAGAACGGCGTCAACCTCGCCCCCGACTCGGCCGGGTCGATGAGCATCTGCACGGTCACCACCGTGAGCAGCAGCAGCGTGCCCTCCATCTCGCGGGGCAGCAGCGTGCCGATCAGCACCCCGAACGGCGCGGCCACCGCGACGCAGCACAGCAGCGCCGCGACCAGGCCGCCGTAGCGCAGGTCCGCGCCGTCGAGCATCGGCAGGAGGAAGAAGGGTACGGAGATGACGAGCCCCACCGCCCACAGGCCGAGCATCCGGCCCAGGTAGAGGTGGTGCGGACGATAGCCGGCCAGTCGAAGCCTCGGCTCCAACTCCCGCGCCGCGGTGGTCGCGAAGAGCGCCGCGGTGCTCACCGCCCAGCAGACGCCGAGCAGCAGCGACCGGACCGACTGACCGAGGTACGCGTCCCGCCGGATCAGGTAGAAGGTCAACGGCATCAACAACAGCAACAGGAGTACGCCCCGACGCCGCAGCAGCTCCCGTAGCGTCATCTCGGCGACGGTGACGAGCCTGTTCACGGGCGGCCTCCTCGAACACCGGGCGCGACCCGCCCGGACTGGTGTGCCGGGGTCAGGTCGAGCACGGTGTCCACCCGGTCGAGTTGGTTCAGGAGGTGGGTCACCACGACGATCGCCGCGCCCCCGTCCCGCAACCGGCTGAGCTGATCCCAGAAGTTGACGTAGGTGCCCTGGTCGAAGCCCTGGTACGGCTCGTCGAGCAACAGGACGTCCGGCTCGCTGAGGGTGGAGATGGTCAGGTTGAGCTTCTGTCGTGTGCCGCCGGAGAGGTGCCGGGCCTGCACGGTGCCGCCCGCCTCCCAGCCGAGCTGTCGGGCCGCCGCCCGGCCGGCGCGGCGGGCTCGTCCACGGGCGATGCCCTGGCCGGCGCCGACCAGCACGAAGTGCTCGTCGGCGAGCAGGAAGTCGGAGGTGCCGCCGGACTGCGGGCAGAAGCCGAGCCGACCGTTGACGGTCACCTCGCCGGCGTCGGGCGACATCAGCCCGGCGCAGATCCGTAGGAAGGTGCTCTTGCCGCAGCCGTTCGCGCCGACCACCGCCGCGATCTGTCCGGCCCGGACGGTCAGCGAGACGTCCCGCAGCACCGTCTGCCGGCCGTACCGTTTGGTGATGCCCGCCGCGTGCAGCCGGACCGGTCCGGGGCGTGGCCCGGGCGCGGTGCCGATGCTCTCCACGATCGCGCCCGCGTACTGCTGGGGTGGACCGAAGACGACCCAGGGATCACCGCCGGAGTCGCGCAGGTGTGTGGCGGCCTCGGCGACCACGTGCCGGGCGGCGTCCGGCGCGACCCGGCGCTGGTGCAGCTCGGCGGCGAATGTCCGGAGCCAGTCGTTGGCGTTCACCCGGCAACCCCCTTCGTGACGATGTCGTTCACCGGCCGTACGAAGGTGAGCCAGGCGCTGCCGCCCTCGCGCAGCGCCGCCTGCCCGTCGTCGGTGAGCCGGTAGTACTTGCGGGCCGGCCCGGCGGTGCCCTCCCGCCACTGGGCGGTTACCAGACCGGTCTTCTGTAGGCGCAGCAGGACGGGGTAGAGCGTGCCGCCCTGGATCGGCCCGACGCCCGCCGCGTCGAGCGCCTGGGCGAGTTGGTAGCCGTAGGACTCGCGTTCGGCCAACAGGGCCAGGACGCAGATGTCGAGCACCCCCCGCAGCCACTGCCCGCGCCGGTCGGAATCCACAGCCGGGACACTAGTGCCGCAACCTAGATGGCACAACCACCTAGTTGAGGTGACCGGACCCGATCGGGCGGCCCTCATGGGACCGTCGAGCGGGCCGGATCGGTCAGCGGGTGGTGACGTCCGAGACGACGACCGTGACGTTGTCGGGAGCACCGGCGTGGTGGGCCAGCTTCACCAACTGCTCGCCGCACTGCTGGCGGTCGGAGTACATGCCCAGCGCCGCCGCGATGGCGTCGTCCTCGACGTAGTCGGAGAGCCCGTCGCTGCACAGCAGCAGCCGGTCACCCTGCGCCACGGTGAGCACACCGACGGCCGGCGGCGTGTCCGCGCCCTGCACGGCCCGGGTCACCAGGGAGCGCTGCGGGTGGTGCCGGGCCTGGTCGGGGGAGAGGGTGCCCTGGTCGACGAGCGCCTGCACGAACGTGTCGTCCCGGGTGAGCTGGGTCAGCTCCCCGTCGCGCAGCAGATAGCAGCGGGAGTCACCGACCTGGGCCAGCACCAGCGTCTCGCCGGCCAGCAGCGCGGTGGTCAGCGTGGTGCCCATCCCCTCGCGCGCCGGGTCCACGGTGATCGCGGCGTGGATGCGCTGGTTGGCGGTGCTGACCACGGCACGCAGGGCGTCCGCGGCCGCGTCCGGTTCGGTGGGTGGGGTCAGCTCGTCCAGGATCCGGATCACGATCTCGCTCGCCACCTCGCCCGCGGGCAGGCCACCCATGCCGTCGGCGACGGCGATCAGGCGGTCACCGGCGAGGGCCGAGTCCTCGTTGTTGGTGCGGACCAGGCCGATGTCGTTGAGGATGGCCGAGCGGAGGATCAGCGTCATGGTGCCAGCTTGCCAAGAACACCCCGCCTTCGTCTCTACGCACTACTGCGTAGGGTTGAGAAATGATGCCGGTGTCCATGGTCGGACGCGCCGGCGAGCTCGCCGAGCTCGACCGGGCGTGGTCGTCCGTGGCCGCCGCCGAGCGTCGCGCGCCGACCGTCGCGGTGCTCACCGGCGCGGCCGGCGTGGGCAAGAGTCTGCTGGTCGCCGCCGCCGTGGATGCCCTCACGCCGCGTCCGTCCGTGGTGCTCTCGGGGGCCGCCCGGGTGTACGGTCCGGCCCCGTACGACTGGTTGGCGTCGGTGCTCACCGGCCGCGACACCGGCTCGCTCGCCCTGCCGCCGGACGCGCTGGCGTGGCTCGCCCAGCAGCCCACCGCGCCGCGCGAACGGTACGCGCCGGGCACCCTGCTGCGCCTCGCCGTCCGTACCGTCCAGTTGCTGGTCGGCCCCGGCCCGGCGGTGCTGGTCGTGGACGATCTGCACGCGCTCGACCCGGCCAGCGTCAACCTGGTCGGTGAGCTGGCCACCGTGGCCGAGCTGCCGGCGCTGCTGATCGTCGCCAGCCGGCCGGCCGCCGACGCGGTGGCCCCGGACCTCACCCGCCGCGCGTTGGCCCGCCTCTGCGGGGTACGCGGCGTCGTCCGCCAGCATCTGGGTCCGCTGCGCCCGGCCGAGGTCGCCGAGGTGTTGACCCAGGTGTACGAGGGTGCGCCGCCGTCCGACCGGCTGGTCACCTCGGTCTGGCGACACACCGGCGGCAATCCGTACGCGTTGACCGAGCTGCTGGCCGCGTACGCCGGGGAGGGGCCGGACGCGTTGCTGCGACGGTTACCCGGGCCGCGTACGCCGCCCGGCCCGGTCGAGGCGGTCGACGTGGAGTTGACCGCCCGGGAGGTCGAGGTACTGGGCTGCCTGGTCAGCGGTATGTCGAACAAGCAGGTCGCGAAGGCGCTCGGCATCTCGGTGCGGACGGTCACCGTGCACGTGTCGAACCTGCTGCGCAAGACCGGCTCGGCGTCGCGGACCGAGGTGGCGCTCTGGGCGGTACGCCGACGGCTGCCGGTCCCCGCCCCGGTGGACTGAGCCGGGTTCAGTTGCGGGGGTAGCGGAGCAGCAGGCTCGCGGCGACCTCCTCGTCGCCCACCGCCGCGTACGTGTGCGGCACGTCGGAGACCCAGCGGAGGTGACCGCCGGCCGGGGCGGTCAGTGGCGCGTCGGCCGGGCCGGCCCGCAGCACTCCGCCGAAGACGGTGATGTGTTCGGTGACGCCCGGCTGGTGGGCGGGGGACGTCTGCACGACGCCCGGTGCGACGCGCATCCGGTACAGCTCGTAGGTCGCGTCGGTGTCGTCGAACACTTCCAGCAGGGTGGCGGTGACGGCGGCGCCGTGCACGACGGGCCCGGGGGTCGGGTCGGCCAGCAGGGCGGTGAACGGTACGCCGAGCTGCGCGGTGACCGCCCAGAGCGTCTCCAGGGTCGGGTTGCGGGTGCCGTGTTCCAGGCCGGAGAGGGTCGCCTTCCCGATGCCGGCGAGCCGGGCCAGTGTGGACAGCGAGATGCCCCGCTCCTCGCGCAGGGCGCGGACGCGCCGACCGACGACGACGGGGTCCACGTCGAGGCCGGGACGGCCCGCTGGTGGTGGCTGCGGCATCCGACTATGGTGCTACACACTGCCGTTCCGTAAACGGAACGCTCCGGGGGTGGTGACATGGGTGGACGCGCGCAACCGGTGCTGGCCGGCGTGGTGACCGCGCTGGTCGGCTTCGCCAGCTCCTTCACCGTCGTGCTGGCCGGGCTCCGGGCGGTCGGCGCGTCGGACGCGCAGGCCGCCTCCGGCCTGCTCGCCCTCTGCGTGGCGTGCGGGCTCGCCGCCGTGTGGCTGGGTTGGCGGCACCGCATCCCGATGAGCGTCGCCTGGTCGACGCCGGGCGCGGCGCTGCTGGTGGCGACCGGGCCGCCGCCCGGAGGTTGGCCGGTCGCGGTGGGCGCGTTCCTCGTCTCCGGGCTGCTGATCGTCGCGGCCGGTCTCTTCCCGCCGCTGAGCCGGGCGGTGGCCGCCATCCCCAAGCCGGTGGCCGGCGCGATGCTCGCCGGAGTGCTGCTGCCCCTGTGCACCGCACCGGTCCGGGCGCTCGTCGAGCTGCCCCGGGTGGCCGGTCCGGTGGTGGTCGGCTGGCTGCTGCTGCACCGGTTCGCCCGCCGCTGGGCGGTACCCGGGGCGCTGCTGGTGGCGGTGGTGGCGCTCGCGCTGACCGCGCCCCCGGCCGGGCTGAGCGGCACCGCGCTGATCCCGTCGGTCACCGTGACCGTGCCGGCCTGGAACGTGTCCGCGCTGGTCGGCTTGGCCCTTCCGCTGTTCCTGGTCACGATGGCGGCGCAGAACGTACCGGGCATGGCGGTGCTGGTCGGCTACGGCTACCGTCCGCCGTTCGGCGCGGCCCTGCGCGCCACCGGGCTCGCCAGCCTGCTGGCCGCCCCCGCCGGCGGACACGCCGTGAACCTCGCGGCGATCACCGCCGCGCTGGCCGCCGGCCCCGACGCGCATCCCGACCGGGAGCGTCGGTGGGTCGCCTCGGTCACCGCCGGCGTCGGGCTCGCCCTGCTCGGGCTGGGCGCGGGCGTCGCCACGGCCCTGGTGGCGGTCGCGCCGCCGATCCTCATCGAGGCCGTCGCGGGGCTGGCCCTGCTGGGCGCGCTCGCCACCGCGCTCGCGGCGGCGGTGACCGACCCCGAGGGCCGGGAAGCCGCTGTGGTCACCTTCGTGGTGACCGCGTCCGGGGTGACGCTGGTCGGCGTGGGAGGCGCGTTCTGGGGGCTGATCGCCGGCTGCCTGATGCTGCTGCTCTTCCGTCGCCCGGCCGCGCCCGTCCCGCCCGCGCCCGTCCCGCCCTCGTCGGAGAGTTCGACCGAGCCGGCACGACGGCTCCCGGCTTGATCCACTCGGGCTTCTGGAAGGCGGGGTGTCCGGGGTGCGGTGATGCCGCTGTTTGCGGGAAGTCGGGTCGATCGGGGCGACCGGGTTACTCCTCGCGGGGGAGGTCGGCCATGCCCACGGCGAGGAGGACCCGGCCGTCGGCCACCGAGCCGATCCGGTCGGCCGGGACATACACGGCTCCGTCGGCCGACTCGGTGGAGACCTTCAGGTAGCCGGTGTGCAGCAGACGTGCCGCCAGGTCGGCCGGCACGTCCGGCTCCTCGACCGCGGTCGCCTCGATCAGCTCGTCCAGGCTGCTGCCCGGGTCGGCGGTCGGTGTCTGCACGGTCACCGCGTTCGGGTCGCCCCGCTGGACGAGGTCCACGGTGCCGACCTCGGTGCCGGCCACGTCGATCACCGGCATCCCGGTGGTGATCCGCGAGATGGTCGCCTGCTGCGCGTCCTGCTGGTCCATCTCTCAGCGGTTCCCGAGGCGGCCCGCCGCTAAACGCCGCCTCCGGAGCCGCGCGCTCAGCCGTTCGGGAGGGTCCAGCCGCCCGGTGGGCGGGGAGACAGCTCCCGCCAGGTGTCCGTGCCGTCGAGCAGCGCCCGGACCGTCTCCTCGGCCTCGTCGGCGCTGCCGTACTCGTAGAACCGGGAAATGCCCTCGGCGCCGCCGGCCCGCTGCTCGACGTGCCACCGGTCGGCGTCCACCCGGAGGAAGACGTCCCGCCGGGCCAGCCGCCCCCACTTCCCGTTCCACCAGTGCTTGCGCTGCTCCATGGCCGGACTCTATCGAACACACGTACGAGAAGATGCGGCCCCTGCGGGAATCCCGCAGGGGCCGATGTGCATCCGTGTGGGTCAGCGCTGCGTCGGCGGTTCGGTCCGGCGGCCCAGCACGTCGTCAAGCGCCCCGCGCTGCTGGCCCGGGGTCGTGTGACCGGCGGAGACCAGGGCGTCCCGGATCTCGGTGAGCAGCTTGACCTCCTCGCTGGGGGCCGCGGGCGGCGGCTCCTCGCCCCGCTGCCGCCGCTCGGCCAGCTTGTTCATCGGGAACACCACGAAGAAGTAGAGCACCGCCGCGGTGAGCAGGAACGTGATCACGGCGTTGATGAATGCCGCCCAGTCCACGTAGTTGCCCTCAGTGAGCTTCCATTTCCCGGCGCTGAGGGCGGTGCCTCCGCCGATCGCCTTGATCAGCGGTTCGAGGAACGACTTGGTGAGCTGGGTGACCACGCCGGTGAACGCGGCGCCGATCACGATGCCGACCGCCAGGTCGACGACGTTGCCGCGCATGATGAAATCTTTGAAGCCCTTGAGCATCCGTACTCCCGAGGTGTCCGGTTTTCCGTCGCGGACAACCTATGCCCCGTCGGCCGGCTCCAGAAAAGCACCGGCCTCGATCGCCGCCCGGCCCGCGTCGCCGGCGCGGATCGCCTCGACCAGCCGGGTGTGGTCGACGTAGCGCTCGGGCGCGAGCGCGCCCCCCATCGCCTGGGCGACGGTGCTGCGCAGGGCGGCGCCGAAGGAGGCGTACAGCTCGGCGAGCATCGCGTTGTGCGCGGCGGCGACCACCGCGACGTGCAGCGCCGCGTCGGCCTCCACGAACGCGTCGACCCGGCCGCCGCGCCAGGCCGCCTCGCGGTCGGCGAGCGCGCCGTCGAGCGCCGCCAGGTCCTGCGGGGTACGCCTCAGCGCGGCGAGTCGGGCCGCCTCCACCTCGAAGGCACGGCGTACCTCGATGACCTCGGTCATCCGGTCGTCGCCCAGTCGACGGGCCACCACCGGGGCCAGCTCGTCGGTGGACACCACGTAGGTGCCGGAGCCCTGCCGGCACTCCAGCACCCCGGCGTGCACGAGGGCGCGGACGGCCTCGCGGATCGTGTTGCGCCCGACGCCCAGCGCGGCGACCAACTGTGGCTCGGTGGGGATGCGGCCGCCCACCGGCCACTCGCCGCCGAGGATCCGGGCCCGGAGTTGCTCGATGGTCTGGCGGACGCGGTGCCCCCGGGGAGGCGCGGCTGGCTGCGCGGCGGGGGAATC
The DNA here is from genome assembly GCF_044466585.1 of Micromonospora sp. NPDC049359. Lineage (NCBI taxonomy): Bacteria > Bacillati > Actinomycetota > Actinomycetes > Micromonosporales > Micromonosporaceae > Micromonospora > Micromonospora sp. NPDC049359. The sequence continues at coordinate 733,368 of NZ_JBITMW010000001.1, read as the reverse complement.
GACCGACGGTGGCACTGGTTACATCACCGGCCTGAAATTCATCCCATGATTGTAGGTTAGAGGTCATGACCCCGCCAGCCGCCGCCGCTCCGGCCCCGCCCGCACCCGTCCTCGCCGTCGACACCCGCCCGGCGGACGGCACCACGGCCCGGCGGACGCACCCGGTGACCGGTGGCGCGCTGGTGCTGGTCGGGATGCTGCTGGTCGCGCTGAACCTGCGCATGGCGGTCACCAGCCTCGGCGCCCTGCTCGACGAGATCCGCGCCGGGTTGGGGCTCTCCGGCGTCATGGCCGGACTGGTCACCACCCTGCCGACCATCGCGTTCGCCGGCCTCGGCGCGCTCACCCCGTGGCTGGTCCGCCGGGTCGCCCCGGCCCGGGTACTGGTGGTCGCCATGATCGTCCTGGCCGTCGGCCAGGTGCTCCGGGCCGCCACCGACTCGGCCTGGATCTTCGTGCTCACCAGCGCGTTGGCACTGGCCGGCATCGCGGTCGCCAACATCCTGCTGCCCATGCTCGTCAAGCAGCACTTCGGCCACCGGACCGGCCTCGTCACCGGGGCGTACACCATGGCGTTGACCCTGGGCACGACGGTGGCCGCGGCCTCCGCCGTGCCGATCGCGCACGCCTTCGGGTCCTGGCGGGCCGGGCTGGGCGTCTGGGCCGGGCTGGCCGCGGTGGCCGTACTCCCGTGGGTGCCGCTGGCGCTGCGGACCCGCCGGGGCGCGCGGCGCGCGACCCCGACGGCGGCCGTCGCCGCGCGGGTCCGGCCAGCGCGGACCCGGCTGGGTTGGGCCATGGCGATCTACTTCGGGGCGCAGTCACTCAGCGGCTACGCCATCATGGGTTGGCTGGCCCAACTGTTCCGCGACGCCGGCTACCGGCCCGAGTCGGCCGGGCTGCTGCTCGCCGGGGTGACCGCGCTCGGCGTGCCGATCGCGCTGCTGATGCCCACCCTCGCCGGCCGGCTCGCCACCCTGCGCCCGCTGGTGTTCGGCCTGACCGGCGCGTCGGCGCTGGCCTACCTGGGGCTGGCGCTGGCACCGCACGGCGCCGCGCTGCTCTGGGTGACCCTGCTGGCGCTCGGCCAGGGCGCGTTCCCGCTGATCCTCACGACGATCGGTCTGCGCGCGCGGACCGCCGACGGGACCGTCGCGCTCTCCGCCTTCGCGCAGAGCACCGGGTACGTGATCGCCGCCCTCGGCCCGCTGTCGGTCGGCATCCTCTACGAGATCACCGGCGGCTGGACGGCGCCGATCGGATTCCTGCTGGCCGCGCTCGCCGTGCAGACGGCGGCGGGCATGGCGATCGCCCGTCCCCGCTACGTCGAGGACGAGTAGGTCGAAACAGCGGTCAGGAGGACGCCGGCGTCGGTTCGCCGGCGACGGCCTCGTCCACCGTCGGGTAGGTGTGCAGCACCTCGACGAGCCCGCTCACCTCGAGGATGCGCAGCACGCCACGCTGCGGAGCGGCCAGCCGCACCACACCGCCGGCCTCGTCACAGCTGTTCTTGGCGCGAACGAACACCGACAGACCGGTCGAGTCGCAGAACGAGACGTCCGCCAGGTCGAACACCAGCCGGTTGCGGCCCTTGTCGAGCAGGTCGGTGATCTGGTCCTGCAACTGCGGTGCGGTTGCCATGTCCAGCTCGCCCGCGACCGACACGACGACCACGTCGCCGCGTTGTTCCGTGTGCACCGTCAGGGACATTCGCCAGACCTCCTGTTATCGGGGGAACGGTATCCCACGACCGGGGTCGCACGCAGAACGGGAGCCGGCATCCGGTGGTCCCCGTCATTCCATTGCTACGGAGCAAGTAGTTGTGCAGGCCCCGGTGATAGAGTCCGGCCGGTCCAGGTCGAGGGGGGTTTTCGCGATGGCGTTGAACGCCGAGGAAAGTGGTCGACTGGCCGCGCTGCTGGGCGGCCACGCCGAGCAGATCACGCAGCGGTGGACCGACATCGTGGCCGGCTCGCTGCGGGGCCGGCTGAGCCACGCCGAGCTGCGCCGACAGGTCGAGGATCTGCATCAGGCCATCATCGGCGTCGCCCAGCAGGGCAGCTTCGACCTGTCCGCCGAGAGCACGGGTGAACTGCGCGCCACGCTCTCCGAGTTGTCCCGGGGCAGGGCCCGGCAGGGCTTCTCCGCCACCGAGACGACGATCAGCGTCTTCGCGCTCAAGGACGTACTGGCCGAGCTGCTCCAGGAGTCCGGCGGGGCCGACGCGCTGCACGACTTCGTCGCCTACTCCAAGCTCGTCGACGAGCTGGGCCTGTTCACCTTCGAGAGCTTCGTGCGTACCCGCGAGAGCCTCATCGCCGACCAGGCCGAGCAGTTGCTCGAACTCTCCACCCCGGTGGTGAAGCTGTGGGAGGGCGTGGTGGCCGTCCCGCTGGTCGGCACCCTGGACTCCGCTCGGGCCCAGGTGGTCATGGAGCGGCTGCTGCAGACCCTGGTCGACACCGGTTCCCCGTACGCGATCATCGACATCACCGGCGTCCCCGCCGTGGACACCCAGGTCGCCCAGCACATCCTGAAGACCGTGGTGGCCGCCCGACTGATGGGCGCCGACTGCATCATCTCCGGCATCCGGCCGCAGATCGCGCAGACCATCGTGGCGCTCGGCATCGAGTTCGGCGACATCGCCACCAAGGCCAGCCTCGCCGACGCGCTGCGCCACGTGCTGCGGCTCACCGGGATCGAGTCCGCCCGTCGCCAGTCCCGCAGGGACGCCTGATGGAACGCGTACCGATCCTCAAGATCGGTGACATCCTGCTGGTCTCCATCCAGCTCGACATGTCCGACCAGACGGCGGTCCAGCTCCAGGACGATCTCGCCGAGCGGATCGTGGCGACCGGCTGCCACGGCGTCATCATCGACATCACCGCGCTGGACATCGTCGACTCGTTCGTCGGCCGGATGCTCTCCACCATCGCGTCGATCTCGAAGGTCCTCGACGCCGAGACGGTGGTGGTCGGCATGCGCCCCGCCGTCGCCATCACACTTGTCGAACTGGGGCTGTCGCTGAACGGCATCCGTACCGCGCTGAACGTCGAGCGCGGCATGGAGCTGATCGCGGCGGCCAACGCCGACGAGCTCGATCACCAGCTCGACGACGATCCGGACGCCGAGACGGCCACGCCGTGACCACGGGCATCGACCTGGGCCACCCGCAGGCGCAGTCGGTCCGCAGCGACGAGGACGTGGTACGCGTCCGGCAACTGGTCCGGTCGGTGGCGGTCGCCGTCAAGCTGTCGCTGGTCGACCAGACCAAGGTGGTCACGGCCGCGAGCGAGCTGGCCCGCAACACCCTGGTGTACGGCGGCGGCGGCACCGTCGAGGTGGCGACCGTGGACAACGGCCGACGTAAGGGCCTGCGGATCGTCTTCGCCGACTCCGGCCCCGGCATCGCCGACCTCGACCTGGCCCTGACCGACGGGTACACCACCGGCGGCGGCCTCGGCCTCGGCCTCAGCGGGTCCCGCCGGCTGGTCGACGAGTTCGAGATCGAGACGTCGGCGGAGGCCGGCACCCGGATCACGGTCACCAAGTGGGCCCGGTGAACGGGGACCCGGTCACCGACAGCGGCATCTGGTTCCGGGTGGAGGCGGGCAGTACCGCCAGCGCCGTACGACGCGCCGCGGAACGCCTCGGCGAGCAGATCGAGATGGGTGCGGCCCGCATCGCGGACCTGGCCATCGTGGCCGCCGAACTGACCAGCAACCTCGTCAAGCACGCCGACAACGGCGTCCTGCTGCTGCGGCCGGTCCGCCGTGCCGGGCAGGCCGGCGTGGAGATGGTCGCCATCGACTCCGGGCCCGGCATGGCCGACCTCACCGTCTCCTCCCGGGACGGGCACTCCACCACCGGCACGCTCGGCATCGGCCTCGGCGCCATCGTCCGGCAGGCGAGCTGGTTCGACGGCTACTCCCTGCCCGGTAAGGGGACCGTCTTCGCCGTCCAGGTCTGGCCGGCCGAACCGGCGACACCGTCCTGGGCCGGTGGTCTCACCCGGCCGATCCCCGGCGAGACGGTCAGCGGTGACGGGTACGCCGTCCGGCTCGTCGACGGCCGGCACCAGGTGCTCGTCAGCGACGGTCTGGGGCACGGCCCGCTGGCCGCCGCCGCCACCGAGGCCGCGCTCGCCGCCTTCCGCAACGCGCCGGCCGGCGCCCCGGCGGCGGTGGTGAGCCACCTGCACCGGAGCATGTCGCACACCCGTGGCGCGGCGCTCGCGGTCGCCGAACTGGCGTCCGGCGTGCTGCACTACGCCGGGCTCGGCAACATCTCCGGCGTGATCGTCGACGACGATGGCCAACGCCGCGGGCTCGTGTCGCTGCCCGGCATCGCCGGGCACCAGCGGCCGACGGTACGCGGCTACGACTACCCGTTCGGGCCGGGTTCCCGGCTCGTCATGCACAGCGACGGCGTCGTCGACCGCTGGCGGTTGGCCGACTACCCGGGCCTCGTCGAACGGTCCCCGCTGGTGCTGGCGGCAACCCTGCTGCGCGACGCCGGAACGCGGCGCGACGACGCCTGTGTCCTGGTGGCGAGGTCCGGGCATGAGCGTTGATCCGGCCTCGGTGCCGCTGCTGCAGATGGCGCTCCGCGTCGAACAGGACATCTTCGTCATCCGCCAGCGTGGCCGCGAGGTGGCCGGCGTGGTGGGCCTCGAACACCAGGACCAGGTGCGGATCGCCACCGCTCTCAGTGAGGTCGCCCGGGACCTGCTGCGGCTGACCGGCGGCGCGGACGTCATCTTCCACCTCGAGGGGCGGCCCGACGGCCGCTTCCACCTCCGCGCCGACCTGGCGCCGGTGGGGCCGCTACCCGACGGCCGGTACGAGCCGCAGTCCGGTGCGGTGTCCCGCCTGGTCGACTCCCTGAGCGTGACGACCGCCGAGGGGGTTACGGTCGTAAGGATGTCCCGCAGAGTCCCGGCGAACGCGCCGATCCCGACCCCGGAGCGGCTGGCCGAGTTCCGTTCCGAACTCGGCCGCACCGCGCCGGGCAGCGCGTTGGACGAGTTGACCGTGCAGAACGGCCAGCTCATCGCGGCGCTCGACGAGGTGCGCAGCCAACGCGACGAGCTGGCCGTGCTCAACGAGGAGCTGGCCGAGACCAACCGTGGCGTGGTGGCGCTCTACAACCAGCTCACCGAGGAGCTGGAGGCGACCAACCGGGGAGTCGTCGCCCTCTACGCCGAGCTGGACGAGAAGTCGGCCCAACTGCGTGCCGCGAGCGAGTCGAAGAGCCGGTTCCTGGCGAACGTGAGCCACGAGCTGCGCGCCCCGGTGACCGCGATCATCGGGCTGGGACGCCTGCTCGCGGACTCCTCCTCCGACCCTCTCACCACCGAGCAGGTCCGTCAGGTCGGCCTCATCCGCTCCTCGGCGGAGGATCTGCTCGGTCTGGTCAACGAACTGCTGGACCTCGCCAAGGCCGAATCGGGCCGGATCGAGCCCGACTGGGCGGACGTGGACCTGCGCCCGGTCTTCGGTCAACTGCGCGGCACCATGCGGGCACTGGCCACCCGGCCCAGGGTGGAGCTGACGGTGGAGGAGCCGACCGTGCCGGCCGTGCTGCGCACCGACGAGGTGCTGCTCGGCCAGGTGCTGCGCAACCTGCTGCACAACGGGCTGAAGTTCACCGAGCGCGGCGAGGTGCGGCTGCGCGCCCGACGCCGCGACGACCGGTGGCGCTTCGAGGTCAGTGACACCGGCCCGGGTATCCCCCCCGAGCTGCACGATCGGATCTTCGAGGAGTTCTACCAGGTGCCCGGCGCGACCCGGGTCGGCGGCACCGGCCTCGGCCTGCCGTACGCCCGGCGACTGGTGACCCTGCTCGGTGGCACGCTGGAGCTGGCCAGCGAGCCCGGCCGGGGCAGCACCTTCACCGTCTCACTGCCCATCGGCGGAGCGTGACGGTGGACGCCGTACCGACGACCGTCCTGGTGGTCGATGACAGCCGTACCAAGCGTTACCTGCTGGTCAGTTGGCTCAGCCGGGCCGGGTACACGGTGCTCGAGTCGGAGAGCGGCACCGAGGCGCTGGCCCGGGTCGAGACGGAGCGGATCGACCTCGTGGTGCTGGACGTCCGGCTGCCCGACCTGAGCGGCTACGAGGTGTGCGAGCGGATCAAGGCGGCCCACCCGGCGCTGCCGGTGATTCACGTCTCCGCGCACGCCGTGGACGTGGCCGACCGCGCCCAGGGGCTCACCCGGGGGGCGGACGCGTACCTGGCCGAGCCGATCGAGCCGGAGGAGCTGATCGCCACCACCCGGGCGGTGCTGCGCTACTACCAGGCCCGGCAGCGTGCCGAACTGCTCGCCGAGCGACTGCTCGGCCTCGCCGACACCACCGTCGCGGTGCACGCCGCGGCGACGTTCGGGCGGCTCCTCGAGGTCGCCGCGGAGGGGGCCGCGCAGATCTTCAAGAGCCCCGCCGCAGTGATCGCCGAGACGTTCGACGGTGACTGCATCGCCGGTGTCTGCGCCGGCCCCGGCGCCGAAGCCGCCGTTGTGCCGTGGGTCGTCGACGACACCGGAGTGCCCACCGGCGCCACCGTGCGGGTGGAGCCTCCGGAGAACTGGGGTCTGCTCACCTGGCCCGCGGACGACACGGTGACCGTGGCCGCGGCCCGGCTGCGGGAGGACCGGGCGCCGCTCTACGTGGTCGTACCCACCGCCACCCAGACCGCCCGGACGCCGGTGCTCGTGCAGCTCGCCCAGGCCGTCGCGGCGGCCGTCGAGGCCCAGCGCTCCTTCGACGAGGAGCACCGGATCGCCGTCACCCTCCAACGCAGTCTGCTCCCGCGCAGCCTGCCCACGGTCGCCGGACTGGACTTCGCGGTGCGCTACGAGCCGGCCAGCGCGCAGACCGAGGTGGGCGGCGACTTCTACGAGCTGGTGATGCTCGACGGGCACCTCCTGCTGGCGATCGGGGACGTGGCCGGCCACTCGCTGCACGCGGCCACCGTGATGGCCGAGCTGCGGCACGCGGTACGGGCGTACGCCGTCGAGGGGCACCAGCCCGGCGAGATCCTGCACCGGGTCAACGAACTGATGCGTACCCTGCTGCCGAACGAACTGGCCACGCTCTGCGTCCTGCTGCTGCACCCGCCGAGCGGTCACGTCCGGCTGGCCAGCGCCGGTCATCTGCCGCCGCTGCTGCACCGGGACGGCAAGGTGGAGTTCGTGCAGCACTCGGCACCCCTGCTCGGCGTCCGCGCGCCCCGACCGGCCGACCTGGAGTTCGTCCTGCCGACCGGCGCCACGCTGGTGTTCTACACCGACGGGCTGATCGAGCGCCGGGACGCCACCATCGACGAGGGGCTGGCCGCGCTAGCGGCGGTGTCGGCCACGGTGGACGACAACCTGGACGACTTCTGCGCCCGCCTCCTGGTCGAACTCGCCCCCGACAAGATCCAGGACGACGTAGCCGTAGTAGTCCTCCGCCGCCACTAAACCCCCACCCCACCCCTCCGGCCCCCGGGCCCCCCAGGCCCCCCAGGCCCTCCGGCCCCCTCTCTGCTCCGGTGATCAAGAGGTTTGCGTCAAATTTCGCCCTGTCGATGACGCGAACCTCTTGATCACGCGGGTGAAGGGGTGGGGGTGGGTGGGGGGTGGGGGTGGGTGGGGGGTGTTGACGGGGGTATTCGCTGGGTGAATAGTGGGGCGGTGTCTACGCCGCATGTTCTGCTTGGGTTGCTGGCTGGGGGGAGTCGGCACGGGTATGAGCTCAAGCGTGCGCATGACCAGCGGCTGCCCCGGGCTCGACCGTTGGCCTTCGGGCAGGTCTACGCGACCCTCGGTCGCCTCGAACGGGACGGTCTGGTGGCCGCCGCCGGTCAGGACCGCGCCTCCGGGCCGGACCGCACGGCGTACGCGCTGACCGACGAGGGTCGCTCCACCCTGGATCGGTGGCTGTCCACGGTGGAGTCACCGATGCCCTACGTGGCCAGCACGCTCTTCGCCAAGGTCGTCGTGGCGCTGCTGGTCGCCGACGTCGACCGGGCGCGGTCGTACCTGGTCGCCCAGCGCGCCGCGCACACCGCGCGGCTGCGGGAGCTGACGGCGGTCAAGACCGACCCGGCCGCCACCCTCAACGACGTGGTCGCGGCCGACTTCGCGATCGCCCATCTCGACGCCGACCTGCGGTGGCTGCACACCACGCTGGGCCGGGTCGCCGACTGGCACCGGGAGGTGCACGCGTGACGCAACTCCAGGCTCGCGGCGTGGTTCGGGCGTACGGCCCGACGCCCGCCCTGCGCGGTGTGACGCTCGACGTGGCCGAGGGCGAGATCGTCGCGGTCACCGGGCCGAGTGGCTGCGGCAAGTCGACCCTGCTGCACTGCCTGGCCGGGATCCTCCGGCCCGACGCGGGCGAGGTCACCTGGCGCGGCCACCGGCTCGACACCTGGTCGGAGGCGGCCCGGTCCCGGCTACGGCGTACCGAGTTCGGGGTGCTGTTCCAGTTCGGGCAGTTGGTGGCCGAGCTGACGGCGGCCGAGAACGTGGCGCTGCCCCTGCTCCTCGCCGGCACGGGGCGGCGAGAGGCGCGGACGGCCGCGCTCACCTGGCTGGAGCGGTTCGGGGTGGCCGACCTGGCCGACCTGCGGCCCGGCGAGATGTCCGGCGGCCAGCAGCAGCGGTGTGCGACGGCGCGGGCACTGGTCACCGAGCCGCGGGTGCTCTTCGCCGACGAGCCGACCGGCGCGCTCGACACGCTCACCGGCGAGCAGGTGCTCACCCAACTGGTCCGGCTCGCACGGGAGCAACGCACCTCCGTCGTGCTGGTCACCCACGAGCCGCGGATCGCCGCGTACGCCGATCGGGAGATCGTGCTGCGCGACGGCCTGGTGGACCACACCGGCCTGGGGCTGGACGTGCCGTTGGCGGGCGGCGCACGGTGAGGCCGGCGATGCTGGTGCGACTCGCGTTGGCCGGCAACCGCACCGACACGGCACGCGTGGTGCTGACCGCGCTCAGTGCGCTGCTGGCGGCGCTGGCCGGGCTGGCGGCGCTCACCGTGCTCGCGATCCAGAAACCGGCCGGCGACGCCTGGGCGCAGTCCGAGCAGTACCGCAACGCGCTGCTGCGTGAACCGGGACTGCGCGGCGGGACCGCCTTCGCGCTGCTGATGCTGGCCGTACCGGTGCTGGCGCTGGCCGGCCAGTGTGCCCGGCTCGGCGCTCCGGCCCGGGACCGGCGACTCGCCGCGCTCCGGTTGGCCGGCGCGACCCCCGGTCAGGTCACCCGACTGGCGGTGCTGGAGACCGGCCTGGCCAGCCTGCTCGGCACCGGTGTCGGGCTGGGCGTCTACCTGGTCGGCCGCGAGCTGCTGCACCGGCCGGACGACCAGGGCCGGTTGGCGCTGCCCACCGACGTGCTGCCCTCGGTCGCCGCGCTGGCCGCGGTGGTGCTGGGTCTGCCGGTGATCGCGGCGCTGGCCACCGCCCTCATGTTGCGTACCGTCACGACGAGCCCGCTCGGGGTCAGTCGCAAGGCCGCCCGCGAGCAGGGTCCACGCCCCTGGGCCGGAGTGCTGATCGGCCTCGGTCTGGCCTGCTTCGCGGCCACGCGCCCGATGCTCCGATGGGTCGACGGGAACGACGTGGTGCGGGGCTGGCTGGTGCCCCTGCTCTTCCTGGCGGGCGGGCTCGCCGCGATGATCGGGGTGGTCGTCGGCGTCGGCTGGATCTCGTACACCTGCGGGCGTCTGCTGCGCCGACATGCCCGCGGCGCGGCGGCGCTACTCGCGGCGGGCCGGCTGATGGCCGACCCGTGGGCGGGCAGCCGGACGTTCGCCGCCTTGCTGGCCGCCATGATCTTCGGTGCCGGCGCGGCGGTCCAGCGTGCCTACTTCGTTGCCCAGGCCGCGCTGGAACGGGAGCAGAACCGTCTCGCCGGGGTGGACGACGGCGGCGTCAACCCGTTCTACCTGTCGACAATGGACCTGGTCGACGCCGCAGTCGCCGTCGCGGTGCTGATCGCGGCGGGCGGTCTGCTCGTCGCGCTGGTCGAGGGAATCGTGGCCCGCCGTCGCGCGTACGCGGCGCTGGTCGCCACCGGCGTGCCCCGCGCGACGCTCAGCGGATCGGTGGTCTGGCAGGCGCTCACCCCCGCGGTGCCGGCGATCCTGCTGGCGCTCACCGTCGGCGTGCTGCTCGGTAGGGGACTCTTCCCCAGCGTCACCACGAGCACATCGTCGACGACGGTGTGCGACGCCACGGCGGCGCTCTGCGACGACCCGGCCACCCGTGACCAGTACACCCACCTCGTGCCGACCGCTGCGCAGGAGCGGACTGTCGCCGTACCGCTGGAGCACCTGGCCTGGCTCGGCGCCGGCGCTCTGGCGGCGGTGCTGGTGACGGTCGGTGTCGGCCTGCTCTTCCTGCGGGTGAGCACGGCGGTGGACGAGTTGCGGACGGCCTGAGCGATGTAACGCCGTCGCCTGCGGTGCCGCTGTCCGCATCGGGAGCCCGGCCATCGGGTTCCCGGTGACGGGCCGGACGGTCCGTGACGCGGGCGACGGTGGGAGTTACGCCAGATGTACGACCAACCCGGAGCTGCCCCGCCGGTGTTCGTCGACGGGACCGGCCGCCGCCGTCGGTTGACCGTCGTCGCCGGTACCGCGATCGGTCTCGGCCTGCTCACGAGCCTTGGGCTGATCGCGGCAGGGCTCTTCATGGACACGTCCGTGCCGCTGCCGGGTTGGTCCGACGACAGCCGGGCGCCCAGGCCGGTGGAGGCCGGCGTGGACGGGGCCGACCAGCCTCGGGCGTCCACCGGTCCCACCGGGCCCTCTCCGGTGACCCGTACGTCGCCGCCGGTCCCCGGCCCCACGGCGTCCGTCGGCGCGCGACGATCCTCGCCGCCCCCCGCCGTCACCCTGACACCGTCCGCAAGCGCCCAGCCGGGCCGGGGCGACGAGCACCGCAACACCGCCAAGCCGAGCCGGCCACCGGGTAAGCCGCAGTGACGAGGGCGCGACACGTGGCCCGACGTGACCCTCGGGCCCACTGGTTCCTGCTCCTGCTCGGGCTGCTCCTGCTGCTCGCGGTGCTCACCGTGAACGGCCTGTTGACCGGAATCGCCGGTGGATCCGGCGGGGCATCCGGCGGGGCATCCGCCGAGGGCTCCGGCGCGGGCGTGCCTCCCGGCGTCGGCACGGGTGGGCCGGTGCTGCGGCTGGATGGGGACGAGCCGGTCAGCCGGGCCCTGCCGGCTCGGACCATCGCGCTGACGTTCGACGACGGGCCGGACCCGCGCTGGACCCCCCAGGTGCTCGACGTGCTGCGCCGCCACGGCGCGCACGCCACGTTTTTCGTGGTCGGGGCCCGGGTCAACGAACATCCGGAGTTGGTCCGACGGATGCTCGCCGAGGGCCACGAGATCGGGTCGCACACCTTCACCCACGCGGACCTCGCCGCGGTACCGCCGTGGCGTCGTGACCTCGAACTCTCGCTGACCCGCAAGGCGATCGCCGGAGCCACCGGTCGGGAGGTAACCCTCCTGCGGCCGCCGTTCTCGTCGGTGCCGACGGCGCTGACCGGGCCGGAGTACGACGCGTTGCGCGCCGCCGCCGGTGTCGGGCACGTCGCGGTCCTCGCCGATCAGGACACCAGGGACTGGCAGCGCCCCGGCGTCGACCAGATCGCGCGGGCCGCCACCCCGAAACGGGGGCGGGGCGCGGTGGTGCTGATGCACGACGGCGGCGGGGACCGGGCGCAGACGGTGGCCGCGCTGGACCGACTGCTGCCGGCGCTGACCGATCAGGGCTACCGGTTCACCACCGTCTCGGCCGGCATCGACGCCGCGCCATCGATGGTCGCGGCCTCCGCCGGCAGCCGCCTCAGCGGTACGGCGCTGCGGTGGACCCAGCGCGCCGCACACTGGTCGGCGCAGGTGATGAACCTGCTGCTGGCCGTCGCCCTGGTGCTCGGCGTGGCCCGCCTGGTGGTGCAGGTGGTCTGCGCGCGGCGGCACGTGCGCCGGGTACGCCGCCAGCGGCACACCCGCCCCGAGGTTCGCGCTCCGGTGTCGGTGATCGTGCCGGCGTACAACGAGGCCGCGAACATCGCCGCCACGGTGCGCTCGCTGATGGCCAGCGCGTACCCGGCTCTGGAGGTGATCGTGGTCGACGACGGGTCGGACGACGGCACCGCCGAGATCGTCGAGCGGATGCGGCTCCGCGGGGTACGCGTGATCCGGCAGGCCAACGCCGGCAAGCCGGCGGCGCTGAACACCGGCATCCGGGCCGCGCGGGCGAACCTGCTGGTGCTGGTGGACGGGGACACCGTCTTCCAGCCGGACACCGTGTACCGGTTGGTGCAGGGGTTCGCCGATCCATCGGTCGGCGCGATCAGCGGCAACACGAAGGTCGCCAACCGCCGTCGCCTGCTCGGTCGCTGGCAGCACCTGGAGTACGTCATCGGCTTCAACCTCGACCGGCGGATGTACGACGTCCTGGAGTGCATGCCGACCATCCCCGGCGCGATCGGCGCTTTCCGGCGTGAGGTGCTGCTGCGGGTGGGCGGCGTGCCGTCGGACACCCTGGCCGAGGACACCGACCTGACGATGAAGGTCCTCCGGGCCGGCTGGCGGGTGGTGTACGAGGAGTCCGCGATCGCCTGGACCGAGGCGCCCTCGTCGCTCCGCCAGCTCTGGCGGCAGCGCTACCGCTGGTGCTACGGCACCATGCAGGCGATGTGGAAGCACCGGCATGCCCTGCGCGAGTCGGGCGGCGGCGGCAAGCTCGGCCGACGCGGCCTGCCGTACCTCACGGTCTTCCAGGTCGTGTTGCCGCTGACCGCGCCGGCCGTCGACGTGTTCGCCGTGTACGGCCTGCTCTTCCTGCCGTGGTCGACCCTGGCTCTGGCCTGGGCCGGTCTGCTCGTGCTCCAGGCGGCCACCGCCGGGTACGCGCTGCGCCTGGACCGGGAGCGGTACGGACCACTGTGGGCGCTGCCGTTCCAGCAGGTGATCTATCGACAGCTGATGTATCTGGTGGTGGTGCAGTCGGTGGTGACGGCGCTGATCGGCAATCGGCTGCGCTGGCAGCGCATGGTGCGCACCGGTGAGGTCGCCGCGCTGGTCGGCGCCGGCCAGCGGTAGGCCGCTGCTCCCCGGATGTGGTGGCGGCGTGAGGCCACCACATCCGGGATCGAGCGTCAGGCGCGGCCCAGGCGGTCCAGGATCCAGGCGTTGATGAACGCCTCCTCGCGCCAGGCGTCGTACCGGCCGCTCGGGCCGCCGTGCCCGGCGCCCATCTCGGTCTTGAGCAGGTAGTCGCCCTGCGGTGCGGTCGCCCGCAGCCGCGCGATCCACTTCGCCGGCTCGGAGTAGAGCACCCGCGTGTCGTTGAGGCTGGTCACCGCGAGGATCGCCGGGTAGTCCACCGCCGTGACGTTCTCGTACGGCGTGTACGACTTCATGTACGCGTACACCTCGGGATCGTCGAGGGGGTTGCCCCACTCCTCCCACTCCGTGACCGTCAGCGGCAGCGACGGGTCGAGGATCGAGGTGAGCGCGTCCACGAACGGCACCTGCGCCACGATCCCGGTGAAGGCGTCCGGAGCGAGGTTGGCGACCGCGCCCATCAGCAGGCCGCCGGCCGACGCGCCCCGGGCCACCAGCCGGTCACTGGCCGTCCAACCGGCCTTGACCAGGTGCCGGGCGCAGGCCACGAAGTCGGTAAAGGTGTTCTTCTTGGCCAGCATCTTGCCCTGGTCGTACCAGCGCCGGCCCAGCTCGCCGCCGCCCCGGGTGTGCGCCACGGCGAAGACCACGCCCCGGTCCAGCAGGGACAGTCGGGCTACCGAGAACCACGGGTCCATGCTGGCCTCGTACGAGCCGTAGCCGTACAGCTCGCAGGGCGCCGAGCCGTCCCGGGGCGTGCCGACCCGGCAGACCAGCGAGATCGGTACCCGGGTGCCGTCGTCGGCGAGCGCCCAGTCGCGGTGCTGCTCGTACTCGGCCGGGTCGTACGGTCGGCCGTCCGGGCCGGGCAGCACCGGCTTCTGCTTGCGCAGCACCATCTGCCGGGTGACCAGGTCGTAGTCGTACACCGAGTCGGGCGTGACCAGCGAGGAATAGCGCAGGCGGACCTGCCCGGTGCGGTACTCCGGGTTGGCGTCCAGGCCCACGCTGTAGAGCGGCTCGGGGAAGTCGATGTCGTACCCGTCGTCGCTGCCGACCGGCAGCACCCGCAGGCCGGTGAGGCCGTCGGTGCGCAGCGACACCACCAGGTGGTTCGCGAACGCGTCGACCGCCTCCAGCCGGGTGCCCGGGGTGTGCTCGATCAGCGGAACCCAGTCGCCCGGGGTGTCCGCCGACGTGAACGCCAGCGCGAAGTCCTCCGCGCCGTCGTTGTGCAGGATCAGGAAACGGTGGCCGTGGTGCTCCACCGCGTACTCGACGCCCTGCCGGCGGGGCGCGATCACGGCCGGCGCGCCGGTGGGGTTGCCGGCCGGAATCACCAGCACCTCGCTGGTGATCTTGCTGTGGATGTCGATGAGGATGAACTTCTCCGACCGGGTCAGCTCGACGCCCACCCAGAACCGCTCGTCGTCCTCCTGGTGCACCACCACGTCGTCGGAGGCGGCGGAGCCGATGGTGTGCCGCCAGACCCGGTTCGGCCGCCAGGCGTCGTCGACCGTCACGTAGAACAGCGCCGACGCGTCGGCCGACCAGGCGGTGCCGTAGAAGGTGTCCGGCACCTCGTCGGGCAGCAGCTCCCCGGTGCTCAGGTCCTTCACGCGCAGGGTGAAGCGCTCGTCGCCGGAGAAGTCCGTCGAGTACGCCAGCCAGCGCCCGTCCGGGCTGACGTCGAACGCGCCCAGCGAGAAGAAGTCGTGCCCCTCGGCCAGCAGGTTGCCGTCGAGCAGCACCTCCTCGCCGTCGAGCGGGGCGCCGTCCGCGCTGACCGGTGGCTCGGACTCGCCGTCGCGGACCGCGCGCCGGCAGTGCACCCCGTACTGCTGGCCCTCGATCGTGCGGGTGTAGTACCAGTACCCGCCCTTGCGGGTGGGCACCGACAGGTCCGTCTCGCGGGTGCGCTGGCGGGTCTCCTCGAACAGCTCCGCCCGCAGGGCGGCCAGGTGCGCGGTGCGCTCCTCGGTGTACGCGTTCTCGGCGGTCAGGTAGGCGATCGTCTCCGGGTCGTCCTTGGCGGCGAGCCAGGCGTACTCGTCGACGACGGTGTCGCCGTGGTGGGTGCGCTCGGTGGGCACCCGCTTCGCCGCGGGCGGGGCAGTCTCGGTGGTCACGGCGGCCACGTTACCGGCCGACTCACCCTCCGTGCCGGACCAGCGGCATCCCGAACATCCCCACCCCGTCTTTCGTACACATGTACGATGGCCGGCATGGCGGCAGCAGCGAGTTCCCTCGGCCGGTCCGGAGCCCTCGAGATCACCCGGCGATTGACCGCGATCTGCGGTCCGCCGTTCGCCCGACTCGCCGGCTCGGCCGACGAGGTGGCCGGGCGGCCCGCGCGCTGGGTGGCGGTGCCCGGCGGGCCGCACGCCGCGGCCGAGGTGCTGCGGCTGGCCGCCGTCCACGATCTGACGGTGGTTCCCCGGGGCGCCGGCACGAAGATCGACTGGGGTGCCACCCCGACGCAGGTCGACATCCTGCTCGACACGGGTCGGCTGGCCGGCATCGGCCACGAGCCGGTGGGCGCCCCCGTGGTCGAGGTGGGCGCGGGCACTCCACTGCGGGCGGTACAGGCCACTCTGGAACGCACCGGGCAGCGGCTCGCGATGGACACCCCCTCGCCCGGCGCGACCCTCGGCGGGGTGCTCGCCGCCGGGGAGGCCGGTCCACTGCGGCACCGCCACGGCAGCCCGTGCGACCAGCTCGTCGGCGTCCGCTATCTGGCCGCCGACGGTGAGCTGGTCAGCGCCGGCGGCGGCGCGCCGGGGCTCGACCTGGCCCGGCTGCTCTGTGGTTCGCAGGGCGCGCTCGGCGTGCTGGTCTCGGCGAGCCTGCGGGTGCAGCCGGTGCCCGCCAGCCGGCTGTGGGTGTCCCGGCCGGTGTGGACCCCGCTGGAGGTCCACGAGCTGATCCGGTCGATCCTCGCCGCCCGCCTCGACCCGGCGGCCATCGAGCTGGACCTGCCCGGCGGCCTGCCCCGGCCACGCAGCGTGTACCCGCCGGGCCATCCGTCCGCCACCGCCCGCGAGCGCCACCCGTCGATGTCCGGCCGGTCCGGGGCCCCGTCCCGGGCGGGCAGCCTCGTCGTGCTGCTCGAAGGCGGCCCGGCCGAGGTGAACGAACGCGCCGAACGGCTGGTCGGCCTGCTGCACGGCGAGGCGACCGTGACCCACTCGGCACCGCCGTGGTGGCGTCGTTACCCCTTCGCGCCCGGCGACACGGCACTACGGCTGGAGGTGCCGATCAGCGATCTGCACGCCGCCGTGTACGCGCTGCGCGACGCGGCCGGCGCTCCCGTGCCGGTGCGGGGCTCGGCCGGTCTGGGCGTGGTGCACGCGGCCCTGCCCGGCGCGGTGCCACCCGACCGGGTGGCGTCCATCCTGGCCGCCGTCCGGGGGGTGCTGCTGGCCCGGCAGGGTCGCTGCGTGGTCGTCTCCGCCCCGGCCGCCGTCCGACAGGCCGTCGACCTGTGGGGCGAGTTGGCCGGCCTGGTTCAGCTCCGCGCCGCGAAGGAGCACCTCGACCCGGAGCGACGCCTCGCCCCCGGCCGCCTCCCCGGCGGCCTGTGAGGCCGCCCCGGCCGGTGCGGACGTGACGCAACGCCGGCGGGGTGAGCCTGCGCCGGTCAGACCGCGTCGTTGCGGAGCACCAGGACGGCGATGTCGTCCCGGGGTGGCTCGACCGAGAAGTTGATGGCGGCGGCGCGCAGGCGCGCGGCGACCACGTCGGCGGAGTAGCCGGCCAGCGGCGCCGCCGCGTCGCGCAGCCGGTCGGTGCCGAACAGCTCCCGACCGTGCCGCCGCTCGGTGACCCCGTCGGTATAGAAGATCAGCGAGTCGCCGGGGGTGAGCGTGATCTCCGTCGTCGGTGAGGTGATGGTGTCGAGCAGACCCAGCGCCGTGCCCCCGGCACCGACGAACCGGGCGCCACCCGCGCCGGCCAGCAGCACCGGCCGGTCGTGCCCGGCCAGGTGCAGCGACACGTCGAGGTGGTCGCCGTCGCCCGGCCCCACCGCGGCCAGGGCCAACGTGCAGTACCGGCCGCCGCCCCGCTCGACGAGCGTCTCGTTGAGCCGGGCCAGCGCCTCCGGCAACGGCTTGCCGTCACCCACCAGCACCCGGATCACGTCCCGGACGAGCCCGGTGACCGCCGCCGCCTGGACGCCCTTGCCCGACACGTCGCCGATCACCACGAGCCAGCGCCCGTCGGGCAGCGGCACCACGTCGTAGAAGTCGCCACCCACCTCGGCGTCATCGCCGGTGGGTACGTACTCGGCGGCGAAGCCGATGCCCTCCACGACCGGCAGCACGGGCGGCAGCAGGGACTTCTGGAGCGTCTGCGCCACCCGTCGCCGCTCGGCGTGGA
Organism: Micromonospora sp. NPDC049359; assembly: GCF_044466585.1. Lineage (NCBI taxonomy): Bacteria > Bacillati > Actinomycetota > Actinomycetes > Micromonosporales > Micromonosporaceae > Micromonospora > Micromonospora sp. NPDC049359. Next base: position 715,847 of record NZ_JBITMW010000001.1, on the reverse strand, counting down.
TCCGGGCGTTCTCGATCGCCAGCGCGGCCCGCCGCGCCACGTCCTCCAGGACGGCCACCTCGTCCGGGTCGTGCCGGTGCCGTTGGTGCCGGCCCACCGCGAGAGTGCCGAGACGCTGGCCGCGGGCGATCAGCGGAACCGCGAAGCCCTCCATCGGGCCGCCGAGCGGGATCTGCGCCGCACTCCGGGACGCCTCCCGCAGCCGGGCCTGGATGGAATCCGGGCCGGTCTCCGCCAGCACCCGGTGCAGTTGTGGCAGCACCGACTCGTCGGCGTGGCTGGTCGCGGCCAACCGCAGCCGCCCCCACTCGTCGGTCGTGTGCACGGCGCACCACTGGCCCAGGCGGGGCACCACCAACTGCGGAATCAACGCCATGGTCAGCTCGACGTCCAGCGACTGGGCCAGCAGCTCGCTGGCCTCGGCGAGGAACGTCAGCCAGGCCTGTCGGCGGACGTCCGCCCGGCGCAGCCGGTCGTTCTCCAGGTGCAGCGACAGCCGCTCCGCGGTGAGCACCGCCAACGGGCGGGCGTACGCCGATGGCGCTGCGTCCAGCTCCAACTCCCCGGCGTACGGGCGGTGCACGGTCAGCGGCACCCGGAGCAGTTCGCTGTCGGGGCGGGGCTGCCGGCCGAAACGTGCCAACAACTGTCGGCCCTGCCCGTCGCCCCGGTCGAGGCGGACGGCCCCACCGGCCGCGCCGACCATCTCGGCGACCCGGTTGAGCAGGCTGGCGGCGAAGTCCGGCAGCGGGTCGTCCGCGTACATGTCGGGGGCGGTCTGCATGAGTTCGCTCATCGCGCCCGCGCTCGGCGCCGAGCCGTCGCCGGCCCCGGGGCCGGCGGCCACCGACGTGCCGCCGGCGCTGGCGCCGGCGCCCGGCTCGGTGCCGGGCCGGTCCAGGCGGAACCAGACGCCCTTGCCGGTCGGCAGGTACGTGGTGCCCCAGCGGCTGGCGAAGTGGTCGACGAGCAGCAGTCCGCGACCTCGCTCGGAGACCTCGTCGATCTCGCTCGTGTCGTTGCGGGTGCCGACGGTCAGCTCGTCGTTGCCGGAGCTGGGCGCGAAGTCGGAGACGGTCACAGAGAGCCCGACATCGTCCGCCACGACCTCGATGTCCAGTTCGGTGCCGGCGTGCTCGACGGCGTTGGTGGTCAGCTCGGTGGTGAGCAGCAGCGCCTCGTTGACCAGGTCGTCGAGGTGCGCCTCGGCCAGGACGGAGCGGACGACCGCGCGGGCGGCGGCGGGCGTACGGCGGTCGGCGGGCAGACGGACACGCCGGACAGCCCCGTTCCGGGCCCCGGCCGTCGCGGGCCCCGCCTCGGCTGACACCCCCGTATCCTCTACCGTCCCCCGGCCGGGTGCCAAGCGGATCGGTGATCGGTGGGGGCGGCGCGGCGTCTCCAACGTGACGAGCGCCACTGGGCGACTTCTGTGTCCGGTTGGGTACCGCCGCGAGGATCCCGGGGGCCGACGGGTTCGATCGGCGGGTCGCGCACCCTGGCACTACGGCCGACGCGGGCACAATATGGGGTGCCGGTGTGTCTGTACGGGCACGGACCCCCCCAGGTGAGCGAGGCATCATGACCACGGCGAAGCAGTCGTACGCGGATCCGTCCGCGCCCGACCAGGACGCGCTCCTCGATGAGCTGACCGAGGCGCTGCGACGGGTTCGTCGCGGTGATCTGAAGGTCCGGCTGCCCCGTCGCGCCGGCAAGGCGGGCGAGGTCGCGGACGCCTTCAACGAGGTGGTCTCGGTCCAGGAGCGTCAGTACCTGGACCTGCGGCGGATCAGCCGGATCGTCGGTCGGGACGGTCGGCTCACCGAGCGGCTCGATGACGAGGGGCTGGACGGCTCCTGGGCGGAGGGGCAGCGGGCGATCAACTCGCTGATCGACGATCTGGGCCGGCCGACGACCGAGATCGCCCGCGTCATCGTGGCGGTCGCCGACGGCGACCTGTCCCAGCACATGGCGTTGGAGATCGACGGTCGGCCGCTGCGCGGTGAGTACCTGCGGATCGGGCGCACCGTGAACACGATGGTCGACCAGCTCTCGTCGTTCTCCAACGAGGTGACCCGGGTGGCCCGTGAGGTGGGCACCGAGGGCAAGCTGGGCGGCCAGGCCGACGTGCGGGGTGTCGCCGGCACGTGGAAGGACCTCACCGACTCGGTGAACACTATGGCGTCGAACCTGACCGGCCAGGTGCGGTCGATCTCGCAGGTGGCGACGGCGGTGGCCAAGGGCGACCTGTCGCAGAAGATCACGGTCAGCGCGCGCGGTGAGGTGGCCGAGCTGGCGGCCACGATGAACTACCTCACGGACACGCTGCGGCTCTTCGCCGAGCAGGTGACCCGGGTGGCCCGCGAGGTGGGCACCGAGGGCAAGTTGGGCGGGCAGGCCGAGGTGCCGAACGTGGCGGGCACCTGGAAGGACCTGACCGACAGCGTCAACTCGATGGCGTCGAACCTGACCGCCCAGGTCCGCAACATCGCGCAGGTCTCCACGGCGGTGGCGCGGGGTGACCTGTCGCAGAAGATCACCGTGGCGGCGCAGGGCGAGATCCTGGAGCTGAAGGACACTGTCAACACGATGGTGGACCAGCTGTCGTCGTTCGCCGACGAGGTCACGCGGGTGGCCCGTGAGGTGGGCATCGAGGGCAAGTTGGGTGGTCAGGCGCAGGTACGCGGCGTCTCCGGCACCTGGCGTGACCTGACCGAGAACGTCAACCAGTTGGCCGGCAACCTGACCAGCCAGGTCCGCAACATCTCCCAGGTCTCCACGGCGGTGGCCAAGGGCGACCTGTCGCAGAAGATCACCGTCGACGCGCAGGGCGAGATCCTGGAGCTGAAGAACACCGTCAACACGATGGTCGACCAGCTCTCGTCGTTCGCGGACGAGGTGACCCGGGTGGCCCGTGAGGTGGGTACCGAGGGCAACCTGGGCGGTCAGGCGCAGGTCAAGGGCGTCAGCGGTACGTGGCGTGACCTGACGGACAACGTGAACTCGATGGCGTCGAACCTGACCAGCCAGGTCCGCAACATCGCCTCGGTGACCACGGCGGTGGCGAAGGGCGATCTGTCGCAGAAGATCACGGTGGACGCGCGGGGCGAGATCCTGGAGCTGAAGTCGACGGTCAACACGATGGTGGACCAGCTCTCGTCGTTCGCCGACGAGGTGACCCGGGTCGCCCGTGAGGTGGGTACCGAGGGCAAGCTCGGCGGTCAGGCCCAGGTGCGTGGGGTCGCCGGCACCTGGCGCGACCTGACGGACAACGTGAACTCGATGGCGTCGAACCTGACGGCCCAGGTCCGCAATATCGCCCAGGTCTCGACGGCGGTGGCGAAGGGCGATCTGTCGCAGAAGATCACGGTGGACGCGCGGGGCGAGATCCTGGAGCTGAAGTCGACCGTCAACACGATGGTGGACCAGCTCTCGTCGTTCGCGGACGAGGTGACCCGGGTGGCCCGTGAGGTGGGTACCGAGGGCAAGCTCGGCGGTCAGGCCCAGGTCAAGGGCGTGTCCGGCACCTGGCGTGACCTGACGGACAACGTGAACTCGATGGCGTCGAACCTGACCAGCCAGGTCCGCAACATCGCCTCGGTGACCACCGCGGTGGCGAAGGGCGACCTGAGCCAGAAGATCACCGTGGACGCCCAGGGCGAGATCCTGGAGCTGAAGTCGACCGTCAACACGATGGTCGACCAGCTCTCGTCGTTCGCCGACGAGGTGACCCGGGTCGCCCGCGAGGTCGGCATCGAGGGCAAGTTGGGTGGTCAGGCGCAGGTCAAGGGCGTCTCCGGCACCTGGCGCGACCTCACCGAGAACGTCAACCAGCTCGCCTCGACGTTGACCACCCAGCTACGTGCCATCGCCCAGGTGTCCACGTCGGTGACCCGGGGCGATCTGACCCAGCGGATCGCCGTCAAGGCGCAGGGCGAGGTCGCCGAGCTGAAGGACAACATCAACCAGATGATCGTCACCCTCCGGGAGACGACCAAGAAGAACGCCGAGCAGGGCTGGCTGGACTCCAACCTGGCCCGCATCGGCGGCCTGTTGCAGGGCCAGCGCGACCTCGGCGAGGTCTGCCGCATGATCATGACCGAGGTGACGCCGCTGGTCGACGCGCAACTCGGCGCGTTCTTCCTGGCCGACGACACCGACGGCAGCATGCGGCTGCGGTTGACCTCGTCGTACGGCTATGTGGCGCGGGGGCACGACGTGACCTTCGGGCCGGGTGAGGGGCTGGTCGGGCAGACCGCCCTCTCGCGTCGGACGATCCGGGTCAGCGCCCCACCGAACAGCCGCCTCACGCTGCGCTCCGGTCTGGCCGAGACACCCCCGACCGACCTGGTGGTGCTCCCCGTGCTGTTCGAGGGGGAGCTGCTCGGGGTGATCGAGTTCGCCAGCGTGTCCGCCTTCTCCGAGCTGCACCTGTCGTTCCTGGAGCGGCTGGTGCTCACCATCGGCATCGCGGTCAACACCATCCAGGCCAACCGGCGTACGGAGGAGCTGCTGGCCCAGTCGCAGCGGCTGGCGCACGAGATGCAGGAGCAGTCGGCGGAGTTGCAGCGCACCAACGCCGAGCTGGAGGAGAAGGCCACCCTGCTCTCCGAGCAGAAGGGCAACATCGAGACCAAGAACCGGGAGATCGAGCTGGCCCGCCTCGGCCTGGAGGAGAAGGCGCAGCAGCTCACCCGGGCGTCGGCGTACAAGTCGGAGTTCCTGGCCAACATGAGCCACGAGCTGCGTACGCCGCTGAACTCGTTGCTGCTGCTGGCCCGCCTGCTCGCGGAGAACTCGGAGCAGAACCTCAGCCCGAAGCAGATCGAGTTCGCCCGGACGATCCACGGCTCCGGCTCCGACCTGCTGCGGCTGATCGACGACATCCTCGACCTGTCCAAGATCGAGGCGGGCCGGATGGACGTCGAGCCGACCGAGATCCGCTTCACCGAGCTGCGCGGCTTCGTCGAGCAGGCGTTCGCGCCGCAGGCCGAGGAGAAGAATCTCGACTTCCAGGTACGCGTCAGCAAGGATCTGCCGCCGGCACTGGTGACCGACGCGCAGCGGTTGCAGCAGATCCTGCGCAACCTGCTCTCCAACGCGGTGAAGTTCACCGACAACGGCGCGGTGACGTTGCGGATCGCGCCGGCCGCGCCGAACGCGGTGTTCGACGTGCCCGCGCTGACGAACGCCCAGCAGGTGATCGCCTTCACCGTGATCGACACCGGGATCGGCATCTCCGACGACAAGCTGTCGATCATCTTCGAGGCGTTCCAGCAGGCGGACGGCACGACCAGCCGCCGCTACGGCGGCACCGGTCTGGGTCTGTCGATCAGCCGGGACCTGGCGCGACTGATCGGTGGCACGATCACCGTCTCGTCGGCGCCCGGCCAGGGCTCGACGTTCACGTTGTTCGTACCCCAGGTCCTCGCCCCGGACGCGGTCGTCGCGCCGCAGTCGCCGTCGCCACAGCGCGCCGGGCTACCGTCGTCGCTGCTCATGCCGCCGCTGGAGCTGTTGCCGGAGCGGCCGGAGGCGCCGGCCACCCGGCAGCTGGACGGGGCCACGGTGCTGATCGTGGACGACGACGTACGCAACGTCTTCGCTCTGACCAGCGCGTTGGAGCTGCACGGCATGACCGTGCTGTACTCGGACAACGGGGCGGACGGCGTCCGCCTGCTGGCCGAGCATCCGGAGGTGGACATCGTGCTGATGGACGCCATGATGCCCGACCAGGACGGGTACGAGACGACCCGTCAGATCCGGCGTAACCACCGGTTCGCCGACCTCCCCGTCGTCTTCCTGACCGCGAAGGCGATGCCGGGCGACCGCGAGTCGGCGCTCGCGGCCGGAGGAAGCGACTACATCACCAAGCCGGTCGACCTCGACGACCTGATCGAGCTGATGTCGTCCTGGATCAGCGGCAGCCGCACCGAGGAGACTTCGTGACCCAGATGGCCAAGGCGCTGCTCGTGGACGACCGCCGGGAGAACCTGATGGCCCTGGAGGCGATCCTCCAGGGCCTGCCGGTCCAGTCGGTGGCCGTGGAGAGCGGCGAGGCGGCCCTCAAGCAGTTGCTGGTGGACGACTTCGCGGTGATCCTGTTGGACGCGCAGATGCCGGACATGGACGGCTTCGAGACGGCCAGTCACATCAAGCGCCGGGAGCGCACCCGGCACGTGCCGATCATCTTCCTCACCGCCGCCGACCGGGACGCCCAGCTCGCTCTGCGGGGCTACCAGGTGGGCGCCGTGGACTACCTGACCAAGCCGTTCGACCCGTGGGTGCTGCGGGCTAAGGTGTCGGTCTTCGTCGAGCTGTGGGTGAAGACCCGGCAGTTGGCCGCCCAGTCGGACCTGGTGCGGGATCGCGACGCGCAGTGGCGGCGACTCACCGACGCGGTCGACGAGGCCACCACCCTGCTGCGCTCGGACGACCGGGAGGCGCGGGACCGTGCAGTCGGGCTCCTCGAACAGGCCCGCTGGGGCAACACGGCCTGACCAGCCGCGTTCGGCAGCTCGTGGCTGGGGCCGGGCCGGCTCACGCTCGCGGCGCCGGCCTGCGGGTCAGGCTTCGCCGGGTCGGAGGTGGCCGGTGGCGGCCCGGCGGACGCGCCAGCGTTCGCCGAGTGAGTCGATCTCTTCCTGGACGAAGATAAAGAAGTCGCGCATCTCGGCCACCCGTTCGCCGGCCGGCGTCTCCGCGCCGAGCGCCCCGATGCCGCCCTCGGCCACGTCGATGAACGTCTTGTAGATCGCGGTCTTCGTGATGGTCCCCTCGTACCAAGGGTTCTCCGGCATCCGGTAACGGTCGCGGCGGGAGCGGGGGACCGGCTCGCGGATCAGCATGCCGAACTGGGTGAGGTAACGGACCGCGCCGCTGACCGCCGCCGCGCTGACTCCGAGCCGTTCGCCGATCTCGGCGGCCGTCAGCGGATCGTCCGCGCTCATCACGGTGAACAGCACCCGAGCGGCCATCCGGGGGAAGCCGACCTCGGCGAACGTGAGGGCCATCCGTTCGACGAAGAGGTGCACCGGGTCGTGGCCGTCGGCCGCTGCCATCTCTGCCCCTCCCGTGTGGTTTGTGGGCACCGATGGTGCCGCGCTCACACTGTCTTCACAACTTTGTGAAACGAGTGTAGCTTCCGATATATGGAAACTCCGATTGAAGTGTCCGGCCTGGTCAAGACCTTCGGCCGCGTCCGGGCGCTCGACGGTCTGGACCTGAATGTCCGCGCCGGCGAGGTGCACGGGTTCCTCGGGCCGAACGGCGCCGGCAAGTCGACGGCCATTCGGGCGCTCCTCGGTCTGCTGCGGACGGACGCGGGGGCCGTCCGCCTGCTCGGGGGCGATCCGTGGCGCGACGCGGTGGCCCTGCACCGCCGGCTGGCGTACGTGCCGGGCGACGTGACGCTCTGGCCCAACCTCTCCGGCGGCGAGGTCATCGACCTGCTCGGCCGGATGCGCGGCGGCCTCGACCCGGCCCGCCGAGCCGAACTGCTCGAATCCTTCGAGCTGGATCCCCGCAAGAAGGGCCGGACGTACTCCAAGGGCAACCGGCAAAAGGTCGGCCTGGTGGCCGCCCTCGCGTCGGACGCCGAACTCCTCATCCTGGACGAGCCGACGTCCGGCCTGGACCCCCTCATGGAGGAGGTCTTCCAGCACTGGGTACGCCGGGCGAAGGCCGACGGCCGCACCGTGCTGCTCTCCAGCCACATCCTGGCCGAGGTGGAGGCGCTCTGCGACCGGGTGACGATCATCCGCAACGGGCGGGACGTGGAGACCGGCACCCTGAGCGAGCTGCGGCACCTGCGGCGCACCTCCATCGAGGCCGAGCTGACCGGTCCGGTGGACGGGCTGGGTCAGCTCACCGGCGTGCACGACCTGCGGGTGGACGGGCAGCGGGTGCGCTTCGACGTGGAGGACGCCGCGCTGGACAGCGCGCTCCGTCGACTCACCGAGATCGGCGTACGCAGCCTGGTCAGCCAACCGCCGACGCTCGAGGAGTTGTTCCTGCGGCACTACCAGGGCGAGCAGGTGCGCTCGTGACCGCGAGGAGTGAGCCGGGTTTGCGCGGCACCGCGTTCACCGGCACCCGACACCTGATGCGCCTGATCCTGCGGCGGGACCGGATCGTGCTGCCCATCTGGATCCTTCCGCTGGCCGTGCTGCCGGCCAGCTACGCCGGCGCGTTCACCGGCCTCTATCCGACCGCCGCCGAGCGGGCCGCCTACCTGGCCAGCACGGCGAGCAACCCGTCGATCGTCGCGCTGCTCGGTCCGGTGTACGGCGACAGCATCGGCGCGCTCACCGTCCAGCGAGCCGGGCTGTTCGCCATGATTGCCGCCCTGGCGAGCGTGCTGACGGTGGTACGACACACCCGCACCGAGGAGGAGGCCGGCCGGCGGGAGTTGCTGGGCGCATCGGTCCTCGGCCGGTACGCCGGGCTGACCGCGGCGCTGCTGGTCACGTACGCCGCGAATCTGCTGCTCGGCCTGCTCATCGCCGGCGGCCTGGTCGCGGCGGGTCTGCCCGGTGCCGGATCGCTGCTCTTCGGCGCCGGCGTGGCCCTGACCGGCATCGCGTTCGCCACGGTCGGCGGCCTGGCCGCGCAGCTCACCCAGAGCGCCGGCGGGGCACGCGGCATCGGGCTGGGCGTGCTCGGGTTGGCGTTCGCGCTGCGCCTCGGCGGCGACGCCGGAGGTTCCGGTGGCAGCGGCGGACGTGCCGAATGGCTGAGCTGGATCTCCCCGCTCGGCTGGGGGCCCCGGGGGCGGGCCTTCACCGGCGAGCGTTGGTGGGTGCTGCTGCTACCGGTGCTGTTCAGTGTGGCGGTGGCGCTCGTCGCGTACCCCGTCTCGGTACGCCGGGACGTGGGTGCCGGCGTGCTGCCGCCCCGGCTCGGTCCGGCCACCGCGGGCGGCGCGCTGGCCGGACCGTTCGGCCTGGCCTGGCGGCTGCACCGGGGCCAGTTGCTCGGCTGGGCGGTCGGCTTCGGGCTGCTCGGTCTGGTGCTGGGCGGCGCGGCGGACGCGGCCGGCGACGCGGTGCAGGGCAACGAGCAGGTCGCCGAGCTGCTGGCCCGGCTGGGTGGGTCGACGACGTTGGCCGAGGCGTACCTCGGCAGCACGTTGAGCCTGACCGCGCTGGCCGCCGCCGGGTACGGCATCCAGGCCGCGCTGCGGGCGCGGGCGGAGGAGACCGCCGGGCGGGCCGAACCGCTGCTCGCCACGGCGGTGAGCAGGTTCCGCTGGCTGGCGGCGCACCTGGTCTTCGCGCTGCTCGGCCCGGTGGTCGTGTTGGCCGTGACGGGGGCGGCGACGGGACTGTCGTACGGCCTCAGCGTCGGTGACGTCGGCGGCGAGGTGCCCCGGATGCTCGGCGTGGGGCTGGTCCAGGTTCCGGCGGCGTGGGTCCTCGCGGGGCTGGCGGCGCTGCTGGTGGGGTGGCTGCCCCGGTTCTCGTGGGCGGCCTGGGCGGTGCTCGCGGGCTGCCTGCTGCTGGGTCAGATCGGCGCGATCCTGGAGCTGAGCCAGTGGGTCCTGGACATCTCCCCGTTCACCCACACCCCCCAGGTCCTGAACAACAACTGGACCCCGCTACCCCTGCTGGCCCTGAGCGCAGCAGCAGCCACCCTCCTAACCCTGGCCCTGAAGACCTTCCACACCCGAGACATCCCCACCCCCTGAAGCACGCGTTGATCAAGAGGTTCGCGTCAGCGGAAGCGCGATTTCTGACGCAAACCTCTTGATCAACAGGGTGGTCGAGGTCGTGCGCGGGGTGGGGGGTGGGGGTGGGGGTGGGGTTGGGGGTGGGGGTGGGGTGGGGGTTAGCCGGTGGGTTGGTCGTTTTTGATCATCAGGGCGCTGCGCAGGCCGGTGATGTCCAGGACGCGGATCAGGAAGTCGCCGACGTGGGTGAGCATCAGCAGGCTCTGCGCGTGGCTGGCCTTGCGGCTGAGCACCACGAGTGTGCCCAGGCCCTGCGAGTCGCAGAAGGTGACGCCGCCGAGGTCGAGCACGATCCGCGGGGGCGGATCGGTCAGCACCTCGTTGACCACGGTGCTGAGCTGGGCGGCCGTGAGCATGTCGATCTCACCGGCCAGGCGAAGCACTGCTTCGTCGCCCGTCCGGTGTAGCGTGATGGACAGTTCGGCACGATCCACTCGGTCAGCCTAGCGCGATCCAGCCGACCCGGCCTGTCGAGGCGACGAGCCGGTCCATCGGGCACCGGAGCTGGGTGAGCCCGGTAACCCTCGCCCGGGGTGGCTGCTGGTTGACCGTCCGGCGCTGACACAATGGCGGCATCGTGACCGACATCGTTTCCGCCGGATCTGGCCGTTACCCGGCCGACGCGCCGGCCTCCGAGGCCCTGTTCGACCGCGCCCGCGCCATCGTGCCGGGCGGGGTCAACTCCCCCGTGCGCGCCTTCCAGGCGGTTGGCGGCACCCCGCGCTTCATGGTCCGTGGTGAGGGCCCGTGGCTGTACGACGCCGACGGTCGCCGCTACGTCGACCTGGTGTGCTCGTGGGGTCCGCTGATCCTCGGGCACGCCCACCCGGAGGTGGTGGACGCCGTGCAGACGGCCGCCGCCCGGGGCACCAGCTTCGGCACGCCCACCCCGGGCGAGGTGGAGCTGGCCGCCGAGATCGTCGACCGGACGCCGGTGGAGCAGGTCCGCCTGGTCAACTCCGGCACCGAGGCGACCATGTCGGCGATCCGGCTGGCCCGTGGCTTCACCGGCCGCTCCAAGATCGTCAAGTTCGCGGGTTGCTACCACGGGCACGTCGACGCGCTGCTCGCCTCCGCCGGTTCCGGTGTGGCGACCCTCGGCCTGCCCGACTCGCCCGGCGTCACCGGCGCGGCGGCCAGCGAGACGATCGTGCTGCCGTACAACGACATCCGGGCCGTCGAGGAGGCGTTCGCCGCCGAGGGCCCGCACATCGCCGCCGTGATCACCGAGGCCGCCGCCGGCAACATGGGCGTGGTCGCGCCCCGCGACGGCTTCAACCAGCAGTTGGCCCGGATCGCGCACGCGCACGGCGCCCTGCTCGTCGTCGACGAGGTGATGACCGGGTTCCGGGTCTCCCGCGCCGGGTGGCACGGCCTCGACGCCTCCGAGGCGGACCTGTGGACGTACGGCAAGGTCATGGGTGGTGGCCTGCCCGCCGCGGCGTTCGGCGGGCGCGCGGACATCATGGCGCGTCTCGCGCCGGCCGGCCCGGTCTACCAGGCCGGGACGCTCTCCGGTAACCCGCTGGCCTGCGCCGCCGGTCTGGCGACCCTGCGGCTCGCCGACGACGCGCTCTACCGCAGGCTCGACGACACGGCCGCCGTCGTGGGCAAGCTCGCGTCCGACGCGCTGGCCGCCGCCGGGGTCCCGCACCGTTGGTCGTACGCGGGCAGCATGTTCTCCATCTTCTTCACGGACGCCGACGTGGTCGACTACGACAGCGCGCGCACCCAGCAGGTGCCGGCGTTCAAGGCGTTCTTCCACTCGATGCTCGCCTCCGGCGTCTACCTGCCGCCGAGCGCGTTCGAGTCGTGGTTCGTGTCGGCGGCGATCGACGACGCCGCTCTGGAGCACATCGCCGCCGCGCTCCCGACGGCGGCGAATGCGGCGGCAGCCGCTGGTCACGGGGGGTAGTAGACAGTGGCGAAGACGGTGGTCCACGTGCTCCGGCACGGCGAGGTGCACAACCCCGACCAGATCCTGTACGGGCGGCTGCCCGGTTTCCGCCTCTCCGAGCTGGGCGTGCAGATGGCCAAGGCCGCCGCGCAGGGTCTCGCCGAGCGGGAGATCGTGCACGTGGTGGCCAGCCCGTTGGAGCGCGCCCAACAGACCGCCGAGCCCATCGCCGCCCAGTTCGGGCTGCCGGTCGGGGTGGACGAGCGGCTGATCGAGAGCGCCAACTGGTTCGAGGGCAAGAAAGTCTCCCCGGGCGACGGGTCGTTCCGCGACCCGCGCAACTGGTGGGTGCTGCGCGACCCGGTGACGCCGTCCTGGGGTGAGGCGTACCGGGCGATCGCCGAGCGGATGTTCGCGGCCGTGCACGCCGCCCGGGTCGCCGCCGAGGGACGCGAGGCGGTGCTGGTGTCGCACCAGCTCCCGATCTGGACGCTGCGTCGTCACGTCGAGCGCAAGCGGCTCTGGCACGACCCGCGCAAGCGCCAGTGCGGGCTGGCCAGCCTCACGTCGTTCCACTTCGACGACGCGAAGGTGGTGGGCATCGGCTACAGCGAGCCGGCCGCGCACCTCGTCGCTCTCTCCGCGACAGCCCGGACGGCCAAGGGGGCCTGATGACCACCCGGAGGTGGACCGCCGGTCTGCTCGCCGCCGTCGCCACGGTGGCGCTGGTCGGCTGTACGGCGTCGAAGGGGCAGGAGAAGACCTGCTCGACCACCTCCGACGGCATCATCGAGTGCGCGCCGGACCAGCGTTCCGCGCCGCCGAAGCTCGCCGGTGAGCTGCTCACCGGCGGCACGTACGACGTCAGCGAGGCCCGTGGCCAGGTGGTCGTGGTCAACTTCTGGGGCTCCTGGTGCCCGCCCTGCCGGGCCGAGGCGGACGACCTGGAAGCCGTCTACCAGGCCACCAAGGGCTCCGGGGTGAGCTTCCTCGGCGTCAACGTGCAGGATTCGCGGGACAAGGCCAAGGCGTTCGAGCAGGGACGGGTCACCTATCCGAGCCTGTTCGACCCGCCGAGCAAGCTGGCGCTGTCCCTGGACATCCCGCCGAACACCGTCCCGGCGACCGTCGTGCTCGACCGGGAGGGCCGGGTCGCCGTGGTGATCCGGGCGGCCGTCACGCAGGAGGGCCTGCGACCGGTCGTCGATCGGATCGCGGCCGAGAAGCCGGCGTCGAACTGATGGGCGAGACGTTCAAGGAGCTGGCCCAGAGCGGGCCGCTGGTGCTCGCCATCGGCGCGGCGGCGCTAGCCGGCCTGGTCAGCTTCCTCTCCCCGTGCGTGCTCCCACTCGTCCCCGGCTACCTCTCATACGTGACGGGCCTAGCCGGCACCGACCTCGAAGGCCGTGTAAGGAAGGGCACCTTGTTACCGCCTGCGGTAGAGGAAGGGGCCCTTCCTTTCACTTCGGCGGGCGGGGGTGGAGCTGTTGCCGTACGGGAGCGGACCGCGGCGGTCGCCGTCAAGGGCCGGGTGCTCGCCGGGACGCTGCTCTTCATCGCCGGCTTCACCGTGGTCTTCGTGGCCACCGCGATCCTGTTCGCCAGCATCGGTCGGGTCTTCTTCGACTACGAGCGGCAGTTGGAGATCGTCGTCGGTGTGCTGATCATCCTGCTCGGCCTGGGCTACCTGGGGATGATCCCGGCGCTGCAACGCGAGTTCCGGATCTCCCGGCTGCCGTCGGCCGGCCTGCTCGGCGCACCGGTCTTCGGGGCGGTGTTCGCGCTGAGCTGGGTGCCGTGCACCGGGCCGACCCTCGGCGCGGTGATGGGCATGGCGGCCACCAGTGGGCAGAGTGACCGGGCCGTGGTGCTCGCCGTGGCGTACTGCCTCGGGTTGGGGATACCGTTCGTCGTCTTCGGGCTGGGCTTCCAGCGCCTGCTCGGGGTCTTCCGCGCCATCCGGCGCAACAGCCGCTGGGTCACCCGGGTCGGCGGCGCCCTGCTCATCCTGATCGGCCTGGCGCTGGTCACCGGCGGATGGCAGAGCTTCGTGATCTGGTTGCAGACCACCGTCGGGGTGGGCGAGGTGAGCATATGACGGTCGTCGACGAGCGCCCGGAGGCCGAGGCCCCGGCGCCGCGCCGCCGGCCCAGCCGGCTGCTGGCCCTGCTGCGCAACTCGTGGCGGCAGCTCACCAGCATGCGTACGGCCCTGATCCTGCTCTTCCTGCTGGCGATCGCCGCGATCCCCGGATCGGTGCTGCCGCAGCGCGGGATCAGCCCGGAGAAGGTCAACCAGTACTTCGTCGACCACCCGGACTGGGCGCCTCGGCTGGACCGGATCGGCGCGTTCGAGGTTTTCGGGTCGGTCTGGTTCTCCGCCATCTACCTGCTGCTGTTCACGTCGCTGATCGGCTGCATCACGCCCCGCCTGCGCGACCACTTCCGGGCGCTGCGGTCCCGGCCACCGGTCGCGCCCAAACGGCTGGCCCGGCTGCCGCAGCACACCACGCTGCCCGCCCCGGCCGGCGGCGTGGACGCCGTCGCCGAGGTGCTGCGCAAGCGCCGTTGGCGGGTCGAGGTACGCGGGAACGAGGTTTCCGCCGAGAAGGGCTACCTCAAGGAGACCGGCAACCTGCTGTTCCACACCTCGCTCATCGCGGTGCTGATCGGCGTCGCGCTCGGCTCCTGGTACGGGTGGAGCGGCAACCGTCTGCTGGTGGCGGGCGCGGACAACGCGTTCTGCAACACCCGCCAGCAGTACGCCGAGGCCAAGCTCGGCCCCCGCGTCGACAGCGCCGACCTGCCCCGCTTCTGCCTGCGGCTGGACGACTTCCAGGCCCGGTTCCTGCCGTCCGGCCAGCCGCAGTTCTTCAACGCCCGGGTGACCGTGGACGGCCCCGACGAGCCGACCCGCAGCGCGGACTTCTCGGTCAACTCGCCGCTGCGTCTCGCCGACGCGAGCGTCTACCTGCTCGGCCACGGGTACGCCCCGGTGATCCGCTACACCGACCGGTACGGCAACAGTCAGGTCAGTGACGAACCGTTCCTGACCACCGGCGACATGGGCCTGACCAGCGAAGGGCTGGCCGCCTTCCCGGACGCGAACGTCGACCCGGCGACCGGCAAGCGGGTACCGGGCGAGCAGGTGGCGTTCACCGGCATCTACCTGCCCACCGCGCCGCAGCAGCCGCCGTTCGTCCGCTCCGAGTACCCCACCGAGCGCAACCCGGCGCTGAACCTGGTCGCCTACCGGGGCAACCTCGGCATGGACGCCGGTATCCCCGGCTCGGTCTACCAGCTCGACCAGCGGCAGGTGCGCAACGGCAAGGTCAAGGAAGTCGGCAGCAAGCTGCTCCGCAAGGGCGAGAAGTGGACGCTTGACGACGGCACCACCGTCGAGTTCCTGGGCACTGAGCGGTACGTGACGCTCTCCGTCCGGCACGATCCCGGTTCGACACCGTTGCTGGTGAGCTGCGGTGTGCTGCTGGTCGGGCTGATGGGCTCGCTGTTCGGGCGGCGTCGCCGGGTGTGGTTCCGGGTGCTGCCGGCCGACCCCGCTGATGGATCTCCGACAGGCGGTAGTAGCTTGATGGAGGCCGGTGGGTTGCCGCGCACCGACTATCCAGGGTTCGCCGACGAGTTCGCCCAGTTGGTCGCCGCCGTGAACGGTGACGAACGGGCGGCCGAGCGGGCCGGTGCCGACACCGAATCCGGTGGCCCGGCCGGTGTGCGAGAAGGGACCGAGTGATGTCCGCGCTCTCCGACAATCTGGTGACCTTCGCGATCCTGACGTATCTGATCGCGATGATCAGCCACGCCGTCGAGTATGCGTTGGGCAACGCGCGTACCCGGGCCGCCGTGGCGTCGCCCGCTCGCGAGCTGGTGGGTGCCGGGGTCGGCGGTGCCGGCGGCGTGACCGCCGAGCCGTCCGGACCGGTGCCGCCGTCCGTCGACGGCTCGGCCGACCGGGCGCGGATCGCCGGGCTGGTCGCGGTGGGTGCCACCGCCCTCGCCGCCGTACTGCACCTCGGGGCGCTGGTCACCCGCGGTCTCGCGGCGGACCGCATGCCGTGGGGCAACATGTACGAGTTCGTGCTCACGGTGACGTTCATCGGGGTCGCGGCCTGGCTGGTGGTGCTCTGGAAGCGGCCGTCGCTGCGCAAGCTCGGGCTGTTCCTCACCCTGGTCATGGTGCTCCTGGTGGCCACCGCCGAGCTGGTCCTGTACGTGCCGATCGTGCCGCTGGTGCCGGCGCTGAACTCGTACTGGTTCGTCATCCACGTCTCGACCATCGTGTTCGCGTCCGGCATCTTCCTGCTCGGCGCGGTGCCGGCCGTCGGCTTCCTCATGCGCAACGGGTTCGAGCAGGGCAAGCGGAGCTTCCCGTACACCCTCGCCAAGCGGCTGCCCGCCGCGGTGAGCCTGGAGCGGCTGACGTTCGCGTTGCACGCGTTCGCCTTCCCGATCTTCACTTTCGCGGTGATCGCCGGCGCGATCTGGGCCGAGGCGGCCTGGGGTCGGCCGTGGGGCTGGGACCCGAAGGAGACCTGGGCGTTCATCTCCTGGGTGGTCTACGCCGGATACCTGCACGCGCGGGCCACGCCCAGCGTGAAGCGGAACGTGGCCACCTGGATCGCCGTGCTCGGCTTCCTCACCATGCTGATGAACCTGTTCGGCGTGAACATCTTCTTCACCGGCCTGCACTCGTACGGCGGGCTGAACTGACCTGGCAACACAGCGCGGGCCGGCCACGGAATCGTCCGTGACCGGCCCGCGTCGTCAGGGCGTGTGCGGTCAGCCGACGGTCACCGGCGCGACGTCGTTGCCCGGGTTGTCGTCCACCCGCGGGTAGCGGCCGTACGGCTGGACCTCGCCGGGCGTCCCGGAGAGGCTGTCGATGCGCAGGTCGAAGGTGACCGTGTTGCTGGTCCCGGCGGTGAACACGGCCCTTCCCCCGTCGCAGTACCAGGTCTTCGGGGCGTCGTCGCCGTTCTCCTCCTCCTCACTGCCGGTCTGTGAGCAGCGCGGGCTGCCCAGCACGGTGATGCCGGCCGGCGGGGTGAAGTAGAACGCGCCGACCGTGTCGCCGGAGATCGTGCCGTCCGGCACGCCCGGCCCTTCGTTACGGATGCCCACGGTGACCTGGACGGTGTCGCCGACCGCACCGGTGACGGCGGCGCCCTGGGCGACGATGTCGAAGGCGCCGTGCACCGCACGCAGGTAGGTCTGCCCGCCGACGCCGTCGACCTCGACCGGGATCACGCCGAGCGGCTTTCCGACCGGCCGGAGCCGCAGTGCCTGGTCGCTCTCGCGGTGCGTGAGTCGCACACCGCTCGGAAGGGGCCCGGCGGTCGCCAGCGGCTCCACGATCTGGGTGATCCGCTTGTCGCCGAGGGTGGCCGGACCGACCGTGGTGGCGAGCCCGCCGCGCAGCTCGTGCCGCTGGCCGGGCGCGAACGTGCCCCGCACGGTGCAGACGACCACGGTGGCGAGCACCTGGTCGGTGCCGTAGCGGCAGTTGCGGTAGCTGGCCGGGACGAGGCCGACCGGGAAGCGCATGGTGAGCCGCAGGTCGACGGCCGGTTGGTCGCCGGCGTTGACCACGGCCACCGGGGCGGCGCGGGTGTCACCCACGTCGACGCCGTCGACGTACTCGTCGACCATGTCGAGCAGGTCGGGCCCGGACCGCACGGTGATCGTCGCCTGCTGGGTGGACACCTCGGTCTGCTCGCCGAGCGCGGTGTAGGTCAGGGTGCCGGTCGCGCCGTCGACCGCGCCGGGCGCGGCCCGGAACACCACCGGCACCGTGCCGGTGACCGTGCCGAACTCCTCGGTGGCGTCGGCCGGCATCGGGCAGGTGACCGAGGTGCCCTCGGTGACACACGCGGTGGGGAAGGTGGCCGTTGCGACGCCGGCCAGGCCGGTCAGGTCGAGGGTCACCCGGGGTTGGGCCGCGCCGGTGCTGGTCAGGGTCAGCGGAACCGCCCGAGCGGGAGCGTCCGGGCCGCCGACGGTGGCGTCGTAGAGCAGGGCCTCGACCCAGCCGGGATCGTCCTGCGCCAGGGCCGGCGTGGCGGCCACACCGACCGTCGCGGCGCCCACGACCAGCGCGGTGAAGCCGCGCAGGAGCCTGCCCCGTGATACACGCACAGATCTCATCGATCTCCTTGGTGAGGGGGACCGGTCGGCGTCACTTCAGCCCGACCGGCACCCCTGATCCTAGAGATCGCCTATGACAGTTTTCGATCAGTCGATCGGTGCGCGGACACCGTCGGATGGCCTTGATCCACTCCAGATCGCCGACGTGGGGGCAATGCCGGGCGTCGGATGCCGCCACATCGGCGATCCGGTGTCGATCACGATCGACGGCCCACCCACGCGAGCGGGCCGTCGATCACGATCAACGGCCGAACCGGGCTCGGTCGCGGTCAGCCGCCGAACCAGCCCGGCATGTCGAGGCGGAACCAGTTGGTGGCGGCCATCGTGCGCAGGTCGTCCTCGATCGCGGCCACGCGCTCCTCGCCCAGGGTCGCGGCCCACCGTTGCCGTAGCCGATCGAAGATCTCGGCCGAGCGACGGAGCCCGTCGACGCCGCGCGGTGTCATCCGGACCAGCCGTCGGCGGGCGTCGGCGGGGTCGTCGACCCGTTCCAGGTAGCCGACGGCGACCAGCCGGTCGACGGTCTTGCCGGCGGCCTGCTTGGAGATGCCCAGTCGCTGCCCCAGCTCGCTGGCGGTGGTGCCGTCGACGCCCACGGCCTGGAGCACGAACCCGTGCAGCGGGCGCAGCTCGGGGTGCCCTTCGCGGGCCAACTCGGCGTGCAGGTCGTCGATCAGCGTGCGGAAGCCGGCCAGCAGCAGCAGCGGGAGCTGGAAGCCGGGCCGGGACGGCTCAGGGGTTGCCATGTTCGACAACCACGTTTACTATTTCGTCAACCACGTTGACTATCTTAGGGCAGGCAACCATGTCCGTCTTCACCACCCACACCGCCGAGACCGCACCCGCCGCCGCACGCCGGGCCATCGAGGGAGTACGCGGCCGATTCGGCTGGCTCCCCAGCGCGGTGGCTCTGATTGCCGAGTCGCCACAGCTACTCAACGGCTTCCTCGCCGCCAGTGCGGGATTCGAACAGACCAGCCTCGCGCCCGTCGAGCGGGAGGTGGTCATCATGGCCCTCTCCACCTCCCACGAATGCCACTTCTGCGTGGCCCTGCACACCGGCAAGATCACTGAGATCGGCGCGAGCGCCGCGCTGATCACCGCGCTGCGCGCCGGCACGACGCTGCCCGAGCCGCGACTGGAAGCGCTGCGCCAGTTCACGCTGGCCGTGCTCAAGCACCGGGGCGCGGTGCCCGACGAGGAACTGGAAGCCTTCCTGGCGGTCGGCTACCAGCCCCGGCAGGCGCTGGACGTGGTGCTCGGGGTCGGGGCGTACACCATGTCCACCTTCGCCAACCGGCTCACCCGCGCGCCGCTCGACCCGCCGCTGGCCGCTCACGCCTGGACGCCGCCCGTGTCCTGAGCGAGCCGCGTTACCGCGACATGCCGGCAGAGGCTGACTCAGGGTCGCGGTTCCGCTACCTTGCGCCAGAAGGGCCGATGGGCCTCCTCGGCAGCGGAAGGTGAGGCGCGGTGACCACGACACTGTCCACAGCGGAAATGATCAGAGACCAGCTCCGGCGGTCCCGGCTCGCGGCCGGGCTCAGCCAGGAGGAGTACGGCAAACGGGCGCACTACTCACCGTCCATGGTGTCCTCGGTCGAGGTGGGCTCGACGGTGCCCAACCTGGCGTACCTGACCCGGGCCGACGAGGTGCTCGACACCGGCGGCCTGCTGGTCTCGCTACGCGAGCTGGGTCGCCGGCACGCCGAGCCGGTGTGGTTCCGCCCCTGGTTGGAGGTCGAGCGGGTGGCCACACAGTTGCGGTGCTTCGAAGCGACGATGGTTCCCGGGCTGTTGCAGACCGCCGACTACGCCCGCGCGGTGTTCCGGCTCGACCTGGGGCTCACCGCCGAGCGGGTGGAGGAGTTGGTGGCCGCCCGGCTGGAACGGCAGACGATCCTCGACCGGGAGCACCCGCCGCAGCTCACCGCCGTGATCGACGAGGCCGCCCTGCGACGCTTCGCCGAGGGCAACGCCGGGGTGCTGGCCGGCCAGCTCCGGCACCTGGTGGCGTGCGCCCGCCGCCCGCACATCCGGGTGCACGTGCTGCCCCAGGCGGTCGGGCTGCACGCCGGCATGTTCGGGCCGTTCATCCTGGGCCGCACCGCCGACGGCAGTTGGCTCGGTTTTCTCGACAACCAGACCGGCGGCACCGCCGTCGACGAGAACAACGAGGTGGCGACCCTGCTCGGAAGGTGGGAGAGTCTGCGCAGCGACGCGCTGCCCCGGCAGCAGTCCATCGACCTGCTCGAGGAGATCGTGAAGCCATGGATCTGACCGGAGCTCAGTGGCGCAAGTCCACCCGCAGCGGCAACAACAGCGGCGCCTGCGTCGAGGTCGCCGACAACCTGCCCGGCCGGGTGCACGTCCGCGATTCGAAGGACCGCGACGGCGGCGTGCTGACCTTCAGCCCGGCCGCGTGGCGCTCCTTCGTCGAGCTGACCCGCACCCCCTGACCCCAGGGCTCCTGCTCAGGCCGCGTGGTCCGCACCCACTGACCTAACCCGGGCTCGGGCTCAGGCCGCGAGGAAGTCGCGCAGCAGGGCGAGCATCACGTCCGGGCGCTCCTCGTACAGCCAGTGCCCGCAGTCGTCGATCACCTCGCCGCGAACGGTGTCGGCGTACCGGCGTACCTGCTCGGCGACCTGGCCGCCGAGGCTGGCCGCCGCGCCGACGGCCAGCACCGGCATGGTGAGCTTCGTGGCCCGGTACGTCGCGTTGTCGGCGATGTCCCGGTCGAACGCCCGGAAGTGGGCGAAGCTCGCCCGCAGGTGCGCCGGGTCGCGCAGGTGGCCGGCGAACTCCTCGATGTCCGACGCCCTGATGCTGCCCTTGTGCACCATCAGGGCGTCGGTGAACCGGTCCACCCAGAGCGACTCCCGCCCACGGACCAGCTCCTCCGGCAGCCCGTTGTCGAGCGTGAAGAAGCCGAAGTTCCACACCGCCGGCCCGGCCGCGGTGAGCGCGGGAAACGTGTAGATGCTCTCGTCGGGGATCGGCGCCTCGGTGAGCGCCAGCCGGCTCACCCGGTCGGGATGGGCGGCGGCGTACGCGTACGCCACCATCGTCCCCAGGTCGTGCCCGACCACTCGCAGGTCACTGACCAGGCCGAGTTGGTCGAGCAGGCCGTGCAGGTCGGCGGCGACGCTCTTCTTGTCGTACCCGTCGACCGGGGCGTCGCTGTCCCCGAAGCCGCGCAGGTCGGGCGCGACCACCTCGAAGGACCGCCCCAACTCGGGCAGCAGGTGCCGCCACATGTACCAGCACTGCGGGTACCCGTGCAGCAGCACCAGCGGTGGGCCGCTGCCACCACGGACATAGTTCATGGTCATCCGACCGACCCGTGCCCGTTGCTCGGTGAACCCCGCCGGAACCCGATCGCCACCCATCCGCCGCCCCCGTCTGCCGGCTGCCCGGCTACCCGCTCGACCGGCGGCCATGCCTGCGCACGGCGCGCATGCCTGCGACACGGCGCTCGAACGTTGATCGACTCGGGTTTCCGGAAGTCGGGCCGTCCCAGGCCGCCGGACACCCCGATTTCCGGAAACCCGACCGGACAGGCCGGGGCTCGCCGGGGTCGTCGCGGGTCTCACAGCACCCGGCGTGGGCCGCGCCGCACCCGGTGCGGGAGACTGGGCGACATGGCTCGTGGCTTCCCGTACACCGATCTCAAGGACTTCCTCGCGGCGCTGGAGCGCGCGGGGGAGTTGCGGGGGGGGGGGGGGCCCCCCCCCCCCCCCCCCCGGGCCGGCGGGGGGGGGGGGGGCCCCGGGGGCGGCGGCCGGGGCGCCC